>DATNQO010000061.1:0-18199 GCA_036704005.1 Leptolyngbyaceae cyanobacterium | reverse complement strand
ATTGGTCATTGGTAAGTAGAGACGCGATTAATCGCGTCTGTACAATCAAAGATTAATCGCGTCTGTACAATCAAAGATTAATCGCGTCTGTACAATCAAAGATTAATCGCGTCTGTACAATCAACAGTCAACCCTTTCCAGTACAATCGTAATGTTACGGAATGTACCAATTAACACTAAACAGTAGGACTGATGAATGCCAAGATCAAAATGAGGATGTCATAAGGGTATTGAAAGTACTATGCCAGAAATATACCAGTCTATTGCTCAACATTATCACGAACGTACTAAATATGACCCTGAGACCCTTGCTTCTAAAAGTCAGAGGTTAGATTGGGCTAAACAACCAGTGCCGTTTAAGGAGTATAAAATCGGTGCTGCTATTGACCTTAAACCCTACTTGCAAGAAGCACCAGAGGCATTTGTTAATGATGCCAATGGTCAATGGTGGAAAAGGCTGTCGCGGTTGCTGTTTCGGAGTTATGGGTTGACTGCGAGAATGCCTTCTATGGGAAATACGGTATACTTACGTGCTGCACCCAGCGCGGGGGGGTTGTATCCGGCAGAGGTGTATTTAGTTTCCCGTGGTACGCCGCTATTACCACCAGGGCTGTATAATTACCAATGCCGGACTCATTCTTTAATGCACTATTGGGAAAGTGATGTTTGGCAAAGTTTACAAGAGGCTTGTTTCTGGCATCCGGCTTTAGATAATACCCAATTAGCTATTATTGTCACGGCTGTTTTTTATCGTTCGGCTTGGCGTTATGAAGACCGGGCTTATCGCCGCATTTGTTTGGATACGGGACATCTGTTAGGTAATATTGAGTTAGCAGGTGCGATCGCCGATTATCGTCCTCACTTAATTGGCGGTTTTGTTGATGAAGCGGTCAATGATTTACTATATATTGATCCGCTACAGGAAGGTGCGATCGCTGTCTTACCCTTGGCAGACTTGTTAGATATTCAGCAAAATTTACCACGCGGATGTACAGCCTTACCCTCAGCCACAGAAACTACTTACCCACAAATTCCTGATGGTGAATTGTTGAAATACTTTCATCGCCATACCCAAATTTCGCCAAGTATCAGTGGCAAACTGAATTTACCAACTGTTAAACAAGAAAAATCTTTAGAAGACAAATATAATTTTCCCTTCTGTCTGAAAATTCCTACCGCCACTACACCTATACAATGGGGAGAAAAGCTGACAGACTTGGAAATCACCATGCACAAGCGTCGCTCTACCCGTGCTTATAATGGTGAAGAATTAACTCTTGATGAACTCAAAGCTTTACTTGATTTCACTTATCAACCACAAAATTATATTGACCAAAATTTAGATACTTCCCCAGATTATTTTGACCTAAATTTAATCGAAACTTTTATTGCTGTCTGTGGAGTCAAAGGACTAGAGGCTGGTTGCTACTATTACGCACCCAAAGCCCAAGAATTAAGACAAATTCGCTTTAAGAATTTTCGCCGGGAGTTACACTTCCTCTGTCTAGGACAGGAACTTGGCAGAGATGCCGCCGCAGTAATTTTTCATACATCTGATTTAAAATCCGCGATCGCTCAATATGGCGATCGCGTTTATCGTTATTTGCACATGGATGCTGGACATTTAGGACAGCGCTTGAATTTAGCAGCTATTCAACTGAATTTAGGTGTCAGTGGTATTGGCGGCTTCTTCGATGATCATGTAAACGATGTTCTAGGAATTCCTGCTGATGAAGCGGTGATCTATATTACAACTTTGGGAAGACCTAGATGATGTAAATTCTATCACTTCTATTTGCACAAATCACTTGTCATAATTTCTACTTTGTCACCAATCCTAATAATTTTCCCTGCTTCTGAATTGGGTAATTTTGTATTGATGCTTAACCGATAAAAATGGTTAAACCGAGATGAAGCAACCCATTTTGGCAAGGTAGCTTGTCGCTTTTGGATGAAGATTTTTTGAAAGCTTGGGTAAGCCTCACCTGAGAGGGAGTCTCTTGTGGGAACTATACAACGTTGACAAGGGTTAACACCCAAAAATTGTACATCTCCAATCCGAAAAGCAACCATATCACCTGATGCGGTAAATAATTGGTCTTCCCAAAAGGCTGGGACACCATCAATTTCCAGATTTGCACGCATTCGACGGCGCATTTCCTCGACTGTCACACCAGGAAACCAAGAAGCGACTTCTTGCAAAGTGGCTGTACTAATGACAGTTGGCCCTGTTGATTGTAAATCATCAGGGAAGCCAACTAAAGAGTTCTGCTGTAGGGTCACAGCAAACCCAAAAAAATCACTCAAAATGGTTGTTAGCGCTTGTCTTTCTTCGTCTAGATGAAATATGTATTTTGAGTCTTGACCAGGGAGTTGCAACGAGATGGTTCGATGAGGGATGCTAAAATGTGATGGGCTACGCCCCGCCGTAGGCGATCGCAATTGGTGAATTGATGAATAACGTTTGCCATTCACCACCTGGGAATTTCCGTCAAATATCGCGAATTCCCGGTCATTTTCTAATGCGCCACTAGCAAGCAGTCGCCTTTGTTCTACTTCTACCCCATCCAGTGATTTAATTGGGTAGATGAGCATCTTGGCTAAGTAAGGCATGACATTTTTAGTCATTAGTCTATAGTCTAAAATTTTTGCTTAACTGTTGACTGTTGACTGTTGACTACCTCTATTTTTTACTGTGGGTATAGGGGTGATTTATCAATTCCTCCTAAATTATTAAGCGGCCAGAAGCGAACAACTGCACGACCGATAATATTCTGACGAGGGACAACACCCCAGCAACGGCTATCGTAGCTGCTATTACGGTTATCTCCTAAGACTAAATAAGCATCGGGGGGTATAGTCTGGGGTTTTGCCAAGAAAGCTGGTTGCTGACCTGATGTACAAACATCAACTACAGTTTTTTGTTTAGCGCCGAGATAACTAGTTTCATTTAACGGTTTTTGGTTGATATATACCTTACCATCCCTCAGTTCTACTGTTTCTCCTGGTAAGCCAACTATCCGTTTAATAAAAGCATCTTGATATTGTTCTTTTTGTAACTCTTCGGTAGGCGAAAAAACTACGATATCTCCCCTCTGGGGTTGAGCAAATCTATACTTCAATTTATCAACAATAATCTTGTCTGCTTCCCACTGGTTCGGTGTCCCGTGGAGAGTGGGTTCCATCGAACCGGAAGGAATCCAACGTGCTTCTGCCACAAAGGTACGAATACCCAAGGCCAGAACAATACTTAATACAACTGTTCTACCTAACTCTCCGATCCAAGAGTTATCAGGTTGTTTACTAGAATTATTTTCAGACACTTGATTTTGCATGAAATTACTGAAGTAAGAATAGTGTAAGCAATTAACTCGCTCAGAGAGACTATATTTTTTAATCTTAGCGGGAGAGAGTAGGTTGGTGATTGGTCATTGGTCATTAGTCCATAGTCTAAATTGTTGATCGTTGACTTTGGGATGAGGCTGATTCATAAGTTAAAAATAAACTTTTTTTTCACTAAGTGCAAAAAATTATTACAAAAATGGTTTACTAGATTGACCTAAAAGCATAGTTTTCTATAGTCTATAGCTCCTAGTTGGAAAAGTGTTAGCCTCATGACATCTCCACAAAGTTTATTAATTCGCGGCGCTCGCATCATTTTACCGAATGGTGAGTTTTTGGTTGGGGATGTGTTGACGCGCGATCGCCACATCGTTGACGTAGCACCGACAATTGCCGACAGTACAGCAACTACAGAAATTGACGCGGCGGGATTAACTTTGTTGCCTGGAGTCATCGACCCCCAGGTACATTTCCGCGAACCAGGGCTAGAACATAAGGAAGACCTATTCACAGCAAGTTGTGCCTGTGCTAAAGGGGGGGTAACTTCTTTTTTAGAAATGCCCAACACGCGCCCTCTGACAACTAACCAAGCCGCTTTAGATGACAAGTTACAACGTGCTGCCCAAAAGTGCTTGGTAAATTATGGCTTTTTTATTGGGGCGACGGGGGATAACACTCCTGATTTATTAGCAGCCCATCCCACACCAGGGATTAAGATTTTCATGGGGTCGATGCACGGGCAATTGTTGGTAGACCAAGAAGCTATACTCGAATCGATATTTGCTCAAGGTCAGCGTCTAATTGCCGTTCATGCCGAAGACCAAGCTAGAATTAACCAGCGTCGCCAACAATTTGCGGGAATTCAAGACCCAGCAATTCATTCCCAAATTCAAGATAACCAAGCGGCACTGTTAGCAACGCAATTAGCATTAAAACTTTCTAAAAAATATCAGCGTCGGTTACATATTCTGCATATGTCCACAGGCGATGAAGCCGAATTGCTGCGTCAAGATAAACCTAGTTGGGTAACAGCAGAGGTAACACCACAACATTTGGTGTTAAATACTAGTGCTTATGAGCGTATTGGCACATTAGCACAAATGAATCCGCCATTGCGATCGCCCCAAGATAATGAAGTTTTATGGCAAGCTTTGCGGGATGGGGTAATTGACTTTATCGCCACAGACCATGCACCCCACACCTTAGAAGAAAAAGCACAACCCTATCCCAACAGCCCTTCGGGAATGCCTGGAGTAGAAACATCCTTAGCGGTGATGTTGACGGCGGCGATGGAAGGGAAATGTAGCGTTCCCCAAGTCGCCAACTGGATGTCTAAAGCTGTAGCTGTAGCTTATGGTATCCCGAATAAAGGAGCGATCGCCCCTGGTTACGATGCTGACTTAGTGCTTGTGGATTTGAATACATACCGCCCCGTTCTCAGAGAAGAACTGTTAACCAAATGCCACTGGAGTCCCTTTGAAGGTTGGAACCTCACAGGATGGGCGGTCACAACTATAGTGGGCGGTCAGATTGTTTATGATAAAGGCAAGTTGAATACAGAAGTGCGTGGTCAAGCTTTAAGTTTTGTGTAGCCAATCATATTTTCCTGTTACGTAGAGTAAAACAGTATAGAACTGTGGATGCTAAAGCACGGTAGTGAGGCATTTGGTAGGGGCGCACAGATGTACGCCCTTATCCATATATCTGTATCAGGCATTCCCTGAAATGGTGTGAGTTAGCAAAATTCCACAGTCCTAAAGTTTGGGGAATTGACATAAATCTTAAAATCCCTATTCTTTTTTATAACATAAACTTTACATATACTTAACTTTATTTATATTTGCTTATATATTGATCATTAGTAACCTTACGGGTATGTAATCTAAATAGTTTTTGAGAATAGTTAAGTACCAAGATAGACTAAGCAACTAGTACGCAAAGTAGTAAGGCTTGACTGGCCCTGATGAGCTTTTTGCATTTAACTGTCCGGATTTTTTAGCAAATAACCGTAGAGAAAAGTAGGGTTAAGTAAACGGGCAAATTTTTGTGAAAACAATGTTTTATACATATAAAAATTTTATATGCATTTAAATTGTACGTTCTAAAAACTTATTTCTTACATCTCTGCTTGTTTAATGCTTCTAAACTTTGGAATGCTTGGGATCTTAGGATTACTTAGCAAAACATAGCAAGAAACGATAAATCAGTATTTGTTCCTGCATATTAGAGAACAAATTTTACAGAGATAATTCAGAAAATGGGTTTAGAAGCACAACAGTAGTGCAAATAAATAAAAAGAATTTTCCAGTATTGACTGATTTATTAAAAGTCTGCTGTAAGCCTGATTAGATAAATGATTCGTGAGAGGAAAAGTTTATGTCAATGTTAAGACCAATCTAATTTTTTCTAAGAACAGGTATTAAGGACATCTTGCAGCTTGCTAGATATTACTTGTACAAAAACCTTGAACACACTTAGAGTTTTGTTTTCATCCATCTACAGACAGATTAATCCAAAGCATAAGCAATCCTAGCTTACCTTAATCAATAAATCAGTAGATGGCAACAGTATAGAGCAAACTTAATCAAATGTTTTGTTGAAGAGTAATTCACCGATTTTACGATTATGAAGACAATTATGTTAGTGAATTTCTGTGATGAGCGCGGTAGTGGTAGATAGAACGATTGTGCAATTCTTCCTCATCTATCGCTAAAAATTTTGTTGTAACTATGTGGAGATTAATTGGGTATGGCGCTGATGATCTGGTAATTTGAGGATAAACTTAATATAATTTGGGTAAATTTTCACTGTTATTAGCCAGTGCTAAACAACCCGAATATTACTAAAGTGCTACGCAGCGTTTTACCCAATTTGGAGCTAAAGCCGTTCAGATAGTAGCAATGTACTCGTTGATAGTGCAATTGAATGGTGTAATTTCCGCCTGACGGCTGCCCTCATCGCCATAAGTCAAAAGCACGTTAATATAAGAACTTGGCTTGTAGGGCATTCGTTCTGACCACTCGATCGCCACAATACCGGGAATCACCTCAATACCTTCCCAGTAAGTATCTAAGTTTAAATTTACAACTTCTTGCGGATCTAAGCGATATAAATCTAAATGGTAAAGGGGGATACGTCCTTCAGTATATTCATTGATCAGTGTGAAAGTAGGGCTGACAATGGGTTCACTAATACCTAAACCTTTACCTAAACCTTGTACTAAAGTGGTTTTACCAGCACCTAAATCACCTGCTAGTAAAATTACAGTGCCGGCTGTTAAAGTTTGTCCAAGAACAATACCCAGGTTCAGTGTTGCTTGTGTATCTACAAGGTGAATTTTCATAGGTTGGTAATTGGTAATTGGTAATTGGTAATTGGTAATTGGTAATTGGTAATTCTCCTTCATCTCCCCAGTCCCCAGTCCCCAGCCCCCAGCCCCTATTTCCCATGATGTGCGCCACTGTACCATTTCAGTAAGACTTTGGCTAATTTTTGGGGATTGTGACGCACGAAGCCGGTTTCATCTTCGTACAAAACATTAGCTAAAACTATTCTTCTTCCCAGTTGGGCTACAACTTCTCTATCTAAAAATACAGGATGGGAATTTTGTTGAGCGTAGCGGATGAGTGATTGGGCTGAGGGGGATTTTTTGTGTACTAGTACAGCATCAAATAACCTTCTACCGCCGCAAGCATCGTCAATGGCGCGAATGTGGTCAGCAACAGTGTAGTCTTGAGTTTCGCCTGGTTGGGTCATCACATTGCAGACATAAATGCGGGGGGCAACGGAAGCGGCGATCGCATCAGCAATTTCTGATACTAATAAGTTAGGAATCAAGCTGGTATAAAGGCTACCAGGGCCAATAATAATATAGTCAGCTTCTTTGATAGCTTTAATAGCAGCAGGCAAAGCCGGAGGGTTGGCAGGAAGGCAACCAATCTTAACAATTTTACCGTTAGCTTTGGGAATGCTAGACTCACCTTCAATGATGCGACCATCGGCTAATTCCGCCCAGAGACGAACATCGCTAAGAGTAGCAGGTAAAACTTGCCCTCGCACAGCTAGAACTTTAGAACTAGCCGCAACAGCCCGTTCTAAATCGCCAGTGATATCGCTCATTGCCGTTAAGAACAAATTACCAAAGCTGTGACCAGTCAAACCATCCCCAGCCCGGAAGCGATATTGAAATAACTCAGTTAATAGCTTTTCCTCATCCGCCAAGGCTGCTAAACAGTTGCGAATATCCCCTGGTGGAAGCACACCAAATTCCTGACGCAACCTCCCAGAGGAACCACCATCATCGGCGACAGTGACGATCGCCGTAATATTAGCACTGTAGGTTTTTAATCCCCTCAGCAAAGTAGATAGTCCAGTACCACCACCAATGACAACTATTTTCGGCCCCCGATACAAGCGACGATGGGCTAACAGTACATCAATCAATTCCTCTTCCGCACCCGGTCTTAAAACCTGAGTAATTGACCCGACAGTGCGAGTTTGACCCCAAAGCAGCAATAACAAGCCGCCCAAAATTACCAAAGGGCCGCTGATATAGTTGGGTAAAATGTTGGCTATGGCTCCTAAAAAACCTCTAATCAACTCCAACATCCAAAAAATGGGGGTCAGCTTAACCCAAATAGCTAACCCCAGAATCGACAGCAATACACCCCCAACACTAATTAGCAACCAGCGTTTGATCGAAAGTCCAGGGGATAACCATTTGAACCACTGGTTCACCCGATGGGACGTGCGACTGTGCGATCGCTTTTGCAGTTCGTTGAGGGCTTGTCTGAGAAAACCGATTGACATACCTGATTCGGAGCCGTGGTACAAACAGTAACTAACAGAAAATGTACACTAACTGGTTTTAACACCAAGTCAGAAATTATGGAAACTTTTAGTTTTACTTGGTCATTAGTCATTAGTCCATAGTTAACAGTCAACAGTCAACAGTCAACAGTTAATGGAAAAACGCATTTTAGGATTAGACCCAGGACTGGCTATTTTAGGATTTGGCGCAATTACTTGCAAGCAAAGCCCAACCCAAGTTCAAGATACGCTGGTAGATATCTTGGATTTTGGAGTGATTAGAACTTCGGCAGATGTAGATGTAGGACAACGCTTGTGTATTTTGTTCGACGATTTGCACACCCTGATTGACCACGTACAACCTGATCTGGTTGCCGTGGAAAAACTCTTCTTCTATCGTATGTCAAGTACTATCCTCGTGGCACAAGCTAGAGGTGTAATTATGTTAGCCTTGGCACAGCACCATTTACCTTATGTGGAGTTTACCCCAGCGCAAATTAAACAAACTCTAACGGGCTATGGTAACGCTGATAAGTCTGAAGTGCAAGAGGCGGTAGCGCGAGAGTTGGATTTAGAGGAAATTCCTCAGCCTGATGATGCTTCTGATGCTTTGGCTGTAGCTTTGACAGCCTGTATGTTGACGGGGGATTGAACAAATAAGAAGTAAAGGTGGACTATATCTTATAGCGATTCCCTGTAAAGTGAGGTACAGAATCAATGTTTTTAAACGCAGAGGGACGCAGAGGAAAGCGCAGAGGGGCGCGGAGGTTTTCTCAGTTTTATTAGCGATGTACTCAGTACCTCAGCAAATTAGGAAAGGCTATAAATATATGTCTAGTTATTTGTGCGATCGCTTGAACCAATCAAATTTGGTTAGGGCGATCGCTTTTTACTTGAAGGTAAATTTGTCATCTATGCTGGGATATTGCTAGGCTGGCGATATCTAATTTTTGAGTATCTTGCAGTAGTATATTAATTCGCTAGTGCATCATTTTTCATCTATAGCGATCGCTCATGCCATTCTCTAACTTCACCAACCCTTACCAAAATCCGGCTGACATACCAGAAAAATATCGCCAGTCCATGAATCTACAGAAATTATTTAAGTCTGATGGTTCTTACGTGCGTCCGGCGGAAGACCCTGTGACGATGTGGGCGATCGATATTCTACACACAGAGTACGGTGTTCCACTAGAGGCGATGGCGCTAGAAGTAAATGCAGATTTTACTGAGGGAACTTATCAGGGTGGGCGACGATATTTAGGACGGGTAGACGTTGTAATTTTCGATGATCGTTATGCCGATTCAATAGGTAATCTGGATGTAGCCTTCATTGCGCTGGAGGCTATGGAACCAAGTAAAAAAGTTGGTGGGACTGAGGCGGAAGGCTGGGTAGAACATCTCAACCGACTCAATGCTTATATGAGTGCTTCACCGTCTGCCCGTTATGCAATTTTAACCAGTGGTAAGCACACAAGAGTGTATCGCCGTGACCTTGAATATCCACGCACATTAGAATACATTGGCGATGCTTTACCTACTAAGTATGAAAGTGCGCGTGAGGCAGCAAAGCATAGCAGTTATACAGTAATTCTCAATCCTAGTGAGCCTGATGGGATTCAAACAGGACTAACACCCTTAACTCGTGAAAAATTTCGTGAAGTTTTGGGTGACACACGCTCTGGATGCCACTCGATTTTAAGAGATAATGAGGGTTTGCAACCACAAGAAGCAGTAGATGCAATGGTTAAATTCTTGTTTGCTAAGTGGTACGACGAACAAGCAACTATTGACTTGGTAAAGAAAACAGGCGAACAACGAGCCTATGTATTTAGTACCACTAAGGAAACTGACCCAGAACGCTTATTAGTTCAAGTCAGAGAAACTTTTGAAAAAGCCAAGCAGTGGGAAAGAGAAACATTAGCTAAAAAATTCGGTGATGATTTGGGTGTACGTTTAGCTTTTAGTGAGGCTGATATGCTGCAATTCAAGCCCTACACCACAATGCAAATAGTAGAACGGTTAGCGCCTTATAGTTTGCGAAAATCTTCAGCAGATGTCAAAGGTGGGGTATTTGAGGATTTTTTAAGCAAAACTTTCCGTGATGATTTAGGACAGTATTTCACACCTACGCCAGTAATTAATTTAATGGTGGGTATTTTACAACCTACAGTAAATGATTATGTTGGTGATCCTGCTTGTGGTTCAGCGCGGATGCTAACTCATGTTTTGGATTATGTACGTAAACAAGAGTATGCAAAGGTAATAGCCAATAATAATGGTAGTGCTGAAGGGATTAATCCTGAAGAACCAACAGAGGAATTTATTAAATTTAGAGATAATCATTTATTTGGTGCTGAATATTCTCGTAATGTAATGCACATAGCGCGAGTTAATACTTTAATGAATGGCGCACAATATGCTGATTTAAAAGTCATGGATTCATTAGAACGATTAGGCAGTATTACGGGAGGAATTACAGAGGGACTTCCAGAACGCCCTGGGTTTTATCAAGGTGGATTAACAATGATTTTGACTAATCCTCCATTTGGTTCTAAAGTAACCAATGAAAATGTTTTGAAAGACTTTGCTGGAAGGGATGGAGTCACAAAGAAAAATGGCAAAGTTATTAAAAGTATTCCCCAAGAAGTCGCTTTTATTAATCGTTGTATTGAATTTCTTGCACCAAAAGGTAAGTTAGCAATTGTTTTACCTGATGGAGTATTAGCAAATAGTTCAATGCAAGATGTACGTGATTGGATTTTGCGCTGGTCAAGGTTAAAAGCAGTAATTAGTTTACCGCAAGCTACATTTGCACCTTATGGTGCAGGAGTAAAAACGAGCGTTGTTGTTTTAGAAAAACGTAAAAAACCTATCACTGTCCAAGGACAGCTAGAGCTGGGACAAGAAATTATAGAAGCTGATGAAGACTATCAAGTTTATATGGCTCGAATTGATGATATGGGTTATGACGCTGCTGGTCGTATGTCTGTAGCTGAATATGATGCCCACGAACCGCTACAGGTCAAAGAGACAATTGCCGATTTTGATCTAAGGCTGGGGTGGTAGGTGATAGTTAAAGAATTAGCGCTTGGCAAAACTGCTAGATGGTTTAAGAGTACATGAATAGAAGTTGGATCAGTACATCAGCGATGTTTATAGGTCATCGCTGGGATCATGGATACCACGCTTTCGAGCAATTATCTTTCTTTGATAGCTGGTCAAAAAAGTTTGAGTTAGTGCCGTTAGGTAAGGTTATTCACGATGATTCATATGGTATCCTAACACCTGGGGATGTTTACTCCTCCACACATCCCATAACTTATGTTCGCGTCACTGATATGGGTGACAATTTACAAATTGACTTTAACCAATCACTAAAAGTTCCAGAGGAATATTACCGTCATAGCCGAGCAAGACTCAAGAAGAATGACGTAGTATTAGCTGTAAAAGGAGCATCAATTGCCTCGAATAAATCAGTAGCATTTATTGAAAGTGAACCCCCTTCAAAAACAATCGTTAATGGGACTATTTTCCGATTTCAAGTCAAATCCCCTCATAATCCTTTTTATTTGGCTGTAATGCTTGACAGTCAAATATTGAAAGAACAAATTCGTAAACTTCAAATTCCAAATAATGCTGTAGCTTATATTGATAAGCCTTCAATTCATGCACTTCTTATTCCACTTCCACCTCCTATTATTCAAGACCGCATTGCTCAAATAATGCAGGATGCTTATGCTAAAAGAAGAAATAAATTAGCTGTATCTGAACAATTATATCAAACGATTGAAATACATCTTCTCAAGGAATTAGGAATAGATATTTCAAAATTTAATAATAAACGTCAATCTATTAAATCAATTAGTTCTATTGCTGGTGGTCGATTTGATTTTGAGGCATTAGTTACTTTACAAGAAATAAATTTTGGATTAATCAAACCAGTTTTGCTTCAAAAAGTTGTTAAGCAAATTAATCAACGTGTTACTCCAGCAGATGAATTTGCAAATGAAAATATTAATTACATTGGGTTAGGTAATATTACGTCAAATACTGGTGAATTATTATATTTTTCGCCAATTAAAGGAAAGGCAGTTTTGAGTTCATCCCCAAAATTTGAATTTGGTGACATACTTTTTGGGCGTATGCGACCTTATCTAAACAAAGTCTGGTTAGCTAAATTTGATGGTATCTGTTCAGGTGAAGCTGTTGTACTTAGACCTAACAAACAAAAAGTAGATCCTGTTTTTTTACAAGCACTTCTTTTAAGCCAACTTACTCTTAATCAAGTTGTGCCACTACAAAGTGGTACGTCACTTCCCAGAGTTTCTGCATCAGATGTTCTTAGTATAAAGTTGCCAATACCAGAAGATTTAAACCAACAAAGAAAAATTAGTACTGAAATTTTACGTCGCCGTGATGAAGCTAAACAATTGATTTTAGAAGCTGAAAAATTAGTTATTGACGCAAAAGCTCGTGTTGAGCGCATAATATTGGGAGAGGAAGAGGTGACATGAGGGAGGGCAGTAAATACCAGCCACTCCTAAAATTTTTGCGTGGCACAGATGAAAATGAAATAACTTTATCATTTGCTGAAATTGAGGCTTTAATAAATGATGTTTTGCCCGAATCAGCAAAAAGTAAACGCGCGTGGTGGAGTAATCGCAGACAAGGCGCATTACAAGCTTCAGCCTGGATAGAAGCAGGGTATCGAGTCGAAGATGTTGATTTTGATCAGCAGCAAGTAAAATTTTACAAACCTCCTAATAACTTTCAAATTCAGGTTAAAGGTGACACTGTACTGTGGAATGGTAAGTTAATCAAAGCTCTGCGTCTATACATGGGTCTAACACAGGCAGAATTTGCAGAAAGGCTAGGAGTCTATCAACAAACAGTTAGCCAGTGGGAAAACAACGCCTATCAGCCAACTCTCGCTACATCGAAATATTTAACTTTAGTTGCTGTTCAGGCTGGATTCAAATACATAGAAAGAGGCTAGAAATCAAAATAATTTTTGCAGTTGTCTGTTGACATTTTACAATGTAAGTTTTATTTTTGTCAATATACAATCTACATTGTAAAATGAATATTGATAACACCGAATCTAAAGCCCTCTTCCTTTCCCCGGACGGCAACATCTACCCAGATAACCTAATATGCACGGGCATCATCCCCGCAGAACTGAACGGTATACCCTGCCCTCATTCCCAAGCAGGGCGCTTTCCAGACATCAAACCCCTTAACCCAGAAGACTCTACATACACCATCGACAAAGGCAAACCCGGCGACCTCTGCCCAATATGCGCCAAGCAACAACTTTCCAACTTGGGACATTGGCAAGGTCACAGAAATCACAAATTTCCTGAAGAACTTTTATCACTGCGGTTATTCAAATGCCGGATGTGGCTGTGGCTAGTTGTTCCCGGACTACACGACCATGATGCAACTCAACTTCTACCGCAATGGTGATGCAGTGATGCGCGAGTGTAGAGAAGCGATCGCCCCATTTTTACACCCAGCAACAATAAAAGTAAAGATGCAGATTAGGCGATCGCCAAATTATTTAAATCTTGTCAGAAGCCAGCAAACAAGTTTCCGACGCTTCCTGCTGGCTCCTGGCTCCTCAGTTACAAGGAGACTTATATAATGATAGAACCAATTAGCGATCGGCGAATTTCTTCTCAATCATTGAGTGAAACATTGCATCGTCCTTGGGCAATTGTACGTATTTTACCAACTGCAAAAACCTATATCGTTGCTCGTTTTTTTAACCGTCAAGATGCTGACGATCATCTTAAATTTTTACGTCGCTTTGTCCCAAAAGCTGTATTTGAAATGATCTTTGAGCCTCCAAATGCAGAATCTCAGAATGGAAATTCTTAATACACACGCTTAATTCTACACCAGGGTATATTGTAATTTTTACATACTTTATATCCTGAATTCAGAAAGGTCTAATAATCAGAAAATTTTGAATAACATTACAAATCACCACATATTAAGCTAAGTATTGCGGACAATAACCTAATCCATCTATGAAATGTTTGCGGAAAATTTTGATTTCATCGCATTTAGGAACACCATGACAAACTATGGCAACTTGATAGCGGCGCATGACGTTAGTAATTGTTGACCCTTTTTCCAATTCCATCAGGACTAAATTGATTAATTTGGATGGAGAGTAAACTACTCCTAACTCATTCAAAACAGCTTTAAGGTTTTTATCCTGTTGAGCATCAAGGGCAGATTTCATCTTAACGTTAATTATCCACCCATCAATTTGACTAATAACTGTAACAACGTTACTCGGAATATAGGCACAGGTGGATAAATATTCAACTAGACGCAGAGTAAGGCTAGCATTTGCTAAATGGTAGAGATATTGCATATTAATGTTCTTGATAGTGATTCAAATTGTCATTGAATTGGGCTGAGTTGAATCTGCTTGTGAAATAAAAAATACTGAATAAATATAAGGAACTTATGAAGATACTATTCTTTATTTAAAAAATAATACGATGGAGGGTGAAAACACCTGATATTCAAGCACCCTGGAGAATGTAACAATCTATGTAGATTTGGTACAAGCCCAAGGGAAGGTCAAGATAATGCGAAATGTAGTCCAGGGGTGATTAATGTCTTCGCCAGATGCGGCTTATGAAAATTTTATTGGTAGAAGATGACTTATTAATTAGTAAGGCACTGGCTGATTTGTTAAGAGCAAATCACTACAGTATTGACTTAGCCAATGATGGCGAAATTGGACTAGGGCTGGCAATGTCGGCAGAATATGATTTAATTTTGCTGGATTGGTTGCTGCCTAAGCTGGATGGGATTAGTTTATGTCGGCAATTGCGATCGCAAGGTTATCTTAAACCAATTCTGCTACTGACTGCTAAGGATTGTAACGCAAATCTCATCGAAGGTTTAGACGCGGGAGCCGATGATTATATTATCAAGCCCTATGACTGGGAGGCATTGCTGGCAAAAATTCGTTCTTTGTTACGCCGCAGTGGGGCGATCGCATCATCTATATTAAGTTGGGGAAATCTCACCTTAGACCAAATCTCCAGCAAAGTAACTTGTAACGAGCAAATAATTTCACTCACAGCCACAGAATACAAACTGCTGGAATTGTTCTTACAAAATCCCAATCGCATCTTTAGCCGCAAGTTAATTTTAGATAAGCTTTGGGGGTTTGATGATGCACCGGTTGAAAATGCAGTGACTACTCACATTAAAGATTTACGTAAGAAACTTAAAGCCGGAGGTCTGACTCAAGAAATCCTCGAAACTGTTTATGGAATGGGCTATCGCTTAAATCCGGCTCCAGCCGATACTCATCATACCCCAACGCCACCACAACAGCATCTGGACAAAAAACCCCCCACGAAAGATTTAACTGCTGTTAATCGAGTATTAGAAAAATTTCGCAATTCCTTTAACCAACAGGTGACGGTGCTAGAACAAGCAAAAACTGCTCTGTTGGGTGGAAACTTATCAGCCGAGTTACAAGCGCAAGCATTGCATGAAGCTCACAAGTTAGCGGGTGCAATGGGGACATTTGGATATGCTGGAGGTTCTAAACTGGCGCGAGAGTTAGAACATTTACTATTAGCTAAAATTAACTTCACTGAGGGGGAAATTACGCAATTTTCCCAACTGGTGACAGCATTGCAACAGGAGTTGACAAAGCCACCTGCAACTTTGACTACTCAACCAGCACCCTTACAACAGACTCATCGCATACTAGTAATTGATGATGATACTAATCTCACCGAGCAGTTATTGGCTAGGGCAGATGCTTGGGGAATGCGAATAAAAATTGCGTCAGATTTGGCGACAGCGCGATCGCGTTTAGCCTTAGCAACTCCTGATGCAATTTTACTCGATTTGAGCTTCCCTGGTACTGAAGAAGATGGATTAACGCTGTTGCGGGAACTGGGAGAAAATCACCCAAATCTGCCAATTATTGTTTTCACTGCCAGAGATAGCCTAGCTGATAGGCTGGCGGTGTCACGCTTAGGTGCAAAACAATTTTTACATAAACCTTCGACAATTGAGCAAATTTTTGAGGCGATCGCTCGTGTTCTACCTCCAGCCAAACCATCAGAAGCTAAGGTA
This sequence comes from Leptolyngbyaceae cyanobacterium, assembly GCA_036704005.1. Taxonomy (GTDB): domain Bacteria; phylum Cyanobacteriota; class Cyanobacteriia; order Cyanobacteriales; family Nostocaceae; genus Trichormus. The sequence continues at coordinate 1,924 of DATNQO010000061.1, read as the reverse complement.
TTAATTGTTGACGATGACTCTGTAATGCTCACTAAATTATCACAGTTGCTTACCCCTTGGGGGCTAGAGGTTGTTACTTTATCCCAACCTCAACAATTTTGGGAAGTATTCAGTGCTACATCACCAAATTTAGTTTTGTTAGATTTAGAGATGCCTGTAGTTAATGGTTTAGAGTTGTGCCAAGTGGTGCGCCAAGATGCCCAGTGGGGAGATTTACCGATTTTGGTAGTAACAGCCCACACCGATGCTCAATCTCTACAACAAGCTTTTGCCGCCGGAGCCGATGATTTTATCAACAAGCCAGTGCTAGGCCCGGAATTGGTGACAAGGGTACTAAGCCGCATTGAAAGAAGGCGGTGGAAAGGTTAATAGTCATTAGTCATTAGTCATTAGTCATTAGTCATTAGTCATTAGTCAACAGTCAATAGTCAACAGTCAACAGGTAATAGAAAGGTCAGGGAAAATGATGAGAGTTGATCAGCGATTATTAGCTTATGGTGTTGCTATTGGCTCAACTGCGATCGCTCTGCAATTGTCGCTTTGGTTAGAATATCTGATATCTCGGACTATTGGTGCTTTTTTTTATATAGCGATTATTGTCAGTAGTTGGTATGGTGGTTTTTATCCAGGGATCGTTACAGTTATTCTTTCAACACTGGTACTTGACTACTTTTTAATTCCCCCACGATATCAATTTTCTCCTTCGCAACCAGAAGATTTATTGCGGCTGGGTTTATTCTTTTTGGTTGCTTTGTGTATGAATCTGCTGACTAGCAATTTTCTCGAAAGTAAACAGAAGATTCAACAACTGGGTCAACAATTAGCTGAGGAAAATGAACGCAAGCAAGCACAAGGCTCACTGCAAGAGCAATTTGAGCAACAACGCTTAGTAATGGAGATGTCCCAGCGTATCCGGCGATCGCTTGATTTACAAGAGATTTTGCAAACTACCGTCGATGAAGTGCGGCAGTTTTTGGGGTGCGATCGCGTGATTATCTTCAAGTTTTTTCCAGGCTGGGGTGGTACGACTGTAGTTGAATCGGTTGCGCCTGAATGGATGTCTATCTTAGCACTGGAGATTTACGACCCTTGCATTGGGGAAGAAAATGTCGCCCCCTTCAAAAGAGGGTTAGTTAGTGCAAGAACTGATATTTATCATGCTGATCTTAGCCCTTGTCATGTCGAATTTCTGGCGAGTCTACAAGTAAGGGCAAATTTGGTAGTTCCCATTCTTCTGGGAGACGAATTGTGGGGGTTACTGACGGCTCATCACTGCGCGGCTCCCCGTGAGTGGGAAGCTTCCCAAATTGCTCTGTTGCGGCAGTTAGGGGAACAAGTAAGCATTGCTATTCAGCAAGCAGATTTGTTTGCACAAGTACAAACCCAACTCAGGGAACGTCAACAAGCTCAAGCAGCCTTAAGGGAAAGCCAAATCCAACTTCAGCGCCAATTAGCGGAAATTGAAACTATCTACCAGTCAGCACCAATTGGGTTGAATGTTTTAGATGCAGATTTGCGTTTTGTCCGCATTAACGAGCGTCTAGCGGAAATCAACGGTTTTTCTGTCGAGGCACATATCGGTCGGACAATGCGGGAGTTACTGCCAAATTTGGCTGATGCAGCCGAACAACTGCTGCGTCGGATTTTAGCAACTGGCGAACCTGTTCTCAATGTAGAAATGACTGGGGAAACCCCGGCAAAACCGGGTGTACAAAGGACTTGGTTAGAAAGCTTTCTGCCGTTAAAAGATGGCGATTGTATCATTGGTATCAATACGGTCTGTGAGGAAATTACCGATCGCAAACGCGCCGAACAAGCCTTGCGCGAAAGAGAAGTTACCTTACGCCTATTTGCCCAGTATGCACCTGCGGCTATTGCCATGTTTGATCGGGATATGCGCTATATCATGGCTAGCCAAAGATGG
>DATNQO010000060.1:0-9579 GCA_036704005.1 Leptolyngbyaceae cyanobacterium | reverse complement strand
CCCTCATCCCCCTCATCCCCCTCATCCCCCTCATCCCCCTCACTCCCCAGGCTTTCCCGAACGTTTACCTATGATAGAGGAATTATTTTCCATAAATACCTAACATTACAACAATAGGAGTATAAATGCAGACAAAGCTGCTTTTGAGTTATGGATTTTAGGTACAAATGGAAGAATGGAAAACCACCCAGTCGAGATGCGGCCATAAGGGAAAAACATTTATTAGATGAGGGTCAGTTTGATAGTGAACAAGACCATAAGTTAGCAGAAGAAGCAGCAAGGAAACATTTGGGTATACCTCTACTCACTCCAGATGAGGAAACCTCTACATTACCTCATGCTGCTCCACCTGATAGAAAAATCTAACAGGGAATTAAGAAGTGGGGAGATGTGGTTCTCCTACGGAGACGCTAACGCGTAGCTTGCTTCCACGGAGTGGTACGACTGCGCGGTAATCGAGCATAGTCTAGATTCACCAACCGGAGCAGAGAAGCAGGGGAGAAAAACTAATGTCCACTGACAACTGACAACCCTTCTCTAGGAGACGCTACGCGTAGCTTGCTTCCACGGAGTGGTACGGCTACGCTCAGGGTAAACTGACAACCAAGCAATAAATCCCCCCTTGCCAGGTAAAACAGGGGGGGTGTATGGAGCTAAAGCCCGGTTGGGCAATCGGGCTATTAGTTATTTAGTATTTATTGACTTTAATTTAATTCCCCCTAAAGACAGAGAAATATATGTCTGGGAATAGGGGATAGGCAACAGATAACAGGCTTAAAACCCGTTTTCTTTCAGGTTTTATAATAACTCTATGTTCTAATTTATTGTGCAACCGCTATATTATTTCTAATTTTCTAGTACGCCTCGATCAGAAAAAATCTCCCATTACTTACTAGCAACGGGTAGATTTAGTAGTTACAGCACTTTTCACCTTGATGAGGGACATTCATCTAGCCTCTAACCCCTAGTATAAGCGCCTCTGTTCCTTTGCAAAGTGTACTGTACTCAACTGAAAAAGGCTGTATATTGACAGGTGTAGGAATGCCTATCATTTTTTCCTACTACCCAGATAAAAAGGTATATGTGCATACAGAAAAGAAAGCTAAAATAAAATGAAGAATTTGGTTTTTTAAATGCCAAAACCATAAAATAGTTATAGTGACTGGAGATACAGAAAATTAATTTATAGTCCTGTCTACTTGATAATCCAAGGCAGTTGAGTACAGCTTAATATATTGCAATGTATTTGGCTCAAATCGTATCAATATCTAACATATTAAGTTATTTGTAGCGAGTACAAAAATTCTGACACCCTCGTTTAAAAATACTAGAACCTCGTCCCCACAATACTAGTACCTATACCCCAAGAGAGATTTTAAATCTAACTAAGTTAGGGTTTGTAGCTGTTGAGTACAGGCTTAATTAATCCAATAAATCCAATCGGCTTTTAATGTACTGTCTGCTGTGGAGCAATCTGATATAAGCAGAAAAAGCACAAGGCTCTTTTAACCAGATAGTACAGATGCAACAGTCCTTAGACGGTATCGAGAATCCCCCGGATTCATCACATACATCCCTGCTGAAAAATCTACTCTCTGGCGTTTTTTTAGAGCCATTGTTGAGTGATTTTCTGATTATTTTTGAACGCGACCCGGCGGCGCGGAATTGGTTGGAAGTTATCTTCTGTTACCCCGGACTTCATGCTATTTGTTTACACCGTTTCGCCCATTGGTTACATCGTCGGGGGGTGGTTTTCTTCCCGCGCTTGATTTCGCACTTGGCTAGGTTTCTCACGGGAATTGAAATTCATCCGGGTGCGGTGATTGGTAAAGGTGTGTTTATCGACCACGGGATGGGCGTTGTCATCGGTGAAACGGCGATTGTGGGAGATTATGCCCTAATTTATCAGGGTGTGACTCTGGGCGGTACTGGAAAGGAAAGCGGGAAGCGTCATCCCACGGTGGGTAGTCATGTGGTGGTGGGTTCGGGTGCGAAGGTTTTGGGAAATATTACAATTGGCGATCGCGTGCGTATTGGCGCTGGTTCGGTTGTCTTGCGTGATGTCCCCCATGATTGCACAGTTGTCGGCGTTCCAGGGCGCATTGTGACCCAAAAGCCGAAGACTAATCTCTCGCCTCTGGAACATGGAAAGTTACCCGACTTGGAAGCAGATGTAATTCGTTCTTTGCTTTCGCGCATTGAACAACTTGAACAAAAACTGCAAAAAACTCTGATAGATCAAGCAAAGTCACAAGAACTGTTGACGAAAGATAGATAATTATGTTACCACCTTGTAGTTCTCAAGTGTTGCAGATACCCTTGTGCGATCGCTGGCAGATTTATCACCGATTGCAAGAATTGATGATCCCCTGTTCCTGTCATGCAGATGGATCATTGCGGGTGCAAGTAAATAATTGGCTGACTGCAATTTTAGTCCGCAGTACGGTGATGCAGTTTCTAGGTTCCCGTCAAGAATTAATCGACTGGCTAGAGCGTTGCTGGTATTGCAACCATGACTAGCAAAGGTCAAAGATTTTCTCTATCTATTCTGGAATATTTAATCAATAGAGTCTCAGGACTAAATTGTGATGCAAAGATGATTTTCACAAAAATACATCAAATTCCTGTCCTGAAACTATTGATTATCAAGAAGTAAGTTTAGCCAAAACTTGCAACTTTACTATTTGCAAATTTCTCTCAATCAACAATTTGAATATATGACGACCACTGGAAAAAAAAATATAGAATTACTAGATTTTTTACATAACGAACTTGAATTGTCTGATAAAGACATGGCTGTAGCTCTGAAACACCAAGAGTTTGACAATGGGCCTTTACCGATGCTTCTCTGGCAGTATGGGTTAGTGGACTTGCAACAGCTAGAACAAATTTTAGATTGGTTATATAACGAGAGTTAGCTGATAATTTTTGCTAAATTGGTAATTCATTTGTCAATTTATATTGGGAATAAAGAGTATTTATTTATATCTAAGCAAATTTAAATTTTTCCTGAAAAACTACTCGATAGCTTGGATATTTGTTTAGGCTTTATAACCTTTCGTTAAAAAAATATATTTATTGTGAAAATTCGCGTATTTTTTACAAATTTATTCTTAAAAGATACATGGTTTTGGTTCTTTGTCATACAGATATATTGTTATTGTTTAGCTAATATTTAGAAATGATGAAGATGAAATATTAAACACGAGAGTATATAGCATTTACCATTCTTATTTCCAGAGTGGTGACGGGCATTTATTATTACCAGGAATTGCAGAATCATCAACTCTCAACCAAAAAAGAATATTAAGAAAATTTCTAAGAGGGACGTTGGAGATGAATAAAGTTCTCATTAATGACACTACATTACGTGATGGTGAGCAAGCCGCAGGTGTAGCTTTTACCTTAGAAGAGAAAGTTGCGATCGCTAAATTTCTCGATACCATCGGTGTACCTGAATTAGAAGTCGGTATCCCAGCGATGGGTGAGGAAGAAATGCGTGCTATCTGTGCAATTTCTAACTTAGGTTTAAACGCCAACCTCCTGGCTTGGAACCGCGCCGTTATGTCAGATATCAAGGCTTCCATCGCTTGTGGAATGAAGCGCGTGCATATTGCGATCCCCGTTTCCGGTATCCAAATCGCCGCGAAATTCCACGGACAATGGCGGATAAGTCTGCAAAGACTCAAAGATTGTATCAGCTTTGCAGTTGATCAAGGTCTTTGGGTAGCAGTGGGCGGGGAAGATTCTTCCAGAGCTGATGAAAACTTCCTCTTGGATGTGGCATTATATGCTCAAGAATGGGGTGCATCCCGGTTTCGTTTCTGTGACACAGTAGGAGTGCTAGATCCTTTCACCACCTACGGAAAAGTTAAGCTACTCGTCTCAGCTTTAAACATTCCTGTAGAAGTTCATACACACAATGATTTTGGCATGGCGACAGCTAACGCTTTAGCAGGGATTAAAGCTGGCGCTGCATCTGTCAATACTACCGTGATTGGGTTGGGTGAACGAGCTGGTAACGCCGCCTTAGAAGAAGTTGTCATGGCTATCAAACGCATCTATGGCGTAGATATGGGTATTGACACACCCCGGTTGTTGGAACTGTCGCAACTAGTCGCAACCGCTTCTGGTGCTAATGTACCACCTTGGAAGGCGATCGTTGGTGAAAATACCTTTGCTCACGAATCAGGTATCCATGCACATGGTGTACTGCAAAATCCTGATACCTATGAACCATTCGCACCTGAAGAAGTCGGTTGGGAACGCCGCTTAGTAGTAGGTAAACATTCAGGAAGACATTTAGTTTCTAACTTGCTAGAACAGCACGGAATTTTCTTGAACCCAGAAGAAACCCAGGCTGTTTTAGATGCAGTACGCCAACAGTCAGTTAAGAAAAAACGCAGTTTGACTACAGAAGAACTGTTGAACTTGGTAAAAGAACAGAGGTATTCTCATGCAGCGCGATGAATACGAGTTAGATTCAGAACCCGTTTATGAAGTGGGAGAAAAAGTCAGACTTCGTAAACAAATTAAGAACGATGGCACATTTCCAGGCAGAGAAATCGGCGAGATTTTAGCCAAAAAAGGAGATATAGGTTACGTAGCTAGTATCGGTACGTTTTTACAACGTTCCTATATTTATGCCGTGCATTTCTTAGATAAGGGAATCGTTGTCGGTTGTAAAGCAAAAGAAATAGAATCTGCTGAGGAAAACCATGAAAGTGATGTTACGAGTGAATGATGCCGGTAAGTTAACAGTCTACGTTCCTAAAAAAGATTTAGAAGAAGTAGTTGTGAAACAAACAGACGGCGCTGAAGGGAAAGTTCTAACTCTAGCCAACGGTTGGGAATTAGAATTTAAGGAAATACCAGATATAGCTAATTTACCCAAAACTCTGGAAGCTAAACGCCTGGAATAAAATCTTTTCTCTGTGTCTTGGTGTCTCTGTGGTAAAAATCTTCAACCACAGAGGCACAGAGTCACAGAGTATTTTATACTTAATTGCGAATTGCTATTACTGTCAACCCTATATGAAGAAGTATCAAGATGGGTGAGAAATTTTTGACGTTATCAGAGTTTAATCTTGAGGGTAATTTTCTCGGTTTTGCTGGTAATAAACCAAGAAAAGTGAAATATTTAAGTTTGGCAGTTACTTCTGGAGATGTGTTAGTCAAGCTACCAAAAAAATTACGTGGTTCTTTAATTTCTTCTTTAGAAATAGGCGAACCGATAAATATTTATGGTGTCTGTAAGTTAAATAAATATACAGGCACAATTAAACTCAAAGCTTATCAAGTTATAGCCAGTAATAGAATCGCTGAAAATTTAGCATCACCACCAGCTAAAATTATGGTGTGTCAGAAAGCTGGTTGTGTTAAACGTGGTGGTAAAGGTTTATTGTCAGAATTAGAAAAAACTTTGTGCGATCGCGGTTTACGTGACAAAGTAGAAATCGAACACACCGACTGTCAAAAACGCTGTAGCAGCGCCCCTAACTGTGTTCTCATGTTGGGTAAAAAGAAATACAAGAAAATCCATCCAGAGGCGATCGCATCTCTGTTAGAAAGTTATTTAACAGATGAACATCCTTGTAGTCAATAGTCAATAGTCAATAGTCCACAGTCTTTTGATCCCCCCTAACCCCCCTTAAAAAGGGGGGCAAAATCCTCAAAGTCCCCCTTTTTAAGGGGGATTTAGGGGGATCTACTAGTTTTAAACACAAAAGCCTCAAAGTCCCCCTTTTTAAGGGGGATTTAGGGGGATCTAAACGTATTTGATACATCATTATGGACTTTTAAAACATCCTCTTATGAACTTTTTAGTATATTCAACCTTCCACATTTTTTTGTTTTAATGATTGGTAATATTGCCATGCTTCATCTTTAGAGAGGCGTTCATCGTCTTCTGACTCTGCCATGAGTTTAATTAAGCCGTAATTTTCTAATATCTCTTCAATTTTTTCAAAGTCAGCTATGGGAATCTGTACAGCAATAGGTTGTTGATTTTCGTCCATGACGTAATTTTTGTTTATTTCTAGCATTGTTATGACATCAAATTGATTGTGTACAAGTCCTATTTACTATTGTGACGCTGTAATTGCCAGACTAGCTGCGTCGCCAAATTTTAATATTTCCGCCCTCGTCTCCAGCAGCAAGCCTACTTGCATCGGGGGTAAAGGCGACAGACCAAACTGAGTCAAAATGGCTGAGAGTGCAAATTTCCTCTCCTGTCGCCATTGACCAGAGTTTGATAGTTTTGTCCCCACTACCACTGGCGAGAAATTGCCCATCACTACTTATGGTTAGGCAATTAACCGGGTCTGAATGACCTCTCAGGGTGCAAATTTCTCCTCCTGTTCTCATTGACCAGAGTTTGATAGTGTTGTCGCCACTACCACTAGCGAGAATTTGTCCATCACTACTGATGGCTAGGGAACGAACCCAGTTAGAATGACCAGTCAGGGTGCGAATTTCTTCTCCTGTTGCCATTGACCAGAGTTTGATAGTGTTGTCGTCACTACCACTGGCGAGAATTTGCCCATCACTACTTATGGCTAGGGAATTAACCGGGTCAGAATGACCTCTCAGCGTGCGAATTTCCTCTCCTATTCTCATTGACCAGAGTTTGATAATTTTGTCGTCACTACCACTAGCGAGAATTTGTCCATCACTAGTGACGACTAGGGAATTAACCCAGCTATAATTACCAGCCAGGGTGCGAACTTCTTTTCCTGTTCCCATTGACCAGAGTTTGATAGTGTTATCGTTACTACTACTAGCGAGAATTTGCCCATCACTACTGATGGCTAGGGAATTAACCGAGCTAGAATGACCAGTTAGGGTGCGAATTTCTTCTCCTGTGGCTATTGACCAGAGTTTGATAGTTTTGTCGTAACTACCACTAGCGAGAATTTGCCCATCACCACTGATAGCTAGGGAACGAACCGAGTCACAATGACCAGTCAGGGTGCGAATTTCTTTTCCTGTGGCTATTGACCAGAGTTTGATAGTTTTGTCGTAACTACCACTAGCGAGAATTTGCCCATCACTACTTATGGCCAAAGAACTAACCGGGTCAGAATGACCCTTCAGGGTGCGAATTTCTTTTCCTGTGGCTATTGACCAGAGTTTGATAGTGTCGTCCCAACTACCACTAGCGAGAATTTGCCCATCACTACTGATAGCCAAAGAACTAACCGAGTCACAATGACCTGTCAGGGTGCGGATAAGTTTACCTGTAGTTGATGAAAACAAGTGGATAACATTACCTGCCGCACTTGCTAAGATTTCTTTTTGGGAATTAAAGGCTATTTTTCTACAAATACCTGGAATAATATGGACGCATTCCCAAGATGGGGGTGTGTAAACAGGAGATGCACCCAACAAATCTAACCACTCTTGCACCGACTGGGGACGAAACTTGTAATTTAACGCCATCCCTTTCATAATCGCCTCATTCACCCTGTCACTAACACTGGGATTAAAATCTTGTGGTGGTTGCAGGGTAAAATTTTGTAGTCTGGCTGGTGCTGGCATTGGTAACTCTCCAGTCAGCAAAGAATATAAGGTGGCGGCTAAGGCGTAAACATCTATATATTCTCCCCGTTCTTCTACAGGTGTATACTGTTCTGGTGGCGCGTAACCGGGAGTTAAACTTTGTGTATGCTGTAAAACAGCACCCGATATAAATTGTCTAGCAAGACCAAAATCAATTAGTACGGCTTCTGGTTTCCCTGCACGCATCATGATATTACTTGGCTTTAAATCCCGATGCAGCAAACCTTTGTCGTGAACCAGCATCAAAGCATCGCCAATTTGCCTAATATATTCGAGTGCTTCTGCTTCTGGTAATGCTCCTTTTTCGGTTATCCGCTTACCTAAATCTTCCCCGGTGATGTATTCCATCGCCATACATGGTAAGTCACCCTCATCAAAAACGTTTTCCACTTCGACGATGTGGGGATGGCGACATAAGGCTAGGCGTAATGCTTCTTCTTTAAAGTCTTGCTTGAGTTTACTTTGATGCGCTATCCAAGCAGGATGATTGAGTATGGCTTGACGCAGGGTTTTAATTACGCGCAAATTACCCTGTCGATTTTTGGCAAGATAGGTGATGCCAATTCCACCTTCGCCTAATTGTCTCTCGATTGTATAGCGTGTGCCAAATAACTGCCGCCCTGGAGTCCACACCATAGATAAAACCGTAGTTTTCTTGGTATCTATTTTGGCATACTCCTAAGAAATACAGGGGTGTAGGGGTGTAAGGGTATAGGGGTATAGGGGAAGAAAAAAAGCACCAGGCGACTGAAGTCGCGGCTACACAGACAAAACCCGCCTGCGCGGGTTTCAAACCTTTGATTTTGTGTTAGTCCGCGTAGGCGGACTTGGTTTGTATAGCCGCGATTTCTAATCGCTAGGGCTAGGTTCTGTCAACTGTCAACTGTCAATTGTCAACTGTCAATTGTCAACTGACTACAACCCAACTAATTCTCTAGACTCATAATCTGTGAGTTGTTGGGCAATTTTCAATCTGGCTTCTAGTTTGGCTACACTAAACTGGTTACGCAGATATTCTAAATGCGCGATCGCATTTGCTTTTTCCGCAGTTAATTGGATGAGTGTGTCCATCGCCTTTTGATATTCCTGATTCACTAACAGGACTTCAAAACGACGCGCCCGGCGTTGGGCATCGTTTTTCAAGTGATTCTCAAAGGCGGCGACACGATCTGCATTCCCTTCAAAGCGGTTAATTTGTTGCTGCACTGCCATTAACTGCGAGTCTACCTCGTTCACTCTTTGGGCAGCTTGAGCGATCGCCGATGGATAATGATTCAATTGCATCATCAAACAATCTTCCTCTCAAAACTTGGAATACAAGAACTAGCGAATATCTTCTGCCGCTTATAAATTACTGTTGTAAGTAGTCAAAATAGTTACTTGCTTTTAGCCTTCGTTATATATCTATTATAGTCAAAATTTACCGACATTGGACAACCCAGAGGATATAATCCAAGGGATTTTCCCCTTTATCTCCCGCTTCCTCTTTTCATATTCGATGGTGGGATTTTCCCGTAGTTGAGCGACAAAATTCTTACTCTTTTCTCTGTGCCTTTGTGCCTCTGTGGTTAATTGTCTACCACAGAGACACAGAGTTAAACTAGGCTGCTTCTCTCATAGGACTTGACACAGATACCTCTGGAAATTGCAGTGAAAGTTGTTCACTTTGAGGTACAGCAGCCTGTTCTAAAACTTGGACTTCGATATTTACACTTATCAGATAACTGCCTGTATCAGCACCAACTGCTTCAGCCACTAATTTGGCAATGTCTGGACGCTTTGCAGTCAATGGATCACGTAGAATGCAACGATCCCATTCGTGCTTGGCAGTTGGATTTAAAGTCAGAATATAATGCTTGATCATAATTGCGCGGCACTGGGCTTTCTGGACGCTACATCTATTATAGTACAATTGTACTAAAAATGCAAGTTTCCGAGTCAAGTTCAGGGATTGGGGACTGGGGAGAGGTAAGGGAGCAGGGAGCAAGGGAGAGAATTTTTCCCCCTGCCCCCTGCACC
>DATNQO010000059.1:0-10089 GCA_036704005.1 Leptolyngbyaceae cyanobacterium | reverse complement strand
ATCATCGACTCACAAGGTCGTGTAATCAATACCTGGGCTGACATCATCAACCGCGCTAACTTGGGTATGGAAGTCATGCACGAGCGTAACGCTCACAACTTCCCCTTAGACTTAGCTGCTGTTGAAGTTACTCCCGTTGCTATTAGCGCTCCTGCTATCCACGGTTAATCTTTAAGCTTTAACTTGCATATCTTAGCGCTCTCCCAATTTGGGAGAGCGCTTTTTGTTTGTAGTAAGCACTTTAGTGCTTATCCCTATAATTCCATAGCAAGGACTAAAGTCCTTACTACAAACCATCGCAGGTTCCTAAAAAGTGACCAATTAAATATAAGGAACCGCATAAAACTACTAAGTTATCTGTTGAGTTAAATGCAGTTTCTAGGGCTAATGGTAAATCTGGGTAAGTTTGACAAAGAGTTAATTCAGGACAAATATCATTAGCTAACTTGGCTAAATACTCTGTATCTGCGGAATTATTATCTGGTACTGGTACTAGATATAATTGGTCATTTGGTTTTAATAATGCTTGCAAAATATCAGCATGGTCTTTAGTAGATAACATTCCCATAACCCAAGTTACAGATTGACTATTTAAGGTATCTACATAATCTCTGAGGACTTGAGCAGATGCGGGATTATGAGCGCCATCAATTAATAGTTTGTGGTTGTGCCAACTAATCCATTGCATTCGTCCAGGCCATTTAGTTTTTGCCATGCCGTTAATAATTGCTGTTTCGGAAATATGCCAACCTTTTTGTTGCAAAACTTCTAAAGCTGCTAATGCCAAAGCGGAATTATTTAGTTGAATTTGACCCTGTAAAGGTAGAGGATATTTAATAGTTTTTGCCTGTAAAATACTCTGATATTCTGCTAATTTGTCAGAGATTTGATGAGCAGGTTGAGGCAGAATTAAAGGACATTGTAGTTCTTGAGCTTGCGATCGCACCACTTTCTCTGCATCCTGTGGTAGCGTCCCAACCACAGCCGGACACCCACTTTTAAGAATCCCCGCTTTTTCCCCAGCAATATCAGCCACAGTCGGCCCCAATTGTTGCCAATGTTCACGGCTAATGGAAGTTATCACCGTCACCAGAGGGTCAGAAATCACATTGGTAGCATCCAACCTTCCCCCCAATCCTACTTCTATCACCGCCACATCGACTTGTTGCTGGGCAAAATATAACCAAGCGGCTGCGGTAATCACCTCAAATTGAGTAGGATACTCATCATCCAAGCTAATAGCCGCTTGAACTGTTAACAATAATTTACAAAACTCCTCATGAGAAATTTGCTCTTCATTGATGCAAATACGTTCTGTCCAATCAACTAGATGAGGGGACGTATACCGCCCTGTACGATAACCAGCCTCTGTCAGTATTGAGGATAGATAGGCACATACAGAACCTTTGCCATTTGTACCAGCAACATGAATTGTGGGAACTCGCTCATGAGGATTGCCAAGATTGGCTAATAATTTGACAATGCGCGTAAGTCCGAGATGAACGCCAAAATGGTGAAATGGGAAGAGTAGGGAATCGATGTTCACAGAGGGGGAGATGAGGGAGTGGGGGAGATGAGGGAGTGGGGGGAGATGAGGAAGAGGGAGACAAGATAGAAGAGTATATTCCCAGTCCCCAGTCCCCAGTCCCCAGTCCCTAGATTAAAACCGACTGCCTCGGTAAAGAGAACAGTCGGTTAAAGGTTAAAATTTCTAACTGAAATTTAAGCTTCTCTGTTTAAGAAGTTCTGGACTTGTCTTAAAGCAGCAGCACCGATGTTAAAGGCCGCCCAGCCAGCAGCAACTGCGATTGGCGCTAAAACGATCGCTACACGATAATCAATATTATCCATATCTAGAACCCCTCTATTACGTAGAAATTAAATTTTTGTCAAATGTTCTCATTTTTTATTTTTAGCTGAAGTGGACAATTTTTCTACATATATTTGTAAAGAAAAATTAAATTTGTCATTAGTCATTAGTCCATAGTCACTAGTTACTCTCTTCCATCTCCCTCTTAAGGGCAGGTTTTTAATAAAGTAAGAAGTGAGGACTATAAAATTCACGAAATTATCAGAGTTTCATCTACCCCTACACCCCCACACCCTTACACCCTAAAACCAGTATTTTTGGATCGAAGTGTAAAAAATCTGCCCTTGAAAGCCCCCATTTCCCCCCACTCCCCCATAGGAGGATTTATGAGCAGCGTACTATACTCATTTTTGCCTTCAGTCCTATCTTTTCCCCAAGGACATTGCTATGTATGGAATCCGGGGCTGGTGTGGCTGCATCTTTTATCAGATACTTTAATTGGCATAGCTTATTATTCAATTGCTTTAACATTGCTATATATAGTCAACAAGCGACAAGAATTTCCCTTTAAAATCATCTTTCTGCTCTTGAGTGCGTTTATGGTTGCTAGTGGCACAACTCACATGATGGAGGTGTGGACGCTTTGGCAGCCTAATTATTGGTTGTCTGGTTTGCTCAAAGCGATTACAGCAATCATTTCTCTTTACACAGCATTTGTATCTGTAAAATTAGTTACAAAAGCGCTGCAATTGCCCAGTGCAATACAGCCAGAAGCAGCAAGCCAAAAACTGCAACAGGCAATTGTCAATAGTGCCAACTACACAATAATTTCCACCACACAGGACGGCATAATTCAGACATTCAATGCAACCGCACAACGATGGCTAGGGTACAGCGCCGACGAAGTGATTGGTAAAACAACACCGGAGATTATCCACGACAAGAATGAAGTCGTGACAGTGGCACAAGAACTATCCCAAGAATTGGGTGTGAAGATTGAACCCGGATTTGAGGTATTTGTCACTAAAGCGCGGCTAGGGCAGGTAGAGGAACGAGAATGGACATATATTCGTAAAGATGGTTCTCGTTTCCCAATTATGCTATCCGTTAGCCCGTTATACGATGCGGAAAATAATGTTACAGGGTTTCTGGGTATTGGTAGTGATATTACTGCACGCAAAGCGGCGGAAGCGGCTTTACGGGAAAGCGAACATCGTTATGCTACCTTGGCACAAACTGCACCAGTGGGAATTTTTCGCAATGATGCCTCTGGACGTTGCATTTTTGTCAATGAACGGGCTTGTAAATTAATCGGCTCCCCACTGGAAGATGTACTTGGTGAAGGCTGGGTACAATCCTTACATCCAGACGATCGCCTGCGTATTGTTACTGAATGGAATCAAGCTGTACAGCAAAATTTACCCTTTAAAGCAGAGTATCGTTTTTGCCATCCCGATAAAGTCATTAATTGGGTAATAGCCCAAGCTATTCCCGAAAGAGAAACTCACGGTGAGGTGATAGGCTACATCGGTACAATGACCGATATTAATGATCGCAAACGCACAGAAGAAGAACTCCTCAACCTCAGCCAAGCTTTAGAAAGCGCAGTAGAGGGTATTTCTCAGTTAGATACACAGGGGCGTTACATCAAGGTAAATCCCGCCTACGCCAAAATAACCGGGTACGAACCAGAAGAGATGGTTGGTATGGAGTGGCAAGTAACAGTCCACCCAGACGACCAAGAAAAGATGATCGCAGCCTACCAACAAATGCTGAAAAACGGCAAGGTAGAAATCGAAGCTAGAGCCATGCGTAAAAATGGTTCAGCCTTCGATAAACAAGTAGTAATGGTCAAAGCCTATAACCAACAGCAGGAATTTATTGGGCATTACTGCTTTATGAAGGATATCAGCGATCGCCGCGAAGTCGAACGCCTCAAAGATGAATTCGTCTCCGTAGTCAGCCACGAACTACGCACCCCCTTAACTTCCATTTCCGGTGCTTTAGACTTATTGGCTAGTGGAGTCCTCAGCCCAGGTTCAGAAGATGCTCAACGGATGTTAAATATTGCTGCTAATAACACCGACAGGTTGGTGCGTCTCATCAACGATATCCTAGATATCGAAAGAATTGAATCGGGAAAAATTCAAATTACCCCCGAAGCCTGCGATGCAGCCGATTTAATGACTCAATCGGTAGAGGTGATGGAGGAAATGGCAGAACAAGCAGGCGTGAAAATCTCCATGTCACCCTTATCCGCCCGCCTCTGGGCAGATCCCGATCGCATCATCCAGGTATTGACAAATCTCCTCAGCAATGCTATTAAATTTTCTGCTCCTGGTTCTACAGTTTGGGTGAGTGGTGAATTGGGGACTGGTGGTTCGACTCCGCTCACCAACCGGGACTGGGGACTGGGAAAAACTTCTGATAATATCAACACAACTCCTTATATCTTATTTCGAGTCAAAGATGAAGGTCGGGGGATTCCGGCTGATAAACTGGAATCTATCTTTGAGCGTTTTGGACAAGTTGATGCTTCAGATTCCCGGCAAAAAGGTGGTACAGGTTTAGGTTTGGCTATTTGTCGCAGCATCTTGCAGCATCATGGAGGGCAAATTTGGGCGGAGAGTATTTTGGGCGAAGGTAGCACTTTCTTTTTTACCTTGCCAATTTTCTTAGAGGAGGAGCAGAAAAGTGATGATTTTTTGTCTCTTCCTCACACCTTACCTCAGCATTGCCCTAGCTTGAGTCCTCCTTTAATCATGCTTTGTGATGATGATCCTTCGGTGCGGGCTGTTGTACAAGTGATGCTAGAAAGGCAAGGTTATCGAGTGATGACTGTGGCTTCAGGAGAGGAGGCCGTGGAACAGGCGACATTAAACCAGCCTGATGCAATTATTCTCAACCTGATGATGCCAGGGATGGACGGTTGGGAAACTTTAGGACTTCTCAAACAGCAGCCAAATATCAAAAGTGTGCCGGTGATTATTCTGAGTGGTGTAGCCCCTGAGAAGAGTAAAGAACTTCCCCGTGATGTGAGTGATTGGATTATCAAACCTCCAGATGTGAAGTTGTTGTGCCAAGCTTTAGAAAAAGCCACTGCCAAACAACTACCAGCCATTAAGGTACTAGTTGTAGAAGATGATCCAGATTTAGCACAGTTGTTGATTGCCATGTTCAATCGTCATGGAACATCGACATTCCACGCTCAAACAGGAAGGGAAGCTATACAACTTAGCCAAAATCTCATTCCTGATTTATTGGTACTAGATTTAGGATTACCCGAATGTGACGGTTTTGGTGTGGTGGATTGGTTGCGACAATATCAGCGCCTATCTCATGTACCTTTAGTAGTGTACACAGCCCGCGATTTAGATGAAAGCGATCGCCAAAGGTTAAAGTTAGGACAAACCCTATTTCTCACTAAAGGACGCATTAATACCCAAGAATTTGAACAGCGAGTCATTAACCTACTCAATCGGTTGATTTGTCGGGAAGTGGGTGTGTCAGTTATCAGTGAACAGTGAACAGTTATCAGTGAACATCAGCTGACAACTGACAACTGATAACTGATAACTGACAACTGACAACTGATAACTGATAACTGACAACTGTTATGACTACTAAACGCATTCTCATCATTGATGATGAATATGATATTCGAGCAGTGGCTGAACTCGCCTTAAAAGCCGTGGGTGCATGGGAAGTTTCCACTGCTGCTTCTGGTATTGAGGGAGTTGCTAAAGCTGCGGCTGAACAGCCGGATGTAATTCTTTTGGATGTGATGATGCCAGATATGGACGGAATCGCCACTTTTCAAGCTTTACAAGCCAATCCTGTTACTCAATCAATTCCTGTGATTCTGCTGACGGCGAAGGTGCAAGCCGCCGAACAGAGGCGATTTGCTGAGTTGGGAGTTAGAGCTATCATTACCAAGCCCTTCAAAGCGATGAAATTGCCGGCTCAAGTCGCGGCTGCTTTAGATTCGTCGGTTTAAAAAAAATATCTATCTTTAGACGTATCTCCACAAGTTCTGCATTTTTCAGGTTTAAAGTTAGAAGCAACTAGGAAATTAACCGTTTGACAGTAGTTTTACTGATAGGGTAATGAATAAATACCTATTGCCCAAGCCTCATTTTTGAGATGAAAGAAGTAGAATCATTTCCTAGCCAGCGCATAAGTCGATTAATTTTTTTTATTACCTTTATAACCGAGAAAAATGAAAGATTTAGAACTATTTCACTTCCATCTCGAAAGAGCAGTTTATATTTTAAAGTTTCAAGATAAAAGACTTATAGAAACTTGGGTAAATCAGTTACATCTTAATTTAAATGCTGAATATATAGAATCCTGTTTAACAGCAGCAATTTTAGACTTATCTACAACTCATCCTGAAACATTTCACTGGGTTTTTGATAAGTTAGCTGATTGGCAACCATGCACTAAGTTACTCGAATCAGTTACGAGGTTTGCTTTAAAAAAACTCATTCAAAAAGGCTTTATGCCTGGACAAGAATTTAGTTTTACGGCGGATAAAAAAATATTATTAAACGAAAATGCCAAAGCCGTAATTATTAAAGATACTGCCAAAACAGACAGTCTCTTACTCGAAAAAGTTTTGCTAACTCCCCAACAAATGTACGCACTCACAACATGATGTCTACTATCACAGTTACATTTATCTCTGTTATAAATCTACTACTGCAACCGATCCGGCAGTGGCTGGAATCTTTAAAAATTGAAAACCCCAAACAAGCACGGCAAATATGTACAATTATTCCTGCTAGCTGTCCATTTGAAAGAGAAATTAAATTAGGCGATCGCACTCTCGTCCACATCCCGCCCCTGTGTAAACTCAATCCTTTCTACGAACAGTTAGTAGAAATCCGCTTTAAAGCCTTGATGTATCTAGCCGATGAGTGTGGAGAAGATGTCACGCAGTTTTGCTAGAAAAATCTCAAAGAATAATCCGATAGATAACTTGTAGGGGCTTACATTTGTAAGTCCCTACAGTTGTTAAATGGGAAAATCAGGTGACAGGTGACAGGTGACAGAAGCTGCTTAATATAAGGATTTTATGATTTACCTATGTCCTAAGCTATGTCGCTACTGCTATAAAAACTGTTCCCTGTTCCCTGTCCCCTATCCCCTACTATGAAAACTCCGCCCTCAACTGACTCACTACCTGATCTAATCCCACAGAATGGGCAGCTTTGAATAATAAACGATCGCCTGTCTGCACAAATGTTTTCAATCGGGCGACTAAATCGGCGTGAGTGGCAAAGCATTCTGAAGGAATACCCTCGGCACTTCTGGCTAGTGCTTCGGCATCTTCACCATCAACCAAAACTAACAAGCCGTCTAGCTTTAAGTTGCGTACAGTCTCGCCTACCCGTTGGTGTAACTGTGGCGATCGCTCTCCCAATTCTTTCATCGCCCCCAACACCGCAATTTTCCGTTTTCCCGGTGTATCAGCTAATAACTGTAAGGCTGCTAACATAGCTTCTGGTGCAGCATTATAAGTCTCATCTAAGATTACCACATCATTGGGCAAACTAAAACGCTGCGATCGCCCTGTCGGCATATTCACATTTACACCAGCTTGCAAGCTCGACCATTCAATTCCCAAAACCTTAGCCACTGCCAAGGCTGCTAAATAATTAGTAGCGTTGTGACGACCGGGTAAAGGTAAGGGTAAGCGTAATCCAGCAACTTCCAAAGTGGCATGATCGACTAGGGAACCGTGAATATCCCCACCAGACAAGCCATAGGTTAATACTTCCCCTGACCAAACCTTTGCCGCCGTAGCCATGAGTAAGGGGTTATCGTGGTTGAGAATGGCAACGCTATCCTTGGGCATTTCGGTTAATAACTCACATTTTGCCTCGGCAATAGCTGCTTCTGAACCTAGTAATTCAATATGTGCCGTCCCGACGTTGGTAATCACGCCGATGGTGGGATGGGCAATTTGTGTGAGTTCGGCAATTTGTCCCCTACCCCGCATCGCCATTTCGATGACTGCATAATCATGTTCTTCATGCAGTTCTAGCAGGGTTTTTGGGACACCAATCTCGTTATTGTAATTGCCATAAGTCTTGTGAACTTTGCCTTTTGTCCCTAAGACTGCGGCGATAAGTTCTTTAGTAGTAGTTTTACCTACGGAACCTGTTACCCCAATTATAGGTATATCGAAGCGATCGCGCCACCATCTACCCAGTTTTTGATAAGCTTCTAAGGTGTTCCTAACTTGGATGACAGGTAAACCCGGATTTTCGTAGTCATAATCAACGATAGCAGCGATCGCACCATTAGCGATCGCCCTCGGCACAAACTCATGTCCATCAAACTTTTCCCCTCGGAAAGCCAGAAAAACTTCCCCAGGTTTTAAAATTCTTGTATCAGTTTGGATACCACTGCTGACTTGTGATAAAGCAGCTTCAGATAAATTTACAGGACTGGCTGCAAGAGCCTCAATTATTTGGTTTAAAGTAGCAGACCAAGGCATAAAAATTCAAAATTTAAAATAATTTAGTCAGTTTACCCTTACTCAGGACTCATAGCCCAGAAATAAATGTGCCAAAGAAGCTAATGTTCCTTGGCACACTTAGTATATTAAGTTATTTGGTAATTGCCAAAAATAATTTTTTCACAGTGAACAGTTATCTGTTAAATACGAAGGTAAAACCCCACACCAATTAGTGAACGGCGTTGGTAGCGCTTCTTTATCCCCCAACATACAACGTCATGACTGATAACTGATAACTGATTTAATCACCCTTGATTTGGTTTTTGAGTGACATAGCTTGTAAAATTCTTGTGCCTATGTCGGGCGAAATACTCAAGGCTTGATATAAATCATTTAAAAAGTTTATTTCTTCTTCATTGATATGGCTTTCACTCAAAACCAAATCACTAGCTATAGCAAAAGCTGCTTCTCGCAAATCTAGAGATAGAGATTCTTTAGCCAAATTAAATAAGGCATTAAAGCCATCTCGCTGGAGAATTATAAAGTTTTTGTTACATAACTGGGCGATCGCATCTGTAGAATAACTTCTCAAAGGTCTTGAACGAGACAATTCGCCCAAAATAGAACGCTCTTGTGCATCGGATAAATTGCCATCTGACGCTGTTGCTAGTAAAACAATAGCAACAAAAGCTTCTGCGGAACTAAGTGATTCTGGGGCTTGGTTTTCTCTGCCCAGGAATGTGTCCAGTAAATTCATAATAGTCGCTCCTGGTAGGGGTCTCAATAGCGGTACAGTTATCTGTTTGTTTGTGACTTACAGATGAGTCTGCATCGCCCTGAGACTTGTATATGTTAGTGTTCCCAGGATTTTTAGATAGTGAACACTACTACTCAATTCGTTGCGACTAAAAATATGGATTTGAGGATACTTTAACGTTGTTCACTCTTCTCTATTGTTTCGATAACTGCCAAACCTATACCAGAACCTGCAATTAACAGTACTACTGATAACAGAAAGGCATTTGTCAAAATGCGGAGGGCTTCATCAAAAAAAATGTAGGTGGTCATTGCTTCACCTTTTGAACTCTGTGCTGCTAGTAGTATTTATTTCTCCACCGATTAAGTCAGGAATTCCGTTGAGAAACTGCTAGTACTTGCATCTTAACAAAACTTTAGCTCTTTCAGTTTATGAAAAAAAATATTTCTTTCTCAAGATTCGATGAAATTAGGCTCAATTTGGTTAATTAGAATACTGACAATATTTTTATGAGAAAAATTCATCATTTATTATACTGTTGACACAGTGAAAGATAGGTAAAAAATAACACTAAAATACTGAATTTTTGATAAAATTAGGAAACAGCATAAAACTCATGAAATACTATATAAACCCGCTTAATTGCGAAAATATTAATCAATAATTTTAGTAAAAATTACTGAAGAAACGGCTGATAGATAGATTTCCTTTTACATTCAACAAATTATGAGAAAGAATTAATAATTTAGTTACAAAAATTATAACTTTTCCTCCTAGAGACAGAGGATTTTGTCTACGGTAAACATTATTCCTATCGTCAGTTGTGAACACTGGGATAAGTTCCCAAAAATTAAATCCATGTCAGTAGTCAG
The DNA here is from genome assembly GCA_036704005.1 of Leptolyngbyaceae cyanobacterium. Taxonomy (GTDB): domain Bacteria; phylum Cyanobacteriota; class Cyanobacteriia; order Cyanobacteriales; family Nostocaceae; genus Trichormus. Next base: position 184 of record DATNQO010000059.1, on the reverse strand, counting down.
CAAGAGGAAAAGGGGCAGGGGGCAGGGAGCAAGGGGGAAAACCGAGACGGAGCTTGTACTCCGCCCCGCTCAAGCGCCCTGGAAGGGCGGGGCTTGTACCCGTGTTCCGCTCCGCACTCGCGTTGGGAGAAAGGGCTTGCTCCCCCTGCTCCCTGCTCCCTTCCCCCCTGCCTCTTCCGGTCAA
>DATNQO010000058.1:0-22387 GCA_036704005.1 Leptolyngbyaceae cyanobacterium | reverse complement strand
CGTTATTAAAACATTTGGCATTCCACATGACCAAAGGCGATAAGCTGACAGAATTGAATGTCGCCATACCCAAGTCAGAAGCCGAGGAAGTTTTAACCCAGTTTTTGCAAGCTGAGAAATTTGATCGACCCCGTGACAGAGCCTTACAATGGCTGCAAGATTTACTCAACCATCACTTAATTCAACTGGGAGCAAATGACCAAATTGAATTTCGCCACCAACTAATTCAGGAATATTACACCGCCGAATATTTGCTCAAGCAGTTATCAAACCTGAGTGATGAAAGTCTTCAACAAGAATATTTGAATTATTTAAAATGGACTGAACCACTAAAGTTAATGCTGGAATTAGTGGAGAATGAAGCCCAGGCGGTGCGAGTGGTGGAGTTAGCCTTACAGGTAGATTGGCAGTTAGGCGCAAAGTTAGCAGGTGCAGTTAAGCCAGAGTTCCAGCAGCAGACAGTTAATTTAGTTGCTGATTTAGGGGTTACTCTATTATTTAAAATCCGTCTTTTAGGCATAACGAAATCTAAGCAAGCAGTTTATTATCTAAATGAACTTTTAGAAAATGAAGACTCTGATGTCCGTTGTAGTGTGGCAGATTATTTGGGGGAAATCAAATCAGAAGCAGCGATTCATGGTCTAATTCAATTATTAAAGGATTACGAGTCAAATGTTTGCTCTAGTGCAGTATCCTCCTTAGCAAAACTTAAATTCAAAACGGCAATTCCTCAGCTAATCGAACTTCTAAAACATGAAAACTCTAATGTACGTCATAACGCAGCAGAAGCTCTGGGAATAATGAAGTTTCGGGAGGCAATTCCTGAGTTAATTAAACTTCTCCAACATCCAAACTTTTTTGTTCGAGCTAGTGCTGCACATGCTATAGCAGAAATCGAATTGCCTTTAGTAATTCCTAGAAATATTAATTTCAATCAATATGAATATAAATTATCTGACGTGGTTTCTTGGGTTAAATCAGTTTTAAAAGACCTCAATGTTTATGAAGTAAATGAGGGAATTATTACATTACTCCAACAGATATTGAAGAATGAACAATATGTAATAGGAAATTATACATATGTTCTTAAACATGCTATTAAAGCACTTGAAACTATACAAGAAAAGTATAATTACTACAACTATACACTTACTCAACCAATTGCTAAGTCAACACTTCAACCAAATACTTCCTCATCCCAGCCAAGTAAAACATCCCTAATGTACATCCTCCACCTCTCAGACTTGCACTTCGGCACACCTGACCAAGCCAAACTCTGGTCTAACCAACTAGTAACCGACTTGCAAAACGAACTCGATATTCCTCACCTTGATGCCCTCATTCTCTCCGGCGATATCGCTAACAAATCAACGCCTGAAGAATACCAAGCCGCCCAACAATTCCTTAATGAAGTATGCAAAGATTTCACCCTCCAACCTGAACAAATTATCATCGTTCCCGGTAATCATGACCTCAACTGGCAATTAGCCCAAGATGCTTACACTCCATATCGTCGTGAAAGGTATCAGGGTAAACTTAATCAAGAAATCTACATAGACGATGGCGGTAACTATATTGAAGTTGCAGATCAAGAAAAATACAAACAACGCTTTGAACACTTCCGCAACTTCTACCAAAGCATCAAAAACCAACCCTATCCCCAAGACTATGACCAACAATACACCCTAGACCATTTCCCCAACCAAAACCTACTCATACTAGGGCTAAACTCGGCTTGGCAATTGGATCATCATTACAAAGACAATGCCAGCATTAACATGAATGCACTCAGCAACGCCCTCACAGAAATTCGCCGCCACCAAAAATATCAAAACTGCCTCAAAATAGCAGTATGGCATCATCCTTTAAATAGTTCCTGGGATGATCGCATTAAAGATCATGGTTTTATGGAACAGTTAGCACAAGCAAACTTCCGTTTTGCTGTTCATGGTCATATACACAAAGCTGAAAACAGCCTTTACAAATACGATATGAGTGCAAGTGGACGCAAGCTGGATATTATTTGTGCAGGAACCTTCGGCGCACCCACAAAGGAACTTAACCCTGGTTATCCCTGGCAATATAATCTACTAAAGTTTGAAGACAAAAAACTAACTATATATACTCGTCGCCGCGAAGAACCCAACGGTACGTGGAAACCCGATGCAAGATGGCTCATGGGTGCAGGACAAAATCCATTACCCTACTACGAATTTCAGCTATAGCTATGATATGGCGATGCACTGCCCACCCCACTACTGCATAGAATAATATGTCGGCAGTAATTGAACGCAGATGCACGCAGATAAACGCAGATAAATTAATCGATTTTCTAATTATCTGCAACCTCATATTAAATACGAATTACTATCACCTCACCCCCACCAACCGCGCAGATGCAGTCGTTTTCCGTCGCACAGTCTCCCCAGTTAACAACTCGACAACATCCATCCCATTCCCAATGACACCGGGAACGCTGGGATACCCAGCACTTGCACCCACCAAAAACAAGTTAGGTAACTCTGTCGTATACCCGATGCGATTTAACCCGACTTGACTGGGTACTAATTTCGCACCATATATATTCCCCTGGGGTTGTCCTAGATAATATTCACTGGTGGTAGGTGTACCGTAAACTTTCATCCTGGCGTAATTATCAACATCGGGAACTAGATCCCGCACCGTGTTCATAATTTGCTGGTAAACTTCCCGCTTTTTGGCTTTATAGGCGGCGGAGTCATGTTGATGCAGTTGGGCGAAAGGTTCGTAAGGACAAACTGTGGCAATTTCTAATATATGATGTCCAGGTGGGGCTATTCCTGGTTGATCAGATTTCATCGTCGGACAGGAAAGGAAAATCCAGGGGTTGCTAAAGTCGCCTTGCAATTGTTGTTGATATTCTCTATTTAAGTCTCCGGTGGGATAATACCAAAGATTCCAGTTACCAATACCGTAACGTTCCGGTTCAAAGCGGTCATCTAAACCTAAGTAAATATTAAACACACTGGCTGAATATTCATAACTAGTTAGCCGTCGCCGTTCTTTGGGGCTGATGGCTTCCCCATCGTGCATTAATTCTACTGTTAATTTGGGGTCGAGGTCGCTGATATAGGCTTTGGTAGCCCGGTAAATTTTACCATCGGCAAGGACGGTATGTACTCTGCCACGACTGACTTGAATATGGTTAACTGTTGTAGCATAGGCAATTACTCCACCACCAGAGGTAATTGTCTCGACAATGGTATCAACCAAGTGCTTAAAGTGATGTTGGGGATAATAAGCACCTTCCGAGTAGTCCCAAACTAGGGAAGTGTGGGTGAGTAGGGCAATTTCTGCGGGTGGGAGTGCGTAGTCGCCACTTTGTCCTGCTAGTATTGCTTGGAGTTTGGGCGATAACCCGACATAGTTATACAAATCTTGCAGTGTCCAATTGCGCTTTTTAAACAGATTAAAATACTTGGGTAACTTTAACCAGTCTGTCAACTTTTGGTCATACCAGCGAATTTCTCTGCCTAAATTGCGGATTTCTTGATGGAGTTGCTGAATTTCGTTACAGTAGCGGTTAATGGCATTGCTTTCTTCTGGGAAATTAGCAAGTAGGCGATCGCGCAATCTTTCCCATCCCAAAGGTATCCTAAAATCTGCTACTGGTGTAATAACCCGGTCTATGCAGTCTGGGTCAAGACTATTAAAGGGGACATCTTGTTCAATATAGTTGAGAAATTGCGCGATCGCCTGACCAGAACCACATTGAGAAATATAATGCACATCCGCACAAAAACTATATTCCCCGTAATCAAAAGTATGGCAACAACCACCGGGTAAATAATGTTTCTCTAAAACTGCTACATTATATCCTTGCTTGGTTAAACAAGCAGCCGTGGCTAAACCACCTAAACCCGCTCCGAGAATTACATAATCAAAGATTTCCATCTTCCCCTCCCTGAAATCTTGATTGCTCTTGATTTCACTGATGTTATTTATCTTTTAGGCTTTTTATTATGCGAATGCTGTTTTTGCAATTTTCACAAATAGCGTTGAGAAACCGGAATAATTCTAAACAGCAGAGTCAGTTTTTTATCTTGTCTGCTCGGTATTTATCAATGAGAACTCAAATAATCTCACTTTTAATCCTAACTAGCGCCCAGTTTTCAACTAGAGCATCGCACAATTATAAAAAGGCTATTAGACTGTTAATATCTAGCCTACTTTTTCAGTCAATTGCTTATTTTGCTGATATTAAGCACAGTTAAATCGGAAAAACTCTACCTTTTGGCTGACATCAGGAATATTTTTCTTTTACATCAATAAGATGTAGCAAAATATGTAATAACAATTCCGTTTAATTACTTATAAGCTGATTTGTTTTAACAGTAATTACTAACAGTTAACTGGTAATCTTTTCTACCATTACCAGCTACCACAATCTGATAAAGAATATAACAGCTAAGATGTAATCCTATCAAGTTCATCAAGTTAAACGCTATGTTTAACTTACCTATTAATCTATAAATTTGTAAAGGCTTTGTATGGGTTAATAAAATAAATGCTATTAAATCATTATGATATTTGAACATTGTGCATAAATAAAATACTATCCTGTAGTATCTAGCGATCGCCACTGAATACGCAATGACACTTAAGATAGTTAAGCAAATTATTTAACAGCACTTAAACATTTTTTACTTTCTTTTTCATAACTTTAGTTCTTCCTGGTGGAATGTTCACCTAGCCTGACTCTAAACCCTCAATTATTGACGTTAACTTTGATTTTCCCATGATAGTGGCGATCGCTATATTTTCATCCCACCCAGCAATAGCATAACCAAACTAACATAGTGTATAAATTGCCTTTGTTCTGTGTGCTTCTGTCTGAAAAAGTTCAGATGCTTGCAGCAGCAAAAGAAGGTGCATCTACGGAGACAGCCTCTCTTTTCTACGTTCCCTGCGGGACGCTACGCGAACGCGGAGCTTGTCGTAGACAGAGGCTACGCCAACGAGACGCTACCGCGAACGGCTTCAACTTTTCGCTGACTCTCTGTGGTTAATTAATGCAACATTTTAGCTCCACCACCCCAAGGGATGTGTTAAACCAAGAATAACACCCAGTTCAATAAGTAGGTAGACATAATTAAATATAAAATGAGTTTTTGTTCGTAATAAGCGATTTATCGCTCTATTGCTGGGTTTGAAAGGACTAAAGTCCTTACTACAAACTTATATTTAATTAAGTGTCTCTACTTACTACAAAACCCCTGGTAGGTCAATGAGCTTTTATAAGGAGGCTAGAAAAGATAAATAAGTGTTCTAAATCACAGACAAGTTATGTTTAAACTAATATCTAAGAAAAAATCAAAATATATCCTTTTTATCTATAAAATGTCAAAAATATCTAACAGAGAGATAATACTTATTTAATACAAAGTATAGACAGTATTTTCTACTATATTTTATTAGAAAAATCTATTGACAGAATAAATCTTTAAAATCTATCTTTAGATATACTTGGCATAAATATAAGCAAAACTATTGACAGAGATAGATAAACCTTTATTTTGTTAAACATATAATTGAGGCATTAAAGGATTTTATTCAATAAATCATCTAGATACCTATGCTAATTATGCCTATAATAGGAATAAAAAATATTTCATTTAACCTAGACTGATATTATTAATACCAAAGTTGTAAACTTAGGCAGCAATAAATATTTTGTTATTCAAAATAGAAAAATGCCTTAACAAACAAATTACTATAAATTAGCAAAGGTCAATAATATGTTATCTGAGGTAAGAAATCAAAATAAAATCATAGCCAGGAGTAATGACAACCAAATTACTCATACTGAAAGTCAGCAAAGAACCACCCCAACAAATGGCGTGAATCTTCCTGATATAGCCATATCATTAACCCCTTTAGGATTAGTTTTTAGTTGGGTAATATTTTTTGTAATTTTACGAAAAGTTCGTTCAATTATAGAAAATAAAATGGTTTTTACAGTTAAAACTTCACATCAATTGCCCTGTAAAAACTGTCAATTTTATTCCCATAATCATTATTTAAAATGTGCAGTAGAGCCTTGTATCGTCATGACTGAAGAAGCTAAAAATTGCTCTGAATACTTACCGAAAAAAGACAAGTTTGATTCTAAGCATCTTTTTTAGAGGCTAGAGGCTAGAGGCTAGAGGCTAATTTAGCTCACTCATTCAAGTGACAACTGCTATATGTATCTTCGTGACTTAAAGCCTACATTATAATAGCTTTAAATAAAAACCATTCCCACAGGCAATACCTGATATAAATACATGGGTATGGACGTACAGATGTACGCCCTTACTGCTGAATCTTAAGAAACCTTTGCTTCTAAAGATTTAAGTAACTCAGTATTGACACCAGATTCACGAGTTAGGGCAATTTTACCAGTGCGGGCGATTTCCCTAATACCAAACTTTTGCAGCACTTGGACGATCGCCACCATCTTACCAGGGTCGCCGACCACTTCCAAAGTCAAAGAATCTTCCGCCACATCGACTACTCGCGCTCGGAAAATTTGCGCTAGTTCGACGACTTCTGAGCGGTTAGAACTCGTCGCGTTCACCTTCAGGAGCATCAATTCACGCTCCACGCAGGGGGTTTCTGTTATATCCTGTACCTTGAGGACGTTGACCAGCTTGTATAGTTGCTTGGTGAGTTGTTCAATCACGCGATCGTCACCAGGTACAACCATTGTAATGCGGGAAACTCCGCCCTCTTCCCCCGAACCAACAGCCAGGCTTTCTATATTAAAGCCACGACGAGCAAATAAACTAGCAATGCGGGACAGAACTCCCGCTTCATCTTCTACCAGAACTGAAAGAGTATGTTTCATCTTTGCCAACACAGGCTCAGACAGCATCTAACTAACGGAAATATTAGCTAACTGCCATCCTACACGTACTGCTTACTAGGTGAATAAATATAAGTCTTATAGCTCATTTTAAACTCAATACCTGCACTCCTCAAATGTTTTCTGAAAAATTGGGGACTGGGGAGATGTGCTTCGACTTCTCTACGAGACGCTCCGCAACCGGGAGATGAGGGAGAAGAGGGAGATGAGGGAGAACACCTGTCACCTGTCACCTGTCAACTGATAACTGATAACTGATAACTGTCACACAGTGCAAATCAATCTAAAAGCAGAAGCCATCTAGAAGGAATATCTTTTGCACGACAGATGTAGAATATCTGTCAAACTTTTATCTTAAGAAGATAGTAAACCTAGAATCAGGAGAACCGTATTTATGGGTTGGTTAAAAAGACTTTTTGGCATGGAAAAGCCTCAAAATGCTCAAGTAAATCCCGCTCCTCAAGTAGCACAAGCTCCCGCAAATGCACCTACAGCCACCCAATCAATTCCCCCAGAACGTTTAGGCTTGAATGGAGAATATGACCAAAGCGGTTTAGCTAAGCGGGTAGCGTTGGCGTTTGACCAAGACCAGCAACTTGATGATGTCGATACCCTTTGGGTGGCTCAAACTGGTAGCACTGTAGTTTTAAAAGGCAAAGTTCCTAGCCAAGATATTCTTAATAAAATGGTTTCCGTAGCCCGGTCTGTAAGTGGTGCTACAAATGTTGATACCAATCAAGTCACTATTGGTTAGACAATTTTCAAAGATTTTCCTCCCCCCTACTCCCGTAGCGATCGCATATTTTTTTAATTGGAAGTCCCTGACTGGGAGATGACTAATTGGGAATCTCCCAAGGATTTTTCCATCCAATCCAAAATGGCTTGATTTACTTGTTCTGGACATTCATCATGGGGACAATGCCCTACATCCTCTAGATTGAGCAATTGTAACTTTTCGTTATACTGAGCGAATTGGTTAGCTAGGATGGGTGGAACGAATCTATCTTTTTGCCCCCAAATTAACAGCATGGGAATTGTTAACTTTGGTAACAAGGCTTTGACGCTAGGACTAAAGTTAACTGCGATCGCAGCTTTAAACAAGGCGCTAAAAGCACGAGCTGATCCCCTATCTTGGGGCGGCCCGGCGAGAATATCTATCAGTTCATCGGTGATAGCTGCGGGGTTAGCGTAAGCAAGACCAGCCCAAAGACGCAGAACGCTGGGACGGCGGACAAAATAGAACACAGGCTTTAACAATATTGGAGACGCGACGATATTCTTGATTGTTATGACTAGAGGTCGCAAGAAAGGCGGAATCATCTCCTGTTCTAACGATGGGTCTGGTAGACTCATCATTACAATGCCCTTAACCATCTCAGGATGAGCCGCCGCCGCCGCCAAAGAAATCAAAGATCCATTGGAATTTCCTATCAATACCACTGGTTGACGGATAAAAGCCCGCCAAAAATCGTAAACTTGCTCCACCCAAAGTTCAATGCTGTAATTTGCTGGGGCTTTCTGTGAACCACCAAAACCCAGCATATCCAAAGCATAAACGGTATGGGATTCACCCAAAACCTCTAAATTATGTCGCCAATGCCCGATAGAAGCACCAAACCCATGCAGTAAAATCAGAGGGGTTTTGTGTTGGTCATCTCGGCTAGCGCGAATGTAAGTGTAGCGAGTCCGCCACCCCCGCCAAACCCAATCCCGTTGATTACCAACCCGTTCCTGCCAATGTACCGTCATGGTTATCAGATTGTTAGTTATTCTTCTATCTTAGTGTAGGGATTAGGGGCTAGGGGCTAGGGAAGATGAGGGAGATGAGGGAGTGGGGGGAGATGAGGGAGCAGGGGAAAATAACTGATAACTGATAACTGATAACTGATAACTGTCAACTGTCAACTGACTAGTTAATTATGCAACTTAGAAAATGTAGATGCGTCATATTATTTAATGTTCTCCCGAAATTCTCTTCTAACTGGATTGATATGAATAGGAAAGGCTTGGTTGCAAATTACCCTGTGTGGCGGCGACGCTTGTTGTATCCATTAATTTCAGTGGTTGTCGCTTTAGGAGTGTGTTTAGGTACACCTTTAGTTGGTAAAGCTTTAGACTTACGACCGCTTTTATTACAAGGAGTGCAAGTACTTCAGCTGTCTAATATGTCAGATCGCCAGGAAGTGGAACTAGGCACTCAGATGAATCAAGAATTACGTAGTGGTCAAGTGAGACTTTCGCGGAATGCGGAACTCAATCGCTACGTGGAACAAATTGGACAGCGCTTGGCGGCAAATAGCGATCGCCCTAATCTTCCTTTTACATTTCAAGTAGTGGAAGATGATGCTGTCAATGCTTTTGCCACTTTAGGCGGTTTTGTTTATGTAAATACAGGTTTAATCAAAACCGCAGCCAATGAAGCGGAACTAGCCAGTGTTATGGCTCATGAAATCGGTCACGTTGGCGGTAGACATCTAGTAAAACAGATGCGTCAAAGATCGCTAGCCAGTGGTGTAGCCTCAGCAGCAGGTTTAGACCGCAACACAGCTGTAGGACTTGGTGTGGAACTAGCGCTGAACCGTCCTCGTAGCCGTCAAGATGAATATGATGCGGATACAAGAGGATTAAGAACTTTAACCAGGGCTGGTTATGCTCCCTCAGCAATGGTTTCCTTTATGCAGAAACTGCTCAAAGGCGGCGGAGGTTTACCAACATTTTTGAGTACTCACCCTGGAACTAGCGATCGCATCAATTCTCTCAGACGTGCGATCAGTTCCCAACCTAGTCAAGGTGGCGGCGGTTTAGATAATGCCGCCTATCGAGCTAAAATCCGATCAATACTATAAGAAGTGCTGAGAGGCTATTTATTAGATACGGTGCGTTACGCGCTGCTTTAACGCACCCTACTGGACTGACACAGCTAAAATAGTGCAATAGCGAAAAATCTATCATCTTGTTCATCTGCGTACCCTGCGGGAAGGCTGCGCCAACATCTGCGTTTATCTGCGTTCGATTTTTTCCCAATCTATTGCCACATTTTAGCCTTGCTAGTCCACTACTTAATATTTACCCTTTCTCAGTGTTTATTTGTGTATATGTACTATAAATAACAACAATATTTTAATTAACCGAAAAAGTAACATGACTCATTATGGAATAATCTGTCCGACTGCATCCGGCCACCTCAACCCCATAACTACTTTAGGGTATGAGTTAAAAAAACGGGGTCATAGAGTTACCCTATTTGCACTAATTGATTCTCAATCAAAAGCACTAGCAGCAGGATTAGAATTTGTGCCAGTTGCCGAGTCTGATTTTCCTCTGGGATCTGCAAAAAACTTTTTGACTGAACTGGGAAAATTGAGCGGATTCGCTGCGATAAAATTTACAATTGATGGCATAAGGCAAACGACACAGATAACTCTGCGTGAAATGCCCACATTAGTCAAACAAGCAGGTGTAGATGCGCTCATAGTGGATCAACTTTCGCCAGAGGGAGGAAGTGTTGCAGAGTTCCTCGATATCCCCTTTATTACCTATGCTTGTGGCGTACCAGTTAACCTAGATATCAGCGTTCCGCCTTTTTATAGTTCTTGGGGTTATAGCAGCGCAACTTGGGCAAAGCTGCGAAATTGGGCAGGTAACAAACTATTTCAGCAAACAGGCAAACCAATCCGTAAAGTAATTAATGAGTACCGCCGCCAATGGAATTTACCACCACACACCAGTCCTAACGACTCTTACTCCCAACTAGCACAAATCAGCCAACAACCTGCTGAATTTGAATATCCCAGGCAGAATTTGCCTAATTGCTTTCATTTCACAGGCGCTCACAATAACCCCATCAGTCGAGAACCAACACCTTTTCCCTTTGAAAAGTTGACTGGACAACCACTAATTTATGCCTCACTCGGAACCATACAAAATCGTTTTTTAGAAGTTTTTCATTGTATCGCAGAAGCTTGTAGTCAATTCGATGTGCAATTGGTAATATCTTTGGGTGGTTCTGCAAATCCTGAAGTTTTACAAGGATTAGCTGGAAAACCTCTGGTGGTTAGTTATGCACCCCAACTAGAATTGCTAGAAAAAACCACACTCACCATTACCCATGCAGGGATGAATACCACTTTAGAATCTTTAACAAAGGCTGTGCCAATGGTAGCAATTCCCATTGGTAATGACCAACCAGGAGTAGCAGCACGTATAGTTTGGTCAGGATGTGGCGAAGCTGTAGGTTTTAAGAAGTTAAACGCTTCCAAGCTCGGAACAGCTATTCAACAGGTGCTGAAACAAGAAAATTATCGCCAAAATGCTCTGCGTTTACAGAAAGCAATTCAGGCAGCCGGGGGCGTTAGTCGAGCTGCTGATATTGTTGAGCAAGTTGTATCTACTGGGAAGCCTGTATTAGCTTAGGGGAAGGGGGAAGGGGGAAAGGGAAGAATTTGTTAGCTTTACCCTTTATTGAACTGTTGACTATGGACTAGTGACTCATGAGCAATAACTAAGGAACTTCCACATCAAAACATATCCAACAATGTAGGTTGCGTCAGTATGAATATTTTCTTGGTATGGCTAGGGTTTCTCGTAAGTAGCGCACCCTACTAACTGTCCCCTATCCCCTCTCACCTGTCCCCTATTTGTAGTGAATCATTAATTATAAGCTGAATGTGGTGAGCGTGATTAGGTTGCTGCGATACTATTTTTATAATGTAAACCAAGTCACATGAAATCATGCAGCCAGATTCTTTACCAACCGAGGTAATTCTGACGCATCCACGTCGCTCCCTCGGTAAAGTCCAACTTGACTGGACACCCCAACCCGGAAACTATCTCGACTTTGAAGGTAAAACTTACGCAATTTTAGAACGTCGCCATCGATATCAGCTCAAATCAGGACGTTATCGCCTGCATAACATCGCCCTCTACGTCCAGTCTGCTCAAAGACCAGTAGAAAAAAGCTTAGTAGCAGGACGCTGGGTAGTAGGTGATGCCACTTGTAGATACAATGCCCATTCAGAAATCATTCGCTGTGCAGTAAATCCCAACGGGCCTTGTGAGTCCTGCCGTTCTTATGAAAGCGCACAACTCAATCCCCAAACGTAACCACCATCCCCATTCTGAAAACCCCAAAACCAAAGTAATTACCAATTACCCCCCTAACATTTCTCCCACAGTCAAACGTGTACCATTAACAAAATCCCATCCCGATTGAGGACGTTTGCCTGGTAGTTGAACCTCCCGTAATAATAACAGTCCCTCACCAGTTTGAGCGATCGCACCGACTCCCTTGGCTATGCTGACTACTTCTCCAGGGCTACCCGATATGCTTGACAAATCAGGCAGTTTTTGATATATCTTTTGCAGTTCTGGTGGTAGCTCATCCCTGTAAGCAGCACCAAGGGGAAGGGTGGCTGTAATCTTCAGAGGTTGGTTACGGAAGGTAGTCGTACAATTTGGGTAAAATCCTCTAATTTGATTGTGCAGTTGCCAAGCGCTTCTTGACCAATCTAAGCCATAATCTTGCTTTTGAATTAAAGAGGCATAAGTCGCGGCGGCGTTATCTTGGGGAATTGGTTGAATTTCCTGGCGCTGTAGCTTCAGTAATGTTTCTATCAGTAAATCCCCACCAATCACAGATAATCTTTGGGCTAAATCATCAGCATTATCGAGCAAGCCTATGGGTGTAGTGGCTTTGAGTAGCATCGCCCCAGTATCCATCCCCGCATCCATCAACATCGTCGTGATCCCCGTTTCTTTGTCCCCGTTGTACAGACACCATTGAATCGGTGCTGCACCCCGGTATTGGGGCAAAATTGAACCATGTACATTCACCGAACCCAGTTTTGGCATATCGAGAATTTTCTGTGACAGAATTTGCCCATAGGCAACCACAACAAAAGCATCCGCCTCTAATTGCTTGAGTTGAGTCAGGGTTTGGGTATCTTTTTTAATCCTTTCGGGTTGCCACACTGGTAAATTGTGTGCGATCGCCACATCTTTTACAGGTGAAGGTGTTAATTTATTCCCCCGCTCTCGGCGTTTATCCGGTTGAGTTACAACCCCTAAAACCTCAAATTGGTTATTTCCTAACAATTTCTCTAAAGTAGGGACTGCGAATTCTGGTGTACCAAAAAATACTATTTTCATTAGTTATTAGTCATTAGTCATTGGTCATTAGTAATTAGTCCATAGTCAATAGTCAACAGTCAACAGTCCATAGTCAATAGTCAATAGTCAACAGTCAACAGTCAACAGTCAATAGTCAACAGTCAATAGTCAATAGTTAACAGTCAACAGTCAATAGTCAACTGTCAACTGACAACTGACAACTGACAACTGTCAACTGACAACTGACAACTGTCAACTGTCAACTGTCAACTGTCAACTGTCAACTGTCAACTATCACCTACCCCCATGCACTTTTTATGAGCAACTAATAATTGAATATACGGTGGCAAAACTTAAATTTTCTTGGTAAACTTATCACAAAGTTAACTGGCAGCTATGCGGCTAGTAGTTGTATACACTGTTAGTAATTGTCCTGATTTGGCTACGTCTACCAATTGAATAATCGTAATTATAGTCCTTGCCGTTATGGCTAAAACTTTAGTTACGTGGTGAAAACTGCAATAGCAATTTCTACCTGATTGTGGGTGCTAAAGTTGTTTTGCAAGTAATATATCTTGTGCGTCAGCTTTCTCAATTTTTAAAGTAACGCCTCACATAATCCATTATCAGGGTCTGTGCTGTTATAGCGGATGTTAACAGAGTAGCGGAACTATAGCTAGCTGTTAATCATATTAGCATGACAGTTCAGTCATCAAGTCTTATTTTGAGCTATCAAGCCTAGCTCAAATAATCCCTTCAATGCACTTTGTTTGAAGTGCAGTAAATTCCTATTTTAAGTAAAAACTCGGCAGTAAATCTGCTGGTATTTTTTTGCTAGCCTGTTTTTCAGTAAAAATACTTAGTTTAAATGACAAGGTGTAAAGAATGAAACGATGTTTTTGTAAAAATCTGCTAATAAAAAAAAATAATTTTATTTGATCTAGTTAAATCCGTGAGTTTGTTGTTATACCTGTAATCAAAAGCCAGCTTCCTCAATCAAATAGACTTTGCTCCTCACACAGCAACCGCCCCTCTGGAGAGTCCTACCCATGCTTAAACCCCTCTTGCTGTCAGGATGGTTCCGCGTGCAACCATTTCTTAACTATGTTGTTGTTATACTGTTGATTGCTCCCTTAGTAGCGGCATCAGGTCATTCTAGTTCAGCCAAGCCAACCAAAGCGTTCGCCAAAACTGGCACTGAAGCGGAGACACCTGATACTACGCCACAGGAAGCGGCTACTATTAATGAACCAAACTTGGCGCAAGACTTAACAGCAAGCCAAACAAAGTCCAGTACCAGAGAACTGGAGAGTTTGCCACACCAAACGGTAATTGCCCAGACGCAAATACCAGCCGATAATTTAGAGTCTCTAGTAGCGAAAAAATATTCCCAATCAAACGAACTTCTAGCAGCAGTGGAACTCGCACCAATTCCACAGTTAAGAGCGAGTGAACAACTGACAAATACTCATATCCAGACACTTACAGAAAAAGACAAAGTAATTTTGAATGCAGTGTCTAAAGCTCATTCATTAGTGGCGGGTCAGGTAGCATCTGGCTTGATGAAACCATCCACACCAAATCCCACCCCAGATATATCTGTTGAGGAACCCCCAGAGGGAGTAGAACAAACAGATCCCATCGGTAGTCCTCATCCAATTCCCTGGAAATGGATTTTGGCGACTCAAGAAGCCATTGGTGGTAAAGGCGGTTCGGGAACGCGCTATTATCGCAGCTTACCTGTAGTTTCTCCTGATGGTAAATATGCGGTTTACAGTCGGGTACAAATTGAAGTTAAACCCGAAATGCACAACACCAAAGTCAATAGTGTTCTGTTTGTAGAAGATAGGGAAACCAAGAAACTGCGGGTGATGGCTGCGACAACTATGACGGCTGATCCCCTGTTAAATAAACAGGAAGTATCCGCAGAACCAGCCGAGGGTGATGGGAAAATAGGGGTATTAGTTCCTGTAAGTTGGTCAGAAAAGAGCGATCGCTTTTTAGCTCGTAAGTTTGAAGGGATTTTCAACACAGGGGATTCCACAGATCAGGCTGTGATTTGGGATCGCCAAAAGAATCAAACTAATACAGTTGCGCCAGCACAAACAGAAGACCACGACCACGAGAAAATCGCTGTGTTGTTAGGTTGGAGTAAAAATGAACCTGATCATGTCATCTTCCGTGCTGGTGAAATGGGCGAAGAAGAATGGCCTTTAGTAAAAGTGGCGATCGATGGTAAAACAGCAGCGACAACAGAAAAAGACCAGCCAATTACCTATGGTAACAAGCTGACCCAAATCTGGGCAGAACCACAAGTGGCTTCTCGTTAATTACTAGACAATTTGATCAGATCCCGTTGTCGCTACCGTTGATGACGGGAATTTTTTTTGATTACTGATGAATTAGGCTGGAGTTATAGGGCTTATACTATTTGACTGAATCATCTAAACAATTTCGTGAGGTGTGGGACTTCTGCTGATTTAGTTAAACTCAGTTATCAGTTCTGACGACGTATGGTAGGAAATAAAGAAACCCCAAAATACGCTTTCCACCAATTGGTGTGGTGTTCACCAACGTATTTAAGTACGGGCGGGTTTAACAAACATATCTGTTTTTACCATAAATTACTCAATGAACCCGCCCCTACAACTGTTCACTGTTAAACCTGTAACTTGTGGTCATGTATAACCAAGCTGGAGACTTTTTCGAGGATCTACCGTTGATTTTAGCGGGGCCAATACTACGACATACTGAAGCCAAATCCGCGACGGTACTGATAGCACTCAAACAAGCTTGTCAGGTAGAACTCAAAGTTTATGCAACCACAAATCATGGTCAAGAGTTAGGAAATTGTTTATTTGAGGGACGACGGTTTACTGTTGCTTTGGGTAAGTATTTGCACGTAGTGGCGATTACGGCTATGTCTCCAGAGGAGGATAGTTTAACGAGTGACTGTATTTATGCTTACGACCTCCAATTTACCTGTGCTGACCAAACCTTGCTGACTCTGGAACAAGCATTATGTTCAAATCGCTTTCCCCAAGATAGTATTAGCTACTTTGAGCATCAAAAACCTACCTTTGTTTTGCCTCCAGACCGCCTGGAAGATTTGCATATTATTCATGCTTCTTGCCGCAAACCCCACGGTTCGGGGATAGATGCCTTACCCATCCTCGATTCTCTCATGGCTTCAACCGCCAACCAACCCCGCCGCCGTCCCCATCAGTTATTTCTCACAGGTGATCAAATCTACGGCGATGACGTATCAGCACCGTTTTTATGGGTAGCCAGTCATTTGGGTGATGCCCTCCTGGGCTGGGAAGAACAATTACCTGTAGGTCAAGGTGGTTGTACTCCCCAGGAACTAGCACCAGGAGAACGATCGCAATTGGCAACAATAGAAGCAGGATTTACCGCCGGATTACATAATAAATCGGCTAAAGTTTCTAGCCATCTGTTCAGCTTGGGAGAATATTACGCGGCTTATTTACTGGCTTGGTCGCCGGTGTGCTGGCCGGATGCTTTTCCCCCTGGAAAATGGGTAAGTAGCGATCGCCAAACCCTCAAAACCTGGGATCGCGCAGTAGCAGATTTACGACAGCTAATTTATACCTTGACAAAGGTGCGGCGGGCGCTGGCGAATATTCCCATGTACACCATCTTTGATGACCATGATGTGAGTGATGATTGGAACTTAAATCAAGCCTGGTGTTTGCAAGTTCTCAGCAAACCTCTGGGGCGGCGGACTGTACAAAATGCTTTGTTAGCTTACAGCGTCTTTCAAGCTTGGGGTAATACACCAGAACAATTTGCTGTGGGTCAATCTGGAAAAAAATTGCTGGCGGCGGCTGAGAGTTGGTCGCTGTCAGGTGGGAAAGATGTGGCTGCTGATGAAGCGATCGCTAATTATCTAGGCATACCCAAATGCGACCCCCACACAGGTTTACCCAATTTTATTTTAGAAGATGGAGTATTGATCCTGGCGCGACATCCCGAAGCCCTGACTTGGCACTACACTATCACCAGCAATTGCCATGAAGTTATAGTATTAGATACACGCACCTGGCGGGGCTACCCAGCAGATAAAAAATCTATCGCCCCACCAATGTTGTTGTCTCCTCGTGCCATGAAGCAACAACTCATACAACCATTACAAAAAACCGCAGACAACCAAAATCTTACTACTTTTGTGATTACACCTACCAATGTATTTGAATTACAAGTCATTGATTGGATTCATCATTGGCAGTTAAAGCGGGAAAAGGTTTTTTCTACAGATGTTGGAGACGCTTGGAACGTTAATTTTGAAGCATTAGCAAGATTCCTCACAACCTTGTTTGAACAACGTCAACAAGTTGTGATTCTCTCTGGTGATATCCATTATAGTTGTGCTACCCGTTTTTCTTATGGTGCAATTCCCCATTCACCCAAGCAATCTGTATTAGTGCAGTTAACCGCCAGTGCTTTGAAAAATGAAGAGACAATGACGAGATTGGTTCACACAAGTCTAAAACATTGGCTGTTACCAGAAAAAGTCCGACGTTGGCTTGGCTGGAACCATCCACCCAATATGCTAAAAGTTTCCGGAAAACGTTTACAGCGCCGTCAAGCAATAACTAATCCTAATTGGCATTCTGTTCTAGAATGGATACCACGACAACCAACAGAGAAATTTCCTGTACAAGTGGATATATCTACTTTTATAGCTCCCCGAAACCGCGCAAATTTTCGTTCTTCATGGTTAAAACCCTTAAAATTCTGGCAATTTCCCTGGTTGCAGGATGGACAAGAGGTAGTTGGGTTGAATAATTTAGCATCAGTTCACTTTGATTTCTCAGATACCAATAATTGTTACCAAGTCATTCAGGACAATTATTGGTTTTCTTTTACGTTTTCAACAGAAATTGTTTACAGCCGTTTTGCCACTAATTTGCAACCAAATCAGTATTTGTTAGATGAGTTTTTAATTGTAGGGAGTATAGAGTAAGTATTTCAGTTAACAGTTAACAGTTATCAGTGGACAGTGGAAATAATCTGATAAGTATCAACTGTCAACTGTCAACTGAATAATTAGCGCGATCGCTGTGTGGGATTGGCTGTTGGTTGAGAACGGTAAAATCCTAAAACTTTCTGGACGTAGGTAGCTGTAAAGCCTTTATTACAGCCTGTATATGCACCAGTCATCCACCAACAAGCGACACCTTGCACAGCCGCAGTTTCATTATTTCTCGTAGCGCTCAGTTGCTGGTTTAATTCACGGCGTGCAATACATGACACAATTTCCCTTGCTAGTGCGGGACTATTTTCAAATTGTGTCGGGGTGACTTCTCTTTTGAGACAAGTTCTTGACCAGCCTCGGAGAGTTTCTGGTTTAACTTGCCAAGCACTATAAAGTCCATCGTTAGCTTTACCAGTTTGCGGTGCAGCTTGTCTTAGTGCTTCCACCAGTGCAGCAACTTGAGCATCAGCCGCTTGTTGTGCTTGAGCGGATAATGGTAATAATCCGCAGCCAATGACAACGCCGCTAACAATTAGCGATCGCCTCAGATACTCTCTCATAAAACCTCAATCAACCTGACAACATAATATTCAATAGTAACTGATGAGATGGCATTACCTGTATATTTGATAATGCCATTGTTACAAACAGGACATTGTTATTTATGTACATGGTCACTATTACTTCATTGAGGTATTTCAACATCAAGGGGATGATAGGCTAAGGCACTTCCAGAAATTAAATTATTCAATGCGTGAAAGTTGAGAAACTGATTATATTCTTCCTCCCCTGCTCACCAAAGTGATTGTATATTTTTTTAGTTTGAAGCCCCTAAATACACTCAAAGTCGCATGGGTATTTATGATTGTCTAATTTGTATATTTATTGACTAATAACTCTAACACTGAACTTGTTAAAGATAATAAAGAAAGTGTTGATATACAGTTACCAGTATGCAATATTTTTTGTAATC
Source organism: Leptolyngbyaceae cyanobacterium (assembly GCA_036704005.1). Taxonomy (GTDB): domain Bacteria; phylum Cyanobacteriota; class Cyanobacteriia; order Cyanobacteriales; family Nostocaceae; genus Trichormus. Next base: position 3,421 of record DATNQO010000058.1, on the reverse strand, counting down.
GTTTTATTACACATCGAAATTCATTAAATGGCAATTGAAATAGAAATAAATGGAACATTAAACGCCAATGCGCGTTATGTTGCTTATGCCCCTTCCCCTTGTCGCATCCGTTTAGCTGGCGCGACTACAGAGAATGTCAAAGTGCAGTTGAGTAGTCGCCCTGCACAGCCCGGTGGTGGTGTAGTGGTTTTCTACTCATCTCGAAATCAACCGTCGAAAGAGAGTCTGGAACTCACCCTGCCGGCTGATGGTTCATGGGTTGCTTTCGAGATTGGCGGTAAGTTTGGTTTTCCCAGTGTCAAAGATAAAGACTGTCTGCTCGTCGTGAAGGGAGTGGGGGCTGAAATTACCTTACCCCTGATGGTGCGTGTTCGCAAAAATGCCAACAACCTGACTCAAGGCGAGCGCGATCGCTTCCTAGAGGCTTACTTCCAGCTCAACCTTGCAGGTACAGGCATCTATCAGGACTTCCGCAATAGCCACGTTGAGGCCTCTGACGCAGAAGCTCACAGAGGGCCACAGTTTCTACCCTGGCATCGGGCTTTTCTCCTAGACCTGGAGCGCGAACTTCAGATTGTAGATCCCTCAGTTTCTCTGCCCTATTGGCGTTTCGATCAGCCAGCACCAAAAGTTTTCCAGGCAGACTTTATGGGACAAACGCGGCAAGTTCCTGAGGATGATGGAGGTACTGGTGACTTGGTTGTATTCAACATTGATAATCCGCTTGCCGCATGGGTAACTGATGGTGTGTCTGGGATTCTGCGGAGTGCGCGTTTCGATACCTTAACCAGCCCAGCTCCTGGCTTCCCCGACTTCCCTGTGATATCCCAAAGCGAAACCCTGGCGCTAGGTGATGTGTATGCAGAATTTCAGGACATGGAGGGGATACCCCACGGAGCCGCCCATGTATCATTCACAGGCTCTATCTCCTCTGTTCCTACTGCCGTGAAAGATCCTCTATTTTTCCTGCTTCATGCAAACGTTGATCGTCTATGGGCGCTCTGGCAGTGGCTGTACAAGCGCGTCAACCCTCAAGAGTTAGAGACTTATACGCCAGAAGATAGAGATGGACGGCGGCTAGCTGACACAATGTGGCCGTGGAACGGTATTGTTACCCCACCTCGTCCCAACTTCGCTCCCGGAGGTTGGCTTCCAGATTCGACAGTTACATCAACGCCAGGTAAAACGCCAAAGGTGGAAGATATGATTGATTTCCAAGGCTACAAAATATCCACGGCGAGACTTGGCTATAGTTACGATAATGTCCCCTATGAATTCAGCAAAAGAAACAAATTAAAGAATTCATCTAAATAACATATCAATTAAGGAACACCAATCATGAGTAATATTGAAGAATATGAACAGCAATTAAGTGAGCAGGTTGCTGCTGCTCGCGCACAAAGCAACAAACTGGGACGGGGTTCAGCACCCGAAAGCTCAAGTGCCAGGGGTACAAGTAGGTTGACCCAAGGCGATATCCCCAATGCACATGAGCAGCCTCTTGAGATCCTTGCTAATCCAGAAGAAACAGTGGAGATTCGTCAGTCCGCACTGCAAACTCTGAAACTGCTAGCCATATCGAGTCGCACATTTTCCGAATGGCGACCCGCATATTTGGAAGCTTTGCGTATTGCGATCGCAACACCTGAGTTAAGGCTAGGAGCCTTGGCTGCACTCGTCTCTCAAGGAGACCGACGCGCCCAAGAACTGCTAATCAAGGGTCTTGAAGATCCTGAGCAGGCGCTGGTGGAGCCTGCCGATGCCCTGAATCTGCTCGGTGAAGACCCTCACGCAGATGTGCGTGAGCTGGCAGGACAGCTCGTCGATCAGTCTACAGACGAACGAACTCAAGAAGCCGCCATTCGCCATCTTGCTGGTGATCCCTCATCTGTGGAGCGTCTCAAGGCGGTGGTTAGCGATAAACAGAAGACAACTAATGTACGTAAGCAGGCGGTGGCAGCACTCAATGCGCTTGCGCCTGAATCATTGCCTGTACCTGACACCGAGCGTTCAATCAATCTCAGGAGTAGATCGGCAGATGTTGAGGCAGTTGAGGCAGATGTAGATCCAGTGGAGGAATTTATCCGCATCCTTGCCAACCGACGGAGATCATCATGAAAATAGATTCGGGAACTGTAGTCGTTGATGTGCAAACAATCAGCTCGGAAGCAGAGGTGATTGATTTTATTCAACGCGGTCAAGGAGATGCCAGCTTTATCCCCTACTTTTTAGCCCTCCTTGAAGAACGCCACCCTGTCTATGCTGGTGTCGATTCAGCAACCGTCACAAGAATCCGAGGTTCCCTAATTCAAGCCCTTGCTTATCGCGCTCTCCCGGAAACTGCCCTTCCATTTGTACTTGCAGAACTGGAGAGTGCGTTCGACCCTTGGCTGACTGCCGTGGCTGCGGCTGCTCTTCGCAAACGTCCAGAACCCTCCGCCCAATTTGTGCAACCGCTACTTGAGGCCATCCTCTACATTCGCCATCGTGATGATCTGATTCGTCTTGATACCTATGGTGGCTACGGAGGCAATGGAGAACCGACTACTGCCCTCAAGGAAATATTGCGAACATTTGCGTGGCTCGGCAGTTGTGGGCGCAGCGCTCTGCCCCGACTACGTGAGCTAGCTGGTGAACTCAAAAGTGAAAACTTACTTTCAGACCTGAACAAAGCTATTGAGGCGCTGGAAAGTGAACCCTTGTCTGGGACGGAAGAAGAGGCAGACCGTGGTTTAGGAATCATAAGGCTGTTTCAACCACTCCCCAGGGAACTCACCCAACTCCGTTTGCAGGATCAATCCGGTTCTACATTTCTGCTGCCGGATTTTTTTCGCGGTCAGCCAACAGTCGTGGTCTTTTTCTTTACACGATGCGGGAATCCTGCAAAGTGTCCACTGACTATATCCAGGCTGGGTCGTTTGCAGAAGTGCCTTAAAGACATGGGGAGCCGGGTTCGTACAGCCGCCATCACCTATGATCCTGAGTATGACGATCCCAGGCGACTCACACAATACGCTCGCAGTTGGGGCGCTCAAGTCGATGAAAACCACCGCTTCTTAAGAACTCTAGATAACCATACCCTTCTACGGCAGTTCTTTGAGCTTGGGGTGAGTTATGGCGGAACAAGTGTGAATCAGCATCAACTTGAAGCCTTTGTTCTCAATGCCGATTGCAGCATCGTTGGTGCTGTGAGGAGAAGGCGATTGGATGCCTCAGAAATTATTGCTGAGATAGCAGAACCAATGGCTTGAAGGGCTAGAAAGCTGTTACCGAAAAACTAGGTTTAAAGCCCCGCCCTTCACTTCGACAAGCTCAGTGACCACTAGGGCGGCTTTTGAGGTAGTATAACTAATAGCGGTAAAGCGCACAAATAAAAGACGAAGTAGGTCAAGCGGACTGCTCCTGATCCGGAAAGACAGGT
>DATNQO010000057.1:0-25116 GCA_036704005.1 Leptolyngbyaceae cyanobacterium | reverse complement strand
AATCCACTTACTTTGAGTAAACAAAATAGCCATGAGTAAACCAGAAATCGCCGCAGCAATAAAGGCAATAACTGTAATTTGTAGGGTGATTAATAGGGAAGCAAAAAGCTCGTTCCAGTCTGTAATTAATGTTTGCAATACCAATAATGGACTAGGCAGAATATAAGCAGGTAATTGCATCACGCGCACAAACACATCCCAAATAATTAGTACCAAAATACCAACTAATATAGGAGCTAAAACCTCGGCTGAGATAGCTTTTTTATATTTCTTCTTTGATTCAGAACGACGAATAAAAATCATATATACAGTAGTTTCGCTATTCGTGAAATATTGTAGAGACGTTACATATAACGTCTCTACATGGTTTTAGGTTTTATGCTTGTACCTCATTTACCCAAAATATGCTGTAATCTTCAAAGCAACGTACCATACCTCATATTATTTTCCCTATCCCCAGTCCCCAGTCCCCAGCGATGCACTGAGCGTAGTCGTTCGCGCAGCGTCCCGTAGGGAAGTGTCCCCAGTCCCCAAGTACGGAAATTTCCCCGGCCCAATGAGCGGGAACCACACTTGATTTTCTTTATTATTTGTTAATTTAAAGTCAGAATATTTATTGCTTGGCAATATACCTGGCAAATTCTCAAATTCAATATTAGACAAAAACTTAAAGAAATTGTTACAGGAGGCTGGTAGATGGCTGCAACCGACTTCAAAGACTATTACGCAATTTTAGGAGTTAGTAAGACTGCCACTCCAGAGGAAATTAAACAAGCCTTTCGTAAGCTAGCCCGCAAATATCACCCTGATGTCAATCCCGGTAATAAGCAGGCGGAAGCAAGTTTTAAAGAAGTGAACGAAGCTTACGAAGTTTTATCAGATGCCGACAAACGCAAGAAATATGACCAATATGGGCAATATTGGCGACAAGTTGGCGAAGGCTTCCCAGGGGGTGGCGTTGGTGTCGATATGGGTGGCGTTGACTTCAGCCAATACGGCAACTTTGATGAGTTCATAAATGAGTTGCTAGGACGCTTTGGTGGTGGTGCGCCTCGTGGTGGTCGGCAAAGCTACTCTTACCGCACGTCCGGCGGTAGACCGGGGGGTGGTTTTGGCGGCTTTAATGACTTCGGGTTTCAAGATGTAGGGACAGCAGGTGGTAGCCAAGATACAGAAGCTACTATCAGCTTAACTTTTGCCGAGGCTTTTGCTGGTGTGCAAAAGCGTTTTAGTTTAGGCAATGAAACCATTGATGTGCGTATTCCGGCTGGCGCGAAACCCGGTAATCGCTTACGGGTAAGGGGTAAAGGTCAATTTAACCCTATGACTCAACAACGCGGCGACCTATATTTAAAAGTAGAATTTCAGCCGCACTCGTTCTTCCAAATTGAAGGTGATAATCTAGTTTGCGAAGTTCCTATTACTCCAGATGAAGCAGCTTTGGGCGCTTCAATCGATGTACCTACACCTGATGGTTCAGTGAATGTCAAACTCCCTGCGGGAGTGCGCTCTGGTCAATCTCTCCGTTTACGCGGTAAAGGCTGGCCTGCCAAGGGTGGACGGGGTGATCAGTTGGTGAAGGTGGCTATTGTTCCACCAAAAGATATGAGCCAACAAGAGCGAGAATACTATGAGAAAATTAGGGCTATCCGCAGTTACAATCCCCGGAATCACCTACAGCAAGTCAAGTTATAATTTTAAGTTGGTTTGGTTGGTAATGGGTCATAGGTAATAGATAATTCTGTTTTCCCGTTACCAACTATTTCACTGTTTGGATTCTTATCTTTGACTACGTTTGAGTCTGTAAGCTGCTCCTGCGATTCCTAAAAATAATAAACTCATGGTGGAACTTGCTTCTGGAGTAGCCTGTGATGCAATAGTTGATACCTGATCAATCAACAACCCAGAAATTACCGTTGGTTCGCCAACATCCACAATTCCAATATTTAAAGTGTATTCTCCATCATCTGGTAGGGTATAGGAGAAAGTTTTAAATCCCGTCTCTTCAAAAAATCTTGTGTTGGAACCTGTAGTTAAAAATTCTGTGCTGGTGTCTGCTAATTTGAAGTATAAAGTTTCAGAACTATTACTGAGCGTTACAAAGGCAAAATCATTAAAATCAGGATTGCTATTAGTTCCTACTGATTCATTTGTAAGAAAGTTCCAACTAAAAGATAAGGTTTGTCCCTCCTGTGCTGTAAATTTTTGTTGGATAGCTGAACCTTCAACTGCATCCGCTAAAAAATCGTCACCAAAAAAAGATGATACATTTAGAAAATTATCTAATGAGTTTTCTGCAACACCAGAAATGAATGTCGCAGAAGCCGCATTCCCCCCACGAATTTCATTACCATTTGCATCAACTTCAATAACCTCATCGTAAGCGGTAGAAATAAAGGCTTGAGAGTTTCCCTCTATCGTTCCACTTCCAAAACCTGAAGTCTCTACTTTGTAATCACCTATTGTTTGCCAACTGTTAAAGCCATCTTCAAAGCCGCCATTAAGGATTGCGGCTACGGCAGCATTAGGTATAGCTACACTTGCCAAGACTGTAATAGTAGCAGAAAGAAGTTTAAACATTGGTAACTCCTTGATTTTATATATTTACTGTTTTTCTATACAAAAAAGTCTAAAAAATATTTTTTTACTTGTGTCTGCCTTTAATTAAAAAGCACTAGGTTAAATCTTTATTAATAAATAGTTAATAATAGCAAAATACAGATGTTTACTACTTTCGATATATAAATTACATACTTCTTTAGGTTGATGTAAATACAAAACCTAAAAGCACATAGTTATAAATCGAAATGAAAATTTTGGTCTTCTGGAATAATTTATTTCTGAGAAATAAATATAAGCTTGAGTTTTTTATTAAGAAATCAGGCTAATTAATGCTAATTAATACCATTAGTTTTCAAGATATAAAACTTGATAATTACAAATTATTGAACATATTAATGTATTAGTGAGAAGATTTTTTTAAATAATAAATTCAGCTATTTCTAACAAGAGGTAATCTAATGAGTAAATTGACACGTAGACAGTTACTAGCCTTCTTTGGTGTAAGCGCTGGTGCAACTGTCCTAGCCCCAGCTTTTGGGGATAAACTTTTTGGTGATAGCGCTACTGTTGAGGCGGCTATACCTTTAAAATTTACCCCGATACGTTTACCCCATCCTTTACCGATTTACGCTGAAACCAGCAGCTATTTAGCAACAGAAATTGGGAAAGGATCTGTATTACAACCCTCGGCTAATCCTCAGTTAACTAGCTATCGGGTACTAGATGATGTTGTAGTGCCACCAGAATATGAACGCTATGTCATAGTAGGTTGGGGCGATCGCGTTTTTCCTAACGAAGAAGAATATTTTGGCTACAACAGCGACTACACAAGCTTTATTCCTGTGAATGGGAGAAACCCTAACGATGGCTTCCTCTGGAATAATCACGAATACGTTTCTTACCCATTTTCTATTCTTGCTCCAGGTACTCCCAGCAATTTAGCAGGATTTCCCACAGCTTACCCCTTAATAGTTGGACAACAGTTACCTGAAGACAGAAACAGTCTAGAACTCTTGGGCGAGTTTATGTATAACATCGGCGGTTCTGTAGTCAGGATTTCTCGGAGAAATCGGAGCGATCGCTTCACCGTTACCCGTGACCCTAGAAACAGGCGTATACATGGACTTTCTGGGTTAGGAATTAACAGCCAACGCCAAGACGGTTATCAAAAGGTTACATCCTGGGGTAGCAAAAGCTACCAAAAAGGAGACAACAATTATCTCATCGGTACTGGGCCAGCCGCAACCCAAGTCTTTCCTCTCAGTTCTGACGGACTAGGTAACAGAATCATCGGTACTGGATTTAACTGTTCTGGTGGTACAACGCCTTGGGGAACCGTTATGTCTGCGGAAGAAAACTTTCAAGCTAGTACCAGCTTTTTCTTAGGCGTGACAGAACCAGTCAACGCTAACGGTACTCAAAGCCGCTATACTCCCGGTACTACAGGGGCTGTATTTGGCTTAGTGGGTGAAAAATACGGTTGGATGGTAGAAATAGATCCAAGTGATGTTAATTTCCGTCCTCGCAAACACACAGCGTTAGGACGCTTCCGCCATGAAAACATTACCTTGCGCGTGGAATCAGGAAAACCATTAGTAGGTTACATGGGTGACGATCGCCGGGGAGGTCATACTTGGAAGTTTATTAGTTCCGGTAAAGTTAATAATCCCAGACATAAAAACAACAGCCGTCTATTTGAAAATGGTACTTTATATGTTGCCCGTTACAACCCTGACGGCACTGGTCAATGGATTCCCCTCACCTTAAACACACCCACAAATCCCATTCCTCCCTCAGTCCTGGCTTCTGTAGAGATTGCCAAATTGGGTAGAGCCACCAGAAATGGTAATACACCCCTCCGCCGTTTTGGCCCTAGTGAAGACCCAGCAGATAACAGTATTTTTATAGATGTAACCACAGTCAACGAAGCCTCCATCTTGCCTAATTATCAAGGGAAGAAACTGTCAGATTTCTACACCAGCCAAGGAGCCGTGCTAGTTGATGCTTTCCTAGCAGCTAATCTTGTCGGTGGAACACCTACTGCTCGTCCTGAAGATTTGGAAATCAATCCCAGAAATCCCAAAGAAATATTTATATCCTATACAGACGGTGCGCCTGGAAGTGATGGTTATCCTGATTCACGCATCTTTATCGTCTCTAAATATAGTCCTGACATCAACGCCGCACAGCCTTCAGGATCACTTTTCAAAATTATTGAAGATAGCAATGATGGTACAGGAACAACTTTCCGTTGGCAAAGATTTGCTAAAGGTGGTGAAGCAGGTGCAGAACCCGGAAATGGTTTCGCCAATATAGATAACATAGCCTTCGATAGCCAAGGGAATATTTGGGGTTTGACCGATATGTCTACAGGCGTTCACAACGGTTTTAGCGAAGGTGCTGACCCACAACCATTATTAATTGAACACACGGTAGTAGGTGCTAACGCCCCAAGTAGAATTGATTCTAATCTCAATGTTGAGACTTCTAACCTAATTGGTGTTTTTGGTAATAACTTTCTCTTCTTCATTCCCACAACTGGGCCTAATGCTGGAGAAGTTGTCCCCTTTGCCTATGGCCCACCACGCTGTGAGTTAACAGGGCCTACTTTCGTAGGGGATACGCTAATTATTTCAGTACAGCACCCAGGCGAAAATGTGCCGTTTACTCCTCAGCAATTATTAAGCCGAGAAATTGAAATTTTGACCTTAGATGGTAACAGTTTATTTACCCAAAAACGCACTGTACCGCGTGGTAGCAATTGGCCTAGTAATATTCAAGGCAACCCTGAAGGGCCACCACGTCCAGCCGTAATTGGGATTCGCCGTAAGCAATCAAGCGGTCGTTTTGTTTGAGGAAAGAACTGGGGGTTGGGGACTCTTTCAGGGGCAGGTTTTTTACACTTCGACCCAAAAACACTGATTTTAGGGTGTAGGGGTATAAGGGTGTAGGGGTAGATGAAACTGTGATAATGAGCGTGAATCTCACAGCTCTCACTGATTACTTGATTAAAAACCTGCCCTTAAAAGGGTTGGAGACTGGGAGGGAGAGCCTTTTCCTCCTAAACCCCTACACCCCTACACCCCTACACCCCTATTGATAAACCACGGAGACACAGAGGTAAAATTGGTATTATGCCAAGGGCAAGCAAAAGCGAAATGTACTGCCAATTCCCAGTTCGCTGTCTACCTGAATTTCTCCACCTTGTAATTCTACTAGGTGCTTGGTAATAGTTAATCCAATACCTGTGCCTCCAGAATTGCGATCGCGTGATTGATCTGCTCGCCAAAACCGCTCAAACACATGGGGTAAATCCTCCGCAGCAATTCCTATACCTGTATCAATTACAGCAATCCAGAGTTTGCGGTTTTCTCGCCATGCACGGATACTAATTGAACCCTTGGCAGTATAACGGATGGCGTTACCGATGAGGTTAACTAATATTTGTTCTGTGCGATCGATATCTGCTAATACCAGAGGAATCTGCGGGGAAAATTCCGCCAGTAATATCGGCCCATCTTCTAACAATTGGTCACTAAATCTTTCAACTAAAGACTCTAATAAAGGATATAAATTTACTGGTTGGATTCTAATCGGTAAATAACCAGCTTCCGCCTTAGATAATTCTTGTAAGTCGTTCACCAAACGTTCTAAACGTCTAGTTTCTCGCGCTAACCTGTGGTAAATTTCTGGTGATGGCTGAATTTCACCATCGGCGAGTTCTTCTAAATAACCACGCACCACTGTTAGAGGTGTGCGTAGTTCGTGAGTCATATCGCCTATCAATTCCCGTCGCCTTGCTTCCACACCCTCCAAACTCGCAGCCATGCGATTAAAACTCGTACCCAAGCGATTGAGTTCGGGAATATCCGACATAGGTAATCTTGCTTCTAAATGACCAGCCGCAAACTGTTGGGTGATATGTTCCATCTCAGTTAAGCGCTGCATAATCCTTTGAGACACCCAATAACTCAAGCCTCCCGCCGCCGTACTACCTACTAAAACTGACCAGATAGTGCTAGTCCGCCAAGCAATCTCAAATCCTTGTACTAAATGAGCGCGAATATTAATTAAATTTATCCCTTCACTTTCTAATCTTTCTAAATGCAGAACAAAAAAGCGGGGAGAAGAAACTCTACTAATAATAACTAGACTCATCAACCCAACAATCATCACCACTAAGTGAGAAAAAAATAAGCGGGATGCTAAAGGTAAAGATGTTGTCCAGCGCCAACCCTTGTTATTTTTGCTCATACTCCGGGTGAATCTTCAAATTTATAACCAACCCCGACTACAGTTTTAATAAAAGTGGGATTAGCAGGATCAGGCTCAATCTTTTTCCTTAACCTAGCCACATGAGTATCCACAACACGTTCATCACCAAAAAAATTATCCCCCCAAAGTTTGTCTATTAGCTGGGTACGGTTCCAAACTCGCCCAGGATTGCTAACAAAGGTACTTAACAAGTTAAATTCTAGAGTGGTTAAGTCTAAAGCTTCTGGTGGCTGAGAATTTAGTTGACGACTGGCTGTGCGTTGGTCTAAATCTACTATAAAGTGTTGAGTGCGATTTACTTGAGTCTGTCCACCTTGACGCAAACTCCGTCGCAGTAGCGCCCGCACTCTCGCTACTAACTCTCTAGGGCTGAAGGGTTTAACCATGTAGTCATCAGCGCCAGTAGATAAGCCAATTACCCGGTCTATTTCCTCGCCCTTAGCCGTCAGCATCAATATATAAGGGTCTTTTGCGCCTGGTTTCTGGCGGATGCGGGCGCAAACTTCCAACCCATCCAGCCCAGGAATCATTAAATCCAGAATAATTAAATCTGGTGGTTGTTCCTGAAACATTTTTAACGCCGTGATTCCATCGCGGCTAACGCGACAGGAAAATCCCTCTTTCTCCAAAGAATGTTGGATTAACTGAGCAATTTCTGATTCATCCTCAACAATTAATATATTCATTTCGATGTCAGATACGCAGATTTAGTTCCTAATTTGTAAATTTTACTACAGCGACTAGTAAGAGTTCTGATAGGAATTAATTTAACACCTACTTTTGTAGCTGTGGTGAAGCAGATATATATTTTGCATTGCAATAACAATTGAGGATTGGGCAATACTAAATAAAAGCATAAATAATTATCTTATACTGCTAATACAGTTGCACATAATATAAAATCTATTGATTTATCCGCGTTTATCTGCGTGCATCTGCGTTCAATTATCCTATACAGTTTCATATTAATTATTCAATACGGGTTAGTTACTACTAAAAACCGTATTGAATATTAAACCTTTAAACCCTACATATTGGAATTAGATAGCGTCCGATAGCCATATCCTAAATGAGAATCCTTTTGGATATATTGTTTAATGCTATCGAGGTCAATAAAACAGTCAGCAACATCAATTAAACAGTCATTAGTCATGGTTCGCAAACTGACGACTTCAACACGAACTCCTGTGCTGGTAACTGCATTGACTGCATAAGCTAAATCTCCATCACCACTAACTAAAACAGCCGTGTCGTAGTAAGGCGCTAGAGTAATCATATCTACCGCAATTTCTACGTTTAAATTGGGTTTTTTGTTGTTCTCGGTAGGTTGGAGTTCTTTGGTAACAACACGATAACCATTGCGACGCATCCAAAACAGAAAACCTTGTTGTTTTTCATTACTGCGTTGGCGTGTAGGAGTTGGTCGAGATATATCAACCCCTGTGTAGAAAAAGGCTCGTAATAATCTAGAACCCGCAGTTAAACGACAAAGTAATTTAAGGTAATCGATTTCAATACCGAGTTGTAAAGCGGCATTGAATAGGTTCCCACCATCAATAAAAATAGCGACTCGACCACGGTTTGAGTCACTGGTAATAGATACATCATTTCTGGGTTCTCGCTGCCTAGAAACTTCACTTTTGTTACCATTTTTTATTTGTATTTTTGCCGATAAATTCGGTTCTTCCGCTTGCTGGTGATATGAATTCTTTCCTTTCGTAAAACTAGGGTTGATCATTGATTCCTCTGGATTTTTAAATTTAGCGAAGCTTTTGAGGCAATAGACAATAGACCATCTGTACTGATTGATCAGCAAAACAATAAATGATATTTAGTTACTTGAACTACACTCAAATTAGTCAAACTGTGTAAAGTCCAAAGTTGCAAGACCCAGAGTATGAAACTCTTTTCAGGACAAAGTTTTACGAGATATCCCCTCATCCCATATATATGCTGCTCATTTTCTACCACTACGGCGCATTAACTGGCCATAAAGTGCAGCAACTGGGCGGGTCAATAGTTTGCTGTCATGGTCAACCAAGGCATTAGCCATTGGCATCTCTCCTTATTGTACATCTCTCTTGAAAAAGGCTTACATTAAGGTAATCTTTATATATTAATGTACATTTATTGTTAAATGTAAATTGGAATGAATGTAAATTAAGTAGGGCGCTGCACTGACCACCCAAAGCATGATTCAGTAGGCAATAATCACAATACATGGATTGATGATTTTTGTTAGCTTTAATGATAATTTAAGGATAGAAAAAATAGGCGATCGCCTAGATTCGCCTGGCTTAATTTAACACACGTAATTCCATCTTTGTCCTGCTAACTACTAATAAACTTAACTTCATCTGCTACTCCAGAGGGAGGAGAGATAAGTGATTAAAGAGATAAATTTATATACAGACTAGTCCACAATTAGATGTCTTTGCTAATCTCCTCTGCGGTCTACAGCCCAGAGGTTATTTTTGTGATAATTTCTGTATTTAGGACAAATTACAACGTTATTGTCTTGTTAGCTAACTATATTGGACAACAGCACAAATTCTATAACTTCTGCTCTAAAGTTTGCAAAACTTCACCCGCATCAACGCGACCCCAATGATAACCCATTTCCTCACTCATCAAGAGTGCTTTTTCTGCCTCTGCTTTTGCTGCTGGGTAATTGTGGTTTGCTAGGTGCATCCAAGCCAAAGCCACTCGGATATCGGCTTCATAGATGCGATAACTACCAGCACAGGCATAATTCAGCGCTTCTTCTAAATCACTACGCGCCGCCGCAACTTCACCCCGTCGCGCCGCCCAACGCCCCCGTGCTAGTAGTGCTTCAATTAGGACGGGTCGGTCAGATATGCTACAGGCAATTTTGAGCGCTTTGTTATAATGTTCGCGGGCATTTTCGTTCTGCCCACCATCTGCATCTAGGTTGCCTAACACACGGTGACAACTGCTGATATCTCTAAGCCAGTTATTGCGTTGACAAATCTCTAAGTTTGCCTCTATCACCTGCCTTGCATAATCTCTATTTCCTACTCGCAGCAGGTAATCAGCGTGCCGGATACCCCATATGCTGTATAAATGCTCTGTCGAGTCAATTTCCCGTTGCAATGCCTCTGCCTGTTGAAAGATTACACCTGCTGTCTCACTGTCACCTTGCAGGTAGGCAACCCATCCTTGATCAACCAATGAATCACATTTTTCTCTATTACTTTCAGCGCGATGAGCAAGATTCAATGCTTCCCTAGCAGCATCAGCGCTATCTGTGAGCTTGCCGAGATAGGCGTATAGCCGTGTTAGGTTTTGGTAGCCGATGCTGGCGTATTCCCAGTTTTCCCTGCTAAGAGCGATCGCATTATGACGTTCGTAGAAAATCGGCGCTTCCTCCATACGTCCCAAGAATGTTAAACACAAACCAACTGCGTTGAGGATAACACTTTTACGATCAGGATAGCTCACTTTTGGTTCTTGAGATGTGTCACCATTAGGGAAAAATCCCAGCATGAGGGTTAAGTAGGTTTCCCAGGCTCCAAGTTTTTTGGTAAGTAGACCGTTATCGCCCTGGTAAATATGCTTTCTACAAATCAGATCCGCCTCATCATAATTCCCCGCTTGGCACAGGTGATGCACCGCTTCAATAAATGGTGCTAAATCATCCAAGGTTGGGTTTTCTGGTGTCTCCCCAGCCGTATCAAGATAACACTCTGCAATTCGCTGATGAACTACCTCTGCTTCCTCACGCTCATTGTGCAGTATCTCCAAATAGTGAGCGCGGATTAAAGGATGAATTGTGTAATAATTTTCTTGCTGATTGTGCCGCAATATCCGATAGTTTACCAATCGCTGCACCATCATCAGCAAGGACTCGCTATTTAATGGCTGTGTCTGTTGTGATGGGGTGGAAGCTGACACACCAGCCTCAAACTGTGGAAATACCTGCTGTAATGCTAACTCTGGTATTGGTAGACGAAAAGCACTCAACCCCCGCATTAATTCCTGTTCTGCTGCTGTGAGGTTTTCGTCATAGCGCCGCAACACGCGCCGCACTCTATCATATCGTGGTTCCTCAGCCGTTGGTGCTGGAATTTCGACGATATGTTCAATATCGCCACCGTAATTATCTACCAGATAAGACCCCAACAGACTCAAAACTAAAGCGTAACCATCCCACTGCTGCACAACTCGGTTTAACTGAGCATCTGTACCCTTGACTCCCAATTTTTTCAATAATTCTCTTCCCTCATCGACTGTTAACTGTTCTACATCTCGATGGGTGTAAGTGGTGAAGTCAATCAAATCTACCAGTGGCGCACGGCTGTTAATTAAACAAAATGATTCATGTTTCCTAGCCGCAAACTCGCGCAGAAACTCCCGCAAATCTACACTTTTTAACTCGCCGTAATCATCTCCCTCTTGCTGTTGTAGCACTTCCAACCCATCCAAGATAAAGAGATAGCGACCACTATTGAGCATTGCTAAGATGACTTGGACTTTAAGAGTAGTTGAGGTCAATAGGCGAGGGTCAATTTTGTCATTGAGAAACCTTAGCGCCGCCTCAAAAAATTCGTCTACACTAGCCTTTTCATAAAAACCCCACCAAAACACACCAGTAGGTTGTGGTAAAGATGAATCTTGCAGCAAATTTTCTAGCCAGCGACGGGTGAGGGAACTTTTACCTTCCCCGCCAAAACCGATGAGTTCAACAATTGAGCAGTTGGGATCAAGCCAGTCCTGATTAAGTGTTTTGAGAAAATCTACTCTACCTACCCATTCTTCTAGCGGTGCTGATGCATTATTCAGGTTCAGGACTATCCCTGGTTGAGACACTGGTAGTTCTCCTGTAGGGTTTGAGTTTATTGTAGGCTGGGGTGTAGGTGCTGCATCTGCTAATTGTAAACACATGGGGTCAAAAGTCAGGACTCGACAATCAACGGCAAAACTGGTGTCCCGGTCTTTTTCACTTTCCCCAGAGTCCCAAGTTTCGGCAATTACACCCACTACTAAGTTACGCTCGATATCCAGAACGGCGGAACCACTCATTCCACTGTCGATATGCTGGCTACTCAACATTACAGGGTCGCTATGCAAAATGCGATCGCCTGGTGACTCGGCAAAGTCTACTATCTTCCCTTCCGCCGGAAGTCCTTGGTAATTTTGCAATCGTCGATAGCCAAAGCTCTTAAATTTATGCCCCGCAGAACTTTCAGCTATCCCCAGAATAGCCGGTTCTATCCCATCTGGTAATCTAGTCGTATCCAGTTGCAGCACAACCACATCATCATCATGTTCTAAAAAACAAGCTTTAACTGTAGCTGTGTGTGCTTTCTGTTCCTGCTTTCTCGCTTTTGGGAAGTAGACGTTCACTTCCACTCCCTCAGCGACTTGTCCGCCTGCATCCCGTACCACATGACAACAGGTAACAATCTCTCCTGTAGAGGAAACTACGAAACCTGAGCCAACGATTACGTTATCGGCGTTACGAATTTGTACAGTAAAGTTACGCAGATTTTGAATCTGACTCATTATTGGAATCTTTCCGCTCCCAGAGTAACTTTACCTTGAGGCTGGCTTCTCCCGCAGTTTTGGCAATTATCGCACCTGCTTCGGTATTTAACTTGATACCAAATTCTAATTCCACTTCCGAGGGCTTGTTAGATAATGTATCGATTGTGTCCATTGTCTTTTTTGCCATTTGTCGGATAGTCAGCATGGCTTTATCTAAGGCTTTCGCTGATTCTTGTGCAATATCTGCTGGAGTTAAGCTAACACCTCTCACCCCAGCAGTAGGAGCGAACTCTACAATAATTACGGGTTCATCAACTAGCGAATCTTCGTTATCCATTATGTAATATTTTTTACTATATTTTGAGAAATCATAGCAGAGGATACCAGGATTTTCAAGACTGGTATGGATGAGATTATACAACCGACATCTTGCACCTGATCAATAAGCAGGTGCCGATGCACTGCCCTACGAAATCTTTCATTTTTAAGTGGAAGGTAATGGTGCAAGATATAAGACAAGGAGGTGCGATCGCCTCACGATAAAATATTTGTGTCTCCACCAACCGCAGAGTTATGTTTCCACTCAGAAACCGCTCGCTTATATATGTGATTCTGTTTTCCCTATGCCTTACTCTGATAAGTGTGCGTTCATTTGGACAAACTACTATGACATCAGTACCCCAACTGTTGACCGACCCATTTTTGCAGTTACCAACCCAAAACTCTGTGCGAGTAGTTTGGTTTACTGAGTTTGCTGGTAAAAAACATAGCGTTACCTACGGTGATGATTTACAACAAACTGTATCTGCAAGCACTACTAAACTCAGCCGCACAAGAGAAGACCAAAATTCCAGGGTAGGAAATCAAACCAAAAATGGGCAAGTATATCAACAACCAGTACAGCGTCACATCTGGCGACATGAAGCGGAGGTAACGGGGTTAACTTCTGGGGTGCGGGTTAATTATCGAGTGACGAGTGTGCGGGAAGATGGCGAGAGTGTTAGTAGCAACATTTTTACCCTAGCACCCACGCCCAAACCAGGAACACAACAAAAAATTCTCCTCACTTCCGACCATCAATTGAAACCGATGACTTCCGCAAATCTGCAAAAGGTGGTGGAAACGGTGGGAAGAGTGGATGCAGTTTGGTTTGCTGGTGATTTAGCAAATATTAGCGATCGCGCCTCAGAATGGTTTGATGATAATCGGGGTGGTGCATTTTTTCCAGGGTTACAAGGTCGCGCTAACTACCAAATGGAACATAATGGTGTGAAAGTCACCTATAAGGGTGGGGAAATTATTCAACACGCACCAATGTTTACCTGTATTGGTAATCACGAAGTAATGGGAAGGTACGCTAGGACAGGAAGTTTAGATGATGAGTTTAATGATACTTTCCCTCGTGCTGCTGCTCAAAGGTTATATAGCGGTAAATCTTTAATAGATAACTCATTTAATACAATTACTTACGAAGAAATTTTTACCTTACCCCAAAGTCAATCAGGAGGAAAGAAATATTATGCGGTGAGTTTCGGGGATGTCAGGTTGGTGGTATTGTACATTACTAATATGTGGCGTAAACCCAACATATCCAATGAGTCTCAAGGCAGATATCAAGAAGCTGCAAAAGACTTGAATAATCCCAAAAATTGGGGTTATGGTCAATTAATTTATGAACCAATTGCTAAAGGTAGTACACAGTACAATTGGTTAGAAAAAGAACTAAATAGCTCAGAATTCCAACAAGCTAAATACAAGGTTGTGATGTTTCATCACCCGCCGCATACTTTGGGTGATAATATTGTCCCTGCTTATACCGACCCTGTACAAATAATTGAACGTGATGATGCTGGCAATATTCAAGCTGTGCGTTACGAATATCCCAAAGATGCAGACTATATTATTCGTGATGTAATACCTTTATTAGAAGCGGCTAAAGTTCAACTAGTATTTTATGGTCATTCCCATTTATGGAATCGTTTTGTTAATTCTCATGGAATACACTTTCTCGAAACTTCTAACGTTGGTAATTCCTATGGCGCGGCTTGGGGTGAGAGAAAGCGAGAAGTGCCAAAAGGCTATCGAGAAGAATATACAGCCCTTGGCGACCCCAATGGCTTAGAACCAGTGATACCAAATATTAGCCCTTTGTTAGGGGAAGATGGCCAGCCAACACCCTATATTGCCAGTAATGATATTACAGTGTTTAGTATTTTTGATACGGACACAGGTAGGGTTAGCAGTTATTTATTTGATACTCGTAAGCCAGATGCTGATGTTGTTAAGTTTGATGAATTTAAACTACAATAATTATTAAACGGCAAAATATTTTATCAGTTACATCTGATAAGTTTATCAGCAACTAAGAGATTATGTATAAAGTAAACCTTAAATTGTAGGGTGCATCAGATCCAATAATTTCGTACAAATTAAGGGATTTTCCACATCTGACGCACCCTACTATATGTGCCAGTTGCGTAAGTCATGAAATAGTAACATTCACAGTGTAGCCATTAGTAATTTTAGATTACGCAGTTTATTAAACTGGCATTTTTCTGTTAATCCTCCATAAAAGTTCCTGAAGAACCCTGATACTTTTTCAGCAATCAAATCTGACTCGTATAATATTGGGATTTAGGCAATAAGAGGATTATTCAAGAGTAACGAATTTGTAAAATTAATCGTGAGTTAGCTGTAGGTGGCTTGACACGATGCCAACATAAAGGATTTTCAATAAATCCATATCCAGCCGAACCAAATACTGGTAATTTGGGTTTTTGAGGAAAATACTTATCTAAAATATCTTCGTTAAGGCTACTGGATTTGAAAAAGAGTTGCCAAGGTTTCTTTTTATGAGTACAAGGCATAAACTGATGACAACCTTCCTGATCATTATTAACATGAGTGAGATAGAAATTAAAAGTAATTGATTCTTCGCCCACAACATCGTAATGCCATTTAGAAGCAGGATATTTTTGTTGTATCAGTTGTTCGCTTTCAGGTACAACAAAACTCCAGGTTAGATGTTGGGTAATCTTACGTGGTTTATATCCTAGAAATTGGGTAGCAATTTCTATTAGTTTGTAATTAAACTTAACTTCATTTATCGCTTGGCATTTTTGAGTATTTGTTACTAATCCTCGATATATATAATTTGAGTTCGGCAAATTTTTACACGAAAGGGCATAAAATACTTTGTTGGTATTTGGTTCTATACATTCGTTAGCAATGGCAAAGTTCAATATCTCATCTACTAGGTGTTTCTGGAGATAAAAACCTTGATACAACGCAGTATCATTGATTTGTTTAATGCAAGATTGCACATCCATATTCTCAGTGAGAATATTGTTAAATCTGACATTGTATGCTGGCGTAGGTTTTTGGATCTGGCGACGGATGCGACGAAACCAAGATAATCTACCTAGTTTAGTGATTAGACTATTCGTTACTCTTTTGGAATAGTCAGTGGAATTGATGGTGATCATGATTTAATATTATTCTCATTAGAGATTTCCACATAATATTTCAAGCCGTTATAGCAGGCAACTGCTGATTATACTGAGATTATTATTTATTCCGATGAATTTTCAGCTAGCTTTAATTAAGCTCAAAAAAAGTAAAAGTAATTTAATGTAAGTTAATGCTGATTTCAGTGATATTACGGACAGTAAATAAAAAAAATATGAAATTATATGACTGTTTTAATAAAAATACTTATAAAAAGGTCAATCTGATCAATTGATCTAACTGCAAACTCTCATGCAATAGAGGACAGTTAAGACTCTCTTGTATAATAAGATTTACAAAACTTACGCAAGTGTCATAATCAAACTAACTTTAGGGTGCATCAGATCCAATAATTTCGTACAAATTAAGGGAGTGTTTATATCTGATATAGCAGGTGACAGCTTCACGCCATCAATTACGTCAACAATTACAAACTGCTTAATGGTGAGGCTTTGATCTGAACAAGCGTGCCATTCACCGCTATACCGTTGTCCAAACCCTTGATTTTTTGTTGTCATGCGTGAGTCCTAAATATGATTAACCTAAGTAAGCTTTTTTTACCCGCTCATCATTAATTAAATTTGCAGATACACCAGATAAAGTAATAGAACCCGCTTCTAAAACATATCCCCTATCGGCAATTTGTAGAGCTAAATTAGCGTTTTGTTCAACTAATAAAATAGTGACACCAGTAGCGCGGAGATTTTCAATAATTGAGAAGATTTCCCTGACAATGGCAGGTGCTAAACCCAAACTAGGCTCATCCAATAATAACAGTTGTGGTCTACTCATTAAAGCACGAGCGATCGCCAACATTTGTTGTTCACCACCACTGAGAGTTCCTGCTAGTTGATTTTGCCGTTGTGCCAATCTAGGAAATAACTCAAACTGTTGTTGAATATCAGCTTTAATCTCTGCTTGATTCGAGCGAATATAAGCACCTAAAAGTAAATTATCTAAAATAGTTTGCCTTGCCAATACCCGCCGCCCTTCTGGACAATGGGCGATACCAAGCTGCACCACTTCATGGGGTAGACGGCGAGTAATATTGCGCCCACTATAAATAATTTGCCCACTTTTTGGATTAACTAACTTAGATATTGCCCTGAGTGTCGTACTTTTCCCCGCACCATTAGCACCGATTAAAGTAACAACCTCACCCCTTTTAATAGTTAAATTAACCTTCTTCAGAGCTTGAATACCACCATAATTAACATCAAGCTCCTGAACATCTAAAATTGTAAAATCCTGTCCATCCTCATATCGGCGTTCATCGGCGTTCATCGGCGGTTTAAATCCATAAATCTTCAATACTCAAACATCTAACATACCTCAATCCCAAGGACTTATAGCCATAAAAGTGTATTATTAATTACGTTAATTGATATTAAATGTATTGTGGCAAAAGCAGCAGATAGCGGTAGCAAACGACTGATCAGCCTAGCGCCTGATGAATGGGTGCAATGGGTAACACAGCGTCCTGAAGTCGTAGCCAAGGAAATTCTTGGTTCCGAGTTCCAATGGATTAGCCGGGAAACAGATGTTCTCGTCAAAGCATACAGCCCCACTCTCGGCGATTTTCTCGTACTCAACGAATTACAGTTGCGTTATACAATAGATATGCCACTACGCATGAGAGCTTATGCAGCATTGGCACAAGAACGGTATAAACTCCCAACCTACCCTGTCCTCATCAATATTTTACCACCACCATCAACTGTAACTGTTGTCAATAGTTACGAACAGGAATTTTTGGGCTTGCGTGCTATTCAAGATTATCGGGTCATCAATTTGTGGGAAGTAGACGCGGAGATAGTATTCCAGCAACCCCTCCCTTCCTTACTCCCGTTTGTCCCTATTTTACGAGGTGGCGGTGAGACAGCAGTTGTCCAACGCGCATTACAATTACTACGAGCAGATCCACAATTAAACCAGTTAGAATCATTGCTGGCATTTTTTGCTAGCTTTGTGTTAGAGAGTCGTCTAGTACAGCAGATTATGAGGTGGGATATGGCAGTATTACGAGAATCGCCTTGGTATCAAGAAATTGAGCAGAACGGTGTTAAGTTAGGTCTTGAACAAGGTGTTCAGCAAGAGGCTAGGAGACTTTTAATAAGAGTATTACAAAGACGTTTTGGAGAAATTACTCAAGAGTTAGTAGCAAGGCTTGAGGGTGAGAGTGTTGAGAAATTAGAAAACCTAATGGATAATGCGATCGCTGTCAACTCATTAGACGAGTTCCTACAATCTTACAACTAATCACTCATTGCCTAAATAAGCCTCAATCACAGCCGGGTTATTCCTCACCACAGAGGGTTCACCCAAGGCGATTAATTGCCCAAAGTCTAAAACTGCAATCCTGTCACATAAACCCATAACTAAGGGTACGTGATGCTCAATTAAAATGATAGTTAAATTGAAGCGATCGCGCAAATCACGAATAAACTCACTCAATTGCTGCTTCTCGTTAGGATTCATCCCCGCCGCAGGTTCATCTAGTAGTAATATGCGTGGTTGTAGCGCCAAAGCACGGGCAATTTCTAAGCGACGTTGATCACCATAGGCAAAATTTCGGGATTTCTCTTCGGCGCGATCGCTTAACCCCACCATCTCCAATAATTCTAAAGCTTTCTGTCTACTTTGAGATTCTTCTTGTGGTGCTGGTGGTAATCCTAATACACCTGTAACTAAGGTACTTTTAGTATGTAAATGACGGGCAATTATCACATTTTCCAATGCCGATAATTCCCCAAACAGGCGAATATTTTGAAATGTCCGGGCAATCCCCAAACTAGCAATTTGATAGGGACGTAGTTGAGCGATCGCCTCACCTTGATATATTAACTCGCCACTAGAAGGCGGAATCAAAGCTGTAATTAAATTAAACAGTGTGGTTTTCCCCGCACCATTCGGCCCTATCAGCCCAAAAATTTCATGTTGATTAACGCTAAAAGATACATTATTCACCGCTACCAAACCACCAAAGCGGCGAGTGAGTGACTTTGCTTCTAAAATAACTTTACTTTTATCTAGAATCATTTATTTTTAGACTTACCTAATTTAAAAATATCTGGAGTCACCAACCCTTGCGGGAAGAAAATAGTACCTATTACTATCAACAATCCAAAAATAATTAACCTCCCATCTCGCAGAAATTGCGCCAACCAAGCAGGTAAACCACCTGTATCAGCCAGTCCGCGTAAAATTTCTGGTAAAGCTGTAAATACCATACCACCAACAACGGAACCTAAGAAAGTTCTGGAACCACCAATTAATACAAAAGTTAGGTAGATAATACTTGCATCAAATGTACCTTGTCGTGCATTCCAAGTATTAAGAAAGTGGGCGCTAATTACTCCCACAATACCAGCTAGAATTGCCCCTAAAGTAAATGCTAAAACCTTGTAGTAAGTGGGGTTAATTCCCATCGCCCCGGCGGCTAATTCATCTTCACGGATAGCAGTAAATGCCCTACCTACTCTTACCCGTTCTAACCGATAAAATAGCACCATACTAATTAGTAGCAATGGTAAAGCAATCCATAAATATTCAATTGGTGTGGCGAAGGGTTGAGGAATACCAAAAATCCCCACAGCACCGCCTGTAATATCTAAATTTAGGGAGAGAACCCGC
This sequence comes from Leptolyngbyaceae cyanobacterium, assembly GCA_036704005.1. Taxonomy (GTDB): domain Bacteria; phylum Cyanobacteriota; class Cyanobacteriia; order Cyanobacteriales; family Nostocaceae; genus Trichormus. The sequence continues at coordinate 5,631 of DATNQO010000057.1, read as the reverse complement.
AAAACTTCGACAAAAGCAATAGTTGCGATCGCTAAATAAATCCCCCGCAACCGTAAAGCCGGAATCCCTACAGCTACACCCAACAAACCGGATACTATTGCAGCAATTAACATCTCCAATATTAATAAATAAATCGGAAATAAATTACTGCTTGATGTAAAAACTTTAGTTGATAAAATTGCCCCAATATAACCACCTAAAGCGTAAAATCCGGGGCTAGCTAAAGACAATTGCCCAGCCATTAACGGTAAGTAAAGCGATAGCCCCAGCAACGCCCCCAAAACCATAGAGACAATTAGCGAACCATAAGTAGAGAAAAATTCAGCCATTTTTAATTGCTTACAAATTTTTAAGCTGTTAACACCTGCTCTGCTGTCAGCGTTAGTTCCGGGAAAGTTATTGATATAATGCGATCAGAACCTTTAAAAGATGTGCGTTCATATTTACCATTGCTATTTAGTAAATGTACAAATACAATTGGTTCTTTCGTTGTGCCTAAATATTTTCTATCGCCAATTGCTAAGTAATCAACAATCCAATATTCAGGAATACCTAATCTTTCGTACTCATCCAACTTATCAATGTAATCATCTTCCCAATTAGTTGATGTCACTTCTACAGCTAACTGAATTGGTTCTGCAAGCGCCGCATAAGCTGAACGATTAGCACGCCATACATCCCTATCTATGACACTCACATCAGGTTTGCGTCCTTGTTCAATACCATCAGCAGTTTTAGTTTTAATAACTGGGGTATTTTTTACTACATAGTTTAGATTTATTCGTCTTATTTCAGATTTAAAAGCAAACAGTATAGTGTCAGCGACATCATCATGATTTCTGGTTGAAATCAATTCAACAATTTCCCCATTTATCAACTCATAAAAACCTTCTTCTGGGCATTTTCCCAGAAACTGATCAAAAGTTAATTTCTGTTTTGTAATTGCTGTCATGTTTTTATAGCCTACACTTTCTGAATAAACCGACGACCGAGTAAACCTTGGGGTCTAACTAATAGCATGATAAACAAAATACCAAAAGCTACAGCATCTTTGTACCCAGAATAGTCGGAGGGAACCAGCGCCTCGACTATACCGATGAGTAAACCCCCCAAGACTGCGCCAGGAATGCTACCCAAGCCACCCAAAACAATGACAGCTAAACCCCGCAACCCGAAGCCAATACCGAAATAGGGGCCAGCAATACTCACGCTAGAGGCGACTAAAGTACCCGCTAAGCCAGCCAGGAAGCTGCTGATGAAGAAAGTTAAAACAATAAAGCGATCGCTATTGATACCTAATAAACTAGCAGTGGTTGCATCTTCTGCGATCGCCTGCATTGCCTTACCGTATTTAGTGCGATTAATAAAATAAGTCAAAATAGCTACAATCACCACTGATACAGTAAAAATCACTATCTGCACACTCCGAATAGGAATTGGTCTTTCCGGTGTACCAAAGTTAATTGCAGGTGGTAAATTACCAAAAGTATTAGCAGGAAACGTGTAACTTTCTGCACCTACTAAATATTGAATTAGGTTCACAATTACCACTGCTACCCCTAAGCTAGAAACCACAGTTAGCAAGGGATCTGAACCTTTTTTCCGCAAAGGTTGAAAAGCAATTCTTTCCATTGCAACTCCCAGCAAACCCGCTAAACCACTGCCAAAAATTAGAGCGATCGCAAATGGTAATTTAATCGGTAGACTAGCATTAGCCAACAAACCATTAAAGCCAAAAGTACCACCCATGAGTGCATAAGTAAAATATGCCCCCACTGTGAAAATTGCCCCATGCGCTAAGTTAATAATTCCCAAAATGGAATAAATCAAGGTGTAACCTAACGCAAAAATGGCATAAACGCTGCCAATAGACAACCCATTCAATAACTGTTGTAAAAATAGCTCCATTTAATTAGTCAATAGTCATTAGTCAATAGTCAACAGTCAAAAGTCAAAATTGGACATTGAACATAACCTGATAACTGATAACTGTCAACAGTTCCTACTTCAAAAACGTAAACTTACCCTGACTACCATCCTTTTCCATTTTAATTTGTGCTACATAAAAGTTTTGTTGGACGATTTCACCTACAGGTGTAAAACTAATTTCTCCTAGCGGTGTATTGTATTTACCTGTTAACAACTGTTGATTCAATTGAGTACGTAACTCTGGTAACTGTACCTTATTAACTTTGTTTTTACTATCTAAACTTTTCAAGGCTTCAACATAAACTTGTACAGCCGCAAACGCTTGGGCGCTAAATTGGGGTGGTTCTTTCTTATACTGGTCAACATAGGCTTGACGAAATGCCTTGTTAATTTCACTTGGATATTCTGGACTGTAAGCTTGAGCTATTAATACGCCATCACAAAATGCCTTACAAACTGGAAATAAATTTGATGTATTTAACCCATTCCCACCAATTATTAAACCTTTGTAACCCAATTCTCGCAACTGCCTGACTAAATTTCCGCCATCGGCTGCTAACCCAGAAATAATTACTAAATCAGGTTTCAAATTAATCGCATTAGTAGCTTGAGATTGAAAGTCAGTATCAGTAGTTTGGAACTTTTGAACTGTTACTAAATTTAGCCCCTGTTCCTTAACTGTTTGTTGAAATATTTCCGTTTCTGATTTACTAAAAGCATCATTTTGAGCAAAGAAAACGGCAACATTTTTAATATTAGGATTTTGCTTAAGTGCAGCTTTGACCGAGTTAGGTGCAACCACAGAAACGGGTGCAGAAACACGCGCTACATAATCACCAATCTCTGGAATACCTTTGGCTGTATTTGATGGCCCAACTACTGGTACTTTCGCCCTTTCAGCAATTGGATTTGCGCTAAAGGCTTGCTGAGATAAAGTAGGCCCCACAATACCCACAACTTTATCTTTATTTATGAGAGTTTGAAAAGCGTTAATTGTTCCGGCTTCATCACCAGCCGTATCTTGAAAAACTAACTTTATGGGAGTACCGTTAACTCCACCTTTATCGTTAAAATACTTTTCGGCAATTTTAGCCCCAGCTACTTGTTCTTGTCCCAGTAAGGCGACATTACTAGTTTGCGCTACTGCAATACCAATGGGAATAGAGTTAGTATTACTCGTTGTCGCAACGGTTGTTGTAGTATTTGTGCTATTTTGAGCGTTATTTGTTGGATTTGTTGTGGTGTTATTTGCACCGCCACAAGCGGTCAGTAGTAAAGAGCAAGTAGATAATAATGCTGTGGTATACGTAAAAGTTTTTTTCATTTGTATGTGGTTATAAAGGTATTTACAAGTGTTTTATTAAATCATCTTTTGCACTTAAAAAACAGTCATCTATGAACTGCTATTTACAATACAGGATAAGGATATCTTTGGGCTATGTTCTACCCTTTACTCCCTAAATCTGTGGGTGTATGTATAAAATTCATCATATATTTATTATTTACGTGAATTTACCTGTTGTTTTTTCAGCTTTTTTATGGCAATCTCCTTTACATAGGAGTAAATACAGTAAGTCGATAGAATAATCGTATTTTAATTGAAATTAAGATACCCTGATGATATGTCAATCAACCTGGGCTAATCAGTTGCATCCAATGAGATTGCTTCATAGCTTGATGTGTGAATTGCCAACCTTGAATGATTTAACGCTATGTCCTCTAGACAGTCAGTTAAACCTGCGCCAGTCCATAGCCGTATTCTTGTACCACAGTTGTATCACAGACAACCTGTAATTTCCCGTTTGGTTTCGCGTTATGGGTTAACGGTGAATATCAAAGCTGCTTCTTTAGTATCGGGAAGCGATGGTGAAGGCTGGTTTGATTTGGATCTTTTGGGAAAACCCCAACAAGTAACTAATGGCTTATCTTATTTGCAAGGGTTAGGGGTGATGGTACAAGTTGCGATCGCAAACCATATCCAATTAAACCAAAACTCTCACCCCTTCCCCAACGCTAGTAACGAAAACATACCTCTAGAATCTACTCATTGGCAAGAAAAATTCCCTCAACAGACTTCTCAACAAGAAACCCAACGACTAAGCCTGCAACTGTGCATTTTAAAAAACTACTACGAAAAACCTATTATTTCTCAGCTTGTTTCTCGTTATCATCTCACTGTGAATATTATCAGTGCCACACTGCAACCAAATCAAAAAAATGATGGCTGGTTTGACCTAGATTTATGGGGAAAAACCAAACAAATTTACTCCAGCTTGACCTATTTAGAAAAACTTGGTCTACCAATCTGGCTGAAATAGTTTAAAAAACAATTACTATCTTAAAACTTTGAATTTACCAATGACTGCATTAAATAAATTTAACCACAACTTTCCTCAAAAGTTCTCTCTTGTGCCTTCAGTACATGAAAAGAATCAAATTACCCAAATTCGTGTGCGAATACATATTCCCAAAAACTACCTTAAAGAACCTGTAATTTCCCAACTCATATCTATGTACGGCTTAGTTGTTAACATTACCCAAGCCTTATTAGGAGAAAACACAGGTGGAGAAGGATATTTTGACCTTACCCTCCAAGGAACAATCAAACAAATATCTAGCGGGCTGGCTTACCTAGAAGCCCTAGATATTAAAATTGAGGGTAAGGCGAACGTAGAAGGCGATAGTTGGCATTATTAATTTATTTTAGGACTTACGCAATTGTCATAATCAAACTAACTGTAGGGTGCGTCAGCCCCAATAATTTCGTACACATTTAAGGATTTTCCACATCTGACGCACCCTACCCATGTGCCAGTTGCGTAAGTCCTGTATTTAAATCTCATAGTACCAAATGTCCTCTTCTTTCAGGACTATGCGATGTAGTGAGAGTCTATCAATCAAACCCTCCTGCTCAAATTGTCCCAGGATACGAGTAATTGTGACCCTTGTGGAACCTAACATTTCCGCTAAGTCCTCGTGAGTCAAACGCATATCTATTAAGCGTCCTTTCTCTACTTCTGAACCGAACCTTTTAGACAACCATGCTAATAGTTTAATTAGCATGGTATCTACTTTTTTGTAGCTACGAATAACCATTAATTCCTCTGCTTGTTGAATGTGCGCCAGCAGAGTCTCTGTAGGGTTATTCCATTCATTGATGGCTAAGACTGTCGCTTCTACTTTTGTCAGACACTCCATCTGATATGGTTCTAATTTTGACAAACTCCTCCCAACAATATCTCCAGGCCCCCACAGTCCCAAAGCAACAGTTGTCCCATTTTCTAAATAGGTGTAAGTTCTAACAAATCCAGCTTCAATCTTCCATAAACTATTGTGTTGCTCTGGTAGAAAAGCCCTTCGCGTAAAATACTGCTTAGTATTTTTACTGTGAGAAGTAGCGATGCTTGAGTATAAAGTTACCATTATATATAATACTCTTTCTCGATAAATTAACCGTAGTATATTTATATCAGGTTCTCAGAACTTGTGGATATTCTAGTTAACAATTGCTGATATATGGGGAAAGGGGAAGGGAGAAAGGGGAAAGGGAAAGGGGGACTGTTGACCGAAGAGGCGGAGGGGCAGGGGGCAGGGAGCAGGGGGAGCAATCCCTGTCCCAAAGCCGTGAAGCGGAGCGGAACATGGGTATCAAGCCCCGCCCTTCCAGGGCGTTCTCGATTGGTCGGAGAACAAGATCCGTTA
>DATNQO010000056.1:0-1887 GCA_036704005.1 Leptolyngbyaceae cyanobacterium | reverse complement strand
TGCAGCCACACGTGCGGCTCTGCCGCCGGGTGGACTGCCGAACCCGGAGGGGGGTTTCCCCCGTTGTAGCAAGTGGCGTGAGGGTTAGGGAGGGGTATAAAAGTATTTGATACATCACTAGAGACTTTTGAAACATCCTCTAAGACTTAGCATAGGCTTGGGAGGTTGCATCTGGAGCAGATTTTTGGTGAAATGGTATTATAATCAGGTATCCATTAATTAATTCCCCGGAAGGGGACGACATGGCAGCTCCAACAATTCCTCTCAAGACGCACCGACCGACGGCCCACCTCAAATAATCATTATGCAAAATCAAAAAAGTTTTAAATGGACTTTTTATTGATTTATTTTCTTCTGAAATAAGGATAAAAATCTTCCTTTTGGTTTCAAGTTTTGTGTCAACATGACTTTAGTCATGCTTATATTCATGACTATTTTCTCTTTTGAAATAAAATTTTTTAGATTATATTTGTCTTAACCCAAAAATTACTCTTTTAGAAATTATTAATTAGTTAGATTATTCTAAAGTCTAATTTTTAAAAGAATTTTAGGGAACTGAATCCTGTTTGTTCAGATCGTAAGCTAAATAGAATGTATTCATTTTGTGCTTGATGAACTTTAGCCTCACTATTAAGTATCGAGACTGCTAGTTAACTCACACAATTTACCTAATAGCTAAAATGAATAAAACAAATAATCATCAGCAAACACAGACTGCTCTTATTACTGGCGCAGCTAATGGCATTGGGTATGAATTAGCGTATATTTTTGCACAAAACGATTACAATCTTGTACTAATAGACCGAATAGAGACAAAGCTGCAAAGAGTTGCACTATATTTCCAAGAGCAATTCAGTATTTCTGTTAAATACATTGTCAAAGACCTATCTAAAATAAGTTCACCTGAAGAAATTTTTCAGGAATTACAACAGGAAAATATTCAAGTAGATGTGTTAGTGAATAACGCTGGTTTTGGTACATACGGGTTTTTTCATGAAACTAATCTTACTGATGAACTGGAAATGTTACAGGTAAATTTAGTCTGTACGACTCATTTAACTAAACTATTTCTCAAAAGTATGATTCAGCAAGGTCAAGGTAAAATCTTAAATGTTTCTTCAGCTGCTGCTTTTCAGCCAGGGCCTTTGATGGCAGTTTATTTTGCTACTAAGGCGTATATTTTATCTTTCTCAGAGGCACTAGCTAATGAATTAGAGAATACAGGTGTGACTGTGACAGTTCTTTGCCCTGGTACAACACAATCTGCTTTTCATGAAAGAACAGGTATGGCAGATTCTCAACTGCTTAAATCAAAAAGAATGATGAATGCAGCAACTGTTGCACAGATTGGTTATCGTGGTTTAATGGAGGGCAAAACAATTGTTATTCCTGGTCTAATCAATAAATTAATGGCAAAAAGTGTAAGATTTATTCCTAGAAATCTAGTGACTAAAATTGTCAGAAGTATGCAGGAAAATAAATGATTGTTTTCATATTCTAATTTTGCACAGAGTCTCGCTAGGGCAGCATATAGTAGGGGACAGGTGATAGGGGACAGGTGATAGGTTCAAAACCTTTTTACTATAAAGATTTTGTGATTCATCAATGTCCTAACCTATGTGGCTACTGCTATATTTGTGGGATGATTTAACAAGTGAAAAATTTCTACTGTAGAATCCCCCAAAATAATTTTTAGGGGATTCTGTCAATTATAGGACTTACGCAAGTGTCATCATCAAACTGACTGTAGTGGACTGACACAGCTAAAATAGTGCAATAGATATGCCAAGGTGAGGACTCGAAAGTGGGAAGAGGTCGCCGAGATAAAGTCCGTCTGACTGTAGAACAAAGAGAAAAACTCGAACAAATCAGCAGAAATGGCTATGC
>DATNQO010000055.1:0-1930 GCA_036704005.1 Leptolyngbyaceae cyanobacterium | reverse complement strand
TCGGCTACCCAAATCGGGTTAACCGCGACACCCAAGGAAACCAAGGAAGTTTCTAACACCGATTATTTTGGCAAATCCATTTACACTTACTCATTGAAGCAGGGGATTGAGGATGGTTATCTTGCTCCATATAAAGTTGTCAGGATTGACATAGATAAAGATTTAGATGGATGGCAACCTGAACCAGGTGAACGTGATAAATATAATCGCTTAATTGAAGACCGCGTTTTTACTCAAAAAGATATTAACAGGACGCTAGTTTTAGAAAATCGTGATATTTTAGTCGCCAAAAAAATTACTGAATTTCTCAAGGCAACCAATCGGTTTGATAAAACGATAGTATTTTGTGAAGACATAGATCATGCCGAAAGAATGCGCGTGGCTTTAATCAACGAGAACAGTGACTTAGTGGCTCAGAACCGTAAATACGTCATGCGGATTACAGGCGACGACAAACAGGGGAAAGCAGAACTCGACTATTTTATCTTGCCCGAAAGCCAGTACCCAGTAATTGTTACTACTTCAAAATTAATGTCTACTGGTGTAGATGCCCAAACCTGCAAGTTGATAGTCTTAGACCGTAGCATTGGGTCAATGACCGAATTTAAGCAGATTATTGGGCGGGGAACACGTATTAACGAGGATTTTGATAAATATTACTTCACCATCATGGATTTTAAAAAAGCGACCAATAATTTTAGAGATCCAGCGTTTGATGGCGACCCCGTACAAATTTATGAACCCAAAACAGGAGAGTCACCAGTTCCACCCGATGATAAAACCCATGTTTCGGGTAATGGTGAAGATGAGATTATTGTTGACCCACCTGTAGACTCTGGACAAAAGCGCATCAAGTACACACCCAAAAATGTCGAAGTTTCTATTATCCGTGAACGGGTTCAGTATTACGGTAAAGATGGCAAGCTAATCACCGAATCTCTTAAAGACTACACGCGCAAAACTGTTCGTCAAGAATTTAGCTCCTTTGATAATTTTCTTAAACATTGGAGTGCCGCCCAACAAAAACAGGCGATTATTCGAGAACTTAACGAACAAGGTATTTTACTAGAGGCGTTAGCCGATGAAGTAGGTCATGACTTTGACCCGTTTGATTTAATCTGCCATGTGGCATATGACCAGCCGCTCTTAAGTCGCCGCGATCGCGCAATGAAAGTACGTCAAGCTGATTACTTCACCAAATACAGCGAACCACTACGTGCGGTTTTGAATGCGCTTTTAGACAAGTACGCAGATGAGGGTATTGAAAACATTGAGGATATGAGTGTTCTCAAGGTACAACCAATCAACCAATTGGGTACACCAATGGAAATCATTAAGTTGTTTGGTGATAAGCAAAAATATTTAGCTACCTTACAAGAGTTAAAATCACAGATTTATATGGCATCCTAGAACATCGGCACAGTTATAATTTATTCGCTATGTAGTATCTTTTTACTACTGAGTTGTTAATTTTGGGTGCTTTGGGTTGTATTCTACTCAAAGTTTCAAACTAAGTTAACTATTTTTGGCGCGACGCACCCCACAGGCAGTAACAGAATATGTCGATCAGCACCACAATCAAAACCATTCAAGACATCATGCGGAAAGACGCGGGGGTGGATGGTGACGCACAGCGCATCAGCCAACTCGTCTGGATGATTTTTCTCAAGATTTTTGATGATCGTGAGGCTGAATACGAGCTTTTGGAGGATGATTACACCTCCCCCATCCCTGAAGCTTTGCGCTGGCGGAATTGGGCAACAGACCCAGAGGGCATGACTGGGGATACTTTACTTGATTTTGTTGACAATGTTTTGTTTAAAACCCTGAAAACCCTTTCAGTAGGGGCTGACGGTGATAAACGTGCCTTTGTCGTTCGGGCAGTATTTGAGGATGCCTACAACTACATGAAAAACGGTACTCTTGTCCG
>DATNQO010000054.1:0-6253 GCA_036704005.1 Leptolyngbyaceae cyanobacterium | reverse complement strand
TGCAGCCACACGTGCGGCTCTGCCGCCGGGTGGACTGCCGAACCCGGAGGGGGGTTTCCCCCGTTGTAGCAAGTGGCGTGAGGGTTAGGGAGGGGTATAAAAGTATTTGATACATCACTAGAGACTTTTGAAACATCCTCTTAAATCTCCTACCATAAGTTGCCAGGATTAAGAATAATTGGCAAATAATAGTTGGGAAAATAGCAAAATAGACTACATTTTCTTGAAATTATATGTGGTAATATATCGCGGCTTGCCAAAAATTTAACAGTGAACAGTTATCAGTGCAATACGTTGGTGAAACACCACACCAATTGGTGGAAAGCGTGGGGTGGCGCTTATTTATTTAATAGAAGCAAAGAACTATCGGCGAAGATAACTTAATACCACATTTATACATTTAGAGGGATGCGATCGCCCTAGTGGCTAACTACTTTATGTGTAAGCTTGGATAGTGCCAATTCCTTGGCAAGGCGATATAGCTGAGGTCAAACATAAAAAATTAAAAAAGAGGCAATTATCATCCGTTGAGTGCCTACATAGACAGCTATCATTTTTAAAAGGGCGCATTTATTGCATTCAAGATAAATTTTTTCTGCTATTCAATTGCAACCGAGCCGAGTGAACGATAACAGCTATGTCTTATGTCTCCCTGCTAAAAAATATACCAGAAATATTAGCCCAGCCAACTGGGATAGCAGCAATAGCCTCTCTTGGCATCCACGGTGCTATTGCGTTGATTGTGCCATTGATGCCAGTGGATTCTAATAAATCTAATGAAACACCAGAGAAAAGTGTTGGCGTTTTAGAACTAAGTCAAGCAGACCAAAGCCGTCTGCCACAGAGCCAAAATCCCAATCCCAATCCTAATGCAGTTGGTTTCCAAGGACAACTGCCTCTGCAATCACAATTTCCCCAACAACCGCAACTGAGTAATTTACCTAACCTGAACGCTCAGTCAACTGCCTTACCGCCTTTACCGCCGCCAGTAACCCCAGGAATTTCACTGCCACCAGTTTATACAACACCTAGTAGTTATCGGATAGCGGCTTTACCGAAAGGTCAGCCTCTGCGGCAAATAGCCAGAAGAGATTTCCGATTTGGTAATGGTTTTAACGTGGCTGGGGACAAACTGACACCAGCAACCCCTCCTAGTTTTAATCAGCAGCAAGCAATACCAGAAGCGCCCAGACCCCTGCCTATAGATGAATTGCCAAAATTAAATGCGGCGAATCTCCCTAATGATTTACCGCCGAATCTCCCCAGCAATACAACTCCAGCACCAGTCACAGATGCTAATAACGCAGCTACAGTGGCTCCAACTCAGCCGCTAATAGCCCCCATCACTGAAACGCCTAAAGCTGGCGATGATTTAGCTTTTGCTGGACAAAGTGTTCCCAAAGGGCAGCTAGGGTCTACAGTGCGGACACCTGCATTACCTTTAGAAAATCCTGAGCAAAGACCGGAACAAGGACTAATTGCTAGGCTCAGCTCATACGAAGACCTACGCAAAGCGCTTCAGCAAGAGTACCCAAATTCCCAAGAAAAGGCGGTTATTCGCAGCACAGTTGCTACAGATAAACCAGGCATTGAAGGTACAGTTCTGGGTTTCTTGATAGTTGATACAGAAGGCAAAGTTTTAGATATCAAATTCCAAGACAAGACTCTTTCTCCTGAGTTGCAATCAAAGGCGAGGGAGTATTTCACGAAAAATGCCCCCAAGGGAGATCAGCAAATCAGCCGTTATCCATTTAGCCTGCGTATCCAAAGCAACAGCAATAACAATGCGGCGACGGAAGAAACAACTCCTAATGTCGTGCTTCCTAAACCAGCTTCTACTCCGTTAGTTAATCGTAATCAACCAGTAAGTACTCCAAAACCTTTACCACAATTACAAATAAGAGAAACTACTCCTAAGCCTGCAACACAGCTACCACTGAGAGAAGCTAGTCCTAAGCCCGCAACACAGCTACCACTGAGAGAAGCTAGTCCTAAGCCTGCAACACAGCTACCACTGAGAGAAGCTAGTCCTAAGCCTGCAACACAACTACCACTGAGAAAAGATCAGCCTGCATCAATACCAACTGTTGAAGCTTCACCTTCATCTGAGCCGACAGCTAACACAAATCAATCATCTTCAACGACAGATTCTAGTAAAACACTTCTAGAAAAGTTGCGTGAAGCTAGAGAACAGCAGCAGGAAAGGCAAGGGACTGGGGAGTAGGGACTGGGGACTGGGGTCTGGGGGCTAGGAAGTTCCGAGAATGAGTATCTCCCTCATCTCCCCCATCTCCCCCTACCCCTCCTTCTCAGGGTTCGACCAATCTTGCTCTGCTTTTTGGAAGACGTAAGCAGCGACTGCGAGAATTTCTTCGTTGCTTAACTTGTCTTTGAAGGCTGGCATGGCATTTTTACCGTATTGTACCTGGTGGATAATGGCTTGGATTGAGTCTGTGTCATAGTTTTCCAGGTACTTTGACAATGCTTCTTTTTTGAGGGTTTTTTCGGCAATGAGGATGTTTCCGCCACCTATGTGGCAAGAAGCACAGTTATTCTCAAAAATTTTTGCGCCTGTTGGCATTTCGGCGGCTAGGGCGGGACTAGTGAATATGAGTTTAAATATAGCGATCGCTAGCAGTAATACTAATAAAATTATTCTCAAAGCATTTTCCTCTCAATCAGTCTCTAGGAACTGATGCCAGAAGCACCAGAATTATCTCTACCGCTATAGGTAAACGATTCTGGAAATTAAGACTCTATGGAGAGTATATACTTTAATTTTTAAGATTGATGATTTGGGGACAATTTACCCAAAATTTACGGTGACAAGTCCCTTCCTGACTTCGCTACATGGCATTTTCACTCTTGGCTGGATAGGACTCGTCACCATGATTAATTATGGGGTTTGGCTGTTGACTGTTTTGGTTACACAGTCAAGGAAGCTCTAGCGGTTGACAGATAGATGTTTCTAGCCTGCAACGGTGATTTTACCTACCATACCTGCGCCACGGTGAGGTTCGCAGTAGAAGGTGTAGTCACCTGCGGGTGCATCTGCTGGGAAGGTGGTGCTTACATTTTGACCAGGACTCATTAACAACTGTTTGTGAGATAAAGACTTAGCTAAATCAGCACTCTTAGCTGGGTTGAGGGCGTTATCAAACACAACATTATGGGGAGGAACTTTGTTGTTTACAAATTCAACTGTGTCACCTGGCTTGATTGTCAATTTTGCAGGTTCAAATACTAGCAGGCCTTTATCGCTACCTAGTTTTATTGTGTGTGTTTCCGCCGCCGCAGAGGGTGTAAACACAGCAAAGCTGCTAACAACTAAAAGAACAGTTAATACAGCTAAACTAAAGCGTCGCCAGCTTGTAGCAAAAAATTTCATGGCGTTCTCCTAACCAGTAGTTTTTATTTTTCTTATTTCATTTTAAATAAAATCAACACCAAATATGACAATATGTCGTAGATCCGAAAAATTTTTTTTTTGCTAGCTATAAATCGAATAAAAATATTGTGCGATCGCTAATAAACACTAGGTTCCCGACACTAAAAAGTTTCTGGGAAAAAAAATCAACGTACACAACTATTATGTAAATATTATTTTTTCTTAATGTAATTTTGCTTGATTTTGTGCATTGGTGATAGAGGCTTTAAAAACTGTCTGTACCCCACCCTGGCGCTTTTTGTGCGGCTGTGAGGACAAAAGCAGCTAAACTTTCAGCCTGCTGTTGTGATATGGAACTGGGAGATAGTTGACGACACCAATAGGTTTCTTGGGTTCCGTAGTAGGTCATGGGTTGACGCATGAAGGCGACAAGATTATCAATCAAATCTCTTCTAGGACTAGCAGCCTGAAGCTTTTCCAGAGATAAGGATACTTCAGGATCTGGCAAAGTCGCGCCACCAACATGACAATTGATACAGTTGCTCTCGAAAAGTTTTTTACCCTGAGATAATTCTTGTGGAGAAAATAGACGCTTTGTGCCTTTTTCGTCAACATCCAGAGCGATTGGTTCAGTGATATGTAAGTATCTAACTATATAAGGGTCTATCGTGGCGGCGTTAGCACTAAAGCTACTGCTGCAATAGACCATTAAGCAAATAGGTAAAATCAGTAACCGAGCGAAAAAGTGACGTAGCATAATCAAGCTTACAACTATATAACTCGGAAAAATCTTGAGTACTGTGTTCTGAGTCCTGTGTAGTCTGGAAATTAAGATAATCAATAACTTCCATTTTCTCAGCACCCAGTACTCAGTACTCAGCACTTATGCTAAATTACTGGGTTTAGTAGTAGATTTTGCCGCCGCCCCATTTGTCGCCAAGAATTTTTGGCTGTAGGAGAATATGACCTGCGATCGCTTTGAGGTCATCATCCGTGAGATTTCGCATTTCTGTGAAAATATCTGCACTCTTGGTGCTGGGGTGTAACTCGGAAATTTCCTCCTCACCGTCGTAGGTGGTGGGGTTCTTCATATAGTCCACCAAACCTTCAATATTATTACGGTTGGGTGTAGCTAATGCCAGTGCTTCTGGCTCAAGTCCCACGTTCTGGTTAGTTTTGGTAACACCGCCGACGTGACATTGGGCGCAAGCGTATTGGAATAAACGTTTGCCTTCTTTTACTTGTTTAAGGCTGAGAGTGATGGTATCACCGTCAGCATTTAATGGTACTGTCCGGGTAGCTTCGTCCAGTTCCACAGCCGTTGCGCTACCAACAATCAACCCAAAGGTCAGTAAAACAGTAGCCACAACAACGCCAATAAGTCTTCTAAACATGATTCCCCTTAAAGTTTTTGACGCTCAACACAGCTAATAAAACGAGACTCAATCTCAATCGAGACAACATTATTACTACAGTGTTTCTGTAGCTTATCTGCTATCTCTGCGATGACATACCCAGCCGCCAGAGGCATTGGCCAGGATTACACAACCCATAATGTTTGTTAACTGGCATATAGAGATAAAGTCGCTGTAATACCAATATCACGTTAGGAGTGCAATTTGTCGCCTAAAATTGGGGATTGGGGATCGGGGAGTGGGGAGCGGGGGAGATGAGGGAGGAAACAAACAACTCATAACTGACTACACTTTACCGCCTGTGAACGTGGCGCTTTGGATGAAGTAGCGGTTGAAGAAGGCATAAATACTTAAGGCTGGCAGGGTGAATACCATAGAAGCAGCCATTTTGGGCTTCTCGTCTTACCCGATAAGTAAATTTGATTACTTATGGGGAAATAATTGAGGGAATAAGATATGCCAATTTCGAGGGGGAATGGAGGGCGAAGTTCCTTTAGTTGCTACCAGAACTAATTAATTGATCTTAAGATAAATAATAAGAGCCGATTTGAATCTGCTAAATCTTGATAATGCAGTATAGCTACCTATCAAGTTATCGGCAATTGTTATGTATAGGCAAAAAGATTATTGCCAATTAAGAGCAGGAACGCTTCAGAAATTAGTTGTGACTGATGAACAAAGGAAATAAACATGAAAATAGCATTTGCTACAAGTGACAGAATAAATGTCAATGCTCACTTTGGCTGGGCGCAGGAAATTGATGTTTACGAAATTTCCGATGGGGGTTATGAATTTCTAGAAACCCTGTGTTTTAATCAGGAAGTTTCTCAGCCTCCTGAAAATACAGAAAAGCAAGAAAGTGGCTGCAAACACGGTAAGAGTGATTGCAAAAAAGCGAAAAAGGAAGAAGCTGTAAAACCGACAGTCAAAGATAGCGAAAGTAATGATAAAGTAGCTCAAAAAATAGCAGCTTTATCTGACTGTACAATTGTGTATGTGGCTTCTATTGGTGGTACTGCTGCTGCGAAGTTAATTAGAAAAGGTGTAATGCCAATTAAACCACGTTCAAAGAAAGAAGATATTACCTATATCTTGAATAGACTAGTGCAAACTCTTAAAGGTAATCCTCCGCCTTGGTTACGTAAGGCTTTACATCAAAATCAAGAAGGTATTTTGCTAGAATCTGTGTAATACTATCTATTAAGTAGGCGCGAGCTTTGCCGTAAGCCATTGCAAGACGTAGATGGAATTTTCCGCTTCACATACCATCTACGCTTTCTTGTTGATGAATTAAGTACGAAAATAACACTAAGTAAACCGTCGAAAATAAATTAAACTATGTTAAGTAGTGTAAAGTTATCACGATTGAGTTCGTAGTAAGGACTTTAGTCCTTTTCCCCGGACTAAAGTCCTTACTACAAACCTTGATTTATTTAGTCCGTTCTACTTA
>DATNQO010000053.1:0-64585 GCA_036704005.1 Leptolyngbyaceae cyanobacterium | reverse complement strand
TGCAGCCACACGTGCGGCTCTGCCGCCGGGTTGACTGCCGAACCCGGAGGGGGGTTTCCCCCGTTGTAGCAAGTGGCGTGAGGGTTAGGGAGGGGTATAAAAGTATTTGATACATCACTAGAGACTTTTGAAACATCCTCTTAGAATGCGTGATGAGCTGAGGAGTCTGTTAATTGGTGCAAGATGCTGCTTTGTTACCTGTAATTGCGATCGCAATTGGTGCAGTTCCTGGGGCGTTGAGTCGCTATTATTTGACTGAATTATGTAAAACAGCTATGGGAACAAATTTTCCTTATGGCACTTTTATTATCAATTTCACAGGCTGTTTACTCATGGGCTTTTTCTTCACCTTATTTCAGGGAATTAAAGGATTTCCACCGGAAATAGATTTGCTAGTCAGAACTGGTTTCTTGGGTTCTTATACAACCTTCTCTACTTATGGATACGATACCTTGAATCTGTGGCGGAATGGTAAGCGGGTAGCCACGATTTTTTATTGGGCTGGTAGTGCAAGTTTAGCGATGGTTGGTATTATATTAGGTCGTTGTTTAGCAAAGCTAATTGTTTGATCATAGGGGACAGGTTACAGGTTACAGGAGGGGAACTTGCTTGCTGTAACTGAATTTTTAGGGAAACCATAATGCAGAATATTTTTATTCGCACTGTCATGGCGATCGCTTTAGGTGCAATTCCGGGTGCTTTAGGGCGCTATTATATCACAGAATTTACCAAAACGATGATTGGTAAAGAGTTTTCCTACTATGGAACGTTTTTTATTAATGTCACTGGCTGTTTTATTATTGCGCTGTTCTACACGCTGAACGAGCAAAAGTTCAGGAGTCTTTCCCCGGAAATTCGGTTAGCGATCGCCACTGGTTTCTGTGGTGCATATACCACCTTTTCTACTTACGGATTGGAGACTTTTACTCAAATAGATCAGGGGAATATTACAGGCGGTTTAATTTATTGGTTAGCTAGTATGATAGTTGGGATGCTTGCTATACAGTTAGGGGTGACTTTGGGTAAGTTTGGCGGACAGTAGAAACAATTTAGCCAAGCCTCGACTACCAATTACAACCAGCAACCAAATTAGCGACAATCTCAACTAGTTCTTCTGGATCAACTGGCTTAGATACGTGAGTCTGAAAACCCGATTCTAAGGCGTGAACGCAACTCTCGCGATCGCCGAAGGCTGTTAAGGCGATCGCTAAAACTCGTCCGCCATGATCTGGTGTGAGCGATCGGACTTTACGAATCAAGGTGTAGCCATCTTCCCCAGGCATACCTATATCACTAATTAAAACATCGGGTTGCAATTGAGGCAATACTTTTAAGGCTGCTGCTGCTGATGGAACGGGTACAACAGTAGCTCCATCTGCTTCTAACACAGTAGAAAAATAAAGGCGGCAATCTTCATCATCCTCAACTAAGAGAATACTTAAGCCAGCAAGTGCGAGAGGAGACTGCATAACAAATAGTCTTTCATTTGTGTTTGAGGAATACTCATGTAGAATTTGCAATGTCGCTGACAATTGAATTTGCTTTAGCTGTGATGGCGCTCTTACTCTCAAGGAGTGGCATAACATCTAAAAATTAATTCAGAATTTTTCTCTGTTTAAAAGAGTTGAAAGTTATAAACTTGCAGCTAATCTGCTTACTTTTAATATACCTTTTTTAGTAGACCAGTAGCTAGATGTAATTTCTGAGAGTTGAAGCGAACTTAGTAATAAATACGTTTCAACTAGAAGATTTATGAAAACTGAAAATCCCCCTACTCAAAATAGTGAATCCACCACTCAACATAAAAGTAAAGATGAGCTAAATCAAGAAACGGCTGTGGAATTTGGGTTAGGTATTGCCTTGGGAGTGATTACAATTATCCTTGCTGCGGCAACTGCTTACTTTGGACTTATCCGCTTTTAAGAAATTTCCAAGTCAAACAATATCAAATTGCTAGGCGAAGCAGAGGAGGACACTTGGCTGGGCGGGTTTCCCAACTTAAGCAAAGTGTCCGTCGAGCAGGGGGAGAGGAAATTTGATAATTATCTTTTCCTACATTTGAATAATTTAATTTTCGCAAGTCTCTAAACCTGAATTTACCCCCTGTTTTTCAATCCAAAATTGGTATTATCCGCCAATTAGGGTAACTACTGCGTCCTCATAGGCAGTGTTAATTGCGGATTTTTTCCATTCTGCAAATTCCTGGCGTTCTGCTGTCCGCTTTTGTTCCCACATACCGTAAGCGTCGGAACCAAGCATTAACCGCAGTGGCGGGTTTTCTGATTCAACAGCTTGAATTATGACTAGTGCGGCTTTTTTGGGGTCGCCTGGCTGTTTCCCATCGTTGTCATAAAGATATGCTTTAATCGGATCAATTACTGGTTTGTAATCATCAATTTCCTTTTCTGGCTGCATATTGGCATCTCCGGCAAAGTTGGTGCGAAAAGCCCCAGGTTCAACAATTGTCACTTTGATACCAAGTGGTTTGACTTCATCACGCAAGCCTTCAGAAAAACCTTCGATCGCAAATTTCGTCGAGCAATAGATCGCGAATCCACCAATTGAAGCTAAACCGCCGACAGAAGTAATATTCACAATATGACCTGATTTTTGCTGACGCATCAAAGGTAATACTGCGCGTGTCATTTCGATGACACCGAAGCAATTGACTTCAAATTGTTTTCTGATCTGTTCCGATGAAAATCCTTCTACAGCACCCAAAGAACCAACTCCTGCATTGTTGACCAGAACATCAATGCGCCCAAAGCGTTCAATTGCAGCTTGCACAGCCGCTTCTCGTTCTGCGGCGTTTGTGACATCAAGGCGAATTGCGATCGCATTTTCCTGATTTGCTTGTGCTAACCCTGCAACTTGTTCTGGTTTTCGTGCTGTTAATACAACCTTGTCACCCCGTTCTAACACCGCTTCTGCTAGGGCGCGACCAAATCCTGTTGATGTTCCGGTAATCAAATAAACTTTGCTCATAGACTTGTCACAGTTGTGGCTTTGGAGTCAATTCAAATATTGGTATTGTCAAATTAAGCTGACTGAATATCAAGCCGCCACGCTCTATCTTTTGGTAGATATTGTTGACGATCAAAAGCTTCCTACTAACAGCTATTATCGTCTTGCAATTCTATACAATAGGTATTTGGCAAAAGTCTAATGGTACAAATTCAGCCAGAAATTAAACGTGCAGAGGAACTGCGTCAGTTGTTGCAACAAGCTAGCTATGCTTATTATGTCTTGGATGCACCAATTATGGCGGATGCAGTCTATGACCAATTGTATCGGGAACTGCAACAACTGGAAACTGAGTATCCAGAATTAATTACGCCAGATAGTCCGACGCAGCGTGTGGGAGAAAGGCCAGCTACACAGTTTAATTCTGTGCGCCACAACATCCCTTTGTATAGCTTGGAGAATGCGTTTAATGTGGAGGAGTTGCAAAATTGGGATCAGCGTTGGCGGCGACAAGTTGCTAAAACTGAAGCTGAGTATGTGGCGGAACTGAAAATTGATGGTTCAGCGATCGCACTCACTTATCAAGATGGTATTTTAGTTAGGGGTGCGACTAGGGGCGATGGGGTGATGGGTGAAGATATCACTCAAAATGTGCGGACAATTCGTTCTATTCCCTTACGCTTGAATTTTGATGGTATCGAAAAAATCGAGAAGGTGGAAGTTAGGGGTGAGGCTTTCTTACCTCTGGATGTATTTAAACAAATTAACGAGGAAAGACAAAAGGCTGGGGAACAGTTATTTGCTAATCCTCGGAATGCGGCGGCTGGTACACTGAGGCAGTTAGACTCGCGCATTGTCGCCAAGCGGCGGTTAGACTTTTTCGCCTATACGCTGCATATTCCCGGTATGGATGACGCAAGTATTGCTAACACCCAATGGGAAGCTTTGGAATTATTGCAGAAATTGGGTTTTCGGGTGAACCCTAACCACAAGTTATGTCCATCTTTGGCGGATGTTGCCGACTATTATAAATACTGGGATACGGAAAGATTAAATTTACCCTACATGACCGATGGGGTAGTGGTAAAACTCAATTCCTTTAAGCTACAAGAACAGTTAGGTTTTACCCAAAAGTTCCCCCGGTGGGCTGTGGCTTTGAAGTATCCCGCCGAAGAAGCACCTACTCGTGTGGAAAATATTGCGGTGAATGTGGGAAGGACGGGAGCGTTAACTCCCTTGGCGGAAATGCGTCCGGTACAGTTGGCGGGAACTACCGTATCTAGGGCTACTTTACATAATAGCGATCGCATTGCCCAGTTAGACATCCGCATCGGTGATACTGTCATTGTTCGCAAGGCTGGGGAAATTATTCCCGAAGTCGTCAGGGTACTTAAGGAACTGCGTCCGGCTGATACCCAACCTTTTATTATGCCTAGTCATTGTCCCGTGTGCGGACAGCCTGTGGTGCGGGAAACGGGGGAAGCTGTAACTCGCTGTGTGAATGCTTCTTGTCAAGCTATTCTTAAGGGTTCCATAGAACATTGGGTGAGTCGTGATGCTTTGGATGTCAAGGGTGTGGGGGAAAAATTGGTGCATCAACTCGTAGATAAAGGCTTGGTGCATTCTGTCGCTGATTTATACGACTTGACAACCGAGCAATTATTTGCGTTGGAAAGGATGGGGAAAAAATCGGCAGAAAAATTGATTGAAGCGATCGCCCAATCAAAAAATCAGCCTTGGTCAAGAGTATTATATGGTTTAGGCATCCGTCATGTAGGTAGCGTGAACGCCCAATTATTAACGGAAAAATATCGCACAGTAGAGCTATTATCTTCAGCCAAACAGTCAGAAATTGAGGGAATTTATGGCATAGGTGCAGAAATTGCCCAGTCTGTTTTTCAATGGTTTAGGATTGATGCTAATCAAACTTTAATTAACCGCCTGCAAGCCGCAGGGTTACAATTTGCAAACACCCAAGAAATAACCGACGTTGATAATGCTAATCTCAAATTGGCGGGCAAGACCTTCGTCATCACGGGTACTTTACCTGGCTTAAAACGTGATGAGGCTAAAGCTTTGATTCAAAAAGCTGGAGGAAAAGTAACTGATTCAGTCAGCAAAAAAACAGACTATTTAGTTGTAGGTGAAGAAGCAGGTTCTAAATTAGAAAAAGCCCAAGCATTAGGCATTGCCCAATTAACTGAGGCACAGTTATTAGAACTTTTACAAGCAGGCTAGAGGTGAGAAGTTAGGACTAGAGGCTAGGGAAGCAGGGGAGAATAACAAAGAATTAAATTTCCTCTCTCAAACTCTCTGCGCCTCTGCGCCTCTGCGGGCGATTAATATTCTTAATCAACAATTTTAATATACTCTATACAAATAATTTCTTAGATAATTTTTTATTAACTAATTTCCTCAAAAATAAAAAAAATTAATAACTAAAAATATGTCTTATGATTAAAGAAATAGGCTCAAAGCCTCTGTAATTTATTAAAAAATTACGCGACACCCCGATTTTGAATCGGTTATAAGGCATGAACTCTAGGCGGTCGAAAAAATCTCAGTCAAATAATCCTGATGGAGAGCAACAAGGCAACCAAAATCAGCCATTTCCTATTGTCGGGATTGGAGCCTCTGCCGGGGGTTTGGAAGCATTTACACAGTTACTCAGCCATTTGCCTAATGATACGGGTATGGGATTTGTGATGATTCAGCATCTCAGCCCAGACCAGAAAAGTCTGTTGGCTGAGATTTTAGCCAATACAACGCAAATGCCTGTGGTGCAAGCCCAGCATGAGATGGAGGTGGAACCAAATCATGTTTATGTGATTCCGCCCAATGCCATGATGACGATCGCTGGTGGTAAACTGCAACTGAGTCCACGGCAGAAGTTGCGGGGACAGGTGATGTCCGTTGACACGTTCTTCTTTTCCTTAGCAGAGGATCAAGCAAGCAAAGCTATTGGCGTTGTCTTGTCTGGGGGTGATTCTGATGGTGCAAGGGGACTGGAAGCAATTAAGGAAGCTGGTGGTATCACCTTTGCCCAGTCTCAGGAAACAGCACAAGTCAGCAGTATGCCCAATATGGCTGTCGCTTCTGGTCAGGTAGACTTTGTATTAACGCCACAAGAAATTGCTCAGGAGTTAGCCAAACTCAGTCGTCATCCCTACGTTAGTCGCCCAACCCCAGGCAAAGAAACTGAAGTTCTACCCCAAGCAGAGAATGCTCTTTCTACTATCTTTAATTTGTTAAAGGCGGCTACCGGGGTTGATTTTCATCAATATAAGGAAACCACCCTCAAGCGGCGCATCCTCCGCCGGATGATTTTATGTAAACTGGACAGATTAGAGGATTATGTGACCTATCTGCAAGAACATGGGGAGGAAGTAAAAGCCCTGTATCGGGATGTGCTAATTAATGTCACGAATTTCTTTCGAGATCCCGAAGCTTTTGAAGCCTTAAAAACTAAAGTATTTCCTGTCATTATTAAAGAACAAAACCCTGATTTTCCTATCCGTGTGTGGGTGGCGGGATGTTCCACAGGGGAAGAAGCCTATTCGATTGCTATTTGTTTACTGGAATATTTGCATAATCAAGCAATTAGTAGACCTATCCAGATTTTTGCCACTGATATTAATGAAGTAGCCATTGAAAAAGCCAGAGCAGGTGTTTACAAGCATAACCAATTAACGGATGTGTCGTGCGATCGCCTGCAACGCTTTTTTGTCCCCGTAGAAGGTGGCTACCAAATCAGCAAGCCAGTACGGGAGTTGTGCGTCTTTGCTAAACAAAACCTCATCGCTGACCCTCCCTTTTCCCACCTTGACCTAATTAGCTGCCGCAATGTCCTGATTTATTTAAGTTCGGCTGTCCAAAAGAAACTGCTGCCTATCTTCCATTATGGTTTAAAGCCGACTGGCTTT
Organism: Leptolyngbyaceae cyanobacterium; assembly: GCA_036704005.1. Classification (GTDB taxonomy): domain Bacteria; phylum Cyanobacteriota; class Cyanobacteriia; order Cyanobacteriales; family Nostocaceae; genus Trichormus. The sequence goes on along the minus strand of DATNQO010000053.1, from coordinate 57,698 downwards.
TTGATGCTAGGTACTTCGGAAACAGTAGGTGAGCTTACCGAATTGTTCGCCTTGGTGGACAGAAGGTACAAGATTTATTCGCGCAAAATCGCTCACGCTCGGCTGGGAATTGAGTTAATTAGTAACAACCATACCCGCGAAACTGTCAACTCTCGACCACACAAGAGCGAGGAAACTTGTGATGATTTGGAAATGCAGCAAGTGGTTGACGAGATAATATTGGATCGATTCGCTCCGGTTGGTGTAATTATTAACAATGAATTAGAAATTGTGCAATTTCGTGGACAGACTAGTCCCTATCTGCAACCGCCATCAGGTAGACCCAGCTTTAATTTGCTGAAAATGGCTAGGGAAGAATTACGGCTAGAACTACGTACAGCTATTCACCAAGCTAAAAAACGCACTGTCGCGGTCACGAAAGAAGGTATTCAAATTAAGGATAATCAGCGAGTCAAACTGGTGCGGATTGATGTAGTCCCATTTAATCCACAAAATAGTACAACAAGCTACTTTTTGGTGATGTTTACCGATATGGGGGCTTTCTCACCGTCGATGTTAGATGTAGCTAACAGTCCTACTGGTACGAGAAGAGGTAAACAAACTGATGACCAGGAGGAAACTAACAAAATCAGGCAGGAGTTAGCCACCACCAAAGAATATTTGCAATCAATTATTGAAGAACAACAAGCCACCAATCAAGACCTGAGAGCAGCTAACGAAGAGATTCTTTCTAGTAACGAAGAGTTGCAAAGCACCAATGAAGAGCTAGAAACAGCCAAAGAGGAAATACAGGCAACTAATGAAGAATTAAACACGATTAACGACGAATTGCAACGCCGCAACCTCGAATCATCTCAAGTTACTAACGATTTACAAAACCTCCTCAGCAGTATCAATATTCCCATCCTCATGTTAGGCGGTGATTTACGTATTCGCCGCTTTACTCCCGTAGCCGAGCGTATCTTCAACCTGATTCCTGCGGATATTGGGCGACCATTTAGTGATATTAATCACAACTTAAATCTTCCTAACTTAGAACAGCAAATTCTCGGAGTCATCAACACACTCAACATTAGAGCGCAGGAAATCCAAGACCATGAGGGACACTGGTATGATTTACGCATCCGCCCCTATCGTACAGTAGATAACAAAATTGACGGGGCGGTGGTGGTATTAGTTGATATCAACGACCTCAAACGCAGCGCCAAGCAAATCACCGCCGCCAGGGATTACGCCGAGGCCATTGTGGCAACTGTGCGAGAATCACTAGTAGTTTTGGATACAGAGTTAAAAGTAATTACCGCAAACCAATTCTTTTACGAAAAATTCCAGGTGTCAGCAGAAGAGACAGAACAACGCCTGATTTATGAGATTGGCAATGGACAATGGGATATACCCCAATTGCGATCGCTCCTAGAAGACATTCTTCCCCATCAAAGCCAATTCCAAAACCTAGAAGTTGAGCATGAATTTGAGCAATTTGGGCGGAAAATCATGCGACTGAATGCGCGTAAACTGTCGCATATTCACGACGCACCAATGATTCTCCTAGTAATTGAAGATATTACCGAGCAGAAGCAACTAGAAGCCGAACGGACGCAACTTTTGGCACAAGAACAAACAGCCCGTGAAGCAGCAGAGACAGCCAACCGTGCCAAAGATGAATTTTTATCCATCCTCTCCCACGAACTGCGGAACCCCCTCAATTCCGTACTGGGTTGGGCAAGCCTACTGCGAACCCACCAATTAGAAGCAGCTACAGTGAATCAGGGTTTAGAAGCCATTGAACGCAGCGCCCAAGCCCAAGCCACCCTCATCAGTGATTTGTTGGACGTTTCCCGCATCAGTTCCGGTAGACTGCGGATGGATGCCCAAATAATTGAACTTGTACCGATTATAGAAGCGGCGATCGCCGTCGTCCGCCTAGCAGCCGAAGCCAAAAACATCGAAATTCATACCAACCTAGACCCCACACATAGACAGATAGTAGGTGATGCCATTCGCTTACAACAGGTGATTTGGAATTTACTCTCCAACGCCATCAAATTCACCCCAGCCCAAGGCAGAATTGATGTCACCCTAGAATACACCCCCTACCAAGCCCAAATTCAAGTCAGCGACACAGGTCAAGGTATCAGTGCTGACTTCCTCCCCTATATATTTGAACGCTTCCGCCAAGCCGATGGCAGCAGAACCCGCTCAAATCAAGGTTTAGGCTTGGGGCTTTCCATTGTCCGCCACTTGATAGAACTACACGGTGGGACAGTAGAAGCCACCAGCCCAGGCGAAAACCAAGGCGCAACCTTTACAATTCGCCTCCCATTACAAAGTATCCAGGGACAGATATCCACACTGCCTCCTAGTGAGCCATATACCTTTACCAGAATCGAATTATCCACCGACACCGATAACATTCCTTCTTTAGCAGGTTTGCGGGTGCTTGTCGTAGATGACGAAGCAGACATCCGCCAGTTGTTCAAATTATTCTTAGAAGAATATGGTGTAGAAGTGACAACAGTCGCCTCAGCCAGCGCCGCCCTCTCAATCCTGACGGCAAATCCCAACGGCTACGACGTACTCCTGTCTGATATTGGTTTATCAGGAGAAGACGGTTATTCCCTAATGCGCGAGGTAAGGGCGTTGAGTCCAGAACTGGGTGGAAAAATACCCGCCGCCGCCCTCACCGCCTACGCAGGTCATGCAGAATATACCCAAGCCTTAGCCGCCGGCTTTCAAACCCACATCGCCAAGCCCATCGAACCCTCGCAACTATTGGCTTTAGTCGCTTCCTTGGCTGGGAGAGTGAGGAGTGGGGAGTAGGGGGAGTGGGGGGAGATGTGGTTCGGCTACGCTCACCAACCGGGAGATGAGGGAGAATAACTAATGACCCATTACCAATTACCAATTACCCATTACCAAACAACAATTGATAATTTAAATACTTAAGCTTAGAGATAGCTATCAATTTTTCGATACAATCAATATTCCGCGCTTCCTCATTCAAACCGCTATGCTGAATCCCAATTTGGAAGAAATCCAGTTGACCAAAGACGACTATGAACGCTACTCTCGGCACTTAATTTTGCCGGAAGTGGGTGTGGAAGGACAAAAACGCCTCAAGGCTGCTAGTGTTTTGTGTATCGGTACTGGGGGACTAGGTTCTCCACTACTGTTATATTTAGCAGCCGCAGGTATTGGACGCATCGGTATTGTTGATTTCGATGTGGTTGATACTTCCAATTTGCAACGCCAAGTAATTCACGGGACATCCTGGGTGGGGAAACCCAAGATTGAATCGGCAAAAAACCGTATCCACGAGATTAACCCGTATTGTCAGGTTGACCTGTACGAAACTCGCCTGAGTTCGGAAAATGCCCTAGATATCGTTAAGGATTACGATATTGTGGTGGATGGTACAGATAACTTCCCCACCAGATATCTAGTTAACGATGCTTGTGTATTGTTGAACAAGCCCAACGTTTACGGTTCCATTTTCCGCTTTGAAGGACAAGCAACGGTATTTAATTACGAAGGCGGGCCGAACTACCGCGACTTGTACCCAGAACCACCACCACCAGGATTAGTTCCTTCCTGTGCAGAAGGTGGGGTATTAGGGATTCTGCCGGGAATTATCGGTGTGATTCAAGCGACGGAAACTGTCAAAATAATTTTAGGCAAGGGTAATACCCTCAGTGGCAGATTGTTGCTGTACAACGCCCTAGATATGACATTCCGCGAGTTGAAATTGCGCCCTAACCCGGTACGCCCAGTCATTGAAAAGCTGATAGACTACGAACAATTCTGTGGTATTCCTCAAGCCAAAGCAGCCGAGGCGCAACAACAGCAAGAAATCCAAGAAATGACTGTAACACAACTCAAGGAATTGCTGGACAGTGGGGCAAAGGATTTTGTGCTGCTAGATGTGCGTAACCCCAACGAATACGAAATCGCCAAAATTCCTGGTTCGATATTAGTGCCTTTACCAGACATTGAAAATGGTAGTGGGGTAGCCAAAGTTAAAGAAGCACTCAACGGCCACCGCTTAATTGCTCATTGTAAAATGGGCGGGCGATCGGCGAAAGCTCTAGCCATCCTCAAGGAATCTGGTATTGTGGGAACTAACGTTAAAGGCGGAATTACCGCTTGGAGTCGTGAAGTAGACCCATCCGTTCCAGAGTATTAAATCGAATAACCAAGTTTCTCCAATTGCAAAAACGCAGGGTGTGATGACATCCTGCGTTCAAAATATTATCTCAACGAAAATTAATTACAATTTAGTCCCACACTCAGAACAGAAATTGTGATTGGGTGCATTTGATGTACCACAATGACTGCAATACACTGGTTCAGTGCTAGCCTTTGGTGCTGGCTTCGGCAAACCAACCATCTGAGCATTACTCTTACCAGGAGCTACCATAGGATAGCAGTTTTCATCTTTGGTAACACGAACATCCATGATTACCGGACAGTCGCTGGCTAACATTTCGGCGATCGCATCTTGTAATTGCTCCCGCTCAGTAACTACAATCCCCTTGATACCGTAAGCTTTTGCCAATAACTCAATATCTGGCATCCCTACTTCCATATTGGAACAAGAGTATCTTTCGCCGTGGAAGGCTTGTTGCCATTGACGCACCATCCCTTGCCAGCCGTTATTTAAAATTACGGTCTTGACATTAATACCATATTGTGCTGCTGTACCCAATTCTTGCAAGCACATTTGGAAACTAGCATCACCGCTAATACAAATTACTTGCTCATCGGGAAATGCTACTTTAGCACCAATGGCCGCAGGTAGACCAAAACCCATTGTCCCTAAACCGGCGCTAGAAATCCAACGGCGGGGGCCATTCTTGAGGAATTGTGCCGCCCACATTTGATGTTGACCCACATCGGTAGTATAGAAAGCGTGGGGTGCTTGGCGACCAACTTCGACAATTACTTCTTGGGGAGGAATGCTGTCAGGATGTTGGGGAACGACTAGGGGATAGTCTTCCCGCCAACGGTTAATTAAGTTCAGCCATTCTTGGTTTTGGTTAGGTGTAGCTTTTGTACCAGTTTGCTTACAGCGACGCAACAAGTCAATTAAGACTTTCCGCACATCACCAACGATAGGGACTTCAGGAACGCGGTTTTTCCCAACTTCGGCGGGGTCGATGTCGATGTGAATTACTTTCGCGTGAGAGGCGAACTCATCTAATTTGCCTGTTACGCGGTCATCAAACCTTGCACCCACGCAAATCAACAAATCACAATCACTTACAGCAAAGTTAGCGTAGGCTGTACCGTGCATTCCCAACATTCCCAAGGATAGGGGATGGTGTTCGTCAAAAGCACCGATACCCATTAAGGTTGTGGTAACAGGAATGTTGAATAACTCAGCCAGTTCCTTAATTTCTGCATGAGCGCCAGATGCGATCGCTCCACCACCCACATATAATAAAGGACGACGGCTTTCGCGAATTAACTCAATTGCGGCGTTGACTTGTCTGGGGTTGCCCTTTACCGTGGGACGATAGCCGCGTAACTTCACTGAACCAGGTTCTACTGGTACATAGTCAAATTCTTCAAAAGCCACATCTTTTGGTACATCAATCAAAACCGGGCCAGGACGACCTGTGCTAGCGATGTGAAACGCCTCCGCCACAATTCGCGCCATGTCTTGGGGATCACGTACCACATAAGAATGCTTGACTATGGGTAAAGTGATGCCGTAGATATCGGTTTCTTGAAACGCATCTGTACCGATCATTTTCCGGGGTACTTGTCCAGTGACAATTACCATAGGAATCGAGTCCATATAGGCTGTAGCGATACCTGTCACCAAATTAGTAGCCCCAGGCCCAGAAGTACCAAAGCATACTCCTACTTTCCCAGTAGCACGGGCATAACCATCGGCAGCATGAGCCGCCCCTTGTTCGTGCCGCACTAGGATGTGCTTAATACTGCCAGTTGCTTCCACCTTGTACAGATCATCATAAATGGGCAGAATTGCCCCGCCTGGATAACCAAAAATATACTCAACGCCGTGGCGCAGCAGGCTATCAAGTAGCGCGAAGCCACCAGTCACCCGCTTGGGTTCCACAAGCGGTGCTGAACTATTAGATTGAGTCTGTATCTCTGTTTGTGAGAGACTAGTCGGGGAAGGCAGGCTCACAGTCACGGTCAAACCTCAGAGGATAGCTAAGTTAATGCTGAATTTCTGTAGTCAGTAATTCAATATTAATAGAAAAGTTCATTTATTATTTAGATTTCTTTCTGGAGATTGGCGACTTAGGGCTGCTTATCTGGTATTGTGGCTTTTACCCGTAGGGGCGTGCTGCTGTGCGTCCATACCCATGTTTATGTATCAGGCATTCTTTGGAACGGTCTGAGCCTTCTGCATATAATGAATGGCGATCGCCAACCACATACCTTAATTATAAATGTTTATCCAAACTGTATATTATCTCTAACTCCTATTTTTCTGGCAACATTCCCCATTTTTAGTGCATTTGTACTAAAAATAATCTTCTGTAAATGTTGGGTTTCGTTTTTCAAACCAACTTACATTAATGTCTAATTTGGGGTATGGAAATTAAGAGTGAGTTCATGTTCATCAAGTATTTTCTAAATATTACCAATGTAAAAAATTATGGTACATAAGTACCAAAATATGTGTTCACCTAATATAAAACTCAAATTTTCTACTTCGTTACTGTTTATTTGCTCCTGACATCAGGGAATCCTAATATTAAGGATGATTTTAAATTAGGACAAATATGACTCAGGGCGGAAGAGCAGTTACTTCTGGTAACGTTTTAGAAAATGCTGTAGAGGGGGCTTTACAAGGTCACAAATATATTCAAGTGGGAGCAGATTTACGAAAGAAGGAGCGACTTGGATGCCTTTTAAGCTCAAATAGTATCTTAAAAAAATATGCAAAGCAGGTATACATTGGCCCAGGAATATATGGCAGTGATATATATGTAGATTTTTATATCATGGGTGTCCCTTCACTTCCTTCGGGGCTGATTATTGAATGTAAATGGCAGCAAACTAGTGGTTCAGTAGATGAAAAACTACCTTACCTCAACTTGAATATTGAAAAATGCTATCCTACACAAGCGATTGTATTAATTGATGGTGGAGGAATGAAACCACAAGCAATATCGTGGTTAAAAATGGAAGTAGGCCCAAATAAAAATTTGCTAGCGGTTCAAGATTTAACAAGTTTTATCATCTGGGCTAATAATAATCTCTAATATGAGGTAACTAAAATCTCAGTAATTTTTCCACGTTTCTTAATATTGGAATTAATTGATCGTGCTGCTGATATAGTGTGGATATTGAAACTACTATACAGACTACGAATAAAATCGGAGTCAGAATTAGATAGCATAACTTTAACCCCTCGCTCAGATAATTCTTTAAATGTGTCCCTTAGTTTAATTTGTTGAATTTCTGAAAAACGGTAAATACTATAGCCCGTAAAATAACTTGTATCACTGATAGGATGGTATGGCGGATCTAAAAAGACGAAATCATCACTACTAGTAGCAGAATTAAGAACTTCTGTAAAATCTGCCTGCTTAATTTCTGAAGTAGAAAGTAAGTCTGAAGCGGCTCTCAGTAAATCTTCTTGACAAATATTAGGTTTTTTGTATTTCCCTAAAGGAACGTTAAACTTCCCTTGAGAATTGACTCGATAAAGACCGTTGTAACAAGTTTTATTAAGATAAATAAATCTTGCCGCCTGTTCTAACTCATCATCAACGGTTTTGCCGCGCACAGTATAATAATAATCTCGATTGTGTTTACTCTTATGCTCCTGTAAGAGTGCAATCAATTCCTCAACGCGATCGCGCACACAGCAATAAGTCGTAATCAGATCAAAATTAATATCAGTTAAAATAGCCTTCTGTGGTCGCAGATGAAAAAATAAAGCCCCACCACCTAAGAACGGCTCATAGTAAGTTTGATAATTCTTAGGTAAATATGGCTGATATTGTGGAATCAACCTACTTTTACCCCCAGCCCACTTTAAAAATGGACGTGGGCAAGTTTGTTTGGGGATTTGGCTCACCATTGCACTCAGACTAAGCTATAAGCTATTAAATATAGCAAATCTAACTAACGAAGCATATTTTATATTAATTGCGTATTTTTCGGGCAAGTTGGATTACAATTATGTTGATAAAGTAAATCAAAACGAACATTAAGTATATAACAAGGCAGCCTCAATTAAAATGTTTGACGGATTTTGGGAGAACGTTTTTCGCTACCCCCGCTATTTAATTTCTATTGTATTGGGTATTTTCCTCAACACTTTTGCACCCCTATTCCCATTATTGAAACGTCCAGTTACCTTAGTTGCCGTTCTGGGTTTACTTGTAGGCGGGCTGGCTTTCATTACCTTTACCTTACGAGCCATGCTTGGCTTAGGTACAATCTAGGCTAGGACATCCCTTATGCTAAGTCTCGGTGTTGTCCTTTTTGACTGAAATTTATGTTGTTGTCCAACCTCTGTGAGGAGGGAAAGTTTTTATGGCTACAAATCGCCGCGTCTCCCGTGTTGCTGAATTAATTAAACGGGAAGTTAGCCAAATGCTAATTAACGGTATCAAAGATGATCGTGTTGGTACAGGCATGGTCAGCGTTACAGATGTAGATGTTTCTGGCGATTTACAACACGCCAAAATCTACGTCAGCATCTATGGTACAGAAGAAGCCAAAGCTGAAACAATGGCTGGTTTGAAATCCGCTACAGGTTTTGTTCGCAGCGAACTAGGTGCAAGAGTTAGGCTACGTCGCACTCCAGAAGTTATCTTCATTGAAGACCGTTCCATAGAACGAGGCACAAAAGTATTATCGCTGTTAAACAGATTAGAAAATGAGCGATCGCTTGACGATGTACCAGCAGCAGATGACTCGTTAGAAGATGACGAGTGATTTTAGAGGCTAGGGATTAGTCTTTTTAGCCAGCACTGAATAATCAGTCAAAGTTTAACAGACGTGACTCAATTGCGTCTGTTTAAATTTGTGGGTATTGAATATGCAATTCAGCACTTTCAGGACTTACGTCCCAAGGTTGTCTGTTGAGACTTGATAACTGATAACTGATAACTGATAACTGTAAAATCAGGGGTGAGAACCCCTAAGACTTGTGTTGTCAGTGATGTTACGATTTGACCACCTTGCTATTTCTGGTCTTGATAAGTTCACTGAGAAACAAATTTTAATGTTAAACGTAAGTTGATAATTCCTTAAATTAACTTTAAGTAAATATATGTTATGGAATTATGACTTGAGTAGCAATTGTAACAATTGCAGCTTTTGAGTTACGCCGTAAGCTGGATATGTCTCTATCTGGCTACTGTTACCCTAGAGGGATGTGATTTAAACCTTTGTACAGATATCCCTCTCAAAGAATCAACTAGTTCAGATAACATCCATCGCTAATAAATTACAGGTCGCTTTAAGAAATTATTAACTTATGGCATATTTTTCGTCTTCCTAGTGTACTTTAGCTTTATTCTGGCAACAGTTTATACCGCAGTTTTGCTTTATGACTGTTGGGTTTGCTGAATTTAATGGTTATAGAAATGCTTTTATTTCCATAATTTCCGGTCTCTGTCATCTAACTTAATGAACTCTTTTCTTTTAAAGATTCCTCTCTCAAGGTAGATGTAGCCGAAGTTCTTTATCTTGTGGAACCCGATGAATCATCAACTGAAGCAATTAATTTAGCAACTTCGATATCTTGTTGTGTGCAGCTTTGGTAACTAATGTCAGGAAATTTTGACATTTTTAACATTTCTTTAAATATTTTCAGGGTGTCTAGCGTCAAAATGAAATTAGTTCCGTATAGTAAAATACAAAAAATTAGGCCCTAGACCAATCCTGGTCATATTTGTTGCCATAATTGAGTGCGAACAGAACGTTAATTGTAAATTTGCGAGTAAAAATCATGAGTGTGAATACGGTGTCCTCTATCAATTACTACTCTTTGGACGTAATTCAGGACGAAGCACGCCGACTAGTAGAAAAAGGAATGGTTAGCAGACAACAGCCTATCTATACACTCTGCCAATATATTCCTGCTAGAGAGTGGGTTTGTGTAGAGTGTGAGTTAGAAAAATGTGACTTCTTATTACGCGATCGCATTGGCGACCTCATCGGTCGAGAACAATGGGACAACGACTAATTCAAAATTCCTCAATAATTGTGATTTTGGATTGGGAGTTTACGCCTCCATAACTAGATTTGACAGTAATGGATCACTTCCCTGTCGGAGAGATCATCTCTGGTTTCAATAACTCCATCCCGATCCAGAATCCCCTATTTTCCATTTTCTACAAGTTTTGCAATTTAACGAGTGCCTAAGAAAAGCTTTTGTGTAGATTACCTCTATTAACTTGATTAATTTATCCAGATTTTCAAACCGGGGCAGTTTAACATGGAAAACTGCTCCGGTAATTTTTATCAGTGGTGAGTGCTGAGTCAATCTTCAGTAGGCGTGAGTAATTTATCCCACCTGTTCTAAATACTGATTAATATCTTCAATAACTCTTGTAAGTTCAGCTTCTGTGGTTAAGCGAATGCTGACATCACGGACGGTAAGTAATACCTTGGCTGCAAAAGGGGTAGGCCAAATATTGGGATTACAGAAAATTTCTAAAAAAACCTCGCCTGTGTAACGATATTCTAAGGGTGGTTGGGGAGTTACCTTAGCACCTGAAGCTGGTTTAGCACTAACAGCCTTTAGGCGTTCCATTAATTGGTCAATCGCCGCCTTTAATTCCCGCGCCGCTTGGGGGGAAAAACTGAAAGATACGGAACCTTCAACTAGGTTCAGTGTGAGAAGAGTAGTGGACATAAGCTTTTATTGATTACCAAACAGAGAGGTTAGAGACTGGGGACTAGAGCCTAGATTAATGTACCTCTTTATCTAATGAAAAATGTTGTATTATAAGTGTTACAAGTGATATGAGATAAAGTAGCTAAAATTTTAACTTGCTAAAGATTTAGAGTAGACTATGAGCCTTATAGTTAAGAGCGTAGTTTGTAACTTAAGGTTGCGATGCTAGAGTTTTACTACAATCCCATCTCTATTAACGCCCGTCGAGTTTGGGTAGCCCTACTAGAAAAACAAATTCCTTTTAAACCATTGTTATTGAATCTTGATGGGGATCAATTTCAAGACCAATTCACTGCTATTAATCCCCTCCAGCGCGTACCTGCGATAGTAGATGATGGCTTACGTGTGGTGGAATCGTTAGCGATTTTAGATTATCTAGAAGCAAAGTATCCTCATCCATCGCTAATTCCTAGCGAAGCGGCGGCGATCGCTACCGTTCGCATGGTAGAAATGATCACAGTTACCGAGCTTCAGCCTGCTACTGTGATCTTAACTAGACCATTAGTGGAACTAGACACTGATCCCAAAAAGCTAGAATCAGCCCAGGAAACTGTAACAAAAATTTTACAGTTTTATGAAACTCTTTTAGGAGAGCAAACTTATTTTGCAGGCGACAACTTTACACTAGCCGAAGTAGTTGCAGGTACATTAATTCCTTCTTTAACTCTGTTTGGATTCTCCTTGGATGATTATCCGCGTTTGTTGGCTTGGGCGGAACGACTAGAGGAACGAGAAAGCTGGCAAAAAACGACTCCAGACTTCACAGCTATTGCTGCTGCTATCCCCAACATCAAAGCAATTTTGGAACGAAGACTTTAATTAGTCATTAGTCATTAGTCATTAGTCATTAGTCATTAGAAATGATCAAGGAAGGGCAAAGACTTATGCCTTTCCCCTTTCTCTTAAGTGCGATCGCCGCGAAGTATGACAGCGTGTCTTTTGACACAATTATCACAAATATAGTAACAGTAACACTTGGTAATTGTTACTACTGTGTGTGTGAGCAAGTGAAAAAGAGCTTATTTTGCCTGTCTGCTGCGTTTCCGAGTTTCTTTTTAGCATTGCCTGCCTTGGGTAGTGATACGGAAATTACTCAAAAAAGTGATAATGCAAATATTCCGTATTTAAGTGAAATTCAGTTACCCATAACTAGTGCTGCATTATTAACTCAAGCTACGCCAAGCGGGTCAAATCCAGAAAATCAACCAAACGTACAGCCAGCAAATGCAGAAAATACTAATGATGATGTAGATATTACTATAGAGGCGATCGCCGAACCAGACATAACACCAGAATCTACACCTACCTACGTCATAGATCAAGAAGAAATTAAAAAACAAGGTGCTAGCAGCGTCGCAGATGTCTTAAAAAGAATGCCCGGTTTTGCCGTTAATGATGTAGGTCATGGTGCAGATATTCACACAGGTACTTATTATCGGGGAGCCTCAATCAATCAATCCGTATTCCTCATCAATGGTAGACCAATTAACAACGATGTCAACACATATCATGGTACAACTGACCTCAATAGCATCCCTGTAGAATCCATTGAACGAGTTGAATTATCTAGCGGTGTCACCTCTGCTTTATATGGTTCCTCAGCCTTTGGTGGAGTAGTTAATATCATCACTAAAGAAGGTTTTGGTCAACCTAAATTATCCAGTAGTTTAGAATTTGGCTCCTTAAATTTAAATAATCAACAGTTTAGTTTTAGCGGTTCACTTGGTGCAGCTAGGTATAACTTTAGCTTTGAAAGATTCTTTATAGATAACCGTTATCGTGTGCCTGTAGGTGCAGCTAACCGGGATTCTCAAGGCTTCTTATCAAATGCAGATACAGCAACTAGCACTTACTTTGGCAATATTGGCATAGATTTAAATCAAAGAAACTCAATAAATTTAGATATTACCGCACTTAGCAGCCGTAGAGGTTTAGTTTATTTTGGTTTTCCGCTACAAAGAGACCGCCTAGACCATGATGGTTTAAATATTGGTTTATCTTGGAAAACGCGCCTTGGTAATGGCGATACATCTAACCTGACAACTACATTAGGCTATAACCGGAATTATTTCAACACCTACGGCCCCACAGTTTTTAATGGTAGAGAATTTTATCGTACAGGTGATTTAGATACACAACAATTCACAGCTAGAATTGATCATGATTGGAAAATTGCCGCCAACAACAATTTACGATGGGGATTAGATTTAAAAAATACTAACTTAAACGGTAATGCTTTAAGCTCTAGTCCTAATAGAATCGCTTTTAACGAAGCTGAAAATAGAGATGTATTAAATACAGCTTTATTTGCTGTTAATTCATGGGATATTACTAATAGTTTCCGCTTAGATTTAGGATTAAGACAAAGTTTTGACACTCAGTTTGGCAATTATCTTAACCCTAGTGTAGGTTTACGTTACGCTGTCAGCCCATTAGTTGCTGTGCGTGGTAGTTGGGCGGGAGGACAACGTAATCCTGGGTTAGATCAATTATATTTTTATGACACAGTTCATGGTTGGGAACCAAACCCCAATTTAGAACCAGAAACAGGTTCCTCTTGGACTGCGGGGATAGATATTAAGTTAGCGGAGAATTTAGCAGGACAGTTTACTTATTTTGGTAGTAGTTTGAGTAATCGTCTAGGAGTTGTAGGCGGAAGATGGGCAAATATTGGTTTAGTAGATACCAATGGTTTAGAAGCAGCCTTGCGATTAAATTTTGCTAATAATTGGTCAACTTTTCTCAACTACACTTATACAGATGCCCAAATTAAAACAGGTGCAGAAAGAGGTTTACAGTTGGGTATGATTCCTTATTCTGTATTGCAAACAGGTATAGGTTATCAAAACTCAGGATGGCAGGCAAACCTATATGTTACCTACAATAGCGGTGCGCGTAGAGCCTTTTTTACCCGACCTGGTGAAACAACTACAGATTTCGTCTCATCTTATGTGAATCTAGATTTAAGCGGTCGTATTCCCTTAACTCGGACTTTAGGCTTGACAGTTTACTTAGAAAACTTACTAGGTGAACAATATGAGCGAGTTAATCGAATTTATAGTCCTGGGTTTACTTTCCGCTTGGGTTTAAGTTCGAGTATTTGAGAGGGGATAGGGAACCTGAGTTTTCACAGTATAGCAGGGGACAGGTGACAGGGGAAAGGTGACAGGTTTAAAAGCGCCTGTAGATAAAGATTTTACGATTTATCAATGTCCTAACCTATGTGGCTACTGCTATATCTGGAAAACCCCTCTCCAAACCAGGGCTGTTTCATCCCCTAAAAGACTCTAATTGACAAAGGCATCAATCAAAAAAATCTAGAAACTACCTCTACCCTAAGCTTAATAAATTGATCCAATAAAACTCATAACTGCAAATATTAGCACGCTTCATCTCTCTACTCAATAACACTAACCACTAACCACTAACCACTAACCACTAACCACTAACCACTAACCACTAACCACTAACCTCTAACCTCTAACCTCTAACCACTAACCACTAACCACTAACCTCTCAATTAATAACTTCGGTTATACGTCAAAAGTTCAGGCTCAGTGAAAATCTTTCCCACCAATGGGTCATGAACCTAACTAAATTCCTTAGCTAAATTGAGAACGAATTAAAACAAGATTTTTACTGGCTGAGAAGTCAACAAATCTGCTTAGAAATAAGGAGCAAGATTATGTCAGATACAAGTAAACGTGGCTTCGCTTCTATGGATGAAGATAAGCAACGCGAAATCGCCAGCAAAGGTGGACAAGCCGCACACGCCAAGGGTACTGCTCACGAGTTTACCTCAGAAGAAGCGCGTGAAGCCGGACGCAAAGGTGGCGAAACCGTTAGCCAAGATAGAGAACATATGGCTGAAATCGGTCGTGAGGGTGGTAAACATTCTCATGGTGGTGGACGCAAAAAACAAGAGAACGAAGACACCGAAGAAATAGAAAATAGCGGTGAAGAAGAACACACTCAAGGCGGGACAAAAGAACAACATTCCCAAGCCGGAAAGCAAAGCCATAAGAATACCAGCAAGAAAAAATAGTTCTTGTTGAAATCCCCCTTCTCTGTGGCTCTGTGTCTCCGTGGTTTAATTTTTGAACCATAAAGACACGGAGACACAGAGTTATTTTTTCTAAAACCCCTCAGCATCCAACCCACCATCTACCTGAAGCATCACCCCTAACGCAACTGGAAACCAAGACTATGCAATACTTCACGCAAGCGATCGCGTCCATTCAATGATTCTACCTTGGCAATGCGCTTAGAAGAATGTTCTGACCAATCACCAGGGATATTCATCTTTTGTTCAGTATAGAACTCTTTGATGATGTCGTTGTAGTGAGCGATCGCTTCTTCTTGTTCCGCCAATTTATAAGTTTCCCGATGCAACACCGCCGCCTGGGGTAATCTCGGCTTCACAGCTGCGGCTACTTCGGGATTAGGATAACCCACACACAACCCAAACACAGCATACACAGAAGGCGGTAAATTGAGAATCTGAGCCACTTCTGCGGGATGGTTGCGAATACCACCTATATACACAGTTCCCAAACCCAAAGACTCAGCCGCCACAGCCGCATTTTGCGCCGCCAAAGTAGCGTCAACCGTCGCCATCACAAACATTTCTAAATATTCCAACCCATCGTGGGAAATTCCCCGACTCTCTGCAACGTAACTCAGCCGCGCCAAATCTGCCAACCACACCAAAAATAAAGGTACTTGCCGAATATGTGCCTGATTTCCCGCCAACAGAGATAATTCTTCCTTACGCTGGGGATCTTCGACAGCCACCACACTCCATGTTTGCAGATTAGAAGAAGTTGCCGCAGATTGAGCAGCTGCAACTAAAGTTTCTAGCGTTCCTGATGGTAAAGGATCAGATAAATAAGAGCGCACGGAACGGTGATTTAATAATGTAGTCAGAGACTCATTCCAGACAATTTCAGGATTAAAAGGAATTTCACCATAGCGGGATTTCAATAATTCTGTTGGGTTGCTCATAAATTGTTCCAGATAGAAAAATAACTTTTAGATTTTCTTGTGTCTTTGTGGGGGGGATTTATCAACCACAAAGACACGGAGACACAGAGTATTGTTAACAGGACTTACGCAACTGGCACATGGGGTAGGGTGCGTCAGATGTGGAAAATCCTTAAATTTGTACGAAATTATTGGGGCTGACGCACCTTACAATTAGTTTGATTATGACACTTGCGTAAGTCCTAGTTAATTCACTGATGGGGAAAAAGCAGCGTATTGTTCTTTTGTGAGCATCGCTTCTCTAACATTTACCTGCTTAGGAATCAGCTTTAACTGATAATATGTGTCTGCAACTGATTGCTGTAAATTTATCAGATTATCATCAATTGGCACAATGCCAAAAGTGCGCCTATTAGTTGCCTTCCTCATCGTTTCAATATCAATGCCTAACACAGGTGATAGAGTTTGTGCTACTTCCTCTCGGTGGTTTTTAGACCATGACTCTAACTTTTGAATTTCTTCTAAAGTAGCTTTGATGATTTGGGGATTCTCGGTAACAAACTTACGGCTAGCTAAATAATAACCCCCCTGTTTGTTAATTCCTGTCCCATCGATAAGGACACGAGCTTTTGTTGCTTCTTGTGCTGCTGCATAGAAGGGATCCCAAATTACCCAAGCATCAACGCTACCTTTGACAAATGCAGCACGAGCATCAGCAGGCGGCAAATATTTCGGTTCAATATCAGTATATTGTAATCCCGCTTTTTGTAGAGCCTGGACTAATAATAAATGAGCGCTAGAGCCTTTTTGAAAAGCAACTTTTTTTCCCTTGAGGTCTGACAGTTGTTTAATTGGAGAATTTTGCGGTACAAGAATTGCCGAACCCGCAGGACTAGCCGCAATTCCAGCAATATATGTTAATGATGCACCTGCGGCTTGAGCAAAGATTGGTGGTGATTCGCCTACGTGTCCCACATCAATGCTCCCGACATTCATCGCTTCTAGTAATTGCGGCCCAGCCGGAAATTCAATCCATTGAACAGATACACCCTCCGGTGATAACCGCTTTTCTAATACACCTTTTGTTTTCAATAAAACATTAGATTTCTGATAGCCAAAGCGTAATACTTTAGCGGCGGTAGGCGCAGAATTACTAACGTCTGTTGCACTAGGACTAAGTGAATTAGTCGTCGGTGTCGATGAGCAAGCAGCAAATAACAAGCTTAAACAAACACCAGTCAGAAAAGCCCCAGTGATTGGTAGGGGAGAAGCTAAGCGAAGAGGTAACAGGTTTTTCCAGGGAAAACCAAAATTTATGAATGATCTCCACCTCGCCATCAAGCGGCGAAAAATCAGGTCAAGCATCAGAATGATTTCTCTAAACTTTATAAATACTATAAACCTATAGAGTTACCGGAGTATATATTTACAGCAACTTTTAAGAGTGCTGAGTGCTGAGTGGGGAGTGCTGAGTAACTTGAGCGAACTGGCTTGTGGATAAAACAATGATTTTCTCGTTAGTTTTACAGTCCTTACTCACTGCTATATTAAAAACCTACATCTGTGAGACCCCCTCATCTCCCTCATCTCCCCAATCCCCAATCCCCAATCCCTAATCAAACAAATCAGGCTCTTCGCGCACAATCCTATCGTAAAGCGGCTGAAAACTAAACCAACCGGCTTTAGGTGCGCCTACTTGACCATGAGTTAATCTAGCGGTTTCGTGGCTAATAGGTTTTGGTTTACCAGCCGCTTCTGCTAATAGTTGAGCTTGGCAAGTGCGTTCTAGGGTAATGTACCAAAAAGCGGCTTCATCTACTGTTTGCCCCACGGTAAGAATGCCATGATTACGCAAAATAATTGCTTTGTTATTACCTAAAGTTTCTGCCAGTCGCTTACCTTCAGAAGTATCTAATACCACACCTGTATAATCATCAAACAAGGCATGGTCTTCATAAAAAGCGCAAGCATCTTGCGTCAGGGGGTCAAGCAGACGACCCAAGCTAGACCAAGCTTTACCATAAATTGAATGCGCGTGAGCAGCCGCAACTATATCCGGTCTAGCTTCATGAATTTGCGAGTGGATAGCAAAAGCGGCTTGATTTATCGATGCCTCGCCTTTAACTACATCACCCTCCCGATTTACTAATACCAAGTCAGAAACTCGGATATGCCCAAAATATTTTCCTAAAGGGTTTACCCAAAAATGGTCTGTAAATTCGGGGTCGCGGGCTGTAATATGACCTGCAATTCCTTCACTAAAACCAAACCGTCCAAACAGGCGGAATGCTGCTGCTAGGCGTTGTTGGCGGTGCAGGCGTTCTTCTTCGATGCTGTTAAATATGGGGGGTTGGGGTCTACTAAATACGGACATTTTCTTTATTTTCCTCTTTTATATATGTGGTTTTGATTCCCAGCTTTTCTAGACTCGGCTGCGAAAAAGTTTCTTTGAGAATGATTGTAAATGGATAGCGTTGAAATACAGCCGCTTTACCCTGTGACAACAAAATCCTAGCGTGACTAATGCGAACTGGGTATAAAGGCTGGCGATCGGCATCAAGAATTAATACTTTAGGCATGGGATGAGGGGAGTGGGTATTGGAGATTGGGTACTGGGGATTGGGTATTGGTCAATAAAATTAGCTACTCTAAATTTCCTAACCCTCAGTTCCCAGTCCCTTTGATTTATGCAATAATGAACAACAACTAACTACGGTTATTCGATAGATTTATAGTATTATATAGTTGTAAGGAGTTTGTTGTACATACAACTTGGTTTATTGCTAGTCATAAAATCCTCTTGTAATAAATACTTTGTAGCTTAATGTTTGGATGAATACTAATTTTAATGACTTCGCTCAAAGGGAAAGTAATTATCTTGAGCAATATATGACTCATTTTCTGTAAATCAGCTTAATTTTTTTGAATTGTTACTTCACAAATGAGCCAATTCAAGTCAAAATTTCCTTGTATTAAACTGAATAACCAACCAAAGATTATGATATACAACCAACTTGGTGAGAGTGATTTAAAGGTTTCAGATATTTGCTTGGGAACCATGACTTATGGTAAGCAAAATACTATTGAAGAAGCTCATCAACAGCTAGATTATGCAGTCGCTCAAGGAATTAATTTTATTGATGCGGCGGAAATGTATCCTGTGCCTACTAGTGCGGAAACCTATGGCAAAACAGAAGCATATATTGGCGAATGGCTCAAGCATCAACAACGAGATAAATTAATTATTGCCACAAAAATTGCTGGCCCCGGTAGAGGCTTTGAATGGGTACGTGGTGGAGCAAAAGCAATTGACCATGCCAATATTAAACAAGCGGTAGACGACAGCCTCAGAAGGTTGCAAACTGACTACATTGACCTATATCAAATACATTGGCCCGATCGCTACGTTCCCCGTTTTGGCGCGACAGTATTTGATCCCACCCAGGTAAAACCATCTGTACCCATAGTAGAACAACTAGAAGCTTTTGCTGATATCATTAAAGCGGGTAAAGTTCGCTACATTGGTTTAAGCAATGAAACACCTTGGGGAGTAACTCAGTTTAGTAATGCTGCTAAACAGTTAGGCTTACCCAAAGTTATCTCGATTCAGAACGCTTATAATTTACTCAATCGAGTATTTGACGGTGCTTTAGCAGAAGCAGTTTATTACGAAAATATTGGTTTACTGGCTTATAGTCCTTTGGGTTTTGGTTTCTTGACTGGTAAATATTTGCATGGCAAACCAGAGAAGGCTAGAGTTAGTCTATTTCAAAACTTTGGTCAACGTTACCTTAAACCAAAGGTGAGTGAGGCGGTTGCAGCCTATGTAGACATTGCTAAACGCCATAATATCAGCCCTGCACAACTAGCGATCGCATTTGTGCGGAGTCGTTGGTTTGTCACCAGTACAATTATCGGTGCGACAACCTTAGAACAACTCAAAGAGAACATAAATAGTGTAAATGTAGTTCTCAGTAAAGAAATTTTAGAAGAAATAGATGCAGTACATTTGCAATCACCAAATCCTGCACCTTAATAGTGATGAGTTTTGAGTAGTCACTTAACAAACTTGGTAATTGGTAAGAGGTAACTAATAACTGAAGAGAAGTTATTACCCATTATCAATATAGCTTTCTTACCCTAGTGAGGTACGGGCAAGAATAATTAAACGCAGATGAACGCAGATGAACGCAGATAAATTTGTACTTCAGCAGATTAGGAAACGCTATAAACAATTACCAATTACCTAAATCAATATGAAACAAGTTTCACAACTAATCATGAAAGTGGTTTTACCCACTCCCTAATCCCCACTTTCAACTCAGTTTCGTTAGTGTCTGAAATGTTCAGAGTGTTATTTTCCTACATACCTGACACTAACAATTTAAGATTTGGGATTTGCCTTAAACAATTTCCCAATGCCGCACAAAAAGTCCTATTCACAAAGGAACTTCAACATGGCTGAAATTAAAATTTACAGTGCAGTTACTTGTCCTTATGCTCATCGGACAAGGCTTGTTTTGCAAGAGAAGGGTATTGACTTTGAACTGAATGAGATTGATTTACAGAATAAGCCTGCCAATTTCACTGATATTTCTCCTTATGGAAAAGTGCCTGCACTTGTACATGGGGATAAAAGAGTCTGGGAGTCAGCAATTATTAACGAGTATCTAGATGAGGTGTTTCCTCATCCTCCATTGTTACCAAAAAATCCTATTGATAGGGCGCAAGCTCGTATTTGGATTGATTTTGCTAACACTAGACTAGTTCCAGCCTTTTCTAATTTGTTGCGAAATCCAGATAGTCAAAAACAAGAGGAAGCTAAAAACGAACTATACAAACATCTAGAATTTATCGAAAATGAAGCTTTCGGTAAACTTTCTTTGAATGGCCCCTACTGGTTTGGTGAATCTGTCAGTTTAGTTGATTTTACTTTCTACCCTTGGTTTGAACGCTGGCCGGCGCTGAAACAGTATCGCGGTTTTGGCATCCCTGCGGAATTTACCCGCCTGCGCCAATGGAAGCACGCACTCAAAGAACTGGATTCTGTGAAGGCGATCGCACATCCAAAAGAGTTCTATATTGAGAAATATGCTAGATTCGCTACCCCTGTTGCTGTTTAGTAATTTATAGCAGCAATCTAAAATATAGTTAGTCTTTAGCAAAGTTGATTGTTGATTAAATTTCAACAGTCAACTTTCTCATTCATTGAATTACGAATTAGTCTTATGGCAAATATCAAAAAAGTCAGTGATAATCTGAGCATAGCCGGACAAGTATCACCAGAAGAATTACAACAAGCTGCAAACGAAGGTTTTAAATCAGTATTAAATTTACGCTTCCCTGATGAAGCAGGTTTTTTAACTGATGAACAACAGCAAGTAGAAGCAGCCGGATTAGAATATGCCAATATTCCAGTCAAGCCTTCAGAAGCGAATCCAGAACTAACCCAAAAAGCTGTTCAAGAAATTGATAATTTACCTAAGCCAATTTTAGTTCATTGTGCAGGTGGAGCTAGGGCTGGCGGTATTGCTTTGATTGCTGAGGCTATAAATCAAGGATTGACGTATGAGCAAATCGTACAAAAAGCTCAGGAAATAGGCATCAATTTAGAACAACCACATCTCAAGCAATTTTTAGGAAATTACCGATAAAAAAAATCTCCAAAATGTAGGGTGCGTCAGTATGAACATTATCTTGGTATGGCTAGGGTTTTTCGTAAGTAGCGCACCCCACTAAGTAGAGACACTTAATTAAATATAAGTTTGTAGTAAGGACTTTAGTCCTTTCAAACCCAGCAATAGAGCGATAAATCGCTGACTACGAACAAAAACTCATTTTATATTTAATCATGTCTACCTACTGAACTACTCTTCCCTCCTCATCAAATACCGTGACTCTTGCCTATTACCCAGTGACGGCGGAAAAAGCGGGACAAAGCAGACTCATCCAAGGATAAATAAATCGGACGACCATGTGGGCAAGTACGCGGGTTACGAGTGCGTTGCCAATCATCGAGTAACTTTTGCATTTGGGGTAAACTCATGGGTGTACCGTTGCGAATGGCGCTACGACAGGCGACAGCAACTTGGGCTGTTTGTAAATCTCCGCCCCAACTGAGTTCTAAAATGGCTTCGGCACAGTCTTCACGTTGCTGTAACATGGCTGGGAGGCTACGGACTGCCCAAAGTTGTTCCCCAAAAGGTTCGATATCTAAACCTATGCGTTGTAATTGACAAACTTGCGCTGGGGATAATTGATAAAGAATAATTGGTGGTTCCACGGCTATGAGTTGCCAATTATCAGATAATTGTTCATATAACACTCGCTCATGGGCAATGTGCTGTTCTACTAACCACATTCCCCCTGGATGTTCAGCAACTATATAAGTGTTACTAACTTGGGCGACGGCTTTTAAATAGTGTTGATTGTTATCTGCTGCATTTGAGTTTTGCGGACTGAAGTTATAATTACCTTTCTCTTCAGCAGCTTTGAGTAATTGACTAACTCTGGTTGTATGCACAGATTCTTTAATGTTGGGGGAACTAATACGCAATGCTTGGTTAATGGCTTGAGTAATTTGTTCTTGCCAATAACCTAAATCGTTGAGGTAAATTTCTGTTTTTGCTGGGTTGCGGTTCCAGTTGATTTGGTCGGGGGAAATGGTCAGATGGAGAAAACAAACGGGATAGCGATCGCGTGGTAATGTTCTGTGAAACGCTGCTAAGATCGTCTGTTCTATTTCCGGCGACTTGACCATTCTACCGTTAATTGCTACCCGTACCCAGTCTGGACGGTGGCGGTGGCAACGGTCGGGAAGTCCTACTACTAGGGAAACTGTTGACTGTTGACTGTTGACTGTTGACTGTTGACTGTTGACTATTGACTGTTGACTGTTGACTGTTGACTGTTGACTGTTGACTGGGGAAGGTATTTCTAGTTTGACTTCTTGTAGGTCGCCTGGGCGTGTTTGAGTGAGGAATTGGGGTATTAATTGCCCGACGGTGGCGGCGGGGGAGATGGTGAACCAAATGCGGTCATTTTGCCAAACTTGCCAGGTGGTTTGAGGATGACATAGGGCGATTTGTTGAATTGTGGCTTGTACAGCTTTCATTTGTTGTGTTGTCGAGGGTAAGCCTTGACGACGAGCTGCACAATTGGCAAATAAATTCGAGACTGTGACTACTGTACCAGGTGCGATCGCTGTCGCTTCTACTTGAACGGCTTTCCCATCCTCACCATAAACCACACGCCAGCCCACACTTTCGGGGGCGCGACTGATAATTTCTAAATCGGCTAAAGTTGTTAAACTATGTAACGCTTCCCCACGAAATCCCAGACTGTTAATTTTCCATAAGTCTGCACTAGAGCGAATTTTACTGGTGCTATGGGCTGAGGCGGCTTGTTGCAAATCCTCTAAATTCATCCCGCAACCATTATCTGCCACACGGATGCGCCACTGCTGCGGCCATAGGTAAACTACAATCCTTGTCGCTTCTGCATCTAAGGAATTTTCTACTAATTCTCGTACCACAGATGCAAAGGAGTCGATTACCTCGCCTGCGGTGATGAGATATACGACTTCTTGAGGTAGAGATTGAATAGTAGATGCCATAAGTCAGAAACTGGGAATTGGGGAGTGGGAACAGATCAGGGCTTACGCAGCAAGATTGTTTGTTGAGGCTGGGTGTAAGGGCGTAAGGGTTTTAAAGATTTACACCCCTATACTCCTATCTCACAAGTGTAGGTTTTTAATATAGCAGTGAGTAAAGACTCTAAAACTAACGATAAGATGTTGTTTCATCTACTCTTACACCCCTAGACCCCTATACCCCTACACCCTAGATTTTTAGTTTTCATGCGTAAGTCCTGAGATAATCTCAAATTAAAATATCAGTTTTAACAGTCAACAGTAAGTAGGGGCGAGTTGATTGAGAAAATCATGGGGAAAACAGATATGTCCGCTAAACCCACCCGTAGTTAAATAAGTTAGTGAAAAACCACAGCAATTGGTGGAAGACTTAGGGCGGCGCTGATTTATCCCCGACCATACGCTGTCAGGACTGATAACTGATAACTGATAACTGATAACTGATAACTGATTTAATAAATATTGACACCAGATGTATAATTAGCGCGGATTGTCCTATATAACAAGATAAATTTACAACTTATCGGTCTTCCGTTCCCCACCTGAATATCAGCATATGTGGCAAAAAGAAAAAAAAGACAGTGGCATAGCAAATCTGGCATTATTCCTGACCTTAACGACCACCCCGATCGCAACAAATATTTTATTGTCAGCACCAATGCTGGCACAATCGGCGAGTGAAACACCCGCTTTTGAGTTACCGCAAACTGTGGAAAATGGCACTACATTGCGAATTGATGGCTCAAGTAGTTTGGTGGCTGTAAATCAAAGCTTGAAACAGAGTTTTGAGCAACAGTTTGCTGGTACTAGAGTGGATTTCGCCGCTAACGGTACTGAAAATGCACTCAAAGCTGTGTTAGATGGCAGTATTGATGTAGCAGCTCTGGCTCGTGGACTGACTCCAGAAGAAAAAGCCCAGGGTTTAGAACAGGTGAGGTTGCACCGTGAAAATATTGCCATCATTGTGGGCGAAGAAAACCCCTTCAAAGGTAGCTTAACCGAGAGGCAATTTGCCAGAATTTTCCGGGGACGCATTACCGATTGGTCGGAACTAGGAGCGCCAGCCGGGAAAATTCGCTTCATAGACCGACCGGAAAGTAGCGATACTCGCCAAACACTAAGTAGCTATAAGGTGTTTAAAGCTGCTGATTTTGCCACAGGCTCTAATGCTACTCAGGTAAGTGAGGACAATACCGCCGAAGTTGTTAAACAACTAGGGAAGGACGGGATTAGCTATGCTAGAGCCAATCAGATATCCAAATTGCCTGGCGTGCGGGTGATTGAGGTAAGTGAGACTACGCCAGAAGACCCGCAACCCTTTGCCCAACCGCTAGTATATGTTTACAAAAAAAATCCTAAGCCATCTGTAGCCGCATTTCTCGGTTTTGCCTTAGCATCACCAGGACAAAAGGCGATAGAAACAGCAAGAGTAGCGGAAGCTCTAGCGATCGCCAAAGGTGAAACCCCAGCATTGCTCACAGCCACTTCTCCCGCACCAGGAACCGCACAGTTCAATTCTTCCCCGATAACAGCAACTACACCAGCCACAACTGGATTTCCCGATGCGGGAACTACAGATAATACCCTGACTCCGCAGGTAGTAGCCCCGCAAGAAGCACCTCAATTGGATCGCTCCTTGTTGTGGTGGTTACTGTTACCTGTGGGTGCGATCGCTGGCTTATTGTTGTGGTTTATCAAGCGTCCATCCACAAACACAGTATCAAACAGCAGTCCAGACCCTGCTCCAAGTGAGGCGGAAACTGCTAGTAATGAAGCATCTCAGCCACTAGTAGAAATACGTAATAATACTAATCCTACTACCATCCAAAATACTAACTCTACTGTACTGCAACCCACAAATAACAAGGCTGTTGCTGCTCAAGAGTTGGAAAACAACCCAACTGTACTGCAACCCAATAGCACGGCTGTTACTGCTCAAGAGTCGGAAACTAATTCAGGTAGTTATCAAGTAGCAATTCCGCCTGAGCTAGAACAATCACCTTGGGATATGGAAGCACCAGCTGCTGTTGTCAATACTTCCTATCCGCAAATGATGGAACTACCTAAAGCTTCCACTCAGGTAGAAGACCAAACAGCAGATGTCGCCCCTCAAATTCAGGAAACTGCATCTGTTGCAGAAAATCATCAGCAATTGGTGGAAGAATTAAGCCAAACGCCAGCAGATTTAAATACCCAAGAAACAGAATCAGCACCCCTAGCTAGCGAAGATACCGATATAGTAGATTCTCTGCCAGATTTGCCAGATTTCGACACCATTTTCGCTGATGCAACAGATGAGAATATCACACAACAGACGACTTTGCAGGAAGCGGCTGATAAAACTACACAACTAACTACCGCAGATGAAGAATGGCAAACGCCACAAGTAACCGCCTCATTGCCAACATTTGCTGATATTCCCGAAGATGCACTTAATTTAGTAGCAGATGCAGCCGAAATCCATGAAACTGGAATATTGGAGGAAACAGAATATCTCACTTCATCTAGTTTAGGGAATTTAACAAATGGCGCAGTCTTAGCAGGAGTAGGAGCGCAAGCTTGGGTTGGTAACGATGACATTGAGGAAACTGCAACATCACAGGTGTTAGCCACGGCTAACCCTCCCCAAGCAAATTTACCTACAGCATCAGCAATAACTGCGGAATTAGAAGATGAGGAAGAACCAAGTAGCATCGTCCTCAGACCCCGAAATCCTGAGTGGGCTTATGTTTCGTGGTACGTTTCGCCACACGATCAGCAAAAGTTGCACAATCAAGGGATCTCAGAATTAGTATTACGACTCTGTGATGTCACCGATATTGATTTGAGTTACGAGGAACCCCAGCAGGTACAGCAGTATGAATGTGAGCCAGGAACAAGCGATCGCTATGTGCAAATTCCGGCAAGTGAGCGTGATTATATAATCGACTTGGGCTACATTACAGGCGATAACTGGGTGAGTATTGCTAGTTCAGCTACCGTCCGTGTCTTCAGCCGTCCCTATATAGATCCCATGTTGGCGTATTTGCCTGGATTAGATGCAGCTAGTAGCGTTGTCTTCAGCCCTCGCGCTTCCAAGTGGGCTTATGTAAGTTGGCATATTTCCCCAGCTCATCAGCAATCACTCCAAGAGCATGGAATTACTCAACTAGCACTGAGACTTTATGATGCCACTAATTTTGACCTAAGTTACCAACATCCTCAGTTAGTACAGCAGTACGAAATTGATGAAATTACTCGCGATCGCTACTTGTCAATTCCTCATAGCGATCGTGATTATGTCACAGAATTGGGTTATGTTACCACATCAGGGGATTGGGTAACTATAGCCCGTTCCGATACCGTTCGTGTTGTCAATGATCCCCAGGAGGATTTCTGGTTTATCGCTGATACTGAGTTAATTATCCACGGAGCTACAAATCCTGATGCTACCGTAACCATCGCAGGTAAAGCGATCGCTCTCAAGCCTGATGGCACATTTCACTTGCGTGTTCCCTTCTCAGGAGACTTACTAGATTATCTCATCACGGCAGCTAGTGGAGAACAAAGAAAAACTATCCATAAGAAGTTCTCTCAAGAAACTTCCGAAAGCTAGAAAATTAATTTCATACTTAGAAGTTGATTCTCACGCTTGAGAATGTTGCATTAATTAACCACAGAGCCGCAAAGACACAGAGATAGCTAGTAGGGTGTGTTACGTAGCAGACGAACGCACCCTTATTCTTTGTTTCCTACTGGGGTGAGTAGACCTGTGAACAGTGAACAGTGACCAGTTAAATACGTTGATGAAATACCACAGCAATTGGAGCAAGGCGTTAGTAGCGACTTCTTCATCCCCCACCATCAGCCTGATAACTGATAACTGATAACTGATTTAACTACAAACCGGAGTATCAGTGACTTGAACTACCTGATTTTCGGGAAAACGTCTGGGTCTTCCAGGCTTACGTTTATGACGCTGATTAATGGACTTTTCGCTGGCGGCGGCTAGTTCTTCAGGTGTACATTTGAACAAACGTATAGCATCTAAATATTTTTTTGGTGTCATTGTTGGCTCAGTACGCCCTGCTTCCCAATTGCGGACGCTAGTTTCACTTATGGCAAGCCTGAAGGCAACTTCTGCACGGCTGAGACCCGCACGCTCTCTCAGGACTTGCATATCCATATCTCATGCTCCCTTGCAAAAAAAGTAAGTCTTTTTCTAATTTGATTGACATTAAATATCAATCATTAAAATCAAAAATTTATTAACTATTTTCTTTATAAGCTATAAGCGATCGCTTGACACTCTAACAAACGAGGTAATTTCTCGCGATTAAGTTAACTTGGCTATATAGCAGGGAACAGGGGACAGGTTACAGGCAACAGGCGAAGAAGCCTCTTGCTATGAGGATTTGATAATTATTTTTTCATGTGTGAAAAAAAGGGTAAAGTATTTTACCTCACCCTTTCATCAGATATTTCTAGTAAAAATAGGTATAAATTTCTGCCAAACTTCAGTTAAATGGAATAGTAAAGAGGGAAGGATTTTGCATCCTTGGGTTTGACATATACCTTTTGTTGTGGTTCTAACTGTAGCTCGTCGTAGCGATCGCGTGTTAAATGAGCATTGACGACTTGTCCATCGTCTAAGGTTAATTCTACTTTGATTTCCCAACCCAAATGTATCAATCTGCTCACTGTAGCGGGTGCAGTTGCACCGTTAGCAAATTTCTCAATTAGCACATCTTGGGGACGTAAAAATACATTTGGATGTTCTATTTCTAACTGGCTGCTTTGGAATATTCTCGAACTACTCGGTAAAACATTGACTGGGCCAATAAAACTCATCACAAAAGAGGTAGCCGGGTTGTCATAAATTTGGGCGGGTGTACCTACCTGTTCTACACGCCCTTGATTCATCACCACGACTTCATCAGACACTTCCATTGCTTCTTCTTGGTCGTGAGTCACGAAAACTGTGGTAACATGAACTTCATCATGGAGGCGGCGTAACCATGCCCTCAAGTCTTTACGGACTTTGGCATCCAACGCGCCAAAAGGTTCATCTAGAAGCAGTACAGTTGGTTCTACTGCTAGCGCCCTGGCTAAAGCTACCCTCTGTCTTTGACCACCGGAAAGTTGTGAAGGATAGCGATCGCCTAACCCACTCAATTGCACCAATTCTAATAACTGTTCAACTCGCCCTTTAATTCTATTCGCCGGAGCCTTGCGAATCTCTAACCCAAAAGCAATGTTTTGCCGGACTGTTAAATGCTTGAATAGGGCATAGTGCTGAAACACAAACCCAATATTCCGTTCCTGAACGCTTTGGTTTGTAGCATCCTTGCCTGTCAGAATGATTCTGCCACTATCTGGCGTTTCTAAACCTGCAATTAAGCGTAGCAAGGTAGACTTTCCAGAGCCAGAAGGCCCCAACAGGGCTACCAGTTTCCCACTCTGGATTTCTAAGTCCACCTGATCAACAGCTTTAAAGCTGCCAAATTGCTTGGATACGTTCTCAACTACTATGCCCACTGCCGCTATACCTCTGCAAATCTATCTACGGCGTACTGCTAGGATTACCGTGTTTTATTTATATCATACATAAACCTAGTTCGACCTATCACTTGCCAAAATATTTTATTACTGCAACTACCGTAGGGTAGGGGCTAGGGACTGGGGACTGGGGCAATGAAGGAGTAGGGGAGAGATGAGGAAAAAACTCTGGACTAATGACCAATTACCAATTACCAATTACCAATTACCATAGACTATTGACTATGGACTAATAACTAATGACTAAATGACTAATACCAAATTTGTATCGAAATATTAAGGAATATTGCATTTCTGACAAAACCGGGAGGTAGAGCGCGAAATCAGCCAAAAGACCGTGGTAGGATGCTTTCGGTAAATGTGAAGATTGGGAGAAGACCTTTGACACTACGGGTTGCTGTTGTTGGGTCAGGCCCAGCTGGTTCCTCTGCTGCTGAAACTCTAGCCAAAGCTGGGATTGAGACCTATCTGTTTGAGCGCAAACTAGATAATGCTAAGCCCTGTGGGGGGGCAATTCCCTTATGTATGGTGGGTGAGTTTGATCTACCGCCAGAAATTATCGATCGCCAAGTACGGAAGATGAAGATGATTTCACCTTCCAACCGCGAAGTTGATATCAATCTGATAAAAGAAGAAGAATATATAGGAATGTGCCGCCGGGAAGTTTTAGATGGCTTCTTGCGGAACCGGGCGGCAAAATTAGGGGCAAATTTAATTAATGCCACCGTTCATAAAGTTGATATACCTGGAAACAACACTGACCCGTACACCATTCATTATGTTGACCATAGTGAAGGCGGCGCACAAGGTGTCACCAAAACTTTAAAAGTAGATTTGATTATTGGGGCGGATGGGGCTAATTCCCGCATTGCCAAAGAGATGGATGCTGGGGATTATAATTATGCGATCGCCTTCCAAGAGCGTATCCGTTTACCCCAAGACAAAATGGCATATTACAACGAACTTGCCGAAATGTACGTTGGCAATGACGTTTCCACAGACTTTTATGCCTGGGTATTCCCCAAATATGACCACGTAGCCGTCGGTACTGGCACAATGCACGTCAACAAAGCCAGCATCAAACAGCTACAAGCTGGTATCCGCGCCCGTGCCAGCGAAAAACTCGCAGGCGGTAAAATTATCAAAGTAGAAGCACACCCAATTCCTGAACATCCCCGTCCTCGTCGTGTGGTTGGTCGTATTGCCCTAGTTGGCGATGCAGCTGGCTACGTTACCAAGTCTTCCGGCGAAGGGATTTACTTTGCTGCTAAATCTGGGCGGATGTGTGCAGAAACCATTGTCGAAGTTTCGCAAAATGGTAGCCGCATTCCCACAGAAAACGAACTCAAGCTTTATCTCAAACGCTGGGATAAAAAATACGGACTCACCTACAAAGTCCTCGACATCCTCCAAACAGTCTTCTATCGTTCCGATGCTACCCGCGAAGCATTTGTAGAGATGTGCGCTGATTTGGATGTACAAAAGCTCACCTTCGACAGCTATTTGTATAAAACAGTCGTCCCCGCTAACCCCATCACCCAGTTGAAAATTACCGCCAAGACAATTGGTAGTCTCATCCGTGGTAATGCGTTAGCGCCTTAAATCAGGGACTAGGGACTGGGGACTGGGAGAAAGCAGAGTAAGTGGTCTTTCCCCTTTCCCCTTTCCCCCAATACCTAATATGTTAATGGCACTCCCAAAATGCCAAAAGGGAGTGCCATTTTCCGGTGGTTGAGTGCATTAATTATGAGGGGAAAATTTGTTTGTAGTAAGGACTTTAGTCCTGAAAATCACGGCAATAAAGTGCTTACTACAAACTATCAAAACTCTTGCCCTCAACCACTAATTAATTTTGATGTTGATTCGTAGCGATGTAAGTGTCATTCTTGAGGATACGTAGCTTAGGGGACTGTAGACGCATAGAAAGCGGCTTATCGAAGAGCAATCTCCCCTGATACTACACTACCTTGCCAACTGCATTTCCCTCAGTGTGACACCTGAGCTTACGGATTAATGAAATCAAGAACTGAGAGTAAATACTTTAGCCAGCAAGATTTCATTCAACAACTGATGTGGTAGCTCCCTCACCTGATTGTGGAACACTGGGTAATTCCAAGCAATATCCAGCACCATATACCGTTTTGATATAGCGCGGGTGACGGGGGTCTGGCTCTAGCTTAGTTCTTAAGTGACGGATATGTACTCGAATGGTTTCTATATCATCATCTGGGTCGTAACCCCAAACTTCTCGCAGAATTTCGCTAGGGGAAACTGTCTGTCCGTGACGCTGTAACAAACAGTGCAGCAATTCAAATTCTAGGTGAGTTAGCTTCACGGTTTGACCGAACCATATAGCCTCAAACCTTTCGGGAACTAAGGTGAGAGGGCCGTAGTTCAAAATCTCGCTGTGTTTAGCTGCTTGAGGAATGCGGTCAGTGCGTCGCAACAAAGCGCGTACCCGCGCTAGCATTTCCTCTACTTCAAACGGTTTGGTAAGATAGTCATCTGCACCCGCGTTGAAGCCTTCTACCTTATCTTGAGTTTGGCTCAAAGCCGTCAACATCAAAACGGGAATCTCAGCTGTGCGCTCATCCCGACGCAGGCGTTGACAAACGGTAAATCCATCTACTCTAGGCAGCATCAGGTCAAGCATGATCAAGTCGGGTTGTAGCTGGAGAGCTAGGGCTTGTCCTTTGATACCGTCTTCAGCTTGGCTGACATCGTAGCCAGCCATTTCTAGGTTGACAGCAACGAGTTCTGAAATCGCTGGGTCATCGTCTATCACAAGAATCCTTGGCATTCTTAAAAAATTATTACTACTTATTAAGGATAAATAAGAACCTTTGGTAGATACAAAGATTTCTGTCTTGATTATAAGAAAGATTTTAAATCTAACATAAACCTTAAAACTACTAGGATTAAGAAAACAAAACTAAATTACATAAAATTTTCAGCATGATATGTTTCCCACCCTACAATCCGCCTGTGTTTTTGAGAAATGGTTTTGTTACAACTGTTTACACTACTTTATGGGGGAGACATAATTGGCAAAAGACAATTGCTGATCCAGAACCTCTTTATCACAAAACTGTATTAATGGGTGGTCAAGATGTACCAATTTTTTGTTTAATTGCCATACCTAAAAATGCTCACAGTACGATTGTAGGGACTTATGGTATTACAGGCGACCTAGAAAATGAATGGTTTTTAAGATTGTTGGGACGTAAAGCCTACGCTAAAGGATTTGCCGTAGTTTTATTTGATTGGCGCGCACACGGTAAAACGGCTGAATTATCTCCAACGCTGACTTCGGATGGTTTGTTTGAAGGTGAAGATTTTGTCAGAATTGCGGCTGGTGCATCTGCTATGGGGTGTCCAGGCAAATTTTGGTTTACAGGGTTTTCTTTGGGAGGGCAACTGGCCTTGTGGGGGCTGAAAGCTGCGGCAGATTTAACTAAAGACCAGGAATATTTTGGGTTAAAATATAGCGATATTGGTGGAGGGGCGGTAATTTGCCCAAATTTAGATGCAGAGCGATCGCTTAATTATCTAGTTCGTCACCCAATTGGCAGGTACTTAGAGCAGACAATTGCCAAAAACCTCAAAATACTAGCATGGCGAATACATGAAAACCATCCAGGCACTTTAGATCCAGACGTGATTAACCGACTAAACACTATCTGGGATTTTGACAATGAACTGGTGATTCAGCGCCTTGGTTTCCCATCTGTAGAAGCTTATTATGCAGCAAGCAGTCCTCTACAACTGTTACCACAGATATCAAAATCTAGTTTAATTATTTACGCTGCGGATGACCCCCTATTTCATCCAGACCTCGTTTCTGATTTACAAGCGGCTTGTAGCAGCAATCCTAATATAGATTTGCTGCTAACTCCTTACGGTGGTCACATGGGCTATTTAAATAGTAAACAGGGGCAGAACCAAGCTCAAGACCCTGATGTTTGGTGGGCTTGGAATCGGGTTGTGCAGTGGTTGGACTATCAAAAAAACAATTAATACCCACATATTATGCAAAAAAGCCTGTCAAAGCAGGCTTTAATACAGCAAATTAACTACATAAGGAAACACTCTGGTAGTTGCTCCTTGTTTATCTAGTTATTTGGAAGTGCCAAAGCTAGAATAGTGGTCACTTAAAGTTCTAATCAGGCTAGCGTTGACTATACAAGTTCACTGTCTAGACAGATGCTGGCTTTTTTTTGCGGCATTTACCCAAGAAACCCACGGCTAATAGTCCCATAATTGTTCCAGGTTCAGGAATGAGAGTTGCTGTCAAGCTACCACCAAAATCCAACCGACAACTTGGATTTGTAGGTTCGCTTTGGCAAAGGGCTGGTGATACTTCTGGTGAATTATCATCTTTTAAAAAGATTGTACCTGCTGGTATTCCTTGGCTGGAATCACCAAAAGTATAGAAGAATAATCCTTGCACATCTGTATTAAAATCACTGCCTAAATCAAAACCGTTAGGTGTGTCAAAGTTACCTGTTTGCAGTACCTTTTTCTCAGACCTATCAAAATTGAAATTAAAACTACTACTCGAATTGGGAAAACTGTAATTAAACTCCTGCAATAAAACTCCTTGAGGATTGAAGAAGGAAATAGCAAAACTATTTAGCTGATCCTTGGTGACAATATTTCCGCTAATAGCATCATCATAACTAAACTGACCTTTAGCTGAATAACCTTGGTTGCCTGTCCAAGAAAGTTTAAAAGCTGCTGCATTAGCTTGAGGAAGATTGGTGAAAGTGGCTATTGAGGTTAGGGCAGCAACAGCTACTGTAGCTTGAATTTGATTCAAAATGCTTTTCATGTTTTTGATTACAGCAATAGGTTTGGTTTTGTATTTGACTATATCTTTTGAATTTGCGCTGCTAAAACGCTGGCTATACCTGAAGAAATAAGGTGAACAATAGCAATTAGATTCATGTGATTAAGTAAACACATGAAAATCGGGCATAGTCTGCACTAAACCCTTTGATTCTTGATAGTCGCATGATTAGCTGATGAAAATTGAGAATGTCAGTAGTTTGAATTGTATTAATAATACATACAACTACTTACGGTGATTCTACCATCATATTTAATTTAATATTTTAGGTTTACATATTTTTCCAGTGATTATACAGAAACAATATATTTAATAATAAAATGCTTTATTTATATTACTTAAATCCGTCTTAAACTTTGTTTAACCAATACTTGTATCACTGTACTATCTGATTTTTTTTAATCTATACTTTCGATAATGTGTTTTTTAATAAATATTATTCCTTAAATAAGGCATTACCAAAACTTAACTTACTTAAATTAATTTCTCAGTGAGAAAGCATTTTATATAACCAGATATCCTTATGAAATTATCCAGACGTAAATTTTTTACATTAGCAGGTGCAAGTACTGCTGGTACTTTACTAGCTTCTCCTTTAGAAGGTCTAATTGCGAGAAAGGCTAATGGCCAGGCTGTATTTGGTGGAGGTTACGGGCCACTTGTAAAAGATCCCAACGGCTTGTTAGATTTACCTGCTGGATTTCAGTATGTAACTTTTTCTCGCACTGGCGAACTCATGAACGATGGTACAAAAGTACCTGGCGCTCATGATGGTATGGCGGCTTTCCCTGGCCCCAGAAATACAGTGATTTTAGTGCGTAATCACGAACTTGGTACTGGTTCGACTGGTTCAAGGACACAAGGCCCAAGACCCTATGATTCTATTGCTAATGGTGGTACGACAACTTTAGTTGTTGGTGCTAATCGTCAGCTGATCAAACACTTCGTTTCTTTAAGTGGAACCATTCGCAACTGTGCAGGTGGGCCGACTCCTTGGGGTTCGTGGATTAGTTGTGAAGAAAATGTCAGTGTACCAAATGGAGAAAATGGACTGCAAAAGCGACATGGGTTTAACTTTGAAGTTCCAGCGAGTGCTACTTCTCCTGTAGAACCTATACCTCTGGTTGCTATGGGTAGGTTTAATCATGAAGCTGTGGCGGTAGATCCTAAAACTGGGATTGTCTATGAAACTGAAGATACCGGAAATAGTCTTTTCTATCGTTTTGTGCCAAAAACACCAGGTAAGTTACAAGAAGGTGGAGTTCTGCAAGCTTTAAGGATAACTAGCAGACCTGGGGTTGACACTTCAAATGCTAGAAGTAACTCGTTAAAATTCAATGTAGGCGAGAAGTTTTCTGTAGATTGGGTGACAATTGACGAACCCAACCCAGCGACGGATACTGTGCGAGTAGAAGGTCGTAACAAAGGCGCGGCTAGTTTTGTGCGTGGAGAGGGTATTTGGTACACCGAGAAGAATGGGAAGAGTGAGTTTTACTTCGTTGCTACCAGTGGCGGCCCTGATTTGAGTGGTGGTAATGATAGGGGTCGTGGTGGTGGTCAAGTTTGGCGCTACATTCCGGCTGATGAAACCGTTGAATTGTTTGTCGAGTCTACATCTAGAGAAGAACTAGATATGCCGGATAATATAGTTGTTTCACCTTATGGCGACCTGATTCTCTGTGAAGATGGAGGTGGTGAGAATTTTTTAAGAGGTGTTACACCCCAAGGGAAACTCTACAATTTTGCCCGTAACGCCTTGAATGATAGCGAATTTTGTGGAGCTTGTTTTTCCCCAGATGGTAGAACTTTGTTTGTGAATATTCAAAGTCCTGGTATTACTCTGGCAATTTGGGGGCCTTGGACAAGTAAGAGAGGCTGATTTGTGTCTTAGGGGAGTTTTTTAGGAAATAGCGATCGCTTTAACTTATGGTGGAGGTAGGCGATCGCATTAATTCCCAATCACTGGTGGTAACATTTCTAAAACCACAATTTGCAAATCAGGAAACTCCAAGGGAGTAATAGTTCCATCCTCTGCTAAAACTACTTTGATTTTATAGCCTTCAGAAGTTGGTTCTCGAAAAACGTGTAATTGACGATTAACTACATCTAATACCCAGTAATCTTTAATCCCAGCTTGTGAATAAGCTTGAGCTTTTGTCTCACAATCTAACTTCAAACTGCTATCAGCCACCTCAATAATTAGGTAAACTTCTGATGGTGTAGGATGGTGGTCTGCGTAGTCTAAAGGGTCAACTTTCACAACAGAAATATCTGGTTCTGGTTCAGACCGTTCGTTTAACTTTACAGGGTCTTGAACAGATATCCAAGCTTGTTTTCCTAATCTATTTTTGAATAAGTAGTCTGTTCTTCCTACTGCTGATCTATGCGCTGTTCCTTTAGCAATCATCCAAATAATTTTTCCTTCTAAAAGTTCTACCCGTTCATCTGCGCCAAAAATACCAGCCTCAGCCATCCGGTGATATTCTTCAACTGTCCACAGACGAAGTTGTAATGTTGTTTCTGTGTTTTGCATAGTTATTTCTTGATAAAATGATGGACTGGGAACAAGTCAATTCACGCATTCAACATTAAAGAATTGTTCCTCCGAACTAATGACTAATGACTAATGACTAATGACTAATGACTAATGACTATTAAGCTTGATTTTCTGATGTAAATATTTGTGATACTTTGAGTTCGAGTTGGCTAAATTGTGGAGATACCACTAAATCCTCACCGGAAAAGTTTCCTACTTCAGTATATGTCTTATCGATAAGTTCTAAGACTAAGATAGTTTTAGTTTCAGGGTCAATAATCCAATATTCAGGAATACCACAATCTTGATACTGCGATCGCTTGGCGATAAAATCTCTATCTCTTTGCAATTCCCCAGGACTAACCACTTCAATTACCAGTAGAGGCGGTAGCATGGATAGGCGAATAGTATTACGCTTTGCTAACTGCTGAATATGTTCTTCTCGAATAATTGTTAAGTCAGGATAACGGTTTCTCGGTTCTCCCCTCACTTCCAGTTCTAAACCATGCCCTCGCACTCTTCTATAACCTAATATAGATGCAAATTGAATTAATAAGAATGTGGCTATTTCAATATTAATTCCTGACTCTGGGGGCATTTCAATTAACTCTCCATTAAATAACTCATAGAGTTTATCTGTACCATCATCAAAAGATAGGTATTCTTCAAAACTTTGAAATCGATGTTTGATTTGTAGCATCTGATATTCTCCATGATGAATCTTTAATTGGGTATTGGGGAACAGAGACTAGAGATTAGCAAATATATAACGTTTCCTAGTTTGCTGAGGTACAAATTTATCTGCGTTTATCTGCGTCCATCTGCGTTCAATTATTCTTGTATTTATTTCACTAGGATAAAAAAATCTATATATAATTACTAACCTCTAAAATTTGAATTTCATCTAATTTATTAATCACGACATCCGCGCCTAACACGTTACTGGGTTTATTTATCCAACTAATACCAATACAACCTGCTGCTTTGGCGTTACGAGCCATTTGCATATCACCCACAGCATCACCTACCATTAATGTAGCGTTTGGTTCTATGCCTAAAGCTTGACAGGCTTGTGAAAATAATATAGGGTCTGGTTTACCTGGCCCGTCATCTACGCCTATTTGCGCTTGGATGTAATTACTCAATTGGTGATAGGTAACAAAGTTTTTCACTTCTTGGGTTGAAGCTGCGGAAACGATACCAAGTTTAACTCCTGCTGCTGATAGTGACTGTAATATTTCTAATGCGCCTGTAAATAAAGGTGCTGGAGTTACGCCAAGATACTTTTCCGCATCATCTAACGCTTGACTTGCTGTTCTAAGTGAGTCGAACCATCCCTTTCCTGTTTCGGCGATGTAGGCGGCTGTAGCTATCTCTGTTTCACGACGACTGGCTACCGCCATTATACCTGCTGGGTCTAGGATATCGCCGTTGATGCCATAAGCCATTAACAGGGGTTCACCAGTACCAGGAAATTGAGCGTCGATGATTCTGGCTACTTTTTGTCCGAGCGATCGCAAGTAAATTTCTGAGTCTTCTAGAGTACCATTTTTGTCAAATAAAATTGCTT
This sequence comes from Leptolyngbyaceae cyanobacterium, assembly GCA_036704005.1. GTDB lineage: Bacteria > Cyanobacteriota > Cyanobacteriia > Cyanobacteriales > Nostocaceae > Trichormus. The sequence continues at coordinate 19,671 of DATNQO010000053.1, read as the reverse complement.
GAATGTTAGTAAATGTAACGTCTCTACACTTAATAGTTGCCACAGTATTACACCTCAGATAAATTGAAAATAAAAAAAGAGGGAAAGTCCCTCTTCTATATAAGAATTTGATATTCTGGATGAGTCAAACTACAACTGTCTTACTCTTCAATAGCTGCTGGAATTTCTTCTTCCACAACATCTTCAGTAGCAGAAGGAATTTCTTCCTCAATTACATCTTCTGCATCTTCAACTGGTAGAGTAATACCTTGTTGTTTAGCCAACAATTGTTCTCTGTATTTAGCTGCCATTTCCTCAGCTTTATCGTAAACCAAATCACGGTTTTTGATCATGTCACCGGGTTCTGGTTCTAATTGCTTGGTGGATAAGGAAATTCTGCCTCTTTCCGCATCCAAATCAATGATCATGACTTTCACTTCATCATTGACGTTGAATACACTGTGGGGTGTGTCAATATGTTCGTGAGAAATTTCTGAGATGTGCAACAAGCCGCTAACACCGCCGATGTCGATGAATGCACCGTATGGCTTGATACCGCGAACTGTACCGATAACTACTTCGCCTACTTCTAGGCGGTTCATCTTGCGCTCAACCAATGCGCGACGATGAGACAATACTAGGCGGTTGCGTTCTTCGTCTACTTCTAAAAATTTTAAAGGTAGTTCTTCGCCTACTAATTCTTCTTTGGGTTTGCGGGTGCTGATGTGGGAACCGGGAATAAAGCCTCGGAGTCCTTCAATTCTTACCAAAGCACCGCCACGGTTGGTAGCAAACACGCCAGAACGCACTGTAGCATCTTCTGCTTGCAGTTGGCGTACACGTTCCCAAGCACGCATATATTCGATACGGCGGATGGATAGAGTTAACTGTCCATCTTCGTTTTCATCGGTGAGGATGAAAAATTCTCTTGTTTCGTTTGATTGTAAAACTTCTTCCGGGGCATCAACCCGGTTGATAGACATTTCTTGTATAGGTATATATGCTGCTGTTTTAGCACCTATGTCAATCAGAGCGCCGCGCGGTTCTATACTAAAAACTGTACCTGGTACGATGTCGCCAGGGCTAAAGTGATAGTCGTACTTGTCAAGTAGGGCAGCGAAATCTTCGTGAGTAAATCCAATTTCTGTAGCGGTTAAGTTCTGATTGACCATGCTGATTTGTTCCTGGTTCTAGTCTCCGTAGTGGTTATGCCATATTAGCCATGTGTATGCAACTGCCTGAGTGGGTAGTTTACACTTATATCTTTGTTTTATCCTAGCGCAGAAAAGCTAGTATTCACACATATTAACTTCCAGATAGATAATTATATCACATCTACCTGTGAAAAGTTTATAAGGAAATTTTTCTGGTAGGGAGCGTGACCCTATATAAATTCTCATTGTAAGTTCTTTGTTCTGAATTTACGAGAATAAATGGAAAATTTTGTAAATCTGGGAAAAGGGGAAAGGGGAAAGGGGGAAAGGGGAAAGGTAAAAATCGACTGCAATTGTGGGCGACCTGTTCATCCCTTTTTTCTTTAACTTTTTCCTCTTATTTTCATAATTAAGTGTATGTAGTAATCTATCTGGGAACTATAAAACAAACAATATCCGTTGTTTTTCTAGAAAAACAACGGATATCAGCTTTTATTTGAATTAGAAGTTTAGTATTGACTACCTTACTTCTCTTTTCTCTCAATGCGGGGTGGTTCGCGGAATGCGATCGCAAAAAAGAGAACGCCTATGGCTAGGGTCAAAATTAGAATGTAAGCAACGCTTTCCATATTAAAAACTCCTGCTTAGGTATTGGGTATTGGGTACTGGGTACTAGGTACTGGGTAATATTTCCCGATCCCCAGTCCCCAGTTCCGGTTGGTGAATCTCGACTCCGCTCGATTACCGCGAAGCCGAACCACCAGTCCCTAGAATTAAGCTTCCTTCCGAACGCGGGTTGATTTGTCACCCACTTTCTGGAATAGACCCCACTCTACTTGTTCTTCTAGATCCGCATCCACACCGGCGAATACGTCTCGGTAGATTGTCCGAGCGCCGTGCCAAATGTGACCAAAGAAGAATAACAGAGCAAATACAGCGTGACCGAAGGTAAACCAACCTCTAGGAGATGTACGGAATACACCGTCAGAGTTTAAGGTTTCACGGTCAAATTCAAAGATTTCGCCACCTTGAGCTTTACGAGCATATTTCTTCACGTCGGCGGGATCTGTAAAGGTTTTACCATCCAAATCACCACCGTAGAAGCTAACTGTTACACCAGTTTGCTCGAAGCTATACTTAGATTCTGCCCGACGGAAGGGGATGTCAGCACGAACAACACCATCAGCATCGGTCAAAATTACCGGGAAGGTTTCAAAGAAGTTAGGCAGACGACGTACTGTTAGTTCGCGTCCTTCAGCATCGGTGAATACGGCGTGACCTTGCCAAGATTGAGCGATACCATCACCTTTAACCATTGGCCCGGTACGGAACAAACCGCCTTTAGCGGGGCTGTTACCTACGTAATCGTAGAATGCTAGTTTTTCGGGAATTTGTGACCAAGCTTCAGAAAGGCTTGCACCTTGAGCTACGCTAGATTGCACGCGGCGCTCAATTTCTTGACGGAAGTAGCCTTGATCCCATTGGTAACGGGTGGGGCCGAATAACTCGATGGGGGTGGTAGCGTTACCGTACCACATGGTTCCGGCAACTACGAAAGCTGCAAAGAATACTGCGGCAATACTGCTAGAAAGTACGGTTTCAATGTTACCCATCCGCAGGGCTTTGTAGAGCCTTTCGGGTGGTCTAACGGTGAGGTGGAATAAACCAGCAATGATACCGACAATACCCGCAGCAATGTGGTGAGCTACTACACCGCCTGGGTTGAATGGGTTAAACCCGTCTGGCCCCCATTCTGGTGCTACTGGCTGGACGCTTCCAGTAATACCATAGGGGTCAGAAATCCACATTCCAGGGCCGAATAAGCCTGTGAGGTGGAAAGCACCGAAGCCGAAGCAAAGTAAACCAGATAAGAACAGGTGAATGCCAAACATTTTTGGCAAGTCGAGTGCAGGTTCACCAGTACGAGGATCTCTGAAGAGTTCCAAATCCCAGTAAACCCAGTGCCATACGGCAGCTAGGAATAATAAACCAGAAAGTACGATGTGAGCAGCAGCAACGCCTTCAAATGACCAGAAACCAGGGTCTATTGCTGGGCCACCAGTCACGCTCCAACCGCCCCAAGATTGGGTAACGCCTAGTCGTGCCATGAAGGGTAGCACGAACATTCCTTGCCGCCACATCGGGTTGAGAACTGGGTCGCTAGGGTCATAAATAGCTAGTTCGTATAGTGCCATCGAACCAGCCCAGCCTGCCACCAGGGCTGTGTGCATCAAGTGTACAGAAATCAGTCGCCCTGGGTCATTCAGAACAACTGTGTGTACTCGGTACCAGGGTAGTCCCATCGACTACGCTCCTCCTCGATGAGTTATGTTTACAAAACAATTTTCTTACTTAAGGTTCCAAGGTTGGAAGCCTCACCTCGGACTTCTCTGAAATCTTTTTTATTGCCAGAGTCTAATCCTTTACCACGTCTAAATTTATTAATTCAGAACAGTGGGCATTTTGGCAAGCTCAACCGCTTGGGGATTGTGTCCCTAGAGGGTGGCGATCGCCAAGTAAAAATGAGAATGTTTTAAAAAGTGTAACTATTGATGGAACTGTTTGCAAGCGGTTCAATCGATGCGTTAGCGAAGCTTACCGTAGGTATTGCCTCGCCTGTAAGGTTCATCTTCCCATAATTCGGGGTTAGAAGTTATTCTGTGTAACTTTAAAAATCTTTACAATTGTGGACAAGAAAAGAATGTAATTTTTTATTTCCTTTCCTTTATTAAAATTATTGTAATCAAGTATACATTTAATACGTAAGTTTAGTTATGATATGAATACCCATGCACTATTTATGAATAAAATTGCTCATAGTCATCATGGCTACCAATCCAGAACCAAGTTACTGTGTCACCATCTAACACACCAAGCGCTCGATAACTTCGATTGACTCTCACAGACCAAATTGCTTCCTCAGTATTAATACATTTGAAATGCAAAGACGGATGGAATGGGTTTTGTGACCACATTCGATAAGCTTTGCGAGTATTCAATCTGACTTCATGATTTAACTGCCGATAACCTGCCCAGAATGACGGCAAGGTAGCTGATTTCATAGTTGCTCATAATCCATTGGAACAGATTTACCTTGAGCAATTTCTTGTCTAGCATGGCGGGCAGCAGCAACAAGTTTGGCTTGTGTTTTTTGAAACGATTTTTCCCACTGTGCTTCATCTTGTAAATCACTAATGTACTCTTGAAGATGTTCTGCAATTTGCTCCTGAATCTCTACAGATAGAGATTCCATCATTTTAACTACTTTGCTAATAGCAGTGGATGACATTTATGTAGCTCCGAAAAGAAGAGTAGAGTTTTTCTCATTTTAATATTAAAAGTCACTGCTCATTCTTCTTGAGAAAGTTGCTGATGCTAATAGTCAGGTCATAGCCAATAAAAATCGCAGATTAAATATGTTCTCAGGCGGGACAGCTTTTCAAGCTTCGCCTGAAAATGATGTTGTATTTACTTTCTGCTTATTACCAGATTTTCTACTTAAAACTATGTTTGAGCTAAAGTAGGACTGATTGGATGTTTTGTAACTGACACTTAGCCTCGGCTGTCTCTAGGCGTTCAATTACTTGTTCTGCTGTCATGAGGCGTTTTAGCACTACTTGACCAATAGCTTGGCTAACTATAGCTGATGGGGTTGGCTTGACTTCTACGGTAATAACGGCATCTTCAATGCGATAAAGCCACATTAATTCGTTGTTTTCTACCAAAGAAATATTTAGGCGTTGAATATCAGGTTGCCTTCGCCATGCTGTGATTTGCCATAACCCCTCAGATGCCCATACTCTACCAATAGTCCATCCTTCAGTGAGAAAGAAATATTTCACGGTTTGAGTTCCTTTTTGGCAAGTTTTAATTGGTTAAGCAGTAGTTAACTACAACTACTGGAAACAATAGAATAATTTACGCAATATCTGCCCTGATAAACAAGTATTTTTAACAATTTTACTCAATAAATTAAATGATGAGTCAATAAAAATTGTTGCTTATTTACTACATATCACAGTCATCTATTAAATAATGTTGAATTATTACAATTTAACTAGTTTCAGTTCTCATAATTATTGTGGGGCTACTTTATACTTATTTACTGAATTAACATTTATAAATAAAACTTAGGACTTACGCAGGTGTGATAATCAAACTAACTGTAGGCTGCGTCAGCCCCAATAATTTCGTACAGATTCAAGGATTTTCCATATCTGACGCACCCTACCCCAAGTGCCAGTTGCGTAAGTCCTGAAACTAACAGAGCGATCGCCTAAATTAATTTGGAGAAATAAAATATAGAAGCTAATTTATATAGTATAATGTCTGACCGCTAACTGCAAAAATTGGGACGCTATGAATTGGTTTGCTTTGTCTGGGAGACGGATAACAAAATTTGTCTCTATGTTCTGTCTTTGTTTAGTTTTGGTTATCAGTTGCACTCCTCGTCAACAAACAACTACACCAACATCGGGCGCTACTAATGCAACCGCAGGGGATGGAAGAATTACAGTAGGGACGACGGGTAAGCCAAGAACTCTAGATCCGGCTGATGCTTATGAAATACCATCTCTGAGCTTGTTGTTTAACATGAGCGATCGCCTCTATACTTATGAACCAGGTAGCACGGAAATTAAACCGCAACTGGCGACAACATTACCAAAGGTCAGCCCAGATGGTTTAACCTACACCATACCTGTACGCCAGGGAGTGGTTTTTCATGATGGTACGCCTTTTAACGCCAAAGCGATGGAATTTAGTATCCGGCGTTTTATCGAAAATAAAGGTAAACCCGCTTTCTTACTCGCTGATACTGTCGCTTCCGTGAAAGCCACAGGTGATTATGAGTTAACAATACAACTAAAAAAACCTTTTGCAGCGTTTCCTTCACTGTTAGCATTCTCAGGAATTTGTGCAGTTTCTCCCACAGCTTATGAAATTGGTGCGGGTAAATTTAAACCAGATACCTTTGTCGGGACTGGGCCTTACAAATTAGCACAGTATGGGACAGATTCTATACGCTTTGATGTTTTTGATAAATATTGGGGAGAAAAACCCAAAAATCAAGGCGTGAATGTGCAAATTCAAACTAGCCCAGTGAATTTATTCAACTCCTTTAGTACTGGTGCGGTAGATGTAGCTTATCAGTCTTTACAACCAGACCAAATTCAAAGTTTAGAACAAGGTGCTAAAAAAGGGGATTGGCAATCGATCACATCTCAAGGTAGTGTAGTGACATTCATGGCATTGAACCGCAATCAGCCACCGTTGGATAAACTAGAAGTTAGACAAGCGATCGCATCAATTGTTGACAGACAAATATTAAATACCAGGGCTTTATTTGGTCAAGCTGAACCACTTTATAGCTTAATTCCCAGCACTTTTAATGTGTCCCAGCCAGTTTTTAAAGAAAAGTATGGTGATGCTGGCTATGATAAAGCTAAACAATTGCTAACTGCGGCTGGTTTTTCGCAAACAAACCCCGCAAAAGTGCAAATTTGGTATCCTTCAGGTTCAGCACCCCGGAGTTTAGCAGCCCAGACATTAAAAGCGATCGCCGATCAAAATCTTGGTGGTATACTTCAGTTTGAAATCAGTACAGTGGAAGGTACTACTTTCTACAAAGACATTTCTAAAGGCATATATCCCACCGCTTTAGTTGATTGGTATCCCGACTTTTTAGACCCAGATAACTACGTACAGCCATTCTTAGCTTGTCAGAAGGGGTCAGTTGCTAAAGGCTGTGAAGACGGCGGTAGCCAAACACAAGGTTCTTTTTACTATAACGAAGCTGTCAACAAATTAATTGACCAGCAACGCCAAGAACAAAATCCCGCCAACCGTCAGAAAATCTTTACAGAAATTCAAAATCAATTATCAACCGATATTCCTTACATTCCTTTGTGGCAAAGCAAAGATTACGTATTTGCTCGCAAAGGTATCAACAATGTACAACTTGACCCATCGCAAATTCTCGTCTATAAGTCAATAGTCAAAGGTTAATAGTCTATAGTCCACAGTCAATAGTGCATAGTTTGATGACTGTTGACTGTTGACTGTACAGACGCGATTAATCGCGTCTCTACTTACCAATGACCAATGACTAATGACTAATGACTAAAATATTATGTCTCGCTCCAAAGCCTTACAATATTACATAGTTTCGCGGTTACTATTTGCGCCCTTGCAATTATTAACCATCGTGACAATTGTATTCTTATTACTCAGAGCCACACCAGGAGATCCCGTAGATGCAATTTTAGGTGGACGTGCATCAGAAAGTGTTAAAGAACAATATCGAGAACAACTAGGTTTAAACCGACCCATATTTATACAGTACCTAAACTATTTAGGTGATTTGCTGCGATTTGATTTAGGTACATCCTTAAGCAGCCAAGGTAAAGCCGTCTGGGGTATCATTGGACAACATTTTCCGGCGACAGTAGAGTTAGCTGTGTTTAGTATGGCGGTAGCTTTGCTGGTGGGAATTTTGGTAGGAACACTTTCCGCTTCTCGTCCCGGAACATCCTTTGACCTTAGCGGAAGGTTGTTTGGAATTATCACCTACGCCCTACCGATGTTTTGGGCAGGAATGATGTTGCAGTTGATTTTCTCGGTACAATTGGGCTGGTTTCCCAACTCCAACCGTTTCCCGCCTAATCTCCAGCCTCCCTCGTCAATTACGGGACTTTATACCCTCGATAGCTTACTCAGTGGCAAATTTGATTTATTTTTGACATCCTTGCATCATTTAGCGCTTCCTAGTGTGACTTTAGGAATTTTGCTCAGTGGAATTTTTGAGCGAATTGTGAGAGTTAATTTAAAGCAAACATTAAAAGCTGATTATGTAGAAGCAGCTAGAGCGAGGGGTATTTCTGAAAATAAGATATTAGTATCTCATGCTTTAAAAAATGCGCTGATTCCGGTGATTACTGTTTTAGGATTAACCTTTGCTTCTCTGTTAGGTGGAGCGATTTTAACTGAGGTGACATTTTCTTGGCCTGGGTTAGCAAATAGGTTATATCAGGCAATCTCTGAGCGTGATTATCCCACAGTCCAAGGTGTACTAGTATTTTTCGGGGCAATTGTAGTGTCAGCAAGTATTTTGATTGATATTCTCAATGCTTATGTTGACCCACGTATCCGTTATTAACGTAGGGTGGGCAGTGCAGGGAGCCATTATGATACTGTGGGCTATGTCCAATAAATAATTTTTTGCCTCACGCATTCGCCGCTAGGCGTTCCCGCAGGGTAGGCGCAAAGCTGCAAAGAAGGGAATTAAGATTTTAGGCAACAAACTATGAGTCAAGCCTTAACTAAACCTGTAACATTTGATGAGTTTATCGAATGGTATCCAGCAGACTCACAAGTGCGTTATGAATTACATGATGGGGTAATTGTTAAGATGCCAAAACCAAGAGGGAAGCATTCTAAAATTGCTGGATTTGGTATTAGTACAATCAATGATGCTATTAAACTCTTAAATAAGAGTGGAATTTGGTTTATTCCTAGAGAATCGATAGTGAAAACATCAGAGGGAAAATCAGGATATGAACCAGATATTATCGTTTTGGATGAAACATCTCTTGTTAATGAGCCTAGATGGGAGAGTGAATCAATCATCGAACTAGCGGATTCTGTAAAATTAGTTGTTGAAGTTGTCAATACTAATTGGCGAGATGAATACTATCGAAAATATTCTCAATATGAGGAAATGGGCATTCAAGAATACTGGATTATTGATTATGATGCTTTAGGCGGTAAGCGGTTTATTGGAGACCCAAAACAACCAACGATTTCAGTTCACAACTTTATTGATAGTGAATATGAAATTACGCAATTTAGAAATAATGAGCAGATTATTTCACCAACTTTACCAACTTTCACTCTCACTGCCCAGCAAATATTTAATGCGCGTTTGTGATTATCAATAAGTTAAATTAAAGTCAGACTGTTGCAGAAAATATTTGTATCAGCAAAAAATCTTTCATCTGCGTTCATCTGCGTTCATCTGCGTTCGATGTTTTCCAAATATATTATTAAGTAGGGTGTGTTACGGCTATGAGAGGATTTGAGCGTTTGAGAGAGTATTAATTAGCCGTAACGCACCGTATTGAGTGCTGCTGTACTCTCCGCTAACGCACCCTAGAATTTAAGGTTTAGTTTATGAAGAATCTCTCAGATATCGCCATCAAAGTTATCATCAGTACACATTATTTAGTGAACCGCACAAGAAAACCCAAAACCGCTAAAATGTAGCATAAAGCGATACATAATACAGTGTATGCTCAAGCGGCTTTGGCAGTGGTTGAAAAAATTGTTGCGGCGTTTATTGGGTAGTCAGCAAATACCTGTGTCTCCTCCTGTGCGGGAAACGAGGAGAGTTGAAGTACCTCAGCTAACAGATGCGGAGTATGAATCGATATTTCTCCGGCTATTAGCAGGGGTGAATGATGAAGGCTGGAGTAGAGGACGGGTAAAAGGTTTTTTGGATGCAAATTGCATTAATGAAGCGGCGTTGGTTCGGTGGTTGCGGGGTTTTGGTGAAAGGTTGTTAGCCTCTCCTACACCGAATGATGAGTTAGCACGGCGAATGGTGCAGTTGGCTGTGTTGAATGTTGGGGAAGTGGGAGATGTGGCGGGTGAGATTGGGAGGCGGTTACAGGAGGGAGGAGAAAGGAACCACAGAGACGCAGAGGACACAGAGGAAAGGGAGATGGGAGAAGCAGAAGCTTGGTTTAATCAAAGGAATGAACAACTTATGGCTGGGGATTTTGCTGGTGCGCTCGCATCTTACGACAAAGCCCTCAAAATTCAACCAGACTACTACCAAGCATGGAACAACCGGGGTTCGGCACTGGCTAATTTAGAACAATATGAACAAGCGCTCGCATCATTTGACAAAGCTATCGAAATTCAACCAAACTCCTACCAAGCATGGAACAACCGGGGTTCGGCACTGGCTAATTTAGAACAATATGAACAAGCGCTCGCATCTTACGACAAAGCCCTCCAAATTCAACCAGACTTCTACCAAGCATGGCACAACCGGGGTTTTGCACAGGGTAATTTAGGACAACATGAACAAGCGCTCGCATCTTACGACAAAGCCCTCCAAATTCAACCAGACTCCTACCAAGCATGGTACTTACGGGGTATTGCACTGGATGAATTAGGGCAATATGAACAAGCGCTCGCATCTTTTGACAAAGCCGTAGAAATTCAACCAGACTCCTACCAAACATGGTACAACCGGGGTAATGCACTGGCTGATTTAGGAGAATATGAACAAGCGCTCGCATCTTACGACAAAGCCCTAGAAATTCAACCAGACTCCTACCAAGCATGGCACAACCGGGGTAATGCACTGGGTAATTTAGGAAAATATGAACAAGCGCTCGCATCTTTTGACAAAGCTTTAGAATTAAAACCAGACTCCTACCAAGCATGGTACAACCGGAGTTTGGCACTGAGTAATTTAGGACAATATGAGCAAGCGATCGCATCTTACAACAAAACCCTAGAAATTCAACCAGACTCCTACCAAGCATGGTACAAACGGGGTTCGGCACTGGCTGATTTAGGAAAATATGAACAAGCGCTCGCATCTTTTGACAAAGCCCTCGAAATTCAACCAAACGACTACGAAGCATGGTACAACCGGGGTTTAGCACTAGCTAATTTAGAACAGTATGAAAAAGCGATCGCATCTTATGACAAAGCTTTAGAATTAAAACCTGACTATTGCCATGCTTGGAATGGTCGAGGGGCGATTCTCTGCGACCACTTACAATCTTATGAAGAAGCGATCGCATCTTTTGACAAAGCCTTGAAAATTCAACCAGACTTATACCTAGCATGGTACAACCGGGGTGTGGCACTGGGTAATTTAAGGGAATATGAACAAGCGATCGCATCTTACGACAAAGCCCTCCAAATTCAACCAGACTTCTACCAAGCATGGCTAAACCGGGGTATTGCAGCCAGAAAATCAGTTAGTTGTAATCAGTTGCTTGCTTTCTCTAGTGCTATTGCTAGACAAAATCCTCACCTTAACCAACGTGGTTATAAGGGAAGCTTAATAAGTTATGAAGAAGGTTTGAAGTATTGTCAGCAAGACACGCACCCTGAAGGTTGGGGAATTTTGCATCAAGCAATAGGTAATACTCACTACTTACAAGTAAGAAGAGATTTTCGTACCCACAGTTATTGGTACAAGGCTGTTACTAGCTACAATGAGGCGTTAAAAACTCTCACAGCAGAAGATTTCCCTGAATTGCATCTGTATGTTTTACAAGATTTAATTCGTGTCCATTCTGATTTAGGTGAAACAGCCAAAGCCGCAGAACTCCAGCGACAAGGAACCGATGTTTTACGGCGCTTGCTGGATGAACCACATCGCTCTGATAAAAGCAAAAAACAACTGGCTTTAAAATTTGCATGGCTGCGACAGTTGACTGTTGATTTAACTGTCCAGTCTGGGAAGTTGTTGCAAGCGGTGGAATTAGCAGAAGAGGGGAAAAATGCTTGCTTGAGTTGGCTGTTAGATGGGTGGAGTGATGAGATTTCTTCCCCCAGCTACTCACAAATGCGACAACTGCTAAACCCCACAACAGCTATTATCTACTGGCATCTGAGCTTTTACGCTCTCCATACTTTCATCCTCAAACATGACGCACCAGAACCAATATTATTAAAAGAATCTCAGTTGACTGAAGAAAACGGCGTTATCAGACAAGCGCAACGCCTACGGGATTTTGAGGACTGGCTGAAAAATTGGAATCAACAATACACAGATAATCGCAAGGGGAAGAAAAACGAGGAAGCGGGAACTTGGCGTGATAATTTGCCGCAAATGCTTTCTAGCCTAGCTGATATTCTCAATATCAAGGCTATTGTTGAGGCAATTCCTGATATTCAGCAGCTAATTTTAATTCCTCATCGTGATTTACACCGCTTACCTATTCATGCCATCTTCCCGCCACAATACACAATCAGTTATTTACCAGGCGCTCAAATTGGCATCAATTTACAACAATTACAGCCAACAAATCTCAAATCAATTCCCGAATCATCTCTATTGAGTGTAGAACATCCCGAAAGTATAGGTTATCCCTCACTGGAGTTTGCCCAAATTGAATCACAAGTCATCAGCCAGATGTTTCCCCATCCTCACCGCATCCGTTCTCAGGAAGTAACAAAACCAGCATTGCTCAATGCTTTGCCCCAAGGTTACAATATTTTCCACTTTACAGGGCATGGTGAGTATAACTTTCACAATCCTGCTTTATCGTTTTTAGCCTTAGCGGGTGAAGATAGGCTAACTTTGGCAGATATCCGCAATTTTGATTTGACAAGCTATCAACTCGTCAGCAATTTTAATTTGAGAAGCTATCAACTCGTCAGCCTTGCTGCTTGCGAAACTGCAATTACAGGTAATCAAACCATCACTACAGAATATGTGGGACTGGTAAGCGGTTTTATGGCTTGCGGTGTGGCTCATGTCCTCAGTACCCTATGGATTGTGGAATCTGAACCTAGTGCTGTGGTGATGATGCGATTTTATCAATTATTACAGCAAGGCAAATCAGCAGCCGTGGCTTTGGCTGAAACTACCCAATGGTTGCGAAACCTCACAAATGCAGAATTAGCAGAATGGTATGCAGCCGAAATCAACAATTTGCCAGAAGGTGCATTGCGGCGCTTCTGGTTACGCCGTTTAGAAAATCTTAAGAATCAACAAAAACCAGACAATCAGCCCTATAATCACCCTTATTTCTGGGCAGCGTTTACGATTACTGGCATTTTTCCATCATGAAACCAATAGAAGCCTTTGAATTAAAAGTCTTTATTTTGTCGCTATATCAACTTAATTCCCCATTAACTGATGATATCCAAGCAAAGCTAAACACATTAAATCTTCCTGGGGATATTGAAGAACTAGCCGAAATTGCTAACAGCTATCCTCCCCTAAAAACAACCTACTACCAAGTGTATGACAGGATAGCGGCAATATCTAAATATCGCAGCAAAGGCGTTGAAAGCTTACCTAAATACGAACCGGAACGGGAAAATACAGAAATTGAAAATGTTTCTAGAAAACCTGAAGATGAGTTAGTAAAGTTTGACCAAGAAGTTGATCCAAATAAATTATTATTGTTATCTCGGCAAATTTTGCAGGCGTTAAACCCTGTAAAAGCAGCAAAAGATGTTATCAAAAAGATTCTTAATTTATGAATCAGCAGTATCAATTAATTTACCCAACGCTGGATTTATTTCTTTATGATCTCAAGGAAGGTTTGGGACAAGATGACGCGAAGATAAAAGAAAATCGTCAACTATTTTGGCAAAAAGTTTATGGTGATAAGTTAGATAATAAAAAATTAGAACACCTGGCAAAAGCCGAAGCAGATAGTTCTGATTATATTCAGCTACTAGGTAATAAACAAGCGGAAATTTTTCCAGACCCTTTAAATGGATATTATTATCCTGTCCAGTTGGGTGATACTTACGCTCTACAAGTAGAATGTACCGCTAATTATATAACTGATTATAAAGATTTACCTCAATCGATTGATTGTTTGGAGAAATTACAAACAGAAATCCTCACTAAAATTAATCATCAACATGGTAAACTTGGACAAAGTTGGTTAATTTGGGGTCAACTAGCTACAGATAATCAAGACCCTCTAGCCACAGCCCAAGCTTGTTATGCTCAATTAAAATTAAGCAATCAGCAAAATTGGGACAATGATTTTATTAAACAACAAGGTAAGTTTTTCGGCGGGACTGTATTTGAACTGCGGCGACTCCCTACAGCAACCGAAAAATTGAGTGATGGTTATCACGTTTTAATCTGTTTGTTTCCTTCCCAACTGAAAACAGATGTAGTTAGAGAAAAGAGTGCAATTTTATTTCCTCAATTAATTAGGCTTTTCAGGTATCGTCATAAAATTCTCTGGGCTAACTCCCAAAGTCGGGAAATTAAAGACAATTTAAAACAAGCCGATAAACTAGCACAGTCCACAATTAAGCATTTGAATACTAGCTTGCAAAGTCCGGGTATTCAGATAAACAAGTTAGAAAAATTTCTTAAAGATACACCAGAAATATTATTAAAATATACTAATAATTTAACTTATTTAGATGACCAAAGACGCACAATTAATGTTAATATAGAAAATTATCAAAAACGTTACCTGGAAATTACCAAATTAGATAGTCATAGCGATTGGCAATTCTTAGAAACTTTCAGCAACTATGCTCAGGAAAAGTTTCTCGGACAAATTGAAACTGACCAAGCTAATTTCAGTCCAGGTTTAACATTAATGGAAAATTATATTAAGACTGTACAAGGTATTATCGAGATTGAGCGCACAAAAGGCGATCGCAATTTAGAAAACCTCATCGGTAGTGTGGGTATTGGGTTAGCCGTCAGTCAAATTTCGTCTTCCATCTTGGTTGTTCAATATGACCCAAAAACAGAAGGAATATTTTTCCAGACAAAAGCCTTTGTCTATAGCGTTGGCGCTGGATTACTTACCAGTATAATAGCCTGGATGTTGCTAAAAAAACTTCGTAGGTAACAGCTATTTGCTGTATGTCTTGTTATTCTTCCTATGTCTAAACCGATAATCGAAAGTATATACACCGATGGGGCTTGTACTGGTAATCCTGGCCCTGGGGGTTGGGGTGTTGTCGTCTATTTTAGTGATGGTTCAGTTCACGAAATGGGTGATGCAGCCAGCCATACCACTAATAATAAGATGGAGATGCAGGCAGCGATCGCAGCTTTAAAATTTCTCCACGACTCTGGACAAACCCAACCCATTACCCTTTACACCGATAGTGAATACCTGATTAACTGCGTTACCAAATGGGTGAAAGGTTGGAAAAAAAAAGGCTGGAAAAAAGCTGATGGAAACCCAGTCCAAAATCAAGACTTGTTAGAAACATTAGATGAACTCAATAGTCGTAAAGTAAATTGGCATCATGTGCGCGGTCATTCTGGTAACGTAGGTAACGAACGCTGTGATGTGATTGCTCGCTCATTTGCAACTGGTAAAATACCATCTTTACAGCAACTCGGTAACAATGATTCTCATAAATCTTTACCTACTCTCAACAAAATAGATGTAGCAAAAGTACCTAATCATGTTACAAACTCTACAATAGTTCACAAAACGACACAAGAAATCAGTACTTCTGCGTCAAACATCAACACTATGGAACCATCTACCGCACAAGTTGCGGCTACAATCGATGAAAAACCGTCTGAAAAGCGGGTGGAACAACTCCGTAACTTAGTAGAAACTCTGCGGATTGCGGACGAAATAGCAGCGAAAGGTTATCTCATCACCAGTTCAGAGTTAGCAGACCTAATGGATGTCCACGCCAGCGCTGTCACAAGTCGTGGGGATCAGTGGCGCTGGCGGAACTGGATTGTTTCACGAGTCCGCCGTGAGGGTAATCAAATTCTCTGGGAGTTGGAACGAGGCGATCGCGTGGGGGGTGAGGAGGAGTGATTGGGGACTGGGGACTGGGGACTAGGAACTGGGACACAAGAGGGGAAAAAGTAAAAGGTGAAGGGGGAAAGGGAGAAACCTTTGCCCTTTCCCCTTTCCCCTTTCCCCTTTCTATGGACTCAGCACTCACTCCTTACTGTATTTTCTTCCTCGCCATTCTCTTGGGGTGCGGAATGCAGATAAGAAGATTCGCAACACTGCTAGAGGATCGGCTAGGGGTGACAGCCAAAATAGCCAGCCACCTTTAGCTGTTTTCCGGTCGTAGGAAGGTGCGATCGCCAATAGCATCGCAAAGCGAATCACAAGCAAGAATACATTTAACCCGAACAAAAGCTTGAGGGGTAGCAGTGAGGGTAAGAAACCAAGAAGCAAGTAACCAAGTACAACCAGCAAAGGTAAACCCTGAACTGCCGAAAGTAACCATAAATCTCCCCAAATTTGGGCGCGGGAAGAAGCATCTTTCAAGTCCAGACTGCGCCCCCATTCCTTCCAAGTCTCCAACGCTCCCTCATACATTCTCACCTTCAACACCTTAGCGCCGTCCAAAAAGCCCACCTTAAACCCTTGGGCTGCAATATGACGGGCTAAGGTGACATCATCACAAAAAGAGCTACTAGCGCTACTGTAACCACCCACAGCCGCTAGTACAGAGCGACGGCATAAAAAGCATTGTCCGTTTGCCATGACCCTTTCTGGTTGGTCTGCGTTAACGCCTGCGGGGTCAAATCGGAAAAGTAGAGTCATTAGCAAGGCGGGTTGCAATAAGCATTCCCCCGGATACTGGAGGATAAATTGGGGGGAAAGCGACACTAGGTCGTATCCTTGAGCCTCGGCTGTCTTCACCAAACTAGCCACTAAACCTGGATGGGGCTGAGTATCGGCATCCATCCCCAAAAACCATTGACTATTTTCTGAACTATACAAAAAGCCGTTATGCAATGCCCAAGGTCTACCCACCCAATTGGCGGGTAGGGGATTATCATTGATGAGGCGAAAACGGGGATCTTGCTGTTGGGCTGCTTTTACTAAGTCGGGAGTCCCATCTTGGGATTTGCTGTCTACCACAATTACTTCCCGAACTTCGTAACTTTGGCGACTCAACCCAGCTAACAAAGGGCTGATACGCAGAGCTTCATTTAGTGTTGGTACAACAACGCTCACCTTACCCAAAAGCTCAGGTGTGGGCTGTTGGGGCTGAATTGGCGGTAGTCGTCTTGGCCCCTTAAATAGACGAGACAGCAGAATTGCTGTTGCTGGCACTTGGATGAGTAATAACAGAAGCGCCAAAGCACTTGCTGCTGTCAAAGCGTTGTCCACGATAAAAATACTATGTAACTCGAAATCGCTAATCTAACAAGAGTGTTTTTGATGTTGAATCGGGTATGGAGTAGTGATGAGTGCTGAGTGATGAGTGCTGAGTCAGAATTTCTCCCTCATCTCCCTCATCTCCCTCATCTCCCTCATCTCTCTTAGTCCCCAGTCCCTAATTCACCGCTTTAATGCTGGCAATGGAGACTTCATTTGCAGTTGGTTCTACGTTAATTTGACCAGATGCAGATGAACCTTTCCACCACAGGAATAAAGCCGGGGCTACACCTGTCAATACACCCAACAATACAGGAATAGAGAAGCCTGCTGCCAAGCTCATGACGGTAGCGAAACCAAAGTTGCCTAAATAAACTGTTAGAGGTAGATTAAGCTGCGATCGCTCAAATTTGATCGGCTGGTTTCTCCACAAAATAGCCGCCACTGTCATGAATACTGCACCTGTACCCAACCAACCTGCAAAGTTTTGATAAGGCATCCCAAAGAATGCTCCTGGTTGTTGCCAATACCAGAAGGGTAGGGAAGTTTGGCTCATGGCAGGATCAAGGACAAAATCCCAAGATGTGAGTAGTAACGAGCCTAAAGCGATCGCCCCTACATGGCGTAACAAGCTGGGTTTTTTATCTACATCTAAACCAGCACGTCCCAATAGGTAAGAGGAGCATCCCACATAAAACCAGGATAAGGGAATTGTAAATGGTACTAACCCAGCAATTTTATAGCCCAAGCCGCTTAAATAACTGTAATGACCAAAAGGAAAACCTGTGCTGGTTCCTAGCAGTTCACTGGTTAAGGATATCAATACCGCAGGTAGCATAAAACCCAAAGTACGACCCAAACCCAATGTCCGCAGTGCGTATAAAAATACTGCTGCTGCGCCCAAAATCATGTAAACTACACCACCACCTGCCATACTCCATTGCATGGCTTTCTGCCCGAACTCAGACAGATGGAAAAGCACTTCGGCGTTAGGTACAACTAAGAGTATCCCTACTAATCCAAACACCATTGAGACGATATGACCAATTAGGCATACGCGCTCTGCGATAACAAGTTGTTTCATGATCATTCCTTGAACACGATGTGATACGTGGCTACTTGGCTGATAATAGTTTACAAATGTTTACTAAAATATTTAACTAGTTTATACCGTAATTATCTGCAAAAGTTTAAATAACTTTTGTTAGAGCCTGACCACCCAATTGATTGCAACTAGAAAAAATAGGATGATAAACTAATAGTCTAAGCGATCGCAATCAAAATCTATCCAGGTAAGTTAAATTTTTTGCTAAATCAAAGGTGGGTGTGTTTCTTCTCCTCTTCTCAAGTGAGGCAACCATAACATGATTACCTTTGTCTGGAAAAACCCTGAATCTTAAGCAATATTTTCTACACAGTCAAGTTCGTCATTCATAGCTATACCAACCCATGTCAATTGTAAATAGACTTCCCTGGCTAGCACTACTGCTATTAATGTTGAGCTACAGCACGTTAGGGTGGGTGTTATCTGATATACAGGCCCCTTTTTCGGCTTGGGTTGTCCTTGTCTTAACTATGATATTTTTGATAGGAACTATCACAGCCCCCTATCCTAATATCACGATTTTCTCTAATGTTTTCCTTGCATCTAGTATTAGAAGTTTTTTCACGGCTGTAGCAGGCGCATTCTTCTTTTTTCTGATGATAGCTTGGTTTCGTGTGTTTCTTGACACACTTCTCATCGTTTGCGCCGCTCTCCTAGTAAGAATAGACTTCCAGTCAGATGGATTTACAGAATGGCAAGCTTTTACCACTACATTTATTTTTTCAATTGCTGGAGTGGGATTAGGCGCATTGAGCAATATGCTGTTGACACAAAAGCTTGTACTGAGTTTGTAGTAAGGGCTTTAGCCCTAACAACAGGACTAATCAATTCATCTAACACCCCCAGGAGACTCCCGCCACAACGCAGTTTGGCGGTGAGAGGAATGGGGACGAGCGAGAAGCTTCACCCCTGAGTCGAGTCGCTGCGGAGCAGCAACAGACGATGGGGTGAGCGACGAGTGAGCAAATGAACTTTGGTGCATAGCGGGTTGTACGTAGTTTCACCCTTTGGGTTCGGCAGTTCGGACTCGACGGAAACCGCCTTGTCTACGACAGGCTTACGCCAAGGCGAAGCCTGTCGAAGAGAAGACTCCGACTGCCTCACAGATTTAATGATAAAATGTGAAGTATGGAAAAAGCCTACCGCTACCGTTGTTACCCAACTGCCGAGCAAGAACAGATATTGCGCCGGACAATTGGTTGTGTGCGGTTGGTTTTTAACAAAGCTTTGGCAGCGAGAACTGAAGCTTGGTATGAGAGGCAACAGAAGGTTGATTATGTTCAAACTTCTGCTATGTTGACACAGTGGAAAAAAGTTGAAGACCTCCAGTTTTTGAATGAGGTTAGCTGTGTACCACTGCAACAAGGTTTGAGACATCTGCAAACAGCGTTTACTCACTTCTTTGCTGGTAGGGCAAGATACCCCAACTTTAAAAAGAAACGTAGCGGTGGTAGTGCAGAGTTTACCAAGTCTGCTTTTCGGTGGAAGGATGGACAAGTCTACTTGGCTAAGTGTTCCGAACCATTGAATATTAAATGGTCTAGACAACTGCCCAATGGTTGTGAACCCACAACCATCACGGTGAGACTTGAACCTTCTG
>DATNQO010000052.1:0-3965 GCA_036704005.1 Leptolyngbyaceae cyanobacterium | reverse complement strand
ATTGGAGTTGTCCCTTTTCGCGCCAGGTGGGTAGGACTTGTTTCAGTCCCCGTGAGGGGAATTAGTTGATGGAAACGTTAATGATAAGTAATTAGTATTTATACTGAATCAGCGTTTCAGTCCCCGTGAGGGGAATTAGTTGATGGAAACTGTATTTTTGCTTCTGATGATCAACTGGCATCGGTTGTTTCAGTCCCCGTGAGGGGAATTAGTTGATGGAAACCTGAAATTGGTACAGTTTGGGGTGTTGGTGATGGTATGTTTCAGTCCCCGTGAGGGGAATTAGTTGATGGAAACCTTAAAACCATATTGAGATATCTCAAGGTAAGCATCGGTTTCAGTCCCCGTGAGGGGAATTAGTTGATGGAAACTGCTTAGTGCTGAAACTTAACTAGAGCAAGCTTCCTGGGAAGCAATTTGACGGGTGGAAAATAATGGTCATTTTCAGCCGCTCTTATTGCAAATTATTTGCAACTTCCCTGATTTGTGAAACCCTGTAATTATTATGTTGTCAAGGTTCTGGCGATTTTGGCGTATCCCCAGGGTTTTTGACCCTGCTTTGACTTGCCAAACATCAAGCTAACACCTCAATCATAAAATAAGTGTTTAGTATTGTCTAGTAGTTTGGGAAGTTCAATTTATCACACCGTATCTTGAGTCAATCACACCGAGCGATTTGTTAAACTCAGTGCTGAGAACTGACGCAGGCTGATGGAGTCTGAGGGGAACAGTAGACAGTAGATTCGAGGTAATTCTAGTTTAAGCGATCGCTCCAGAGCGATTATCGGCAGGCGATCGCCTAATAACTATTAACTAGCTCTTGCGTTGATGGCTTTGTTGACCTCATCTAGTGTTTGATACTGTTTTGAGGGTAAACATCTTAAGGCTCTTAAAACTTGCTCATCAACACCTTTTTCTTCAGCATACATCACCAACTCTTTTTTGCTCAGGGGATAACTGAGTTGTTTCAAATTCTTCCGTAACTGCGCTGGATTAATTTTAGGTCTATCCACTTCATCAATGTAATTACTGACATCCACTAAAGATTCATACTGTCTTGAAGGCAACAATTTTAAAAATCTCAGGACTTGTTCATCAACACCTTTTTCCTCAGCATACTTAATCAATGATTTTTTGCTGAGTGGATAGATAAGACTTTTTAAATTGGCTTCCAGTTGATTTAAACTTATATTAAACATAACTCCTCCTCATTAAACGGGTTGATACACAGACTAAAAAACACTTAAATCAAATTTGGATTAGTTAAAGAAATGTAGAAAAAATTGTTTTTTTACTTAAATATAGAAAATTTAGCTGTTTTTAATTCATTCTCAAGCCTTTATATAGATGAGTTTTGTTGGCAATATAAGAGCGTCTTCTACTCAATTTGTGCGTAAAACCTAAGATATTACGCTTATAGCTTGAGGCATACATAACATATAAGTCATGCAACTTAAGGATGATTTTTATAGATGAATTGCAATAACATAAACTATGATATGCTAGTACGTTAGAGGATGTTTGGAAAGCCAAAAAGTATACTAAAGACCGCTTTCTAAACCTCGAAGCTAAATGGAAATAGGCTTTGAAGCCCCCATTACGTTGTAGGGAAGGGGGTAGATGGTTAGGTTTTTAAGGTTTTGATGTTAGCAATAACGCTTTTCCAACAATCTCTTAGACTAAAGCCATAATACAAAGGTAATAAAGCGGGAAGAAAAACAGTTTTTGCTTCACCTAGCTAATATTTACCTGATAAATGATTTTTAAATCAAAATCTCAAATATAGCCATTCTCAGTTATGTCAGGTGAAAAATTCATGTTTTTAAACGCAGAGGGACGCGGAGGTTTTCCCAGTTTCATTAGAGATGTACTCAGTACATCAGCAGATTAGGAGACGCTATAATAGCTCTGGAGAACCATCAAATGGTGCTAAATTTAATTAAATACTTGATTAGTAACAATTTTGGCAATATTAGTCAAATTACGACAGCAGAATTTGCTGATTGGCTATTAGATGAAACAAAACCGCAGCCGTTGATATTAGATACAAGAAGTCAAGTAGAATATTATGTCAGCCATATCAAAACAGCAGTGCGTATTGACCCTATTGCACCAGATTTCACACCATTATTATCAGGTAATAACAATACGCCCATAGTTGTATATTGTTCAGTTGGCTATCGTAGCGCCAAGATAACCCAGCAACTACAAAATCAAGGATTTCCCCAGGTTTTTAACTTAAGTGGTGGTATTTTCCAATGGGCAAATGAAGGACGACCCATTTTTAAAGATGATACATCGCCAGCAAGCTTTGTGCATCCGTATGATGCAATGTGGGGAAACCTGCTAAAAGCTAAATACCGTTGGCGCAGCGATCGCCCTAGCTAAACCTTCTTAAAATTCCCCTATCAAATTAAATTTTTATAAAAAATATTAGATATTTCTGAGTAAATACAGTTTATTAAAAACTAGATTATCTAGCAACATTCAATAAATACAGCCTTTTTCAGTTGAGTGCAGTACACTTTGCAAAAGAACAGAGGCGCTTAGACCAGGGGTTAGAGGCTAGATGAATGTACCTCATCAAGGTGAAAAGTGCTGTATATAGCAGTAGCCACATAGGTTAGGACATTGATGAATCACAAAATCTTTATGTAAGAAGTATCATAGTTTTGGTGGGCAATGCCCACCCTACAGGTACGGAAATTTGTTCAAAATTCAAATAGGACTACTATATAGCAGTAGCCACATAGGTTAGGACATTGATGAATCACAAAATCTTTATAGTAAACAGGTTTTGAACCTATCACCTGTCCCCTATCACCTGTCCCCTGCTATAAGTCCCTAATTTGCTCTAGGTGTACAAAGACCTCACCCATTGCCATTCTTGAACCAAACCCTCCTTCAAAGAGACATTTGGCGCATATCCTAAAATTCTCCTTGCCTTAGACACATCAGCAGCAGTGTGACGTGCATCACCCATCGCCTTTTCTATGTGGTTCCGCTTAATTGGTTGACCAACGATTTGTTCCATTGTGTCTAGAACCTCAGCTAAAACCACCCTACTACCACCACCAATATTAAAAATTTCCCCTACAGCAGCAGATTCCCTAGCAGCAGCTAAATTCGCCGCTACAGCATCACTGACAAAAGTAAAATCACGAGTTTGCTGTCCATCACCGTAAACAGGAATCGCCTCATCCTGCAAAACTGATTTAAAAAACTTATGAAAAGCCATATCAGGGCGTTGTCTGGGGCCATAAACGGTGAAATAACGTAGAGATACAAAAGGCACACCAAAATTTTTGTGATACAGTCCGCACAAACGTTCGGCAGCTAGCTTAGTGATGCCATAAGGAGAAACTGGTTGGGGAGGAATCCCTTCATGAGTAGGTAACGTTTCCGCATCGCCATATACACTAGAGGTAGATGCAAATACTAATCGAGTTAATTGTTTAGCATCCTTAGCCGCTTCTAACAAAACCTGTGTTGCATTCATGTTGCGTTCCGTATAAGCACGGAACCCCTTACCCCAACTCGCCCTCACACCAGCCTGCGCCGCCTGATGGTACACCACAGTTACATCTTGCAGGAGTTTCTGCCAATCTAAAAACTGAATATCTCCCTCAATAAACGTAAAGTTAGGCAAAGATTGTAAATGAGCAATATTCTTACGTTTTAATAAAGGGTCGTAGTAATCGTTCACTTCATCAATCCCGATGACATCTTCACCTTGTTTTAGCAAGGCTTCTGCTAAGTGCGAACCGATAAACCCTGCTGCGCCAGTAACTATAATTTTTGCCATGTTACCTATTTTATTGTTGTGTCCTAAGTCTTTATATCAACAGGTTAATAGCGACAATGATACAAAGTCATTATGTCCTAGTTATTTTTAAAACAACTTTCCCTACCTTGGCAAATCAATTGTAGGGCTGGCGAATAGAAACGGGGGGATTAACCCACCT
>DATNQO010000051.1:0-3044 GCA_036704005.1 Leptolyngbyaceae cyanobacterium | reverse complement strand
GTTGACAGTTGTTAATTATTTTTCCCCTTCCCCTTTCCCCCTTCCCCCCAAAAGAAATTTCCCCCTCAGTATCACAATGGAGTCGAAAGCCTCGTACAATTAATATCACTTAACTTTTTTGTATCAGGAGCTAATGCCATGCCAATGGCGGTTGGCGTAATCGAAACTTTAGGATTTCCGGCTGTGCTAGCGGCAGCAGATGCGATGGTAAAATCTGCCGCAGTTACCCTTGTATATTATGGTCAAGCAGAAAGCGCTCGTTTGTTAGTTGCTGTGCGGGGACAAGTTGCAGAAGTAAAAAGAGCCGTGGAGGCGGGAATTGAGGCTGGTGAACAAGCATATGGTGGTGAAGTTATCACTCATTACATAGTTCCCAACCCTCCCCCAAATGTGGAAGATATTCTTCCCATCCACTTTACCGCAAAATCAGAGCCTTTTAGGGCTTTCTAAGCAATTTTGCTATCAGCTTATGTAGCGTAGCTGCGTACAATAAACTGGTACGCCACCTAAAATTATTATTCATACAGGAGATTACTAAATGTCGTCATTACAAGCAGTGGGAGCGTTAGAAACTAAGGGTTTCCCGGCTGTGTTAGCAGCAGCAGATGCTATGGTTAAAGCTGGACGTGTTACTCTAGTAGGCTATATCCGAGTTGGTAGCGCTCGTTTTACAGTCAATATTCGTGGGGACGTTTCCGAAGTTAAGACAGCAATGGCTGCTGGTGTGGAAGCAGCACAGAATGTTCACGGTGGTACTTTAGAATCTTGGGTAATTATTCCCCGTCCTCATGAAAACGTTGAAGCTGTTCTCCCTATCGGTTACACAGATGCAGTTCAACAATATCGTGATTCTGTAGAAAATCCTATTATCCGTTCTAACAACGGGCGTTAGGGAATAGGGGACAGTTCGTAGTAAGCGCCTCTAGCCCTGAGAGAAGGACTAAAGTCCTTACTACAAACCTTGCGTCCCTACCCTTGTACTAACCGCCACTTGGTTCTCCCCAATCTTTGATAATGGAAAAGATGGCAGAATAATCTTCATTAGCAAACGACATCTTCATTGTTGTTTGTAAAATTTTCTGCACAGTTTCAATACTGCTGAGATCCAAACCTAAATATTGAGCTTCGGAAATAAATAAATCTGTATCTTTGAGTAAGTGTTTTGTGGGAAAATTGGGATTGCTATAATCCCCATCCAGCATTCTTTGCAGCTTTTTATCAAAGGTAGGCGCATATAGCGCACTTCCCCGCAGGACTTCCATAAATTTATCTACATCAATACCTTGACGCTGCACAAAAGCTAAACTCAGGGCAAAGCTAGTAGTTAATGATGCTATTAACTGATTGAGGGCTAATTTTAAGGCGGATGCTGTTCCGACTGGCCCTATTAGTAAAGGTTCTGGGCCAAAATTCTTGAGTAAATCTAGACGGCGTTCATATTGTTCGGGTTCAGCGCCTACCATTACTGTCAACGTTCCCGCCTTAGCTTCGGGTATACTTCCTAATACTGGCGCTTCTATATATTCGCCACCACCACCAATTACAGAATTGCGAATTTCTTGGCTTTGTGTAGAGGTAATTGTTCCCATCTGAATGATAGTACGTCCTTCAAGAGTCCGCCAAGATGTATCCGAAAGCAACACATGATATATTGCTGCGGCGTTAGTCAGCATGAGGATGACACATTCAGCTTCGCGAATGGCGTAGCGGGGATGTGTCACTACTTCCGCGCCTGCTGCTTGTAATGGTGCTAACTTTTCTGGGGTACGGTTATAAGCGACTACCTCTATATTTGCTGCTAACAATCTTTGGGCCATTGGTAGTCCCATCAGTCCAGTTCCCAGAAATGCCACCTTCATTTTTCACGTTCCTTTGATTCAGCCGCGTTGTCATCGTTTGATTGTACGTTGTCAGGGAGTAGTTAATTAACTGTTGACGGTTGACGGTTGACAGTTAACAGATTTACGTTGTTTTGCTACTCCCTACGCCTGGATCTAGCGATCAGCCACCTGCGGCAAATGTTGCCATAATGACAACTGAAAGCAAGATCCCAGGACTCAGTAATGTTACTAGCACTATTAGGTCATGAGTAGACATAATTGTAACTCCCCTCTGATGCTCGACTCATAGTAATCACTGTTATGCTAGTCTATATCTCGCAGATTGAGCATTCTTAATATAGAGTTTTAATTATTTGGTCATTAGTCATTAGTCATCGGTAAGTAGAGACGCGATTAATCGCGTCTGTACAGTCAACAGTCCATAGATTACTTTCCCCCTTCCCCTTTCCCCCCAGTCCCCAGTCCCTAACGCCCCGGTACAGTCAAACCCTTGAGTGGTTGAGAAGCTTCCTGTGTTGTCAGTCCTTTGCTTTGAATTAAAACTCCAAAGCCTCCTAGTCCTGTGGGATCGATTAGTTGGTGTAGGGCTTGTCTTCGATTTAGCAATTGAGGGACGGAGATTTGTTGGTGGGAGAGGGCGGCGATGCGTAAACCTAATCCTAAAGCCATCAAGAATAAGGCTTGCTGGGTAAAACCAAGCTTTGCTAAACCGCAGCGATCGCCCCATTTCTCCAATGCGGTAAAGTCAACATGGGCGGTGATATCTTGTTGTCCAATGTTAATGTAGGGGTTATCATGGTGACGATGTTGATAGTAGCACTGTAGGGTTCCTTGCGATCGCCTGGGGTTATAGTAACGGCTGGCAGGATAGCCATAATCAATTGTTATCACATACCCGCGTTGCAAGCGGTCGGCTACTATACTCAACCAATCAAGGGCGGCTAAATTAATTTCACTACGGTATCCATCCTCATAACCACCTTGCGCTAAATTAATCCCCACTAAATCAAAATATTCGGCGAGTTTGGGGGTAGAGGGTGCGGCGGTTATTTCTGTTAATTCGTCTGGGGATTGGGGGCTGGGGACTGGGGACTGGGGACTGGGGACAGAAGAGGCAAGGGAGCAGGGAGAAGGGAGCAAGGGAGAGGAAATTTCCCCCCTGCCCCCTGCACCCCGCCCCCCTGCTTCTTTTTCTCCCCCATC
>DATNQO010000050.1:0-17985 GCA_036704005.1 Leptolyngbyaceae cyanobacterium | reverse complement strand
AGTCCCCGATTTTCCCGACTTACAACAATTATCACGGGAATGGATGGGCGATCGCTCCTTTCCCTTCCTAGTAAAACTACTTACCCTCTCACCCCTCAACTTACCCTTAGCCCAAGCCCAAGAACTAGCCCCCAGTTTGCGTGACTTCTGGGCTACCATCGCTGATGGTGATGCCATATTAGATTACCCCCAGTTTCCCCAACAAGTGCGCCGCTACATTCAAACCTACAGCGCCGCCACCTTGATTGATAACAATAGCACCCTGTTGTTAGACAGACTGGCGAGTGGGGATGTCAGTTGACAGTGAACAGTTATCAGTGAACAGTGAACATCACCTGATAACTTTTAAGAGTAGGGGTGTAGGGGAATAAAAAAGTGTTTCTTCTATATTTTCCTGGCCTGTAGTCGCGCTAGTTAGAGGCTGATAACTGTCAACTGTCAACTGTCAACTGATAACTGTCAACTGTCAACTGTCAACTGCCAGAGGATAAGTTGTAATGGCGAACAGTATAACGCCCCATTGTTAATCTCTAACTCGTTTTCGGCTAGCCAATCATAAATTTTTGCGGCTTTTGCCAAGGCTGCTTTTTCGGAACGGTAAAGCTGAGGAGTAGGACAATAGGCTTGACCGTTGAGGTGTATAGCAGCAATTTGCCAGTAGTCGCTGCTTTCACCTTCTGGTAAAACTTCTAAAAATCCGTTGCTATAAGGTTCAATTATTCCTATATTCATTGACAACCATTATTAAACGCAGTCTACAAGATGAGATACCAGCCTCAAGTAAAAAAAGCTGGAATCATCGGGGTATATAATAGAAACCCCTTCTTAATGATTGTGTATTCTTAGTCAATGAAAATCTGGCTTAATGGTCACTTTTTGGCTGTTTAGTGACCAATATACTATTGTAAAAATGTTAATTACTTAATTATTCAACTTTTAATTGAAATAGACGCAACCCTTTTTTAGCGCTTAAATCAAACTTTAACCCAACTTCCATCCCAGTAGTTGTTTGTACATCATTCACTGGTTTACCATCAATTTGAATACTGTTAATGGCAACTAAATAGCAACAAGATGTTTTTTCATTGACTAGAAAAAGTTGATTGCCGACGGATAATTTAATTTCTTCAACTACTGCAACTCCAGCATCAGGTGTCTTAAACCACTCAGTGATTTTGCCAACTTCTCTAATCTGACCTAGAGATTCCTTAGTATCCCTACGTAAGTTTTGTTCCTGAATCAGAAACGCATCTGGCAGTAATTCGTACTTTTTCTCGCCAGTAGTTCCATAAAACAAACCTTGCATAACTTTCTCAGGGGACAGGTGTTCATATCTACTTTTTTTCTTTTTCAGTTCAATCAGTAATTTTCCAACTCCCTCCTGGTGATTCTCTCTAATCGTTTCTTCTAAATCTGAATACTGTGGATATAAATCTGGTAAAATTATTAACCAATTACTAATTAGCTCTTCCACAAAATTTTCATAAATTGCATATAAGCGTGTTACCGCAGCACAATGCTCATAAATTCTCCATTCCCTCAGTTTCGGTATCTCTGGCAAAGCTGTATTAAGGATTAATTTTGTTTCTTCAGATATTTCTGTCTTAATTCCAGCGCTCGAAGAAAACAAAATATTCATCAGCTTATCATTGGTTTTAATAATAGAACGTACAGTATTAATATTAATTTTTATACTCTCTAAGATATTCTGAAACATCGCTTTTTAACCTGCGATGATTCGGGATAGCATTTCATCAAATAATTTGATTCTTTCTTTTATATGAGATTGATTTTTACCTCCACCTGTAAATAGCTTTGATTTATCTTTTTTAAAGAGCTTTTTTGTCTCTTCAATTACTAATAACTTTCTTTCTATTAAAGTATCTGCATCCGCCAAATGTCTACTGAATCCAACCATAACTGCATCATAATAAGCTTTATAAGCAGTTTTCATCCATGTGTTACTATTGGTGTCAAATGGCTTAAATAAATTGTTGGAATAAATTTGGTATGCTAAATTTACTGTTTTTAGGAAAATATCTTTGAGAATGTCGATATCCTCATCAGAGAAATTGAGACTTTTAATCATATATAAATCCATAAATCTTTCTATCCCTCTATGGAAATCTTCTATATGACGTAAAGCCAAAAAACGAAGAACTAATTCGGCATCTTGCATTTTTTCATACAGCTTGTTCTCCTTCAGTTCTTCCTGATCATTAATTGGAATCCCCCAAGCGTCCGCAAATATAGAATTATTTGCTAGTTCAAGTAAGAGTTGATTAAACTTACCATAATACAGACAGTTACGTATTTCCTGACGACTTAAAGCGACACCACCTATATTTAGCCTTTCAAAAGCAAGTTGTTTTAATTGCAGTGCTTCTTCAGGATTCGATGCTGACTCTGTAATCAAAACTATGGATGAGATGGAGCGACGATCAATACCTGCTCTAATTTTGGCAGGAAGATTAGCATATGTTCTGCCGTTGAGTTCTGGCCAAAGTTCGAGTCCAGTTAATTTTAAACGGTTATCATAAAAATCTCGAAGAGCAGTAATTCTTTGTTGACCATCCATAACTTCATAACAATTGAACTCTTTCTCATAAAGGACAATTGGCGGAACAGGAATATTAATTAAGAATGACTCGATTAGTCTTGACTGCTTTTTTGCATCCCACCGAGTTCTTCTTTGGTAAAAAGGACGTACATCCATATAACCAGGTCTTTTTAGGGATTCAACAAAGCTTGGTAGCTTTTCACGATTCATTTCAGTCAGTATTCTTTGTTCTCCAGATTCATACTTTTCGTTGATCTCATGATCAGACATTGTGATGTGGTTTTTAGAAGGTAATTTCTCCCACATTTTCCGTTCAGTTGGTGCGAGAATCATTATCTATATCCTCTACAAAATTAGTTATACTCAATTATAAGTATATCTTATTTCTTATATAGAAATCCGATTTAAATTTTGAAAAAAGCTTATTACCTGTAGGGTGCGTCAGTAGGAAAACCCCTATCTACATCAAGAAGATACTCATACTGACGCACTCTACTAACTGAAAAGTTATGGTGGGCAATGCAGCGCCCTACAATTAATTAGATGCTGCTGTTACTGCCACATGGGAAATAATTTCTTCTAACTTACCCAGTAATTCTTGCTCGTTGTAAGGTTTAGAAAAATAAGCCCTAGCGCCTAACTGCATTGCCAATTGTCGATGCTTATTACTACTACGAGATGTCAGCATGGCGACGGGAATCTTTTTAGTATCATAGTGAGAATTAATTCTGTCTAAAAAACCATAGCCATCAAGGCGTGGCATTTCAATATCACAAATTATCGCTTGCACTTTTAAACCATTTTCTAATTTCTCCCAAGCCTCCTCTCCATCTTTCGCCTGTTCTACTAAATACCCTCCCTTTTCCAGCGTTAATGCTAGGAAACGCCGCACATTAATTGAGTCATCAATGATTAAAATTGTGCCTTTATGTTGATTAGGAATTGCTGCTAGTTTGGCACTATCAAAGAAGAGGAATGGCGTTTTTAAGGTGGCTGAGGAAGATTGATAGTTTTTGGTGGGGCGTTGGTTTGTGGCAATTTTATATAGTAATTCATTGATATTAACTAATGCCACAACTCGACCATCACCTAAAATGGTACAATTACTAAAGCCTTGGGGTAAGGGGATATTTCCTTCAACTTGGCGGATAGCTACTTCTTGTTCACCCCAACAACGCTCTACTAAAATAGCTACAGGTTGATTATTACCTTTAACTATTAAGACGCTATGGGCGTTAATGGCTGGGGGTGTTTCTAGTTCGGGGTTATCGTAGCGGGGACAGTTAAATTCTAGGTGGCGACTGAGGCGAATTAGGGGTAACATAGTTCCTTGCCAATTGAGGACTTCGTTACCAGCCATTGAGAAAACTTGCTCGTTTTGCAGTAGGAAGAGTTCTGTTACCACGTCGGTAGGAAATGCTAACAGCATTTTGTTGGTTTCTACTAACAAAACTCTGGCGATGGATAGGGTAAATGGTACTGATAGGGTAAAGGTTGTGCCTCTTCCCGGTTCGGTATCGACTGTAATTTCACCGCGTACCAATTTCAAGTTATTCCGCACTACATCCATCCCTACACCACGCCCAGATAAGGCGGTGACTTGTTCGGAGGTGCTAAACCCTGGTTCAAAAATTAGTGATAGCAGTTCTTCATCGGTGGCGTTGGCTAGTAAATTCGCGTCTATTCCCATTGTTTGGGCGCGGGTGCGAATTTTGTCTAAAGCAATGCCGCGACCGTCATCGCGCATGGTAATGATGGTACGATTACTGCGGTGTGTGGCGGTAATTTCGATTAAGCCTTGTTCTGGTTTGCCTAATGCCTGACGGGTGGCTGGTTCTTCGATACCATGATCAAAGGCGTTTCTTAATAGGTGCATTAAGGGTTCGTTTAATGCTTCTAATATGCTGCGTTCAATTAAGGTGTTACCACCTGTAATTTTCAACTGCACATTTTTACCATATTCTACATTTAAGTCGCGGATGGCTCTGGGGAAACGCTCAACTAAATCCGACATGGGGCGCATTCGGATATGATTGAGTTTGGTTTGTAGTTGTTTTGAGGTTTTGTTGAGTTTACGGGCGACTTGATCTGTATCGTCAAGACCGAGTTGAATATCTGTGGTGACTTCTTGCACCTGGACAATGGTTTCTACCACTGTTTGCGATCGCAAATTCAACTCATTATACCGTTCCATCTCCAAAGCATCAAACTCGCTCTCTGCTGCATACTCTGCGCCATTATGAGCATTTATTAAGGTTTTGGTAGTTTTTCTCTCATATATTGTGCGTAGTTCTTGATTTTCTCGCTCCAGGGTATGCACTCGCTGGTTGAGGTTCCGCACAAGTTTGCGTAATCTTTCCAATTGGGAGTTGAGTCCATTGCGTTGGATAATTAACTCACCAAATAAATCGTTGATTTGCTCTAATTGCTTACTGGGAACTCTGACTGTATTTTCTTGATATTCCCGGTCTTTGTTAGCAGTTAATGTATAATCTGTTGTGGTATTTTCTTTAGCAAATTCTGTAATTATATCAGAAAATTCAATCCCAGCCAAGTCACTATTAATATTTTTATCTGTTAAATCTTCAGCAATTAGCTCATTCTCAATTAAGATTTCTGGTGCTTCTAGATTAAATTCTGGCTGAGATGTCGTAGCGGCGGGAAGAGCTAATTTCCCAAACTGAAGTTCTGTAGGTATACTGTCACGTTGATTGGTTAAAACCAGAGCTTGCGATCGCCGCCATGTTTGTAAGGCTAACTGAGCAATTTCTGCGATGTTACCGTTAGCATTTTCTATATGATATTGGATTGACTCACAAAGTCGGGTAAATGCTGTTAACTGTAACATTTCCCCCAGCCCACCCAATTCAGCCGCCATGATGGCGATTTCTTGTTGTAAAGGCTGGTTTGGATCTGCCAAAATCGACTCTAGACGCTGCAAACAGGCTTCCACCTCGGTTTCAAACAACAGAGGAATGATATCTTGCCCCTCCTCTGGTGATAGCATAGTGGCAGCATCTTCAGGACTAGGATCACCCAGGCGATCGCGTAATTCATCGAAGACTGGGTGACAAAATGTAGTTAACCATTCTTCCTCTACAGTATTTCCCTCTGCTAATAACTCCACAATTTGCCGTAACCAATCAACAGCAGAAAGTAATAAACTCTGTAATTGCGTATCAATTTCTAGAGAATTTTTGCGAGTTTTTAGAACCTTAAAAGCATCTTCCAAACGATGGGACAAATCACTCAAAGCGCGAAATCCCATCATCGCCGCCCCGCCCTTAATTGAGTGAGCAGCACGTAATGCAGCGTTAATCTTTTCTATCTCAATGCGGCGACTGGTATCGATTTCCAGTAACACCCCTTCTAGGGTATTAATGTAATCTGTGGCTTCTTCCAGAAACTGCATTTGAATTTCTAATTCTTTATCTTTTGACATGGTTGTTTGTCAGTTGTCAGTTGTCAGTTGTTAATTAAGCAATTACCAATTACCAATTACCAATTACCAATTTCCCATAACTATTAACTCACTTTAAAAGTACCGACAGCTTTTTGTAGCTGGTGCGAAATTTCCACAGTTTGTTTCAGAGATTGGGCTACTAAGCGAGAAGAATCACTGCTGCGGTGTGATACAGAAGCGATATCCTGCATGAGTCTACTAACAGTTTGTGATGTTTCTACTTGAGATACAGTAGCGGTAGAAATTGATTGAATTAAAGAGTCAATTTGCTTGGATACATCTAATATTTGCGTCAGGCTTTGTTTAGCTTCTTCAACAATTCTTGTCCCTTCCACAACTTGTGTAGTTCCTACTTCCATCGCCTTCACTACTTCGCTCGTTTCCCGTTGAATATTCTCCACAATTTGTTCAATTTCTTGCGTAGCTAAGGCGCTTCTGGCGGCTAGTTCGCCAATTTCCTCAGCTACTACACCAAAACCTTCGCCTTCTTCCCCAGCACGGGCGGCTTCGATGCCGGCGTTGATGGCGAGGAGGTTGGTTTGGGTGGCGATTTGGTTGATAATGGAAACTACGCGGGAAATTTGTTGTGAAGATTCTCCCAAGCGTTTGACTTTCTTGGCGGTTTCGCCGACGGTTTCCCGCAAGGATAAGATGTTTTGTACGGTCAAGTCCATTGCTTGTCCGCTTTTATTCGCGGTGATGGCTGCATGGTTGGCGACTGTGGCGGCTTGTTGGGCGCTGTTGGCTACAGCCTGCATGGAGTATGTCATCTTATCAACTGCGTCTAAGGTGCGGTTGATTTCGGCGGCTTGGGTGAGGGCTTCTTCTGCGAGTTGGCGAATTGCGCCTTCGTTGGAACCGATGGCTGTATTTAATTGTCCGGCTGCTTGTTTGACTTGGGTGACGATATCCCGGAGGTTTTCGACGATGGAGTTGAAAAAGTCGGCGACTGTACCAATTTCCCCGGCTGTGACATCGGCGCGGACTGTTAAATCTCCTTTGGCTACACCTTCGACGTTACTGAGGAGTTCTAGGAGTTGTAATTGTAAAGCATCTTGGGGTTGCCATTCCCGGTCAGGGTTGTTGACGAGAAATCCTCGATACTTGGAGACAATTTGTAGATGTTCACCGACTTGGTTGATATTTGTCGCCAATGCACCTAATTCATCTTCGCGATTAATTTCTACACGGGTAGTAAATTCGCCTTGACCGAGTTTGGCTAAGGCAGAGGTCGCATCTAACAAAGGCTTTGTGGTACGCTGGGCTAACCAAGCTGCGATCGCACCTACTGCACCAGCACTCAATCCTGTACCAATAATAATTGTCCATAGTAGTTGTGTTTGTGCTGCAAACAGTACATCTGCATCTGCACTCATCAAAACTTGCCAATTTAAGTTAGGTAGTCCTGGTAAAGTTTGCGGCGGTACGTAACTGAGTAATACTGGCTTTTGCTCAGTTTTGGGAACGGTGACGAAACTAGTAACTTGTTTTCGCTTGAGACGGGCGGCTAAATTGGGATAATTAGCTTGAGCTTCTTTACCTAAGAGTTCTTTTTCGGGACTGAGAAAAATCGTCCCTGAGTTATCGAGTAGACTATATATATTACCATTAGCCGCGTAGCTTTGCATCACCGTTTCTAGGGCTTGAATCGGCATTTTAGCGCGTACCACAGCGATGATTTGATTGGTGATTGTATCTTTAACTGGTACGGCTATATAAATAGTTGAAACATCTGCTTGTTGAATTATCGGAGTTTCTTTTTGCAGAGTTGCTTGAAAATAACTTTGGTCTTTTTGGTTATATAAAATTTCGCCTCGCGACTGGGCTATTAATTCCCCTTTAATATCGAAGACAGCAATACTTTCATAATTTTGGTAAGTTTGCACAAGGTTATCTAGTACAGCTTCTTTTTCTTCTCTACTTGTCCGCTTACTCACCTGAGTATTGGCAAAAGATGGTAATTGGGAGATAAATTGAATATCCGCGAACCGTTCCCACATGAAGCGGTTAGCTGTTTCTGTTAACTTAATCGCTGCTGTTTGTTGAGATTTGCTGATTTGTTGGGTGATTGATTTGTTGAGGAGGTTATAGGCGATCGCACCGACTGTTACAATGGGGAGAATGCCGAGAGCGATCGCGAGAACTACCGCTTTTGTCTTTAAGCTCAAATTTTGGTAATAATAAATCAAACTCTGCTGATTGAGCAGATGATTCAGTTTACTAGAAATTTGTCCTATATTACTAGATTTTGCCGGAGAAATCAATGATGCTTTATTTTGAGCATCACCACCCTTAGCCATGTCAGTTTTATTAAACATAATTACACTTTTATCAAATAGTTAATGAGAACAACAAAATACTTGAGGATAATTTTAATTGCCAACCAATACAGCAGAATTTACAATCGCTTGCGCGTCTAATACAAGGATATTTTCTTCCTGTTGGGTAACACAACCACGTAAATAAGGCACTAAACTAGATGCTACTTGACCAATAGGTGAACGAATCTCATCGGGCATAAATTTAGTTATGCCTTTAATCTCCTGTACTACTAAGCCCAAAAGCATTGATTCTACTTTAATAACGATGACATTATATTGATGTAATCTGTTTTCCAAAGATTCCAAATTGAGCATTTTTGGTAAATCAATTGCCCAAATTATCCGGCTACGCCAATTCATTAACCCTAAAACACAACCAGGCATATTTGGCATAGCTGTGATAGATTCTACAGGTACAATCACTGCTTCTTGGGTATGATTCATTGCTAAAATAGCCGCAGTTTGCTGATTTAAGTAGAATTTAAGATAGCCATCTTTTAACTTATTTTGGGGTAACTGATTAGCCAGTGCAGTCTGAGAATTATTCATTAATTTAAACCACCACTGATTTAATTGTGCCTAATAAATGTTCACGGGTGTAAGGTTTGGTGATGTAGGCATTAGCGCCTTGTTTCATCGCCCATAAACGGTCTATTTCTAAATTCTTGGAACTGCAAATTACTATCGGCACTTTTTCCGTAATCGGATTTTTTTTCAAAGAACGACATAATTCAAAACCACTCATTTCTGGCATCACTACATCAGTAACAATGACATCAGGATTTTCTACTACAGCCTTCTCCATTGCTTCTTTTGCGCCAGCAGCTTTAATCACTTTGTAACCACTATCTTGTAAATAATGGCTCATCAGTTCTAACTCACTTGGTGAGTCTTCAACAATCAAAATTTTGGCAACCAAGGTAATACTCACTCTTAAATCTCCTTATTTAACCTAGATGTTTAAACACAATTTTTAATAATTCTGATTGGTCAAAGGGTTTAGTTAAATATCCTGAAGACCTAACCATTTTGGCTTTAGCCCTATCAATAAACCCCGTTCTCCCCGTCACCATAATAATAGGCGTATTTTTAAATGCTGAATGTCTCCGCAACAGAGAACATAACTCATAGCCATCTAAATTTGGCATTTCCACATCGAGTAAAATTAAGTCCGGTTTACTCCGCAGAATTTGCATTAAAGCTTTCACCGGATCACTAATAGTTACAACTGTAAAGACATTCTCATCTAAAAAGCTTTTGATAGAATTTAAGACAGTTGGACTATCATCAATACAAGCAATAGTATATAAGGTTTTTCTAACGAGAGATGGCGTTGCTGTTGGTTGTAAATTGTCCTTAAATTCTGGACTATTGGGTTGAGATGCAGGCGGTGAACTTGGTTTGGTTGTTGGTAGAACTTGTGAACCAGCACCTGTATTTACAGATGGTTGAGTCTGTTGACGATTTCGTAATTGTTTTTGACAATGTTCAACTAATAAACGCAAATCTAAATGACAGAATTTAGGGAGTTCTTCCCAGGTAGTGTCAGGAAAAAATTCATAACTTCCCTCTTTAATAAGTAAAAATGTAGCGATGACTTCTTTTCCTAATTCTTCTATCAAAACCGCCGCTTGTTTGGATGTAAGATGATTTTGCTCCACAAGCCAGCAAATAGCTTGATAGTCTGCATATATTATAGACTGAGTTTCACCCTTGGGTTCAAACATCAACCGCATTTGAATGCGAATAGCGCTGTTGAGAGTGGGAATTTTTTGACTTAAGCGCCGCAGTTGCTGATCAAGACGTGCAAATAATTGATCTGAGTAGGAAGCATAAGTAAGTTTACCTGCATCTAAATTAATTGTCCAAGAAGCAGTGTCTGTGAATACACGCAAACAACCTGTAGCCTTGCGGCTGGTGAGTTGAGCTAATAGAGATAGAGGATGTAGTTTATGATTTAACTTGTAATTATTTATAGAAGATGTAGCCATTTTGCTTTTACTTTAAATAAATTCCGAACTTGTCAACTAAGTTGATACAGAAGCTTTACCACAAGTCCTATCGTCATTTAGTTAACTCAGTGCTTGTTTAAAAATACAAAATTTATCACTCCGATCAGGATATGTAGTAATTCACAGTTACAGACAAGACTTGGTAAAAATTTAATCCTCTATAAGGTAGATTTTGGTTAATTTTCTAACTTTATACAGAGAGGACTATACCTTCTAGTAAGTTAAATGAAAAAGGCTCAAGGTAGAAAAAGCGATATTTTTCTGAGTAGGTTTTGATTTATGAAAACTTAATTGGTACTGTTAATCTAACAGAATCCAACTTAATTCTTATCCGTGTTTACACTTAAAAGAAAAGTCGTTGACTCAATCTAGTCAGATTTCGCTGTATTATTAAGTATGAATACGCAAATTGTTAAAACTCAGCCATGACAATTACCTCCACTGCTGTTAGTGCAATTGTCCATATAGTTCCCAATTTTTCACTTATTATTCATAAAGTTGAAGAAATGGCAGGTGACAGTTGACAGTTGACAGTTGTCAGGTTGTGTTCACTGTTCACTGTCCACTGTTCACTGTCCCTAACCTACAAATCTTGATGCGTAAACGGTTTAGCCTCTGCGCCTGTGTAGGTGGCGACAATATGTCCTGCGCCTGTCATTTGATATTTATATGTGACTAGTCCTTCTAAACCTACAGGGCCACGGGGGGGCATTTGTTGGGTACTAATACCTACTTCCGCCCCGAAACCGTAGCGGAAACCGTCAGCGAAGCGAGTAGAACAGTTGTGGAAGACTCCGGCTGAGTTGACTAAGCCAAAGAAAGTTTCAACGGCTGCGGCATCTTCGGTGATAATGGCATCGGTATGACGGGAACCGTATTGATTAATATGAGCGATCGCATCCGTTAATGAATCTACAATCTTAATTGACAAGATAAAATCGCTATACTCTGTTTCCCAATCTCCTGCCGTCGCTGCCTCAATCTCTGGTAGAATCTCTAAGGTGCGTTCATCACCTCGCAATTCTACCTGACGTTCAGCCAAGGCTTGGGCAACTTTGGGTAAGAACTGTGCCGCAATTGCTTGATGAACTAGTAAGGTTTCAATAGCATTACAAGCCGCAGGATACTGTACCTTAGCATCAACAGTCACCGCCACCGCTTTTTCTAAATCAGCCGCCTTATCTATATATATATGACAAATACCGTCGGCGTGACCCAATACAGGAATGCGGGTATTTTCCTGCACGAACCGCACAAAAGAGTTGGAACCTCTGGGGATAATTAAGTCCACATATTTATCCAAGCGCAAAAGTTCCAAAGTTTCTTCCCTAGTTGTAAGTAGCTGAACCACATCAGGGTTTACATCTGTTGTAGATAACCCTTGCTTGACAGCTTTAACTATCGCCTCACAAGAACGTACAGCTTCCTTCCCACATTTGAGAATTACACCATTACCCGACTTGATAGCCAAAGAGATAATTTGGATGGCTGCTTCGGGACGTGCTTCAAAAATAATCCCCAACACACCCAAAGGACAAGTTATCCGCTTGAGAATTAAACCCGTATCAATTTCACGATGAATTTGTACTTGTCCCACAGGATCTGCTAGTTTACCAACATCCCGCACCCCAGCGATCGCATCTCGTAATTTATGTTCATCCAACTGCAACCGCTTATATAGAGGTTTAGCGATACCAAGAGCCGTAGCCGCTTCACAATCAGCAATATTTGCCTGTAAAATTTCATCCTGAGCCGATTCTAAAGCAGAAGCGACAGCTGCGATCGCACCATTTTTCGCCTCAGTAGACAGCAGCGCTAGTAAACTCGCAGCCTGTCGAGTTTGTTGAGCAATTTCATTCAAAGAAGAAGCAACTTGAGTAGTCATAATTTAGTCATTAGTCATTAGTCATTAGTCATTAGTCCATAGTCAATAGTCAACAGTCAACAGTCAACAGTCAACAGTCCATAGTCCATAGTCAACAGTCCATAGTAGCTATTCTCCCTCATCCCCCTCATCTCCCTCATCCCCCTCATCGCCCTCATCCCCCTCATCGCCCTCATCGCCCTCATCCCTCCCCAGTCCCCTATCCCCAGTCCCCAGTCCCCTGCTATAAATAACAAGTGGAACAGTAGAAAGAGTCCCCCTATTATGAAGCGCAGACATAAAGTAGCCTGTCTCTACACATCACTCATCAGTCTTAGCTTATCCGACTACCTCATACCTGCTGCAATTGTCGCCGCACCGCCGAGAACCCCAGATAAAACGGTAAACTGTGACATTCTTGTAGTCGGTGGTGGACTTTCTGGTGTCGCCACAGCCTACGAAGGTTTGCTTGCTGGGAGAAGGGTTTGCTTGACGGAAATTACCGACTGGTTGGGGGGACAAATTTCTTCTCAGGGAACCTCGGCTTTAGATGAACGCCCAACTCAAAACCGCCGTCAATTCTATTCTCGCGGCTATTTGGAACTACGTAACCGTATTCAGAAAAAATATGGTGAACTCAACCCCGGAGACTGTTGGGTGAGTGACTCCTGTTTTTTACCCCGTGATGCCCATACAATTATGGTGCAGATGCT
This sequence comes from Leptolyngbyaceae cyanobacterium, assembly GCA_036704005.1. Lineage (GTDB taxonomy): Bacteria > Cyanobacteriota > Cyanobacteriia > Cyanobacteriales > Nostocaceae > Trichormus. The sequence goes on along the minus strand of DATNQO010000050.1, from coordinate 5,052 downwards.
GAGAGATGCTGAAAGGCGGGGGAAAGGGAAATTGGAATGGTTTCCCAACACAGTAATTAAGGATTTGGAAATTTCTCAGGGTAAGTTAATTAATAGCGCGATCGCCATCCAACATCAACCAGCCAAAGGCGCACCCCCCCTTAACACCCTCACCCTATCGCAAACAATTGAAGAAGCTTATCGCTACAGCAACTCACCCCGGTTTACCAAAACCATCATTCGCCTAGTTCCTCAACAAACTAAAGGCAATGCCCCGAAATGGTATGTTGTAGATGCCAGCGAAACAGGTGAAATTATCGCCCTGGCTGATGTCCCCTACCGCTTAGGTATTGATGCGCGTTCCTATTTAGAACCTTCCTCATCCAGTACCCAAAATGACTCCTATTGTACCCAAGGCTTTACTTACACCTTTGCAATGGAGGCTAAAGAGGAAGCGCAACCGCAAAAAATGCCCCCCTATTATCTCCAATATTCACCCTATTTCAGCTATGAATTACCAAGGTTAGCCGACTTTGGCTTAGTATTCACCTACCGCCGCATCTGGAGTCCCAAACAAGGACAACAAGTCAGCTTCAACGGCGTGAGATATTCCGCCCCCACCCCAGGGGATATCTCCATGCAGAACTGGACATGGGGGAACGACTACCGCCCCGGTACAGCCCAAGATAACCTAGTTTACACACGCCAACAACTACAAGCCACAGGACAGTTAAAATCAGGTGGTTGGCTGGGGGGACTGAGAACCGAAAGCCTCCGCAAAGCTGAAGAAAAAGCTTATTCCTACTATTACTGGTTAGTAGCGGGAACCACCGACTCCCAACTAGGCCCAGATGTGAAGCGTCCCCAACCCAATAACCGCTTCTTAGCTGGGTTAGACTCGCCAATGGGGACAGCACATGGTTTATCAAAGTATCCCTATATGCGCGAAGGAAGACGCATCATCGGCCGCCCCAGTTGGGGACAACCCACAGGTTTTACCATCTGGGAAATTGATATTTCTCGCCGTAACTATAACGATGAATATTACCGGAAAACCCTACCCCCCGATATGTATCGCCGCTTAAGAGCCGCATTAGCAGGTTTAGAAGCAACATCCGTAATTTCTGGACAAATTTCCCCAGATAAAGCCATGCGACGCACTCGTTCTACCATTTTCCCCGACGCTGTAGGCATTGGTCACTATGCCATTGACTTCCACCCCTGTATGGAAAAAAGCCCACCAGAAGCCCCCGGTAATAGAGAACGCCCAGGGGAAAGACGCGGCGCAGGACAAGCTTATCCTTTTCAAATCGCACTCCGGGCAATGATTCCCCAAAAAATCGATAATTTAATAGTAGGCGGTAAAAGTATCGCCACCAGTCACATCGCGGCGGCGGCTTACAGAGTCCACTCCTTTGAATGGTCTGCTGGCGCGGCGGCGGGAACCGTAGCCGCTTTTTCCCTGAAAAATGGAGTCGCACCTTACCAGTTAGTAGATGACCTCCCCAAAAGCGAACCCCAACTCCAAGCCCTCAAACGCCTCCTAGAACAAAATGGTAATCCCACAGCCTTCCCTGATACTTCCATATTTAACGAAAATTGGGAAGATTGGCGGTAAAGGGACTGGGGGAGAGTTTCTCTCACCTAACGTGATAGGACTTACGCAAGTGTCATTATCAAACTATAGCGGATTGCAATCGGATAGAATACAGATTCATCTGCGTCCATCTGCGTCCATCTGCGTTCAATCATTTTTTCTGTACCTCACTGAGTTGAAAACCGCTATAACTCTAGGGTGCGTCAGCCCCAATAATTTCGTAAACATTCAAGGATTTTTCACATCTGACGCACCCTACCCCTCACCTCATTTAACACCGAAACTGAAAGACTTTAAACCAGCCTATTATCTGCGGTTGGAAGTCTGAGAACGAGAGGATGTCGCTGAGACAGATGTAACTCTATAAGTTCCTGATGTAGACTCAGGTATCCCTTTAGGGATCTGATGAGAATTTTGTATTTGCAAAGAACCAGTAGCGGAGCAATATCTATTATTTCTGCATACTGATCTAATCTTTCTTCCTACCGCAGAGTTAGTTTGAAAGAAATATACAACTGTGTCTCCGCTCTGTTCCCCAAAATAGAAGATATAAGAATACTGTTTACCTATTCTCAATGTTCCATCAAAGCTTTGTTGATGTTGATGGTTATTGGCAATAACAGCTTCACTAACTAATAAAGTATTAACTGCGGCCAAAATAGCAATTAGCTTCATACATTATATCCTTATCTTGTAAATGTTAGGGAATGTTTTAAAAGTTTTGATAGACTAAACTATGTTGTAGTGTAGCTTTGTAAAATTCTCTGGTTAACTGTTCTATGGTTACAAAACTTTCAATAGCTGTTTACGGCATGAGTACAGCACCAACCGTAGCTCCCGAACGGTCTAATCAAACTGTCCAAAAGCCTTATCCTAATTACAAGGTGATTGTGTTAAATGATGACTTTAATACCTTTCAACACGTCGCCGAGTGTTTGATGAAGTATATTCCCGGTATGACTGGTGATTTAGCTTGGGATCTAACTAATCAAGTCCATTACGAGGGACAAGCGATCGTTTGGGTAGGGCCACAAGAACCAGCAGAATTGTATCATCAACAATTGCGTCGGGCGGGCTTGACAATGGCTCCCCTAGAGGCGGCTTAATTATCATGGGTAAACCTGCCAACCACCGTAAATCCGCTTCTCGTAAAGATGGTAGATTAGTTTGGAATCATTCTACCCACCTGCCTGGCCTGATCCCTATTTTAGAACGCCTGTGTCAACAAGATGGTATTCAAACCATTACACCAGGGGTAATTGGTAGGGTGAAAGGCCATTGCCCGAAAATGCAGCTACGTATATCTGTACCTATTCGCGGCGGTTATAAGATTATCGCCCGTCAGGGTAAGACGGTGCAAGAGGTGTTTATCTTAACGCCTCTTGCTCAGGATACACTCGAACAAATGATTGCGATCGCCTGCGGCACGTAACCATCGCCTTAATATAATAACTCAGCTTCATAAGTCTATAGTCAACTGACTACTGACTAATCCTGAACTTCTTGCCTTACTGCAAATCTATGTAGTGGCAGACTCAATATACAAGAAAAAGTTAAAAAATATGACAAAGCTGTAGTTACTTTCAACGTCATCATCATTGGTTCGTAGTTAGGAAATACCATCTTTTCCAAACCAAACGCCACACAGTAAACGAGCCAATAACTAAAGCTCATTCTAAATAAAATTTTCTCTGTTTCTTCCCGTTCGTCATCTTTTGTACCCTTGCGCTCCCACAGCAGCATCAAACCCAGAATACAAGCCACAAAGGAAACAGCAACCACAGACCCATGACACAAGAAATTAACTCCGTGCATCTGTATTTATCCTAAATTTTGCCATTGAGATTCAGTCTAAAGGAATAGTCCTTCAGTCAACACAAAATAGTAACAAACTGCAATATAAAGCCATGCTTTTTGTTAACAAATGCAACGATGAATATGTTATGCCAATTCAAAAAATGTTGCGACAGATCAGGCATTGAGGATTAATTCGTAACCAGTCAAAAAAGCAGCAATTTGAGGAGTTAGATTAGCCAGAAGTTGAGCAACCTTAGTTGGCAAACTCTCCAAGTTATCAGATATGGCAGGTGACTACGCACCAAAACGAAAAATCAAGGGTTTTGGCAAGGGTATAGGGGTATAAGGGTGTAGGGGTGTAAAAACTCTAAACCTATACCCCTACACCCTCACACCCGGTTACTGAGCGTTCGCGGAGCGTCTCTTAGAGAAGTCGTTCGCGTAGCGTCCCGAAGGGAAGTATACACCCTGTCTTCACCAATTACCTCGATGCGTAAGTCCTACTTTAGTTTCAAAGGCTTTCAGCCCTGTCACCTGTCACCTATCACCTGTCCCCTGCTATAATTGGGAAGTTCACGCTTATTCCCCGATGATTCAAGAATCCCACGGCTTGATAACGAGGGTAGCATTCGTCCAGCGTCTGGTAGAGAAATTTTGATAGCCTTGGGATTGTCAAATATTGGGACAGGTTGGCAGATCATCGCCAACAAGTAGCCTTGCGAGACTGGGCAACGCCTCACCGTAGGTTGGGTGAATGTGAACCGATTGTTCGAGTACCTGCCACGTTGCTTTAGCTTCCATCAGCGACAAAAAGTTATGCACGAGTTCAGCCGTTTCGTATCCAACCAGTGTTGCTCCTAAAATCAGATTTGTGTGGGTGTCAATGACCATGCGGTAGAAGCCTAGATCGTGTCCCCATTCAATGCTACGGGCAATGTGAGCCATCGGCAGGGTGACTTCGCGGGCAGCAATACCCTGTTTGTGAGCCTGGTCTAGCGTCATCCCCACTCGACCCACTTGCGGCTCTGTATAAACGGCATAGCCTAACACCCGATCGTTGCGCGTCCGGTGTTCGCCGCACAGAATGGCTTTCAAGCGCCGATAGTCTTCCCAGGAAATATGCGTAAAAGCAGGCTGCTTGGCAACGTCCCCGATCGCATAAATTCCAGGGCAAGTCGTCTGAAACTGGTCGTCAATTTTAATAAAACCCTGTGCATCTAATTCCAGGCCTGTCACCGCAGAATTTAATGCCCCAGTATTCGGTTTACGCCCAGTTGCAATTAGCAATGCTTTTCCATTCAATACTTTACCATTGTTCAGCGTTAATTTGACAATCCCCGAATTTCTAATTCGGGGATTCTTGCTTCACAGGGATTCCAATGAATTTACCCGCGCTAACGCGCCGCTACGCGAACAGCAAGCATCTTGACCGTATGCCCTACGGCTGCAAGTCCTCTAACAAGAACTACCTGCGCGCCTGCCACATCCCTATCTGTGGTATATCCGCAATTTGAACAAACATGAATACGTTGTGATAACTCCTTTTTACCTGTCTCAACACCGCAGCTAGGACAAATCTGACTAGTTTTACGACTGTCTACTTTTTGGAAATAGACACCACGTTTAAAACAGATTTGCTCTAAGATGTTAAAGAATTGACCAAACCCCGCATCTAAACA
>DATNQO010000049.1:0-51388 GCA_036704005.1 Leptolyngbyaceae cyanobacterium | reverse complement strand
TGAGCATCTTTACCGATGGATGTGGCATTTGTCGCTGTGGCTCTAGCATTGTCACCATAGGCGGATGCCGATGTGCCTGTGGCTTGGGCTGTGTTACCTGTAGCAGTGGCGTTGAGTTTATCAGCTACAGTACCTCTACCTAAAGCTGTGGCATTTTCTCCACTGGCTTGAGCATCTTTACCAATGGATGTGGCATTTGTAGCCGTGGCTCTAGCATTGTCACCATAGGCTGATGCTGATGTGCCTGTGGCTTGAGCAGTGTTACCTGTGGCAGTGGCGTTGACTTTATCAGCTACGGTACCTCTACCTAAAGCTGTGGCATTTTCTCCACTGGCTTGAGCATCTTTACCGATGGATGTGGCATTTGTCGCTGTGGCTCTAGCATTGTCACCATAGGCTGATGCTGATGCACCTGTGGCTTGGGCGGCGTTACCTGTGGCGGTGGCGTTTTGTTGAGTGGCTTGGGATGCAAATCCAGTAGCTACTGAGCGATCGCCAGATGCGGTTGCAGCTCCCACGAATGCGTTAGTTGCGGAATCAAAAGTACCGCCACCAGTAGCTACAGAGTTGACACCTGATGCCCTCGCGCCAGCACCTGATGCTGTGGCATTGTTGCCTGTAGCTCTAGCTGTATCGCCTATAGCCGTTGCTGAAGTTCCTGAAGCTTCAGATGAAAAACCATATGCTGAGGAAAAATTCCCAGTGGCTTTGGCTAGAGCGCCAGTAGCAAGGGCACGACTTTGAGTCGCTTCCGCGCCTCCACCTGTGGCGATCGCCCCAAGAGCTGTAGCTCTGGCACCAACACCCGTAGCGATCGCACCCTCCCCAGAGGCATTTGCACCACTACCTGTAGCGATCGCATTAGCATTTGTAGCTTGGGCATTAGCCCTGTTTTGTCACTCTGGCAGTAGTATAATAAGGTACAAATGCTAGAACAAAGACACAGAGTATGGTACAGCCCCGTCCAGCCGCACCAACAGTCAAATTCGTGGACGAATATTGCCAGTGGTATAAAAGCCTGTTTGCAGATGTTAGGAGTTTTGAGGCGTTTAAATACCTCCATGTAGGCTGCGTTTCGGAGCTAAAACGGAAAACTCTACCAGAAATAGCAAAAATTGTAGGATTAGATAACCAGCAAGGGTTGCATCATTTTTTAACTAAATCACCGTGGGATGTAGAGAAGTTAAGAGCTTTGCGATTAGAGCTAACTTTACAAGTTCTAAAAGGTAGACCAATCATTCTAATTATTGATGAGACAGGAGATAAAAAGAAAGGGAATAAGACAGATTATGTGAAACGACAGTATATAGGTAATTTGGGTAAAGTAGAAAATGGAATTGTAGCAGTCACGGCGTATGGTGTATTCTGCGGAATGACTTTCCCACTACTGTTTGAAGTATACAAACCTCGTGAAAGATTAAAGCCAGAAGATAAGTATTTAACCAAGCCACAAATAGCAGCAATGCTGATGCAGAAGCTAAAATCAATGGGCTTTAGATTTAATTTGGTACTGGCAGATAGTTTATATGGAGAGAGTGGGACTAATTTCATATCCGTGTTAGATGAAATGAATCTAAACTATATAGTAGCAATTCGCTCAAACCATTCTGTAGAGTTACTTCCAAGACAATATACTCAATATTTAGAGTGGCAGAGATTCAAGCGTGTATTTTCTGATCTGGGCAGTGAAAATCGATATATTAGAGAAATAATTCACGGCAAACGTGGGGAAAAAAGGTATTGGCAAATTACTACAGATATTGAGAAATTACCTAGCAACACTACTTGGTATGTCATGAGTAACTATCCAGACATTACACCAAGAGATGTAGGCAACTTCTATGGGTTAAGAACTTGGGTTGAATACGGCTTGAAGCAAAGTAAGAATGAATTAGGTTGGGCAGATTATCGGCTGACTCACTATGCGGATATTGAACGCTGGTGGGAGATTGTTTGTAGTAGCTACTTAATGGTTAGCCTCCACTCTGAACAAATGCAGTCCTCTGTGCCAAAATCTCCATCAAAATTTGCTGATCATCCTTGGTGGGATGAGGGAAATGGGTGGAAGAACATTCTTAACAATCTCCGTTTAATAATTCAACCTTTTACTTTATTTAACCTAATATATCCCTGGTTAACAGTTTTTCCGATTCCCCAATTATCCTTGGGTTTTTCTAAACTTCAATCTATTATTTATAACCTTACCAGTTCAATATTTATTTTCCTAAATCACTCTGATTTCTACTTTTCCTCTGCCTAGAGTGACAAAACAGGGTTAGAACCAGTAGCGATCGCCGCACCCCCAGAGGCATTGGCTTGATTACCAGTAGCGATCGCTGTACTACCACTGGCTGTGGCAGAAGAACCAGTAGCGATCGCTGCACTACCACTGGCTGTGGCAGAAAAACCTGTAGCGATCGCACCGCTTGATTGAGCCTTGGCATCAGTACCTGTAGCGATCGAATTGGGGGCATTAAAAGTAGTAGTATTCCCATTAATATTAAAAATACCACCTGCTTGGGCATTATGACCGGTAGCGATCGCACCGCTTGATTGAGCCTGGGCATTAGTACCTGTAGCGATTGCATTGGGGGCATTAAAAGTAGTAGTATTCCCATTAATAGTAGAAATACCTACTTGGGCATTATTACCAGTAGCGATCGCACCGTTTGATTGAGCCTGGGCATTATTACCAACTGCCACCGAATTACTGCCTTGGGATCTTGCACCACTTCCTAATGCCGTAGAGGAAGTACCTGCGGCATTAGTGTTAGCTCCTAGTGCTGTACCTGAACTAGCAGCAGTTGATGACCTCCCAACCGCCGTTGCATTCGGTGAACTTACATTGGCTGATTCTCCAATTGCTATTGCTCCACTGACGGTAGCACCATTGTCCCTTACGGAAGCTTGTCTACCGATAGCTATGCCAAATTCAGCACCATTTGTCGTTTCGGCATTACTGCCCACAGCTATTGATTCCCTACCTAAAGCAGCTGCTGCACCAATAGAAACTGCACTTGCACCCGTTGTAGAGGTGTTAAATTGCCCACCAGTAGTAGTTGGTATGAGTCTGATATATTGAGCTTGGGCAGCAGGAGCTAAAGTGCTGATCAGTCCCGATGGCAAAAACAGTGTAGTAAATAGTAGAACCAGTAATTTGCGATAACGCCCTTTAATAGGTTGTTTAATCGCATAGCTGTAAATAGGATGAATTTTCTCAACCATACTTTTGTGTTATCTATTATTGTGATAGAAACAAGAAAGGGAAATCATTCAAAAAAACACCCAATACTTGACAATAAATATATATAGCCGTAGCCACATAGGTTAGGACATAGGTAAATTATAAAACCCTTATGTTAAGCAGCTTTTGAAGCTGTCCCCTGTCCCCTGTCACCTGTCACCTGCTATATTTATTGCCATTCTTTGTATTAGTGTCTTTGTTAAAATATCAACGATTTTCTCAACAACATTCAGCTACTGCATCAGCATTTCCATAGGCAAACCCATTAATGTATCTGTATCTACTCCTGACAATGGTGTATTTAAACCTTGGAGAAACTGATTTTTAATTAAGTGATTAAAAGTTTCTACGTTCAACTGCCATTGTTCGAGATAGTTCCACAAAATTGCTGACCTTTCAGCAGGCAAAAACTGCTCAAACATATATTCAAAGTTGCCAGAGTAAACCACTATGGGAGTCATAGTTTCCCCATCTTCTTGTTTGATGAACTGTTGAGCGACTTTAAGATTTAGTGTTCCTTGATCTAAAGTATAGGAAATATTCAGATCAACTCTAGGAGTTGTGTTGCCAAACTCTAACCAAGGTTGAGAGAAAAATAGAGTTTTAGACAGATAGTTTTGGGCAATCTCTGGGTGTTCAGGGAAAGTTACAAATGCTTCAGGATTAAGTCCTAATGCTTGATATTCTGCATAGGGTAATATCTGAGTATAAAACTTAGCAATTTGAGCCACCACAATGTCAACAAGCGATTTTTCACCTATTGTTTCTGTAAAAATAATTTTGCTGTTATCAGCAACTATTCTTAACCCATTTTGAAAGGCAATTTGACTAAAGTTTTGTGTAGAGATGGGTTCACTAGCCAATTGCCAATCTTGCGGGACAATACCAGTACATTTCAAAAAATCCCAGTTCAAAAGAGTATGATTATGATTACGAATGAGCAAGACAATGGATAACTCATGTAGAGAAAAAAGAGAATACATTTTGGTTGTTCCTAAATGCTTGGATACGTCTTTAAACAGCAGAATTGAGCCTTAATACACTACTATAAGTAGCTGTATTAATATATTGAAAACAGGTAAGATTCGCTTTTTAAATCCTGACTATAGACTACTTTCATTTTGAGTTTCACTAATTGAACCCTGAGTTCAATACGTCAGCCCAATTTGATTCACAGGCTAAATAGTGGGAGATTTTCGCAGTAAAACTATTGCATAACAACAAGCTATGCAATCAAAGGGAAGATGTTCTGAAAATTACTCTTCAGATTACCTATTGCAGCTAGATAATTTACTTATGGAAGCTGCTGTGTTTAAACTCTTCTAAGTGAAAAGTAGCTAATACAATGTAATCTGTTATATGATACTTTTATTAAACACTTATCCACACCGTAAATATACTTATTTTTACGTATAAGCGCCAAGACTAATTGTTTTGAATCACACCAAGCTGTGGTAATATGAACTACAATTAGGAGCCAAGCACTACATCCTAGCCCTTTGGTGCTGTTGAAAATTCCCTGTGTTATGTTGATCAAGAGAACTTGACCACAGTTCTGTTTTTTCACCTACAGGACTTACGCAACTGGCGCTTGGGGTAGGGTGCGTCAGATGTGGAAAATCCTTGAATGTGTACGACATTATTGGGGCTGACGCACCCCACAGTTAGTTTCCCTCATCCCCGCCCTAGTGATACTCTGGCAGTTCTCCTTTGCAGTACGCCGTAGCGTGTCGTAGGGAATCTAAGAGAAGCTAAAGCTACATCTCCCCCAGTTCTCAATCCCTTTCAAAGGCAGGTTTTTTACGCTTCGACCTAAAAATACGGATTTTAGGGTGTAGGGGTATAGGGGTGTAGGGGTGTAAGGGTAGATGAAACTCTGATAATGAGTGTGGATTTTACAGTCCTGACTCTTAAAAGCTCCCCAATCCCCATTCCCCAATACACTCGTAATTTGGGAAAATAATAGATCAAGTTGAGTATCACAAAACTCACTTGATTTGCTCATTTCCTCTAGGAAAATATGACTCATCCTTTCCTGAAACGCCTGCACAGTCCAGAACTTCCAGTGATTGTTTTTGACGGTGCAATGGGTACTAACTTACAAACCCAAAACCTCACGGCTGAGGATTTTGGCGGTGTGCAGTATGAAGGTTGTAATGAATACCTAGTCCACACCAAACCGGAAGCTGTGGCCAAGGTTCACCGCGACTTTCTCGCCGTGGGTGCAGATGTCATCGAAACTGATACTTTTGGTGGGACTTCGATTGTCTTGGCAGAATATGATTTAGCTGACCAAACATACTACCTCAACAAAACAGCCGCCGAATTAGCCAAGAAAGTGGCGGCGGAGTTCTCCACACCCGAAAAACCCAGGTTTGTCGCGGGTTCCATCGGCCCAACAACTAAACTACCCACCTTGGGACATATCGACTTTGACACCATGAAAACTGCTTTTGCAGAACAAGCAGAGGCGTTGTTAGATGGTGGAGTTGATTTATTTATAGTCGAGACTTGTCAAGATGTGCTGCAAATCAAAGCGGCGCTGAATGGAATTGAAGAAGTTTTCGCCAAGAGAGGGGAACGCATACCCCTGATGGTGTCGGTGACGATGGAAAGTATGGGGACAATGCTGGTAGGTTCAGAAATCAGCGCTGTCCTGACAATTTTGGAACCTTTCCCAATTGATATTCTCGGTCTTAACTGTGCCACAGGCCCAGATTTAATGAAACCGCATATCAAATATTTGTCGGAACATTCGCCGTTTGTGGTTTCCTGTATTCCTAACGCGGGTTTACCAGAAAACGTTGGTGGACAAGCGCATTACCGCCTCACACCAATGGAATTACGTATGGCGTTGATGCACTTTGTTGAAGATTTGGGTGTCCAAGTGATAGGGGGTTGCTGTGGGACACGTCCAGCACACATTCAACAATTGGCAGAAATCGCTAAAGATTTGAAGCCGAAAGTCAGACAGCCAAGTTTAGAACCTGCGGCTGCATCAATATATAGTCCTCAACCCTACGACCAAGATAATTCCTTCTTGATTGTAGGTGAACGCCTCAACGCCAGTGGTTCCAAGAAATGCCGTGATTTGCTAAACGCGGAAGATTGGGACGGGTTGGTTTCAATGGCGCGATCGCAAGTTAAGGAAGGCGCACACATCCTCGATGTTAACGTCGATTATGTAGGACGCGACGGTGTGCGGGATATGCACGAATTAGTTTCCCGTATCGTTAATAATGTTACACTACCGTTAATGCTCGACTCCACCGAATGGGAAAAAATGGAGGCGGGTTTAAAGGTGGCTGGTGGTAAGTGTCTGTTGAACTCCACCAACTACGAAGATGGGGAACCGCGTTTCCTGAAAGTGCTGGAATTGGCGAAGAAATACGGCGCTGGTGTTGTCATTGGCACAATTGACGAGGAAGGGATGGCGCGGACGGCAGATAAGAAGTTTCAAATTGCCCAACGTGCTTACCGTCAAGCGGTAGAATATGGTATCCCTGCCCATGAAATATTCTTTGATACCCTAGCTCTCCCAATTTCTACGGGGATTGAAGAAGACCGGGAAAATGGCAAGGCAACAATTGAATCAATTAGCCGCATTCGTCAAGAATTGCCTGGATGTCATGTAATTTTGGGTGTATCTAATATATCTTTCGGCTTGAGTCCAGCCGCGCGGATTGTGTTAAACTCGGTGTTTCTCCATGAGGCAATGGCGGCTGGGATGGATGCAGCGATCGTCAGTGCTAGCAAGATTCTACCACTATCCAAGATTGAAGAACGACATCAAGAAGTTTGCCGTCAGTTGATTTATGATCAGCGCAAGTTTGAGGGTGATGTCTGCGTTTATGACCCCTTGACAGAACTAACCAAACTGTTTGAAGGAGTCACAACCAAACGCAACAAAGGCGTAGACGAAAGCCTACCCATCGAAGAACGCCTCAAGCGCCACATTATCGACGGCGAACGCATCGGTTTAGAAGCGCAATTAACCAAAGCCTTGGAACAATATCCACCCCTGGAAATTATCAACACCTTCCTGTTAGATGGGATGAAGGTAGTGGGTGAATTGTTCGGTTCAGGACAAATGCAGCTACCCTTCGTTTTACAGTCAGCCGAAACCATGAAAGCGGCGGTAGCTTACCTAGAACCCTTCATGGAAAAATCCGAAGCCGGAAATAACGCCAAGGGGACAGTAATTATCGCCACCGTCAAAGGCGATGTTCACGACATTGGTAAAAACCTAGTAGATATCATCTTATCTAACAACGGCTATAAGGTGATTAACTTAGGCATTAAACAGCCAGTGGAAAATATCATTGAGGCTTACGAAAAGCATCAAGCTGATTGTATTGCCATGAGTGGTTTGCTAGTAAAATCCACCGCCTTCATGAAAGAGAATTTGGAGGTATTCAACGAAAAAGGTATCAATGTTCCAGTAATTTTAGGTGGTGCGGCATTAACACCTAAATTTGTAAATCAGGATTGTCAAAACACCTACAAAGGTAAAGTCATCTATGGAAAAGATGCCTTTGCTGATTTACATTTTATGGACAAATTAATGCCAGCCAAAACCACTGGCAAATGGGATAATTTACTGGGATTTTTAGATGAAGTAGCAACTGATGAATCAGTAATTACTAATCATAAACACCCAGTTTCTACCCAGTCTCCAGTCCCCAGTCCCCAATCCCCAGTCCCCGTAGACACCCGACGTTCCGAAGCCGTAGCCATAGATATACACCGTCCCACACCGCCATTTTGGGGAACGCAGTTGTTACAACCAACTGATATTTCTTGGGAGGAATTATTCTGGTATTTAGATTTGCAAGCCTTGATTGCTGGACAATGGCAATTCCGCAAACCCAAGGAACAATCTAAGGAAGAATATCAGGATTTCTTGAATGAGAAAGTATATCCAATTCTCGAAAGTTGGAAGGAACGAATCATTTCAGAAAATCTGCTGCATCCCCAGGTAATTTACGGTTATTTTCCTTGTCAGGCTGAGGGAAATACATTGTATATCTATGAAAGCAACAGCCTGGATGCAAAAGCAAGAACTCACTTTGAATTTCCCAGACAAAAATCCTCCAGAAGACTATGTATTGCGGATTTCTTTGCACCGAAGGAGTCAGGAATAATTGATGTCTTCCCCATGCAGGCGGTGACTGTAGGCGAAATTGCGACAGAGTACGCACAAAAGCTATTTGCAAATAACCAATACACAGATTATCTGTATTTTCACGGTTTAGCGGTGCAAATAGCAGAAGCCCTAGCTGAGTGGACACACGCCAGAATTCGCCGTGAATTAGGATTTACGGCTGACGAACCAGATAATATTCGGGATGTGTTAGCACAGAGATACCAGGGTTCTCGGTATAGTTTTGGCTACCCGGCTTGTCCAAATATTCAGGATCAGTTCAAGCAGTTGGAGTTGTTGGAGACTAACAGGATTAACTTATATATGGATGAAAGTGAACAACTTTATCCAGAACAGTCTACAACGGCGATTATTACCTATCATCCTGTAGCCAAGTATTTCACCGCATAATTACTTATGTCTCCTCCTCACATACAAGAGGGGGAGAATTTTCTTTAGGACTTACACAAGTGTCATAATCAAACTAACTCTACGGTGCGTCAGCCCCAATAATTGCGTAAATATTAGAGGATTTCCCACATCTGAAGCACCCTACTAAGTAAGCTATCGAAAATAAATCAAAGCATATTAAGTAATGTAAAGTTATCACAATTGAGTTCGTAGTAAGGACTTTAGTCCGCAAAAAAGGACTAAAGTCCTTACTACAAACCTTGATTTATTTAGTCCGTTATATGTAGAAAAATCCGAAAAATAGAAATCTAAGTTTGTAGGTAATGTTATACAAACTTACAGAAACTGATTATGAAAGCTTTAAACAGCAAAATCGCAAAATCTCTATTGGGAATCTTAGCGACAGTTACAGGAACAACTGCTATGTTAACAGCTACATCAGGCTTACCTGCGGCGGCTGCTAATGCTAAAGCAGTATTTAGTTGTAGTGCGTCTGATGTTTATGTTGAAGTGTCTCGCCTCAACAATGGAAAACTAATTTACACAGCCTACAATATTCCGACTACTTTACAACGTCCTAGCCTAATTCTCAATAATGGGACAGTTAGACGTAATGAAAATGGAGACCCAGTTTATAGATTTAGAAGTGGAAATTACTTGTATGCTGCTGTTCAAGATACTGGTTATGGCAGGGTATTAGTTTATAAAAATAATCGACTTATTGCTACAAAATATTGTGGTGATGTGTAGGATTAATAGGTAATTACGTTATGTGAAAGTGGGGTAGATGACTAAACGGATTATCGGCTTAACTGGAGGTATTGCTACAGGTAAAACTACTGTCGCTAATTATTTGGCTAGTGCTTATAATTTGCCAGTTTTTGATGCAGATATTTACGCTAGAGATGCAGTGTCTTTAGGTTCGCCGATTCTGGATGCGATCGCCAATCGTTACGGTAAAGAAATATTACTACCTGATGGTAGCCTCAACCGCCCAAAACTAGGTGAAATCATCTTTCCTTATCCAGAAGAACGGCAATGGATAGAGAGTATTATACATCCTTATGTGCGCGATCGCTTCCTCAAAGCCATTGCCCAATCCACTGCTACAACGATAGTTTTAGTCGTCCCCTTGTTAATTGAAGCCCAAATGACTAATTTGGTTACAGAAATTTGGGTTGTCATTTGTTCCCCATCACAGCAATTGCAAAGATTAATTGAACGCAACCACTTAACCCCCCAACAAGCACAAGCGCGAATTAATAGCCAATTATCTCTTAAAGAAAAGGCTGCGATCGCAGATGTAGTTTTAGATAACTCCTCATCCTTGGAAGCACTGCTGAAGCAAGTAGATCAGGGACTGGGGACTGGGGACTGGGGACTGGGGACTGGGGGGAGATGTGGTTCGACTACGCTCACCAACCGGGAGTGGGGGGAGATGGGGGAGTAGAGGAAAAAACACCTGTCAACTGTCAACTGACTATTAACTTTCTCCCCCAACAACTACATCCTTAATCCGCAGGCTAGGACCGCCACAACCTACAGGTAAGCCATTTTGTCCACCTTTACCGCAACCGCCTGATTCATCCCAGTAAAAATCATCACCAATGGCTTCAATATCTGCCAGGGTTTGAAAAACGTTACCTGAAAGAGTTACGTCTTTCACAGGTTCGGCAATCTTACCGTTTCTAATCATCCAGGCTTCCCCAGCGCTAAAGGTGAACATTTCGCCGTTTGTCATCCCACCTAACCAATTACGGGCATATACCCCTTCTTTGATACCCGTGAATAAGTCGGCAACAGGCGTTTTACCTCGTTCAATCCAAGTATTAGTCATCCGTACAATGGGATTGAAGTGATAATTTAAACAACGAGCGTTACCTGTGGGTGCTTCGTCTAACTTACCTGCGGTTTCACGGGAATGCAGTCTTCCTACTAGAACACCATCTTGAATTAATTGGGTAGTAGTGGCGGGTGTGCCTTCATCGTCGTAAAAATAACTACCACGATGTCCTTGTGGGGCTGCACCATCGAAAATTTGTAATTCCTCCGGGCCAAATCGCCGTCCGATAGTCATGACTTCTAGTAAATCTGGGTTTTCGTAAGCCATATCCGCCTCGGAGAGATGCCCGAAAGCTTCATGAACAAATAAACCTGTTAAAATTGGGTCAATGACCACGGTGTAAGTGTTACCCTTGACTGATGGCAGAGACAAAGCTGCAACAGCCCTTTGTGCCGCATTTTTGACTTGATCATCTAAATTGGTTAAATCTTCGTAGGCTGTGCGCGAACCTGTGGTTTCTCTACCAGTTTGCACTTTTTCCCCATTTTTCGCAGTAGCGGCAAAGCGCATTTCCATATCCACCCAAGACTGCTGAATGAGAGTGCCTTCAGAGGTGGCTATAATGACTTTTTGGGCGGTGTCACTGTAACGGACTGAGGTGGTAGTAATGCGATGATTTACGCTTTTGAGTAAGTCAGAATAGCGATCGCATAATTCTTTTTTCCTCACCAACGGAACTTTTCGCGGGTCTGTACCAGTTAAGGGTAGACTGCATATTGCTTGCACTGGGTCAATAGGAGCGAGTATAGTTTCTTCATCTCCTACCATGCGAGCTGCGGCGATCGCTTCCTCAAGCCTATCTTTAA
Source organism: Leptolyngbyaceae cyanobacterium (assembly GCA_036704005.1). Lineage (GTDB taxonomy): Bacteria > Cyanobacteriota > Cyanobacteriia > Cyanobacteriales > Nostocaceae > Trichormus. The sequence goes on along the minus strand of DATNQO010000049.1, from coordinate 39,941 downwards.
TTGTCGCCAGTTGGTTAAAGCAGCTCAACCCCCAACCGCCTTTATAACAAGCGCGGATGTGTCCGCCAATAGAAATTCCTTCGCTGAGAGTTTCTACCTTGTCGCCACGCAACAAGATATCAGTCCCTTCGGCTTCCTCTAAGCGAATCATTAAATAATCTACACGCGATGAGTAGCGATCGATGAGGTCAGAAAGTAAATTTTGTGCGTCAACAAGTGTAGTAGTCATTAGTCATTAGTCATTAGTCATTAGTCCATAGTCATTAGATAACATCTTGGCTACAAGGGACTACTTTTATTTTGCAATTCTTACAGTAATTTTTGCTACTGATGTTAAGCAACACAGTTAGCTGTTGACTGTTGACTATTTAAAGACTATCCGGGTCGATATTTAATTCTCTTAACTTGGCGGCTAGGCGTTCAGCACGTTGTGCTTCTTGGTCTGCGCGTTGTGCTTCTTGGTCTGCGCGCTGCTTTTCTTGTTCAGCACGTTGTGCTTCTTGTTCGGCGCGTTGTGTTTCTTGCTGTGCCAATTCTTCAGGTGTAAGTACTAGCTGTCCTTCTGGGGTAAAGTAGCGTAGCTTATTGTCCTGTACACCTAAATACAAATTTAACTGCTGACTCCATAACCACCCTTGGGGGTTCGGTTCTATTGGCTGGTAATTCCCATCTACTAAATGAAAACCAGCAAATTCTAAATTATCGGTATCAAACCAAAAATACTCAGGTGTACGGAAGATATTTTGGTAAATTTGTTTCTTTAAGCCTTTGTCCGTGGCTTTGGTAGAGGAGGAAAGCAACTCGACAATTATATTGGGGTATTGACCATTTTCTTGCCATACTACCCAACTTTTGCGGGGTTTTCTTTCACATCCCAACACCACAAAAAAGTCCGGCCCGCGAAATTCCTCTGATTTAAGTTGACGCTGGCTATAGTAAATTGTCAAATTCCCAGCAGCATAAAAATCATTGCGGTTTTGCCACCACAATTCTAAACACTTCAATAAAAGAATAATCTGGTGTAGATGTAAATCGCTTTCCAACGGTGGTTCGTCGCTATATATATCTCCTGGTGGAAATATTATATCTTTTACTGGTTCCAAGTCTTGAGCAACTGACATGGCTTTATCGTGAGGAGGGGTGATGTAAAATTATAACAATTAAGTTCGTAGTAAGGACTTTAGTCCTTTTTGGAAAACTTTAGCCCTGACTACAAAATTAATTTATGTCGTTCTACTTAAATTATGATAATAATCACAAAGAATTAAGTGGGTAGACATAATTAAATGTAAAGCGCAGCGTCGGCAGAGAGCGATTTATCGTTCTGTGGCTGGGTTTGAAAGGACTAAAGTCCTTACTACAAACTTATATTTTATTAAGTCTGTCTACTTAGCTAAATTTGCTCCCTTCGCTTTCTGGGGAATTGACTCACCAGCGCGATTATTCTAAGACATATTTTTCAGCCACTTTCCAATAGCGGGAAAAGCGCTTCAAGTCGATGTATCCGTCGTAGTCAAAAAATGCTTCCACTTCAAAGACTTCTACTTTCATAGAACGCTCAATTTCACCACAGATATCATTAAATCTGGGGCTAGGACTATCTGCTGTCACCACTAAATCAGCGTTATTTTCTTTAGCAAATGACAAAACTTCTTGCGCTACATTACCGCGACGAATTTCTACAGGTAACTCTAGCAAACATTCATATATAAATGTGATGCGTTTGAGGCTTAATTGCCATTCTTCTATCAAAGCATCATCCCAAACCCAAATAGCAGGCGCATCTGGGTATTCTTGCAAGGCTGGGTTGTGAGGACTGAGACAGTCGCCGTGTATCCAGATAATTGGTTTACTCATGATTGAAATGGGGGATGGGGGGAGATGAGGGAGATGAGGGAGATGTAGCTTTAGCTTCCCGCAGGGTGGGAGTGGGGGGAGATGAGGGAGCAGAGGAGCAGGGGAGCAGAGGAGCAGAGGAGAGTAACAACTGACAACTGACAACTGACAACTGACAACTGACAACTGACAACTGTCAACTGATTACTTCTTCTTCCCCCGTTGCCAACTTTGACTGTTGGGTTGTCTGGTAAATTCTCCTTTGGGAAAAAGTCGCTGTTCTAATTGTTCATAACTGCCTTCAAAATCGCAATGACCGTAGAGGGGGCATTTTTGACAATACAAGCTTTTGGTGTAGCGTTCTAGGTTCTCGCGGTTGAAAAAATATGGTTTGTGACTAAAGGTGCTAGCTACCCATTGCCAAGACATATTATTACTGGCAGGATCACCATCTAAGAGGTGTTCTAGAAACCATTTGGCTCCGGCTTGCCAACGGATGCGCCGCCAATGAACAATATAGGCAGCTAGCCACATTCTCATGTGGTTGTGCAAGTAGCCAGTTTCCTGTAATTGGTGGCTGAAGCTGTCGATGCAAACTAATCCTGTATTACCTTGTTTAATGTCTGCTGGTAATTCTGGTTTATATTCTGCGGGAGTGTTACCTGTTTTATATTCTTCTTGGTCTTGCCAGATACCATTGCCTAGCTGGACATATAATCTCTGCCAATAATCCCGCCAGCCTAATTCATTGATGAGTTTTGTGGCTTCATCAGGGTGTTTGACGTTATCAAGTACATAATCCCGGATTTCTCGCAGGCTCAAAACTCCGTAGCGGATGTACGGTGAAAGGCGTGTGACTTCGCCTGTTAGGAAGTTGCGTGTTTTGGCGTAAGCAACAGGGTTAACTTTTTTTAAAGCTTGCTGGGCGGCTTTCCTACCACCCTTGGTATCACTAATATGATCGCTTCTCTCTGCGGCTTGAGGAAATTGTTCACGCAGGTAAGATATTAACTCGTCTCGATTAGCAAATTTACGTAACATAAGCCAGTTAAATAAACATTAGATACAGCTGACAATATATATGGCTAACGAGTTAAATAGCTAATACTAATTAAACGTTAGTTACAAGTGATCAACATTCAAGACTGGTAATGGGTAATGGGCGATGAGTTATTCTCAATTACCCATTACCAATCTAAAAACTATATCTATTTTCCCGCTTATATCTCAACTCTTGCAAACAGGAACGAACAATTGTGTCTCAAATCATTAAAACTGAACAACAAGGTCACTACCGCTACAATCCTATCGGGTTAAATCACAAAGGCCCGGCGCGGATATTTCCCTATACGGGAGAAGATGGGGCGCTGCTTTATGTTGTGACAAAATTGCGGGAAGATGCGTTAAAGCAGGGAAAGTTGTCTGAACCTTGGAGTTTACTACTCAAGCAGTTTGAGCAGGCGATCGCATCTTTTGATCAAACTTGGTTAGACTTGTCTACACTCTTGGCAGATTGGGAAATTTTTCAATCGGGTTGGTTTAATCTCTATCTTCCGCCGAATGAGCAATTTAATTCTAGTTATATGCGAGAACGGCGGGAAATGGAACAACGCCTAGCAGCCGCTAAGAAAGCAGCGCAAACAAAAACATGGATGGAAAAGCAAAGAGCGGTATTTTATCAATCCCTGGAAGCAAGTGCTAAAGCGAAAAAGAATCAATATCCTTATATTCCCACTCGTCCAGTAGCTAGTGTAATTCATGAGCGGGATGGAGGTTTAAGCGATCGCGAATTTAGTCGCCAAAGATTAGCTGGGCTTAATCCAATGGTACTCCGGCGAGTCCAGCCCCAGGAGCAAGCTAGGGTACAAGCTTGGGCGAGTCACTCTAGCACCGTAGATTTAATTCAATCAGCCGCCGAAAATCGCTTATTTATTGCTGAATACCCTTTATTAAAAGATTTAAAAGTCACAGATTTACAACCTGGTAAGTATGTAGTTAATCCCGTTGCATTATTTCATCGGGCTGAAGGTGGGTTAGAACCGCTACTTATAGAATTAGAAAAAGGCAGTGTAGTTACGCCTGCGTTTCTTGGGGGAGGCGCAGATGACTGGACAAGGGCGAAACTCTATGTGCAGTCGGCGGATGCAACCCATCATCAGTTATTTTCTCACCTGAGCTATACTCATTTAGCGATGGAAGTTTTTGCGATCGCCACTCCCAGACAATTACCCAGCAATCATCCTTTCTATCAACTACTCAATCCCCATCTGCAATTTTTGCTGGCAACTAATCAACGCTATAATCAAATTTTCCTGCAAGCAGGCTCGGCTATTAGTTCTTTGATGGCTCCTGTCAGGGAGGTATGCTTGGAGTTGATGAGTAAAGCCTATCGAGAAAAGGTTTTTTGGGATTACGCTTTACCTAATGATATTGAACACCGAGGGATTGAAAAGAAATTTCTCTCTGAGTATCCTTATCGAGATGATGCTTTGCTGTTGTGGGATGCGATCGCCAATTATGCCAAAAATTACTTACAACGCTACTATTTAGATGATAAGGCTGTCTTGAAAGACGCATATCTGCAAGCTTGGGCAGATGAACTTAGCACACCTTTAAATACTCGTCCTAAATCAGAGTTTCCCCAATTACCAGCTTGGTGTCCAACCGAATGGGCGATCGCATTTGGACTACAACCCCAAGAATTACCCCCCAACCCCCGCGTTCCTGGTTTTACGAAAATCACCAGCCTGCAACAACTCATAGATATTGCCACTATCATCATTTTCACCTGCGGCCCCCAACACGCAGCCGTTAATTTTAGTCAGTTTGATTATTTGGGTTACGTAGCCAATGCACCTTTGGCACTGTATAGCCATCCTGATACACCAGCCAGTTTACCGGAATTGCTCCCACCAGCCGAAAAAGAACTCAAACAAATGGAGTTAACTTTTGACTTGACTGGGATTAGTTGGGGAAGACTGGGTAGTTCGGAGTTAATTCGGTATGCGAGTAGAGGCGATCACCAGATTCTCTCACAATTCCAAAACGAATTAGCAGAGATTGAAAGCAAAATCAAACTCCGCAATCACAAACGCCTGGTAACTACTGGTGTTGATTATCCTTATCTGCTACCCTCCCGCATTCCCAACAGTATTAATATTTGATGAGTCTTGGCTGGAGGTGAAATAAATCAAGGAATGTTTCTTGTGGGGTAGACATCTTGCCTGCCCCATAAATATAGCAGGCTTGATTACCTCACAGAAAAGGCTTCGCTAAATCTCCGAGTCACTGGCTCCATGATGAATGTTAAAACTGACTTCTTGCGAGTGACAATTTCGCCAGTTGCAGCCATCCCTGGAGTAAATCCTACTTCTTGACCGCGAACAGAAACTGAGTGCTGATTGAGTTTAATTCTGGTGGGAAAAACTAAGCCCAATTCTTTATCGACTGTGGCATTGGGGCTGACTTGCACAACTTCACCTTCAACTGTACCAAATTCTTGGAAAGGGAAAGTCGCCATTTTAACTTTTGCTCTCATCCCTTTGCGGATAAATCCAATATCACGGTTGAGAACTTTCACTTCTAGTAATATGTCCTCACCTTCTGGTAATATTGATAATAACTCTTCACCTGCTTGTACTGGCCCTTTAGTCGCCTTGATTTTATATATTGTGCCAGCAACAGGAGCTTTGATAGTTTCGCCGTCTTTTTGTTTTTTAGCTTGCTCAAACTGTCCTGCAACGTTGGTTAATTCTTCTTTGCGCTTGTTCATCTCGGTTAAGATTTCACTTTGGCGCTCTGATGCTACACGTTTTGCTTGATTAATAGCAGCTTGATAGGCTTGTTCGGCTTGGCGGATTTCTTGAGCTTGAGCAGCAATATCTCTTTCTAAGGATGTAACTTTGTCTTCAGCCTCTGTTAAGCGATTTTGGGCGTTGATAACTTCATCGTTGGCTCTGGTAATCTCTGCTTGGGCGCGACCTAATCTTTCTTTTGCTTCTAGGTAATCGACTCGCGGAACAGCGCCTGGAGTGATCAAGGTGCGTAAATTTTCCTCTCTATTTTGAGCAATTTTTAGGTTTTCTTGTACTTGGTTACTGATACTTTTAGCATTGAGCAGGTTAGTTTTGGCGTTAGCAACACTAGTTCTAGCATTGACTACATTCTCTTGTAACCGCAGTAGCCGCACTTTCGCCTGATCAATTAAGGCACGTTGACGACCTGCTTCTGCTTCTGCTGCTGCTTGGCGTGCTTGATAGTCTTTGAGGCGAGATTTTAAGAGTTCATCCTGTATTTGTGTGCCGGTGGACTCTCCACCCAAGCGTTCGGCTTCTAAACGCCGTAAATCTTCTTGAATAAGTTTAGTGGATTGGCCTAGTCGAGTAACATCAGTTTGTTTCAGGTCTGGGTCACGTTGAATTAATACTTGATCTTTGGTGACGCGATCGCCTTCTTTCACTTTAATTATTTTAATCACTCCATCACCCAATGATGTCACTGGTCTGACTTGGGAGGAAGCAATCAATTCCCCTTGGGCGACGGCTACCTCGTCTATTTCTGATAAACCAGCCCAGGCGATCGCACCAAATACTACTAAGCTAATAGTTCCTGCTAATAATCTAGTGTAAACTGGCGGCAATTCCTTCACCGCCTTACCCAGTTCGTAAGATAGTTGGTCTTCTGGTCTCGCAAATTGCTGTTTTGTTTGACGTGCTTGAGCAGCGTTGGCTAATAAGGAATATTTCATAAATTTTTTGATTTGTCAGTTATCAGTTATCAGTCATCAGTTATCAGTTATCAGTTGTCAGTGGTGATTACAACTGACCACTGACAACTAACTACTGACTAAACAGCTAAATAGCGCCTTAAAAAACTCTCTAAGGTTTCCAAGGGGAAGTTAAAGGTCTGCTCTAATTTAGCTATTTCATCTTTTCTACAGAAAAATTCATTGGACAGTAATGTGCGAAAGGTTCCTAAAGCTTGTTTTGCTTCAGGATTAATTAAGCCCAGGATACCCCGCAACCCATCAACTGTAACTAATGGTGAATTGATTACTATGGGCTGTCTATTAAAGATACGGCTAAAAATTTGGGGAATATCCTCACGGAATAAAATCTCTGGCCCCCCTACGGAAAATATTTGGTTGAGAGCGCCTGGAACTTTCACTGAATCCACTACTATCCTTGCTAAATCATCTGTACTAACAATTGAGGTACGGTTTTTGGGGTCGCCAATCAATAAATATAACCCTGTTTCCCGAAACCGTTCTGCTAAAGTTAGCAAATTAGATGCTAATCCAGCCGGGCGTAAAATAGTGTAATTGATGCCACTAGCCGCTAAATAATGTTCTACAGCTCGTTTAGCTTTGAACACGGGAGCATCTTCATACCCCCGGTCTGCTCCTAATACGGAAATAAAGACAAAGTGTTGCACGCCGTTGGCTTTAGCTTGGTCGATGAGTTCGATGTTAGCGCGGTAGTCAAGGTTTAGCGCATCGCTATCAGAACCGTGGGCGCTGATAATATATTGCACACCCCGACAAGCTTTTTCAATATCTTTTTCTCTCCGTAAATCACCGATGAAGATTTCGGCTCCTCTGTGTTCTAGTTCGCCATAACGCGAGGTGAGACGAACAAAGGCGCGGACAGAATGCTGTTGTTCGCGTAGCAGTCGCACAACTCGGCGACCAATGTCTCCTGTTGCTCCAGTTACCAAAAACATAGTGATTGGGGATTGGGGATTGGGGATTGGGGATTGGGGAAAGGGGAAGGGGGAAGGGGAAAAGGGAAAAGGGTAAGTAATTATTTTCTCCTCTGCTTTCTCTGAGTCCCTAGTCCCTAGTCCCCAGTCCCCAGTCCCCAGTCCCTAGTCCCTAGTCTAGAATCTCAGCTTTAAAATTCCACTATGACTGGAGTATGGTCACTCGGTTGAGTTAATTTTCTGGGAGATATATCAATGATGCAGCTTTTTGCTTTTTCGTACAGTATGGGGGTGAGGTAGTGATGGTCTATGCGCCAGCCTTTGTTGCGGGTGAAGGAGGCGGCGCGGTAATCCCACCAACTGTAATGTCCGCCTTCGCTGGTGAATTTGCGAAAAGCATCGGCAAATCCCAGTTCTAGGACATCTCGTAAAGCTTGGCGCTCGGCTGGGGATGCCATAATATGATTTGCGGCGTTGACTTTTTCGTGAATGTCTATGTCTTCTAGGGCGATGTTAAAGTCGCCGCATACACAGATGGCGGGTTGTAATAGTAGGAGCGATCGCAAATACTCTCTTAGCACTGTTAACCAGCGTAGTTTATAGTCGTATTTTTCACTGGCGATCGCTGATCCATTGGGTACGTAAAGGTTGACTATCCGCACACCATCAATTACACCAGTAATTACCCGCTTTTGTTCATCCCACTTTTGGTCTATATCCGGCAAAATCGGCGTAAATCCGCACTTAACATCTACTAGCGGTTGCTGGCTAATTAAGGCTACACCGTTATAGGCTTTCTGCCCCGATATATATAAGTTGTAGCCCAAATTTTCCAGGGGCGATCGCGGGAAATCAGCATCTACAACCTTTGTCTCCTGCAAGCACAAAACATCGACGGGATTTTGTTTTAACCAATCAACAACTTGCTCTAGACGAGTGCGAACCGAGTTAACATTCCAAGTAGCGACTTTCATTAGTTTCTGAACAATATGTAAATGAATGATAAATTTTTTATCAGCTCGTTCTTATAATTATTTAACCTTTATCAAGAGACTACGTATTTTTAGCATTGCTTCAGAATCAGACTATAAAACATTGATCCCAAACAAGATTTTTAGTAGTGTTAGCTACAAAATCTATCTTTTTGTCTGTTTGGATACAAATTATTCTACATACTTATGATTCCGCAGATAGATGAATCTAGGAAAATTAAGCTATATTCTAAAAATAGTCGTCAAGCGGCTAAAGCTAACGGTTTCAAATGTTGAGGGCAAGTTTGACAATACTTAGTTAACCTAGATTTCCCAGTTAGGTTAATTTAGATGTCAAAATAGTAAGTAATAATGTAATTGCTCATAAGATATTGTTGGTCTTATTTGCGAGGAGCATTTTACCGACCGAACCATAACAATTTATGAAAATAGCTTAAGTTGCTCCCTTATAGGAACGAGTTTCACCTCTCAATGATAGAGGGATTGAACTAGTAGTAAGTCACTTTGACTAATTAACTAGTTCGTCGCGGTCATGAGGTAAGATGATTTGCCTCTAGCGATTCTCAAACCTTGGCGAAGTTAGAGGAATTTTATCACTTGCATTGCGCTTAGATAGAAATATCCCAGAGTATGCCGTGTATAAAACCGTAAAACAGAGGCAAGTCTATCAGAATGCGGCGGGATTCGATTCTCATGTAGGGTTTGGTGCATTCACTTTAGCGAGTTTGGTAAGGACTCCTACAGTGCATACTCTGCACGGTAGCTTAACCAAAGATCAGCAAAAGGTTTTTAGTCGCCATTCCCAGTAACCATAGGTTAGTATTAGCAACGCCAGCGTCAACTTCATCTCAACTATATTAGAACCGTTGATCACGGCATTGAGCCAAAAAATTATCCGTTCATTGACCAAGCAAAAGAGCCGCCATACTTGGCATTTTTAGGAAGATTTTCTCCCGAAAAAGGTTGAAGAATGGCTGGGAAGGTAGATGCAGTAGATGCCAAATTTTTTGAACAAGAGATTGTTTCCCAAATAAATGGGAGACAAATTGAATATTTAGACGAAATTAACCATACACCAAAAACTGAACCTTTAGGCAATGCTGTAATCACTCTCTTACCCATCAAGTGGCGAGAATCTTTTGGGCTAGTGATGATTGAATCAATGGCAATTAGTACAACAGTAATTGGGATGATACCTGATGCTTTGGAACTAGATTGACGTAGTTGTAGAAAATATGTAGAACACAAATTTAGCGTTAACCAAATGGTTAAGAGATATGAGGCGGTTGATAAATAAATTTTTCTACACCGCATCAAATTAAATGGTTACGTCCATGCGGCTAAAATCCGATTTTAAACAAAAACTTTTTTCATCATTTTTCAACAGAGATTTTTCTTGTAGGAGGACATTGGTATGAGTCTGCGAGCCAATAATTGCCCATGCTGCGGTGGTTCTCTCCTCCGTCATGTCCGTCACGGCGAATTATATTGGTTTTGTCTGTCTTGTCGTCAAGAAGTCCCTCTATTAACTAATAATAGCCGTTTACCAAATGTAGATACGCGCAACTCTGGAGGAGTTGTTCAGACAACGGTAGGGGTGGAGTAGAGGACAGTTGACAGTTGACAGTTGACAGTTGTCAGTTGACAGTTGACAGTTGTCAGTTGTCAGTTGACAGTTGACATTTGACAGTTAACAGTTGACAGTTGTCAGTGATGATGAATATTTTCTCCCCTGCTCCGGTTGGTGAATCTCGACTACGCTCGATTACCGCGTAGCCGAACCACTGCTCCCCTGCTCCCCATTTTCCAGACATTTGAAGAATCTTCGCCGTTTTACGGCGGGGAGTTGTCAAAATGTTGTTTTCTTGATTCTGAGTAAATTAGTAGCCGCTTGTTTGATTAAGTGGAACTAGTAACGCATTCCCCACGGATGAATCCGGGGGCTTTTAGGAGCATCGGAGAAATAGCGGTTGGATTCCTGTTCAGGTTTGGCAACACTATCCCCCGAACCTCTGGGCGCGGTTACTATTAATTAGAGGATGTACTCATCCCCACGCCCCAAAAACACATTGTTTTGCTCTTGAGCAAGCAATATGTTTCTACCCTGTCAAGACTACGCGAAAGTCTTTATGTCTACTGGCTTAAGCCGTTTCTGTGGGGTTGCACAGTGCCTTGCTCCTAAGCGACACAACTCTATAATCTCATGGAAGACAAGTATTTTTAAACGGCGATTAAAATCAGATGCGCCTTACCCCCATACATGAATGTAGTTGCTCTCCACGGCGCTAGGTGTCTGGTGAACTAAGAAGTAGGGAAACTGTTTTTAATGCTTTGTGGTCAATTTAATAAGTTAATAACTGTCTAAATATTATGGATTGGAGCAACTGGCTATATCTAGGAGCAGGATTACTGCTGGGGATGGGTGTTCGAGGGTTATTGGGGCGGTCTGTGAATTCTACTTCCCAGCAGTCCGCAGTTACACCAGGGGAGCAAGAGCATACATCACAACTCCTGCAACAGCTCCAACAAACACAACTGGCGTATGAAATGGCGCGGGAGATGAGCCAGTTTAAAGGGGGTTTTTTGGCGCGAACTACCCATGAATTGCGATCGCCACTCAATGGTTTAATTGGCTTACATCAGTTAATTTTGTCTGATCTTTGCGAAGATCCAGCAGAAGAGCGGGAATTTATTGCTCAAGCTCACGAAAGAGCCTTGAAACTGCTGCATCTGATGGATGAGATTCTGAATGTAGCTAAGACAGAACATGGTAATAACAGATTAGATATTCAGCCAAAATCTTTAGCTGAGATTTTACAAGAAATCCATAATTTAACTTATATGCTGGCGGTAGATCGCAATTTAAAGTTGCAAATTTTGCCACCAGACCCAGAAATTTATGTTTTGGCAGACCCCAGATGGCTAAGACAAGTATTATTAAATTTAGTAGACACTGCTATTTCTCAGATGAAAGAAGGCAGTATTTCTATATCCGTAAAGCTAGCACCAACTAGTAAGGATATTTATATTTGGTTAGATTTACCTAATCACGCTCTAGTTAAAAGTGAGCCAATTGATTTACTGACAATTACTGATGAGTCTCCCCTAGCCGAGAAACAGAAAGCTGGTCTTTCTCCAGCAATGAAAGTATTACTGAGCCAAAAACTTTTAGCAGTAATGGGAGGAAAGTTAGAAATCCTTCCCTTCCCAGAAACCGACGTACAAGAGAAAATGACTAGACTTCGGTTGTCTATTCCCCTAGCGATTCCTGAAACTGAATTTCTGGAGTAGCTAAGTAGCTCATTCTTGACTGATTATGTAGCACCATAGTGGTGCTGTTGTTGGCTTGGAAGCCAATTTTTTCATAAAACTTTTGTTGATGAGTAGTCATTAAATATACACGCTCTACCCACCTCATCTTGGGATGAGCTAAGACAGTTTCAACTAATTTGCTGCCTATGCCATTACCCCGGTAGTCTGGATGAATGACAACATCCCAAATGGTAGCGCGATAGATACCATCGGAAGTGGCTCTAGCAAAACCAATTAAACGTTCCCCATCCCAAACAGAAATCACCGGGTCACTGTTAGCAATAGCTATGCGTAAATCCTCAATACTGCGTCCTTTCGCCCAGAAAGCAGACATATTAAATAGCTCTTGGAGTTGATAAAGGTCTACTTCAGACTGGCGATCGCGAAACTGAATCTGAGGAGAGGTCATGTATAGTTACTCCAGTATGGCTAAGTGCTGATTGCTAAGTATAAACCCGGTTATTTTCAGGCTTTGAGCAATCCACTATATATCCTAACCGCCAAAGCGGTTGCAGTATTTTGACTGTCTTTTAGTTTATTTTGCAAAAAATTAAGCAATCTGTATATCTATAGTAGGGAGCAGGGGATAGGGGACAGCAATGCAAACGTAACATCTCCTACACTTCTGCTTCGCAGTAAAAGGACATCAGGATAATTGACTATTATACCTCGTGCGGTGAGTGCAGCGATCGCATTCCGCACATCGCTACGAATGCTGGTAGCATCGTTATAAGCTACTAGAATTGACTCTGTAGAACCTGTAAAAGTGTAGTTAAGTCCTTGCGCGATCGCTAGCAGCACTTCCAAGCGAGAAAGGCTTTGGTTGGGGTTAAACTTATTACCAGATACGCCTAAAAAGCCTGTTGAGTAGGCTTCACGGATGGCGCTATAAGCCCAGTGTTTAGTGGAAACATCTCTAAAGCTGATGAGGTTGCGGACTTGCGCTTGCGCAAAAGCTTGACTAATCATCGCCGCAAATTGGGCGCGAGTTAGCTGTTCATCGGGGCGGAAACTACCATCGGGAAAACCTTGGACGATTTGTAAAGCTGCGAGTTCAGCGATAAAATCATTAGCCCAGTGATTACCGGACACATCGGTAAACTTCACCTGGATACCACTAGCGACACCTACCTCTCGATAATTCATCATCATCTCAGTGACATCGAAGGAAGAATTATCATCATCGTTGACTAGAATGAGTTGTACCAATCGTCCGGGTTCAACCTTTAAAGCTTCAGCCAAGCTATAGCTAAAGGTACTAATAGTCTGACGCGCTAAGGCAAAACTACCTGTAGTGAAGGAGCTTAACTAAATAGCAAAATTCCTGTCTAAACTTCCTCATAGTTCACCAAGATGAGTCAGTTTTGTTTTTATATAACCTGTTGATATGTTGGCAGAATCATCGTATACTGAATCAGGTAAACAATCTAAAATAAACTAGTAATGTACTCGCTAAAAAGAGAGTTAAAACTAAATAATAAAGAACGCTCTTATTTGCGTGGCATAGCAGGATTTAGGAGATTTGTTTACAACTACGCCCTAGATTTAATTACAGCAAGTTGGGATTTTGATGATATTAAAGCAGGTGATTCTAAGCGGTTAGATGCTATCAAGAAAGTGTTGACTTCGCAGACAATGAATAAGCCAGAATACGCATGGATAAGGAAGTATCCATCCACTGTATATCAATCAGCTTTTCAAGACTTGAAGAATGCTTTTAGTCGTTGGCGCAAAGGATTAGCCCAATTTCCAGTCAAGAAATCAAAAAAGAAGGGAGATTCTTTTACTGTTTATAAAACTTCAGGAATCTACCTAGAAAAAGGCAAGCCAGCGCTACCTTTTACCAATAGAGTTGTAATTAATCCGGGCAAGAGAATTACTTTGCCGGGAATCAAAAGTTTCAGGGTTAAGGAGGCAATTAACTTTATTTGCAGTTCGCAAACATTCACTGTGTCCAGAACTGCGGATAAATGGTTTGTCTCGTTCGTTTTGGATGCCCAAAAAATTCCACCAGTTATTCACCCTATAGAGAAGATTGGTGTCGATTTAGGTGTCAAAACTTTAGCCACTTGTTCTGACGGCACAACTTATGCCATGCCAATTACTACAAAAATAGCGAAAACCAAGCTCAAGTTATTGCAGTGGCGAAACCGTAATAAAGTGTTGGGAAACAAGAAACTAAAAATTAGAGCATCCAAAAATGCTCGTGAATTTTACGCCAGAACAGCTAAAATACACGCTCGTCTTGCTAATATTAGGCAAGACGTGACGCAAAAAATGACGACCCATTTAAGTCGCCAAGCATACATAATTCGTATTGAAGACTTAAATGTTCAAGGCATGATTGCCAACGGTAAGTTAGCTAATGCTGTTAGTAATAACTGCTTTTATGAAATTCGTCGTCAACTCACATACAAGCAATCCTTTTACGGCACAAAAGTCGAATTAGTTGACAGATGGTACCCCTCCAGCAAAATCTGCTCTCATTGCCATCACCTTCAGCCGATGACTTTATCCCAAAGGATTTTTCACTGCCAAAGTTGTGGGCAGATCCAAGACAGGGACGAAAATGCTTCTGTCAATCTTGAGAATGCCCCTAATGATCAAGTAAGGTGGGCTTCCCCTTAACTTAACGCCTGTGGACAAGTAGTAGCCGTCTACCTTGGTTGAAACAGGAAGAAAACACTAAACTAATCAATAAGTTTGAGGAAGTTTAGATAAGTTTTTCGGAGCAGTATAGAAATCTTAATAAATAAAGAATGACTTTAAACACTCAGCAGCTACCCGCAATAGCCAATTTTGAGAAACTGGTTTGGACTTGGCGCGACTACAAAATTCAGTACACAGTCATGGGTACTGGACAGCCATTGGTACTTGTTCACGGCTTTGGTGCTTCCATTGGACATTGGCGTAAAAATATTCCCGTTTTAGCCAATGCTGGCTACCAAGTGTTTGCTATTGATTTGTTGGGTTTTGGTGGTTCAGCAAAACCCGCAATTGATTACAGTGTAGATGTTTGGGTAGAACTTCTCAAAGATTTTTGGACAGACCATATCCAACAACCAGCCGTATTCATTGGTAATTCTATCGGTGCGCTTATCAGCTTGATAGTGTTGGCGAAATATCCAGAAATTACGGCTGGTGGCGTTTTAATCAACTCGGCTGGTGGCTTGAGTCATCGTCCCCACGAATTGAACCCACCATTGCGGATTGTCATGTCTACTTTTAATAGAGTAGTGCGATCGCCCATCACAGGCAAATTCGTGTTTAACCGCATCCGCCAAAAAGCGCAAATTCGCCGCACACTCTACCAAGTTTACCGCGATCGCACAGCCGTCACCGATGAGTTAGTAGACTTACTTTATACCCCATCCTGCGACCCCGGAGCGCAACAAGTCTTCGCCTCCATCCTCACAGCACCACCAGGCCCCACACCAGGGGAACTATTACCCCAAGTTGAACGCCCTTTATTAGTGATTTGGGGCGCTGACGACCCCTGGACACCAATTACAGGCGTGAAGATTTACGAACAAGCGAGGAAGAACGGCAAAGACATCACAATTATCCCCATTCCTGGCGCTGGTCATTGTCCCCACGACGAAGTTCCCAATGTTGTCAACGCCCAAATTGTTGATTGGTTAGAGGCCAGAGGTTAGGAACTAGGGACAGTGAACAGTTATCAGTGAACAGTGAACAGTAGAAATAACCTGATAACTGACAACTGATAACTGATAACTGACTAAATAAGGCAGAATGGCAAGTAACAATCTGGGTGAATGTTTATAATTGGTGGGTTGCACCTTGACAAAATCAATCTCAGGTGGTGTGTAATGGAGCTTGATGTGCGTGATAAAGGGACAATTCCTTTAATTCATCATCCAGATTGTGCTGCTTTAGGCTATCAAGTGATTCGAGAACTGCGGCGTAACCGAGAAGAAGGACGCATCACCTATTTAGCTTATGACCGTAAATCCAAGCAACAGGTAGTAATTAAAAAGTTCAGTTGTCCTAGTACAAGTGCTGACTGGTCTGGTTTTCAAGCTTATGAACATGAAGCCCAAATCCTGCAAAAGCTGAATCATCCCCGCATTCCCCGCTATCTAAACTCTTTTGCAACTCAGACGGCTTTTTATCTGGTAATGGAGTATAAAAAGGCTGTACCTTTAAGTTCAAGACACAGATTTCATCCAGAAGAAATTAAGCAAATCGCCTTGTCAATTCTAGAAATTTTAGTTTATTTACAACAACGAATTGACCCAATTATTCATCGGGATATCAAACCAGAAAACATTTTAATTGATGAAAAATTAAATGCTTACTTGGTTGATTTTGATTTAGCTAGGGTGCAGGGTACAGAAACAACTCTCACCAGCTTGGTAGCAGGGACACCCGGTTTCATGTCACCAGAAGAACAATTAGGTTATCCTCTTTCTTTGGCTTCAGATTTATATAGTTTAGGCGTAACAATAATTTGTTTGCTGACTAATAGCTGTTCTATAAATATTGACCAGTTAATTAACAGTAATGGTTGTTTTAACTTCCAGAAATTAGCTCCCCAAATTAATTTACGTTTCCGTTCTTGGTTAATGGGGATGGTAGCATCCAAGCGGCAATATCGTTATGCTAATGCGGCAGATGCTTTAGCAGCACTCAAGCCTATTCCCGCCACGGGAACTGCTACAGCTATGGAAATCTTTGTCACAGTCATGAGGTTGAAAAGGCAAACTGCTGTTTTGGGTTTAGCCATCATAGCGATGTTAGCAGTAGCCGGCACAACTTTGATTCTGTCTCAACAAGGTGGTGTAGCACAGCCGTTGCAAGAAGTGAAGAAGTGAGGGGAGTGGGGGATGTAAGTTTAGCTTGAACAGAAGCCCCACACTTACCACATTCGCGCATAGACGAGGCTACCAAGTTTCCCAAGTTTGTCGGGTGTCAACAGGTGAAATCGGCAGCAAAGGCAATGTAAACTCTAAATCGGCTCAAAAATCGACCCAATTCTTAGTGGACATCAATCAACAGAAAGAACAATATCATCAATGGCTATAATCTCTGCTTTGTCTGTGTCAATAGATTTACCGATTTGGATATGAAAAAGCTTTTAATTACTGGTGCTAGCGGTTTTTTGGGATGGCATCTTTGCCAACAAGCTCAACGAGAATGGGAAGTTTATGGAACTTATAATTCCCATGCTTTAGATATTCCCGGTAGCAAATTAGTCAAAGTTAATTTAACCGATTTTACCCAACTCAAACAAATATTTCAGGAAATTCAACCCGATGCTGTAATTCATACCGCAGCCCTATCTCAACCTAATTTTTGTCAAATCCATCCAGAGGAATCCTATATAGTTAATGTGACTGCATCTTGTTATCTTGCAGAACTTTGTGCCGACTATGGGATTCCTTATGCTTTTACATCCAGCGAACTAGTTTTTGATGGCTTCAATTCTCCTTATAAAGAAACTGATATTGTATGTCCTGTGAATATTTATGGTGAGCAAAAAGTTTTGGCTGAAGTGGGTATATTAGAACGCTATCCAAGGGCAGTGGTGTGTCGGATGCCTTTAATGTTTGGTAATGCTACACCCACGGCAAAAAGCTTTATTCAGCCCTTTATTCAAACCATGCAATCAAGTAAGGAACTCACTTTATTTATCGATGAGTTTCGTACTCCTGTAAGTGGAACAACAGCCGCTAAAGGATTATTATTAGTATTAGAAAAAGTTAACGGTATTATTCACTTAGGTGGCAAAGAACGGATTTCTCGTTACGATTTTGGACATATATTAGCTGAAGTTTTTCAATTACCAGTTACAGGCATTAAAGCTTGTCGTCAGCAAGATGTAAAAATGGCAGCACGTAGACCGGGTGATGTTTCCCTAGATAGTTCTCGTGCTTTTGCTTTAGGTTATCAACCTCTATCTGTTAAGGAAGAACTAGAGTCTTTGCTAAATCAGGTATCTGGCGAATAATGTAGTTTCGATGAGCTAGCGATCGCCATCAACTAGCGCTCTCAGAATAGATGGAGTTGGCGATCGCTACTACTTTATATTCTCTAAATGTATAAAATTAATCTTAAGTAAATATTAAAACAAATTCAATATGTGGTAAACAAATATACAATCTATCATATTTGTCTTGCAACATCATCAATTATTAACAATGTTGCAATAATTGGTTGTGTGTGTCTAGTAATTAGATTCTTATAGTATTTCTAACAATCCTTGTTCATGACATCTAACTGATAGTAGAAGTTGGAATCTTAAGTTAATTGAGAAAATAACCACAAGTAAAAAAAATAGGGATAAAACTAATGAAAGCTAGAATTATTCCCGTTTTGGCAATTACTCTATCTATTGCCAGCGTAGCAAGCCCAGTTCGCGCCCAAACACCAGCACAACCAAACTCAAATATGCCAGAGTATCAGTTAACTGGTGATTCTTTAGTAGGCATTGGTAACAGATCCGCACAGGATGACTTTTCCCAGTTTTTCAATACCAATACCTCCATTAATGATAGAAAAAATAATCAGGTAGACAGTGGGTTACGGTTAAATAGATCCATCTCATTACCAAATACACCTACACCTGTGATATTGCAGCCAGCACAACAGAGTGAAACTGATGATGATGCGTTGCAGTTGCAATTAGATTTAGAAAGTAGGTAACAGGGAATAGGGGACAGGGAACAGGCTTACAGGACTTACGCATAAAAACGAAAAATCAAGGGTTTAGGCAAGGGTGTAGGGGTATAGGGGTGTAAATTTTTAAAACCTTTACACCCTACCTCAACAGAAAACTTTGATGCGTAAGTCCTGGCTTAGTGCAAATCTACTGTTTAACGGCGAGTCTGTGAAGGTAGAATGCCCGCACCCGAAGGATGGGGAGGGTGAAAAAATCCATATTCAGAAGGCTTTGAGTCCTGTCTCCTGTCCCCTATCCCCAAACCTAAAACTTCTTAAGTTGCCGATAACCAATCTAATGGATAATTCTGCAAGCAGTTTGCAGTAAAATTAGTCCTTTAGAGATGAGGAGGGCAAGCCGGATGACTCGTGTCATTATTGTGCGTCATGGCCAAAGTACTTATAATACCGAACGGCGCATTCAAGGACGTGCTGATGTATCAACATTAACAGATAGGGGTCGTAGTGATGCTAGTAAGGTAGGTAAAGCCCTCACCAACATTTCCTTTAATGCAATTTACACTAGCCCACTTCAACGGGCAAAACAAACAGCAGAAATTATTCACAGTGAGTTAGCGGTTCAGACTGGATATTCGGCTGAGGTGCAAACTGCGGATCTGCTACTAGAAATAGACTTGCCCTTGTGGGAAAAAATGCTGACATCCGAAGTCAAGCAGAAGTTTCCCGAAGATTACCGCCTTTGGCATGAAAAACCCCATGAACTACAGATGCTAGTTAACGACAATGGGGTAGCAAGAGAACATTTTCCCGTTCTCTCTTTATACGAACAGGCGCAGCAGTTTTGGCAAGAAATTTTGCCTCGCCATCGTGGAGAAACGATTCTGATAGTTGGACACAACGGTATTAATCGCGCCCTCATCAGTACAGCATTGGGAATTCACCCCAGCCGTTATCATTCCATCCAGCAATCTAACTGTGGTATCACTGTGTTAAATTTTGCTGGGGGATTGGGTGAACCAGTACAGCTAGAGTCGATGAATCAAACCCAACACACAGGGGAGACTCTGCCCTCATTACGTCCTGATCATCAGGGGGTGAGATTGTTGTTAGTGCGTCACGGCGAAACAGAATGGAATCGCCAAACCAGATTTCAAGGACAAATTGATGTTCCTCTCAACGACAACGGTAGACAACAGGCGCAAAAAGCTGGATTGTTTCTCCAAGATGTAGCAATTGACTTTGCTGTGAGTAGTTCTATGCAGCGTCCCAAAGAAACAGCCGAAATTATCTTGCAGCACCACCCCGATATAAATTTGGAGTTGCAAGACGGTTTAAGAGAAATCAGTCATGGACTTTGGGAAGGAAAATTGGAAGTAGAAATAGAACAAGAATTTCCTGGTGAATTACACCGTTGGCGAACAACACCAGGGGAAGTACAAATGCCTGAAGGTGAGAATTTACAGCAGGTGTGGGAACGTAGCGTTGCGACTTGGCAAAATATTGTGCAAACTGCCTTAGATAATCAACGCCAAATCGGGCTGATAGTGGCTCATGATGCCACAAATAAAACCTTGCTGTGTCATATTCTCGGTTTACCTACAGACAACTTCTGGAATTTCCGCCAAGGGAATGGTGCAGTTAGTGTCATTGATTACCCATCAGGATTAAATGGTGTACCAGTGCTGCAAGCCATGAATATTACTACTCATTTGGGTGGTGTATTAGATAAAACCGCAGCTGGAGCATTATAGACAAATACAATATATAAGCATTCCCAGCGCTGATACGTTACATGACAACTGAACTTCTGCAACAAGTAAGGGTAATCGACCCAGTTTCGGGTATTGATACGATCACAGATGTGTTAATTGCTGATGGAGTAATCCAAGCGATCGCCGTTAATATTTCTGATATCAGTCCTAATACCCAAATCAGAGATTGTCGGGGACTAGTTCTTGGCCCTGGCTTAGTGGATTTATACAGCCACTCAGGGGAACCAGGCTTTGAAGAACGGGAAACGCTGCCATCTTTGACTTTGGCGGCGGCTGCTGGTGGTTTTACCAGAATCAGCATTTTACCTGATACTTCCCCGGCTATCGATAATCCGGCGCTGGTGGCGCAGTTGCAGAAGAGGGTACTGGGGATTGGGGATTGGGGACTGGAGGAAAGGGGAAAGGGGAAAGGGGAAAGGGAAAATGGACAAGACTTTCTCTTCGGCTCCCCAACTCCCCTGCTTAATATCTGGGGTGCGGTGACTCTAGATGTGGCTGGTAAGCAGATGACGGAATTGGCTGATTTAGCGGCGGCGGGGGTGGTTGGTTTTACTGATGGATTGCCTTTAGATAATTTAAGCTTGGTGCGGCGGGTATTGGAATATGTCCAGCCGTTGGGCAAACCTGTGGCATTTTGGGCTTGCGATCGCCTCCTCACCGCTAATGGTGTCATGCGCGAAGGTGCAGATGCCATCCGCTTTGGTTTGCCGCCTATACCCGCTAGTGCGGAAACAACAGCGATCGCCGCTTTATTAGAGTTAGTAGCCGCTACAGGCAATCGTCAAGTACACATCATGCGTGTTTCCACAGCCCGTACGGTGGAACTGATAGCCGCCGCTAAAGCTAAGGGTTTACCCATCACCGCCAGCACCAGTTGGTTGCACCTATTACTTGACACAAAAGCAATTAAAAGTTATAATACGAGCCTGCATTTAGACCCACCCTTGGGAACTGCCAGTGATGTCAAAGCATTACGTGAGGGAGTGCGGACAGGGGTAATAGATGCGATCGCTATAGATCATGCACCCTACACCTACGAAGAAAAAGTCCAAGCCTTTGCCGAAGCACCAGCAGGGGCAATTGGTTTCGAGTTAGCATTACCCCTACTGTGGCAGCATCTTGTCGAAACAGGAGAATTTACAGCCTTAGAATTATGGCAAGCTTTGAGTACCCGCCCAGCCGAATGTATACAGCAAAAAGTGAGTGCGGTTGCAGCTAATCACAAAGCAGAACTAACTTTATTTGACCCCCGGAAAATTTGGCAGGTCGAAAAGAAAAATCTTTATACGCTTTCTCAAAATACATCTTGGTTAGGGCAAGAATTACAAGGTCGGGTAGTCCAGATTTGGGTGTAATTCTGGAAGAAGGCAGGAGGCAGGAGGTAAAAAGGGAAGGGAGAAAACAATCCCTCGCCCTTTCTCATGACTAATGACTAATTCCTAATTTTTGCAACACTGGTTTTGTAGAAACAATGTGGCGTTCTAATCCTAATTCTTGAGGACTAACGCCCAAAGCCAAAGCGATTAACTGGGGTAAGTGCAGGACTGGTAAACCTAATTTTCGACCGATGACTTTTTCCACCTCTGGCTGACGAGAATCTAAATTGAGATGGCATAAAGGACAAGGCGTAACCAAACAATCTGCACCTGCGGCTAAGGCATCTTGAATGTGCATCCCCGCCATCTTAAAAGATTCCGTAGTAGCATAACTCGCAAGCGGCCAGCCACAACATTGAGTCCGTCCACGATAATAAATTGGTGTTGCTCCCACTGCCTGGAATACATTTTCCATTGCTTGGGGATTATAAGGATCGTCATAGGGCATCAACTTTTGAGCGCGTAGCAAGTAACACCCATAAAAAGCCGCACATTTCAAACCGGATAGTTGACGAGTGACACGTTGGCTAATTTCCTCTAAGCCGTAATCTGTCACTAAAGCATAAAGGAGGTGTTTAACTTCCGTAGTACCGCGATAAGGTGAACAACCTTCTTTGTGTAACAGACCATTCACCTGTTCTAGATAACTAGGGTTAGTTGTCTGAGATTCTTGCAAACGTTCGTTAACGTGACCAATCACACCCTGACAAGTGCTGCAATGGGTGAGTAAAGGTAGATTTAATTCTTCTGCTAGAGCAATATTGCGAGCATTAACTGTATCTTCTAGCAGTTGGGAATCTTCTTTAAACGTGCCAGAACCACAGCAAGCAGCTTTTTTCAATTCAATCAGTTGAATACCCAAAGCTTGAGTCAGGGCTTGAGTAGACTGATACAGTTCCCGACAAGCACCTTGGGCAACACAGCCAGGAAAGTAAGCATATTTTAATGTCTGAGATAGCATAAAAGTAGGTTTATTTTCGGGCAACTGCCCCGATGATAACTTTTCTATTAGCTCTTAAAGGCAATACTGATGAAGTAATGTAATTTTTTTGAACATTCAACAAGAATTTAGCTAATTCGGGCAGAAGCCCCACGTCTCAGGCGAAGCCGAGCGTGGGATGAATGCCCGGACAAAAACGAAACACCCTTTGACCATATCAAACCACAGGTTTGACAGGAAGAGGGGTAGTTGAGTTTTTGTCAATTTCTGCATTTGGCAATCTATCAATCCAATCTTCTACAACTTGGGTTACTGTTTTCTCTTTGTTTGCTGCGTATTGTCGTAGCTTGTTTAATCGTTTTTCAGACATCCTCACATTTAATCTAGTAGTTTTCATATATGTCTACCCATTGTTGTCACATATATGATAAACTACTTTTAACAAAAGGAGGTGATCAATTGAGGACGGCATATCAGTACAAACTACGTCCAACAAAAGTACAAGCAACAGAGATAGACAGATGGTTGTCTATGTTGTGCGCTCAGTATAACTATTTGTTGGCTGATAGGTTTAATTGGTATGAACAGAATCGCTGTCCTGTTAATGCCTGTCCACTAATTTGTCACTTGAGCGAGTTAAGAGATAATCCAGACTATTACTCTCAAAAGAAAGCATTACCTGAACTTAAAAAGACTCATCCTCATTATGGTGATATCTATTCACAGGTTTTACAGGATGTTTGTAGTCGCGTGAAAGTAACTTTTGATAGATTTCTTAAGGGTGATAGTAATGGGAAAAGAAGTGGCAAGCCAAGGTTTAAATCTAGAAGTAGATATAAAACCTTCACTTATCCGCAAATAAAAGACGGATGTTGGCAAGATAACTTAATTGATTTACCAAAACTAGGAAAAATCAAAGTTATTCTGCATCGTCCATTGCCTGATGGATTTAAAATCAAAACTGCATCTATTACAAAAAAAGCAGATGGTTATTACTTAACTCTCAGTTTGGAAGATTCCTCGGTTCCAGAAATTAAACCAGATATTAATCCAGAATTGATAACTGGTATTGACATAGGATTGAAAGAATTTCTGACAACTGCTGAGGGTGAAGCTGTTTCTATACCTCAACATTATCGCAAAACACAAAAAAGATTACGAGTTATTCAAAAGCGTGTATCACGTCGCCAGAAGGGAAGTAACCGTAGAACAAAAGCAGTTAAACAGCTAGGTAAGCAACATAAAAAAGTTGCTGATAAACGGAAGGATTTTCACTTTAAAACAGCTAATAATCTACTGAAAAAATATGATGTAATAGCTCATGAAGACTTAAACATCAAAGGACTTTCAAAATCTAGACTTTCTAAATCTGTGCATGATGCGGGGTGGCGTAACTTCTTATCAATACTTACAAACAAAGCCGAAAATTCTGGTTTGTTGGTAATACCTGTTAAAGCATCTGGTACAACTCAAGAATGTTCTAGTTGTGGTGCAAAAGTACCTAAAAAACTGCATGAAAGATGGCACAACTGCCCACATTGTGGATGTAGTCTTGACCGTGATCACAACGCAGCAATAAATATAAAAAATAGAGCCGAGGGGCATCCGGTTCTTAAAGCTCATCGAGTATCCGAAGCGATAGCTGGATTTGGTGGGAAGCCTACACTGTATGCGATAGCATCAGTGTAGGAGTATGTCACTAGAAATTGTTTAACAGCAACCAAAACCTATGTGATCGCCAAGGGCGGGGCGCAGCCCATTACCTAAAACACCGTATTTTCTGGTTTTTACTTTCATATTGCCGGGAATCGCTAAAAAATTCGTTATTAGACCGTATATTAACAGTGCCGAGTTAAAATACTCACCACTCACACTGATACCAAGCTATTCTATGATTTGGAATTAGAACGCTATACGGACGATCGCGCTTTCCGATAAGATGTATATGCTCAAAACCATGTCGCCCATAAAGCGCAGACAATAGCAACTGGTTAAGGACGTTTATTTATGAGCCAATCAAATACTTTTGAAAAAGTCAAGACAATTGTTGTGGAACAACTCAGTGTAGAAGCTGAAAAAGTTACACCCGAAGCCAATTTCGCCAACGATTTAGGGGCTGATTCCCTAGATACAGTAGAACTAGTAATGGCTTTAGAAGAAGAATTTGATATCGAAATTCCCGATGAAGCCGCCGAAAAAATTACAACCGTACAAGAAGCGGTGGATTACATCAATAACCAAGTTGCCGCATCAGCTTAAAAAGCGATTAGGGACTGGGGATTGGGGACTAGGTACTGGTGAGTCCAGTCCTGTAGGCGGGTTTCCCGCCGTAGGGAACTGGCGAACCCGTTGGCGTAGCCTCTCGCAGAGAAGGGGGATTGGGGACTGGGTATTGGGTATGAGGAAAATTTTTCCTCCCCTGCCCCCTGCTCCCTGTCCCCTGCCTCTTCCTAGTCCCTAACCTCTAGTCCCTAATTTTTGCAGCATTCTCGCCACCTTTAACTGAGTCATGACAGATCATAATCGTAAACGAGTAGTTGTCACGGGTGTCGGCGCAATTACACCTATTGGTAACACAGCCGATGAATATTGGGAAGGATTGTTAAGCGGACGCAATGGCATTGATTATATAACCTCATTTGATGCGTCTAGCCACGATTGCCGCATTGCCGGGGAAGTGAAAAACTTCGACCCCCATGAGTATTTGGATCGTAAAGATGCCAAGCGCATGGACAGGTTTTGCCAATTTGCAGTGGCAGCAGCCAAGCAAGCACTAGCCGATTCCCAATTAGTCATCAATGAACTGAACGCCGAACAGGTAGGAGTTATTATTGGTTCTGGGGTAGGCGGACTCAAGGTTTTGGAAGACCAACAAACAATTTACCTTAATCGTGGCCCCGATCGCTGTAGTCCCTTCATGATTCCCATGATGATAGCCAACATGGCGGCTGGATTAACGGCAATTCACACTGGAGCCAAAGGCCCAAATAACTGTACCGTCACTGCTTGCGCCGCCGGCTCGAATGCCATCGGTGATGCTTTCCGTTTAGTGCAGAACGGTTATGCCCAAGCAATGATTTGCGGTGGCACAGAGGCAACAATTACACCTTTGTGTGTCGCAGGATTTGCGGCTGCACGCGCCTTGTCAACTCGCAATGATGACCCAGCTCATGCTTGTCGCCCCTTTGACCGCGATCGCGATGGATTTGTCATGGGTGAAGGTGCGGGAGTTCTGATTTTGGAAGAGCTGCAACACGCCATCAGTCGCGGCGCTCGGATTTATGCCGAAATTATTGGTTATGGCATGACCTGTGATGCCTATCACATGACATCCCCAGTTCCTGGTGGTGAAGGAGCTGCTAGAGCCATCCAACTAGCTCTCAAAGATGCAGGTATTAACCCAGAACAAGTCAGTTACATCAATGCTCACGGCACTAGCACCGCCGCTAACGACCCCAATGAAACTAAAGCTATTAAAAAAGCCTTGGGCGACCATGCTTATAAAATAGCAGTCAGTTCCACCAAATCAATGACAGGTCATCTTTTGGGCGGTTCTGGAGGCATTGAAGCTGTGGCCACAGTGTTGGCAACCGTTCATGACCAAATTCCCCCTACAATTAATATCGAAAACCTCGACCCAGAGTGTGACCTAGATTACGTTCCTCACTCTAGCCGCTCTCACATAGTCCAGGTTGCCCTATCCAATTCCTTTGGATTTGGTGGTCATAATGTCACGCTAGCCTTCAAAAAGTACGTGTGAACAGTGGACAGTGAACAGTGAACAGTGGACAGTGGAAATCAACTGACAACTGACAACTGATAACTGATAACTGTTCACTGACATCCAATCTCCTGAAATAACCCAGCTAAAAGTATCATAGAGATCATTCCTTTCCTCAGCTAAGAGTTCAGCGTGACCTAATTCTTGGCTTGATAAATTACTACAATCTCAGGAGATCCCGCTTGTCCATGAGCAATCGGGAATGGGATGATGAGGATACCGTAGGGGAAAAGAACCTCCCCGGTAACAGTAGCTCCAAGAGTGCTAACCCGTCGTTAAAAACAATCTTATTATGGCTGTTGCAACCCAATCCCTCGAAGAACTCTCTATTAATGCGATCCGTTTCTTGGCTGTTGATGCTATAGAAAAGGCAAAATCGGGACACCCTGGATTGCCGATGGGCGCGGCTCCAATGGCTTTTGTGCTATGGAATCGCTATATGCGGTATAACCCGAAAAATCCTAAGTGGTTTAACCGCGATCGCTTTGTCTTGTCTGCCGGTCATGGCTCGATGTTGCAGTACGCACTGCTCTACTTAACAGGCTATGACAGTGTAAGCCTTGATGACATCAAGCAATTCCGTCAGTGGGAATCCAAAACCCCTGGACACCCGGAAAACTTCATGACCGCAGGCGTAGAAGTAACTACCGGGCCACTAGGTCAAGGTATTGCTAATGCTGTTGGTTTAGCGATCGCAGAAGCTCACCTCGCGGCTAAGTTCAACAAACCCGAAGCCAAGATTGTTGACCATTACACCTATGTCATTCTTGGTGATGGTTGCAACATGGAAGGCGTTTCTGGTGAAGCTGCTTCCCTGGCTGGACACTTGGGATTAGGTAAACTCATCGCTCTGTACGACGATAACCACATCTCTATTGATGGTTCTACCGACGTAGCATTCACAGAAGATGTTTCCAAGCGCTTTGAAGCTTACGGTTGGCACGTTCTGCACGTGGAAAACGGCAATACCGATTTAGAAGGTATTGCTAAAGCGATTGAAGAAGCAAAAGCTGTCACCGATAAGCCCAGCATGATTAAGGTGACAACTACCATCGGTTACGGTTCCCCCAACAAAGCCAATACTGCTGGTGTTCACGGTGCGGCTTTAGGTGGCGACGAAGTAGCCCTAACCCGTCAAAATCTGGGTTGGTCACACGAGCCATTTGTAGTTCCTGAAGATGTCCTCAACTATACCCGCAAAGCTGTAGAGCGCGGTGCAGGTTACGAATCTGACTGGAACAAAACCTTCAGCGACTACAAAGCCAAGTTTCCTCAAGAAGCTGCTGAATTTGAGCGTTATCTGAGCGGCAAACTAGCTGATGGTTGGGATAAAGTTCTCCCCACCTACACCCCAGAAGATAAAGGTGTTCCCACCCGTAAGCACTCAGAAACCTGCCTCAACAAATTGGCTGCGGTTGTTCCTGAACTCATTGGTGGTTCGGCTGACTTAACCCACTCCAACCTGACCGAAATCAAGGGTAAAGGCGATTTCCAAAAAGGACAATACCAAAACCCCAACATCCACTTCGGTGTGCGTGAACACGCTATGGGCGCAATTTGTAATGGTATTGCGCTACATGGTTCTGGCTTAATTCCTTACGGCGCGACCTTCTTAATCTTTACCGATTATATGCGTGCTGCCATCCGCTTATCTGCCCTGTCTCTAGCAGGTGCGATTTGGGTGATGACTCACGACTCCATCGGTCAAGGTGAAGACGGCCCCACCCACCAACCAATCGAAACC
The DNA here is from genome assembly GCA_036704005.1 of Leptolyngbyaceae cyanobacterium. Taxonomy (GTDB): domain Bacteria; phylum Cyanobacteriota; class Cyanobacteriia; order Cyanobacteriales; family Nostocaceae; genus Trichormus. The sequence goes on along the minus strand of DATNQO010000049.1, from coordinate 11,846 downwards.
TTAGCTTCTCTACGCGCCATTCCTAACTTGACAGTGATTCGTCCCGCCGACGGTAACGAAACCTCTGGCGCTTACAAAGTGGCGATCGAAAGAGCTAAACACAACAATCCTACTTTGTTGGCGTTTACCCGTCAAAACGTTCCCAACTTGGCGAATACCAGTGTTGAAGGCGTAGCTAAGGGTGGTTACATCGTTTTTGGTGATGATGCGACACCAGATTTAATCATCATTGCTACTGGTTCAGAAGTGAGTCTCGCTGTCACCGCAGCCCAGAAGCTGACAGCCGAAGGTAAGAAGGTACGTGTTGTTTCCTTACCCGCTTGGGATTTGTTTGAAGCACAAGATGCAGCTTATAAAGAGTCAGTTCTACCAAAAGCTGTTACCAAGCGCTTGGCTGTAGAAGCTGCTAGTAGCTTTGGTTGGCACAAGTACATCGGTACTGAAGGCGATGCAGTCACAATCGATCGCTTCGGTGCTTCCGCTCCTGGTGGCGTTTGTTTAGAGAAGTTTGGTTTTACCGTTGATAATGTGTTAGCTAAAGCTAAACAATTATTAGGTTAATAGGACGGAATATTCTCTGACGTTAATTTTAGGGTGGGCATGATGCCTGCCCTTTTTTTTAACGCAAAGGAGCGCTGAGGTTGACGCTGAAGGAGGGGAGAGAGGAGAAGGATTATAATTGGGTTGATGAGTTTATAGGTAGGTGGGGTTATGGCGGAAGTTGTTAGTTATCATCAAGAACTACGTGAGCGGATAGCGCCAATTGTGGAAAAGTTGTCTGAAGGTAATAGTTTATATGTTGTGAGATTGAAGCAACGAGAAATGATTGAAATGTTAGTTGAACTTTTTGCTAAATTTACTCCAGAAGAAATGAGAGAAATTAAAAATAATGATTTACAAGAAAGAATAGATAGTATTTTAGTTTTAGAAGCTGTTTCCGGCACATTAAATGATTTAACACCTGAAGAAATAGCAATTTTTGATGCAGCAGTAGCAGGTAAATAGAAAAGGTGGCGTATTTATTAGATACTAATATAGTTACTTATATTCTCAAAAGAAATCCGACTGTAGAGCAAAGGTTTAGAGAAGTTCGTCGTCTCAAACAAGATGTTTTTATTAGCTGTATAACCTACTATGAGGTAAAAAGAGGTCTTTTAGCTATTAATGCTACTAGACAGTTAGCTGATTTTCAGCAGTTTTGTGAGATTTATAAGATTTTACCAATAGATGATATAGCAATTATAGAAAAAGCTTGCGAAATTCATGTGGATTTACGGCGTAGGGGTTTGACGATTCAATAACAAGATATATTGATTGCGGCTACGGCAATTGTACGCGGTTTAATTCTGGTTTCTAATGATTCTGATTTGCTCAAAGTGCAAGAAGTAAAGTTAGAGAATTGGCTAATAGCAGAGTCATAAACTGAATTAATAAGAAAATCTTAAAGTAAATAATAAATTGCCCAATCTTTACTACTTATTACTTATTACCCTGGTCGATTCGCTTATTTCATTTCATGTAAAATTGAAGAATAAGCTAAAAATAGAGAATCATGTCAGATTTAAGAACAGAATTATCAGAAACCATAGATGAAGCTGAGTGGGAATGGTTGATTCCTCATGTGAAAAGAGATGCAGTGATTGTGGTTTCTTTAGATTTAGATTTGCTGGATGTGGGAGAGGCGATCGCTAATGATAATATTCCCTTAGTCCAAAGATGGATTGATGAGGCATTGATTAGTAAACCTTCCAACCAGCAACTAGGACTATGGAACAGTAATCAGCAAAAGAGATTTAACACCATGATAATACAGCCCTATGTTCTAGTCCAAGAAATAGCAGCTTAAAACAGTTATCAGTTATCAGTTATCAGTTATCAGTGACAGTTAGTAGGGTGCGCTACTTATGAATAGGACTTACGCACCGAGATTATCTATTGAGACAGGGTGTAATGGTTCGACTGCGCGGTAATCGAGCGGAGTCGAGATTCACCAACCGGGTATAGGTTTAGAGCTTTTACACCCCTACACCCCTATACCCTTGCCAAAACCCTTGATTTTTCGTTTTCATGCGTAAGTCCTAATGAATATTCTGTTGGTATAGCCCAGGTTTCTCGTAAGTAGCGCACCCTAAATCTTGAATATTTGTTATCTGCAAGTCCCTACCGCCTGTATTTTTGATCTGCACCTGTATAGCCTGTAACCACCCAAACTAAAGCCCTTAACCCGTCACGAAAAGATTTTTCAATCGGTTCAGGTGACTGCTTTGACGGAACTGATATTGGTTTAAAAGTAATTCCTCGACTACCCAAAACTATCTCGCCAATTACACAAGCACGGCGCATATGAAAATCTGAGGTAATTAAATACACACTTTTAATGCCGCGAGATTCTAATTCATCTACCAGCGTAGTAAAATTAGTTACGGTATCCACGGCTTCATAATCTAAATGTAACCGTTTAGAATCGATGCCAGCCTTGGTAAATACCAGTCTAGTATATGTGGGTGGACTGCCTCCAGAAATCCAAATTGGTAAATTCGGATGCTTACGGGCAAAACTAGCAGTAAATTTTTCCCTTTCTAAGTTTTTAGTTGATCCGCCCAAAACTACAACCGCTTGGGGTGGTGTGTGGTTATCTTTGACTTCTTTGTATCCAAACCACATTAGTAGCGGTAAAACAAGCACCGCAAATTGAAATGATTTACCTCTTAACAATAAATTATTCTTCAAGGCTCTATAACTTTGTCTATAAGGACTAAATTTTTCGGAATATAAGCAAAATATCTATGTAGGTTAGCAGATTTTAGTGGAATTTACCTTAGCAAGGATACTTTATGCTGATAAACTATTAAAGCTGTTATGGCAAGATTTTTTGACATATATAGCCATAAGGCTATATAAAAAATGTTTGATTAAGTATTTAATCTAACTATTGTTCTCTCACTGGACTGATGCAACTTGAATAAACTACTAGCACGTAGTAAGTGCAAAGTATTATTTCTGTAATACCTACTAATAGAGAGTTAGGTTGTTAGATGCTTAATGAGTATATTTAATGACAGTAAGGATTTATACATTAAGTCTGAAACATTATTAATACTTATAATTATATTTGTATCCTATTCAAGTATTTCTCATAACCAATTCAATAACTTATTCAATAAATTGAAACGCTATCAGATAGTGCAAATATACTATTTGCCTAAATAACTATGTACTATACAGGACTTAGGCAACTGTCACAATTGGTGGTTGGTGCGTGACGCTACAAGTCTCATGACTACGTTCAAATATTATCGCCAGTCACACACCCTACAGAAAAAATATGCCAGTTGCATAAGTCCTACTATAGACTAATGACCATGAACAGTGAACAGTTGTAGGGGCGGGTTCATTGAGAAATTCATGGGGAAAACAGATATGTCAGCTAAACCCGCCCGTACTTAAATACGTTGGTGAAACACCACACCAATTGGTGGAAGACGTATTTTAACGTTTCTTTATCCCCCACCATACACCGTCAAGACTGATAACTGATAACTGATAACTGATTTAACAGTTGCTTACACCGACCAAATGAGGCAAAATTAATAACACTAATTGGTAGCCAATATGCGTGTTCCAATAGTTGTAATGTTGGTGGTGGGGCTGTTAGTGAGTGGGAACTCTCAGCCAATACTGGCAAATTTTCCAGTGGAAACGGAAGATTTGTCTAATGGTGTAGTTATCGATGGATACGCCAAATATGGTGATTATGTGGGCGTTCCTCAAGCGGATGAATCTTCACAAACAATTGTTCAGGATATCCAAATTCGCTTCCTCAACGAAAATAATCAGTCAGTTGACGACCAAGGACAACCAGTTAAAGGACGCACTCAAAAAGATTTTATTCTGGGTTTGTTAAAACTCAAGCCTGGTGAAATATTCCGCGATGAAGCACTACAGGCGGATTTGCGAAGATTGAGGAAGCTAGAGTCATTCAATGATGTCAGGGCTTATCGAGAAGAAAGTCCTTTTGGTGTAAGTATTATTTATGACATTAAAGAACGCCGCTTTCCTAGTTGGAATTTTGGAGGTGGTAGTAATGATGATATCGGCTTGTATGGTCGGGTAGGTTATAGGGATGCCAATATCAGTGGTTTGAATGACCAGTTGGCGACAACTGTACAAGTTAGTGGGAAGGATGTGCAATTTAATAGTCAATTTACTAGTCCTTACCGTCCGGGGGAGCCGGAACGCTTGGGTTATAGTGTATCAGCTTTCCGCGATCGCCAAATATCGCCTACCTTTGATGATGAGGTTAAACTAGCAAACGGCGACAGAACTAGGGAAGGTAGATTTGGCGGTTCTGTGGCTGTACTCCGTTCTTTCGATGACTGGGATGCAGCGTTAGGGCTTAACTTTACTCGAATTAGCTTGCGTGACAGAGATTATAACGTCGTCCAGGTTGATGAATTTGGTAATCCCCTTTCTGTGAGTGGTACAGGGATTGATGACTTATTTACATTATCCTTGGCTGTGACCAGAGATTTACGCGATGGGCTACGCCCCGCCGTAGGCGATCGCCGCTCAAATCCCACACAAGGTTCAATTCTCACCCTCAGCACCGCACAAGCCATACCTTTGGGACTGGGTAACATTTTTAGTAACCGCATCCAAGGAAACTATATTCAGTATCTACCAGTCACATGGATAGGGAGGCAGAATTTCCCAGATAATTCGGAAATGGTGGCGGTAAATGTGCAACTAGGTACTATTCTGGGAGATTTCCCCCCAGCCGATGCGTTTAATTTAGGTGGATTAAATTCTGTACGCGGTTACGGTTCAGGAAAACTCGCCAGTGGTCGCAGTTATGGTTTAGCTTCTGTAGAGTATCGTTTCCCCATCATAGAATCAATTGGTGGAGTTGTGTTTACTGACTTCGCCTCAGATTTTGGGTCTGCGGAAACCGTCATTGGACAACCGGGTGTAGTCAGAAATAAACCCGGAAGCGGTTTTGGCTATGGTGTAGGAGTCCGCCTCAACTCCCCCTTCGGCTTATTTCGCGGCGACTTAGGCGTTAGCGACCAAGGAGAGGTTAGGTTAGAAATTACTACTGGACAAAAGTTTTGAATTAATCAGTTATCAGTTATCAGTTATCAGATTATTTTTACTGTCAACTGTCAACTGTCAACCGTCAACTGTCAACTGTCAACTGTCAACCTATGAAATACTGGCATGAAACGATCGCAATTACCAAACGCATTTTAATAGAATTGTTACGCCGCAGACGCAGTTTGATTTTTTGGAGTATATTCCCTGTATCTGTGCTGACTTTAAGCGGGTTTATATTGGCGGAAAGGGCGGAATTACCGCTAGCTGATGCTTTTTCTTATGCTGCGCCATCAACTTTAGTTGGTGCGGCGCTGTTTTTCAGTTGTTTGGGTGGTACTGTATCTACTGTGGTGGCGGAAAGGGAACAGCAAACTCTCAAACGTCTTTTTATCTCTCCTTTGAGTGGGATATCTTATTTTTTGGGGATTTTTCTAGCTCATAGTTGCATTGGTGTTGGTCAGGCTTTATTAATTTATGCGATCGCTGCTTTTTGGGGGGCAACTTTTAAAGGTTCAATTTTATTAGGATTAAGTATTATTTTTCTGAGTATTGCTGCTTATGTTGGTTTGGGTTTTATTCTCGGTACACAATTAGCTAGGCGAATTGAAGATGTTAATTCTCTAGTAGCAGCTTTTGGCGTTCCTTTGTTAATTTTAGGTGGGGCATTTTTACCAACTACATTATTTCCAAAAGCGCTGCTGAATATCGCTCGATTTAATCCTATATACCACATGAATGAGGCTTTTGTGGCGGTGTCATCTCAGAATGCAGCAGTTGATAAAATACTCTCACATTTTAACTTTTTGTTAGTTTTTGCTGTAGTTATGGTTATAGGTGGTTGGTCAGCTTATCAAAGAATGTTAATTGTAGAAAGAAGATTATAGTAATTTTTATTTTTTCGTAATGAGGACTATAACCTTAGTACAAATTTGTAATTATTACACTATTATACTTAATCGCTTTTAAAATGCTCAAAATTAATAATATAAATAAATCTTACGGGAAGAGACAAGTTTTACATAATTTGAATCTCAATGTCGCCAATGGTGAGATTTATGGCTTATTAGGCGCAAATGGTGCAGGTAAAACCACAACTATTAATATTATTTGTAATTTACTTAAAGCTGATAGTGGTGATATTCAACTTAATAATCAGCCTATTTCTGAAGCTACTAAAAAATTAATTGGTATCGCTCCTCAAGAAAATATCTTATATAAAAGTTTGACTTGTGAAGAAAATCTGCGATTTTTTGCAGAGATTTATGGCTTAAGTAAAAATATTATTAATCAACAAATTAAAGAAACTTTATTATCTGTAAACTTATTAGATAGGGCAAAAAGCCCGGTAGAAACTTTGAGTGGGGGGATGCAGCGACGATTAAATATTGCTGTCGCGTTAGTACATCAGCCAAAACTAGTAATTCTTGATGAACCAACTACAGGATTAGATATTGAATCGCGCTATGAGGTTTGGGAGTTGATTAGAAAACTGAAGTCTCAGGGGATTACAGTTTTACTCACAACGCATTTATTAGATGAAGCAGAACGGCTTTGTCAAAAAATTGGCATTCTCAAACAGGGGCAGATTTTAGTTGAAGGTAGTTTAGCCGAGTTACGCAATTTAATTCCGGTGCAGGAAGTTTTAGTTATGCAAACTACACAGGAAAAAGAGGCGATCGCTCGCGCTCAAGCATATGGTTTTACCCATAGATATTATGATAATGAGTTAGCTTTTTGGCTACCAGAATCTTTAGATTTAAAAGAAATTATTTCTCGCTTTGAAGGTATACCTATCGATGCTATTTCTCGTCAGCCAGTGCGATTAGAACATATTTATCTGGAACTAACACAACAATTTGCATCTTGAAAACACACAAGTATCTGTAGCATTGCTTACCAAGATTATGATAGGTTGCTGCACCAGCCTACGTATCTCTGAAAAAGAGATGATGAATTTTATAACAATCCGGGTTGATTTCTGAATAGATTAGCGTAAATAGGGAATAGCGAACAGTTAATAAGGTAGGGACTACGCACTAAGGTTGTCTGTTTAGACTGGGTGTAAGCGTTGGAAATATGTATACTTCTGCACTCTTATACTCATAAACCTTTGTTCAAACCCTTAATTTTTCGTTGTCATGCGTAGCCATATGTGTATAAGCTACACCTTGCTCAAAAGTAATTAACACTGGTCATGTAATCGATGGTCACACACAAAGATATAATTAAACCGCTATGTTGCCAGATTCGAGATAATTGACATTAACAACTTTCTCAGCTAGTGCGATCGCTAACTATATTAGCTACGGTGGCACGATAAGATTCTAAAATAATAGTCGTAATAAAAGGTCTAAATGGCAGAAACACTATTCTTCAACGCTCTGCGGGAAGCCATTGATGAAGAAATGGCTCGTGATCCCAGTGTCTTCGTTCTGGGTGAAGACGTAGGTCACTATGGTGGTTCCTACAAAGTGACCAAAGATTTATATAAAAAGTACGGTGAATTGCGAGTTTTAGATACTCCCATCGCCGAAAACAGCTTTACTGGTATGGCAGTAGGCGCAGCCATGACTGGTTTGCGTCCTATAATTGAAGGCATGAACATGGGCTTTCTGCTCCTAGCCTTTAACCAAATTTCCAACAACGCGGGGATGCTACGCTATACCTCCGGTGGTAACTTTAAGATTCCCCTAGTGATACGTGGCCCTGGTGGTGTCGGGAGACAGTTAGGTGCGGAACATTCCCAACGTCTAGAAACCTACTTCCAAGCAGTTCCAGGTTTGAAGATTGTCACCTGTTCTACACCTTACAACGCTAAAGGGCTGCTGAAGTCAGCCATCCGCGACGATAACCCAGTTCTATTTTTTGAACACGTTCTGCTTTACAACCTCAAAGAAAACTTACCAGATCACGAATATCTCGTACCTTTGGATAAGGCGGAAATTGTTCGTCGTGGTAAAGATGTCACAATATTAACTTATTCACGGATGCGCCATCACGTAGTCCAAGCCGTGAAAGCTTTAGAAAAACAAGGATACGACCCAGAAGTAATTGATTTAATATCCCTTAAACCATTAGATTTAGAAACAATTGGTGCATCTGTACGCAAAACTCACAAAGTAATTATTGTGGAAGAAGCTATGCGGACAGGGGGTATTGCAGCCGAATTAATCGCATCAATCAACGATCGCTTCTTTGATGAATTAGATGCACCAGTGTTGCGTCTATCATCTCAAGATATTCCCACACCTTACAACGGTACTCTGGAAAGATTAACAATTGTACAACCAGAACAAATCGTTGAAGCTGTGCAGAAAATGATTGCATTGCGAGTTTAACAGTGAACAGTTATCAGTGAACAGTTATCAGTTAAGTTCCTCACTAATTGGTGGAAGGCGTTGGTGCGCTGTTACACTACACCATACGCTGTCAGGACTGATAACTGATAACTGATAACTGATTTAGGGTGTAAGGTTGATCAACACCCTCACCTACTTACACCCACCATGAATATTATTAGCATTGGTTATGATAGCTAGTTCCCAAGAACAACCAAAAATGACCATTGAGGAATATCTCGAATGGGAAGCCCAGCAAGACTGTCGTTACGAATATGTTAACGGCGAAGTTTTTGCGATGACTGGCGGAACAATTCCCCATAACGATATTGCTCTCAATTTTTACACTGCTTTACGCCCTTATTTGCGTTCTAGAGGCTGTCGTGTAAATGTGTCAGATGTGAAAGTGCAAGTCACACCTCAAAGTCCCTACTATTATCCCGATGTGATAGTCAGTTGTGACCCCCAAGACCTCAACGCGCGAAAATTTATTGAAAAACCTAAATTAATTGCGGAAGTTCTTTCCCCTGGTACAAGTGCTAAGGATAGGGGAGAGAAATTCAATTACTATCTGAAAATTCCGAGTTTACAAGAGTATATTTTAATTGATTCCGAAACAATTTCTGTCGAGCGTTACTCTCGTGGCGAAGGCAGAATGTGGCTTTACTATCCCTATGTTGCTGGCGATATTATCACCTTATCGAGCATTGGGCTGGAGTTTCCTATCGAATTGCTGTATGAAGCTGTGGTATTGGAATAATCAGAGTGAGGTTTGCGAAGACAACCGCCTTTGGTATTCAAAACCTTAACGAATCACTCATAACTCTTACAAAGAGCGTTATTATAGCGTTTGTCAGTTGCGAGTTATGGTATGCAGAGACAGCGATCGCTATTAGCGTTGATTGTAGTATTATTAATCGCCGCCATTGCGGTGATTTTCACAATTCCCGTACCCTTGGGATTGGACTTACGCGGAGGTTCCCAGCTTACAATTCAGGTGAAAACAACCCCAGAAATTAAGCAAATCACCGAACGCGAATTGGATGGGGTGAAAAGTGTCGTCGAAGGTCGAATTAACGGACTTGGCGTTTCTGAACCAGTTATTCAAACGGTGGGGACAGATAAAATCCTCGTCCAGTTACCAGGAGTCAACGACCCAGAACAAGCCGAAAGGGTGCTTGGTGGAACAGCACAGCTAGAATTTCGCAAACAAAAACCCGGTACAGAAACCCAACTTTTAGCCTTCCAAGCATCAAGATTTGAACTGGAAGCCAAAAAAACGGAATTACAAAAAAGCACTGATAAAGCAGCAATTAATAAAAATTTAGAAGATTTACAAAAAAATAATCAAGCCATCAACGAGTTATTTGAAAGCACCAACCCACCCCTTGATGGTAAACACCTCAAAGATGCTTATGGTGAACCTACCCAAAGTAATAACTGGAACGTGGCTATTCGCTTCGACCAAAAGGGTGGTGAATTGTTCGCTCAGTTGACAAAAGAGCTAGCAGGTACAGGACGCAGCATTGGTATCTTTTTAGATAATGAACTGATTAGCTCTCCCGTTGTCGGTGTAGAATTTGCTGCTACTGGAATTACCGGGGGTGCGGCTGTGATCACAGGTAGATTTACCCCCGAACAAGCCAATGATTTAGGCGTACAATTACGCGGTGGTGCTTTACCCGTACCTGTAGAAATTGCGGAAATTCGTACTGTTGGGGCGACTTTGGGTAAAGACAGTATCACCAGCAGCATCTATGCAGGGATTGGCGGTTTAACTTTAGTCCTGATATTTATGGTGTTTTACTATAGACTACCAGGATTGATTGCGGATATTGCCTTAATTATCTACGCTGTTCTCACCTGGGCAAGCTTTGCTTTATTGGGTGTAACATTAACTCTACCTGGAATTGCAGGTTTCGTTCTCAGTATTGGTATGGCAGTAGATGCCAACGTCCTCATTTTTGAACGCACAAGGGAAGAATTGCAAGCGGGTAAATCCTTATACCGTTCTGTGGAATCAGGCTTTTACCGTGCCTTCTCCAGTATTTTAGATGGCAACGTGACCACAGTGATTGCTTGTGCTGCCTTGTTCTGGTTGGGTGCTGGTTTAGTTAAAGGTTTTGCCTTAACTTTGGCTTTAGGTGTAGCCGTGAGTATGTTCACCGCCATTACTTGTAGCCGCACATTGATGTTTTTGGCAATTAGTATACCTAGCTTACGCAAACCAGAATTATTTGCTCCCAACTTACCAAAAACAAAAGCAACGAATAAGGCAGAGGTGGCTTAATGAAACTCAGTATAAATAAATCGCGATCGCTCTGGTGGACAATTTCCAGCGTCATGATCCTAGCTGGACTCATCTCGATGGTGATTTCTTGGCAAAACCCCAACATCAAAGCACCCCTACGTCCCAGTTTGGATTTCGTCGGTGGGTCAAGATTACAGTTTGAGCGCGATTGTAGTCAACCAGGGAACTGTGACCAACCCATTGATATCAACGTCGTGCGCGATGTAGCCAAAGCCCAAGGTTTAGGTGATAGTAGCATTCAAATTGTCGCCGACAAAGATACCCGTGCAGAAAACGGTATCCTAATTCGTACCAAAAACCTCACCCGTGAACAGCGTACTAACTTACAAAATGCCTTAACTGAAAAAGTAGGCGCTTTCGACCAGCAGAAAAACCAGTTTGACACCGTAGGCCCCACCTTGGGACGTGAATTATTCACCTCTGGGATGATTGCCCTGATTGTATCCTTCTTGGGCATCGTCGTTTACTTGGCATTCCGCTTTCAGTTAGACTACGCTCTATTTGCCATTGTTGCTCTCTTCCATGATGTATTAGTGACAGCCGGAATATTTTCTATTTTTGGCTTAGTCTTTGGTACAGAAGTAGATAGCCTATTTATTGTCGCCTTATTGACAATTACAGGTTTTTCTGTTAACGATACAGTGGTAATTTACGATCGCATCAGAGAAACACTACAAACCAACCCCAACCGCCCCATAGCAGAAATTGTTGATGATGCAGTTAACCAAACTTTAGGCAGGTCAATCAATACCACTTTCACAACCTTACTTACCTTATTTGCTATTTATTTATTTGGGGGGGAAACACTCAAAAACTTCGCTTTAGCACTCATCATTGGTTTTACACTCGGAGCTTATTCCAGCATCTTCATCGCCAGCACCCTTTTAACATTGTGGCGAGAACGCACCAGCCAATCTGATGTCTTAACAACTGCAAGCGTAGCCGATACATCTGTGGAGTAGTCAGTTATCAGTTATCAGTTATCAGTTGACAGTTGTCAGTTGTCAGTTGTCAGTTGACAGTTGACAGTGATGATGAATATTTTCTCCTCTGCTCCTCTGCTCCCTCATCTCCCCCCACTCCCCCATCTCCCCCATCTCCCC
>DATNQO010000048.1:0-52054 GCA_036704005.1 Leptolyngbyaceae cyanobacterium | reverse complement strand
TGTGGGAGTAAACACAGAAATTAAAAACCTTTTCAAACGCGGTCGGGCAGTCCGTGTGAGCTTGTGGACGTATCCAAACGGAGAAATTTGAATACTAGTATTCAGATTTCTAGAGAGGACGGATGAAGCAAGAATCCTCGTATCTTTAGAGCGAGGAGTGTCAATAGCCTGTAATTCGTAATTAATCTGTAATTTTTTATTTATAGCAGTCGAATCCAAGATAAGCACAATTTTAAACCGTGAATGCCAGCAATATTCATGTTCTTACCTCCTGCCTCCTGCTATAACTGCCGAGATTTAATCTATACTTACATTCACTTCCTTACCATCCGCGCTTTTGCGGAAATAGTGCTAAGATTTTATGATTGTTGAATGTGACTGTGTAAAACTACGAGGCTTTCGGCTAGTTGACTGAGGCGAGTTTCCAAATATTGCTTGCGTCCCAACAATTGTCGGAGTTTTTGGTAACGAGCGATCGCCATACTCACACTGACTAACTGATCCGGTGGACAAGGACGTGACCAAACTTTCCCGGAATTATCCAATCCACACAGATGATAACCAGTACGGTAGGCTTGATGAGTTACTTTCCCATCGTTAGCACAAATTTCTTCTACAAAATTCATCAGGCGATCTACTTCTGCATGGCGTAATGTCGCCGTACCACTGGTTTCTGCTTCGCTCGGATTAGATTCTAACCAACCATTGACAATTGGCCCTTCTAAGTAAATATCTTGAATTTGTTGTAATATATTGTGCAGTTCTTGCTGCCAGCCTGCTACTTGTTCTTGAATCTCTTGCAATACGTTCATCGCCAGCGCTGGATTTGCGCCGTGACGATGATTACTGAATGTAGGTGTTTTAAATTTTGGTAGGCTTGGTGTTTTGCCTAGTCCCTCTTGTGCGGGAAACGTTTGTACACAACTGTGGTGAGGAAAAAAATCTTGTTCCGCAGCAGGCTGATTGTGATTGTCTATACCCAATTCTTGTGTCTGTTCTGGGCTTTTGTTCTCACTTTCTGCCGCCTCTTTGGCTGTAACACTGATTCTAAAAGATAAGGGGCGTTTTTTGGCATCACTTACTTCTGTTGCAGCAGTGTCCCTTGTACCCAAATCATGTAATGTTGCCTCAATGCGTTTTATGCCTGCTTTCATATATTTACCCTGAAATCTACGTTCCCCAAAGCTGATAATTCAGAATGGGGGTGTTAAGATTTTTTAGCTTGTGCCAATTTTGGCATAAATAATGCTGGTAATAATTTTATCTCTTAAAAGTTATTTATTGTCACTAAATTTTCATGGCAGGGGAGCAGTGGTTCGGCTACGCTCACCAACCGGAGCAGAGGAGAAAATATTCATCATCACTGACAACTGACAACTGTCAACTGATAGATAACTGTCAAACAAAGCGCAATCAATTGAGGAACCAGTTTTGGGAAAAACGATTTTAATTACGGGGCCTGCCAGATCAGGGAAAAGTGAATGGGCGGAAACTTTAGCAATACAATCAGGGAAAACTGTTATTTACGTGGCTACAGCAACTACTATCCCTGATGATGCCGAATGGCAAGAACGCATTCAGCAACATCAAAATCGCCGTCCTCAAGATTGGGTAACTTTAGAAGTACCAACTACACTATCCGCAACTCTGGCAGATACCAAGCCAAGCAGTTGTGTTTTAGTAGACTCCTTGGGAACTTGGGTGGCTAATCTTTTAGAAGAGGATGAGGTGAGTTGGGCGAATACTGTGGCAGAATTTTTAGTTACAGTCCAGCTAGTTGCTGCTGATATGCTGTTTGTTGCGGAAGAAACAGGTTGGGGTGTAGTGCCAGCATATCCTTTAGGACGCACATTCCGCGATCGCCTGGGTTCTCTAGTCCGGCAATTAGGGGCGATTTGTGAAACTGTCTATTTAGTTACTGGTGGTTATGCCCTCAATCTCAGCACAATTGGCACAAAATTACCAGACTCGGCAGATTACGAATAGTTAAGCACTAATTGAGAAATATTAAGAGAGCTTGATTATTATGCTGAGGTGCAAAGTCAGACCAATTTTTAATAGAAAATTAATCTGTTAGGTATACAGATTTCCTGAGTACCGATTGTAAGATCATGGTATGGCAACCAAACAAGAAGTTAAAAGATATCTAGCCTACTGGTTTCAGTTAGGTAAGAAAGTAGTGATCGGTAGTGAGGAAACACGCTTGTTGCCTCAAACTGTATTCCAAGGCGATCGCTATAGTCAAGCATTTGAAGACTGTTGGCAAAAGATTCTATCATCATCTGGTGATTCTTATCTAGACGGCACAGAAGAAACCATTGCCGAACTGTTAACACCAGCATGGGACATGGTAGATTGCAGTCGTTGCTCTATGCCAGTACCCCTACGAAATAGGGGTATGCCTCCGGTATCATGTCCTTGTGTTAATTTACCGGGTTGGCCTAATACCGAGTTACCAGGGCCAAGATGTCCAATTAATGACCAAGAGCAACTCAGGGCTATCCGTAATCGGCTGGTGGGAAATTTGACTGCTGTTAAGCAGTAATTAGTAATAAGCGAATTTTTCGGTGTTGACAGTTGATAGTTAACACTACGGTATGATGGTGGGCAATGCCCACCCTACAACTACTGAGATTTTTTAGAAATCAATAGTTAACTTGCCTTAGCTGGCACTACCATAGGGTGATTGATAAGTGCAAGAGCGCTTACCAAACAGGGTGTAACGATGATCGCGAATTTGAGCGTAAATGCGATCGCCTACCCATTTTACACCCGGTAAAGCTCGATAAGCGTCTACGAAAATACTCCCCAGTGGCAATAAACGACCGATTTCTTCGGCTGCATCACTGCCTTGCCAGCGTCGTTGCGGATCATTGGCATCGATTAAAATCATGCCTAGCTCGCAACCTTGGGGTGTAATTTCCCATTGAGCGATCGCTTGCTCATCTTGCATGGGGATGTAACGAAAAATCTTGCCTTGGTCTAAAGTTTCCAGTAATTGTACTAGAGAAACGCAGAGATTACAATTACCATCATAGATAACGTTGTAATTTATTGAACTCATAAGCTGGTATGTAAGAGGAGGGAAAGGCTTTTACGGTAAGGATTTCGTTATTTACTTGTACCTTAATCTATCTAGCAAATGCTATGTTTCTATGATTTATTAAGATATTAAGTATACAAAGTATTTTAATATAGTATGTGTTAAGGAAATTTCAGTTAACTGACAAATTAGACTTTCTAGCTCAATTTTTACCAGATTTAGTTTGTCAAAAAATGATCTGGACTGTCTGAGATACTTGGTATATTGTTACACAAAAATCTAAAACTTTGCGATAAGAATAATGTCGGAAGAGAAAATCTTGACCGTTGATTTTACTCAAGAAGATGCCTGTTTAGAAATTCTCCCGCGATCGCCTCTGGTATCTAGTTATCATGAGCAATGGGAAGGTCTGCGATTAGATGTTCATCAACAACCTGCACATGAAACTCCAGAACATAGCCCGCAGCAGCACGTTGTTACCGTTAGCCTAGAACCGCAAATAGTGCAATCGGAACGAATAATTGATGGACGTTTGCAGCAAGAGAATATAGCTAAGGGAGATGTAGCAATTATTCCTGCTTATAGTTATCACCTATCACGCTGGCAATCAGAAGCAAAATTTCTCGTCCTCAGTATGGAACCAGCTTTTTTTACACGTATGGCGATAGAAGCAGGCAATTTAGAGAAAATTGAAATCAAACCCCGTTATGCAGCACCAGATCCCTTGATTCAACAGATTGGATTAGCCTTGCAAACAGAACTGGAATCTGATGATCAGGTTAGCAGTATTTATATTGAATCTCTCACGACCACGCTGTGTATTCATTTACTTAAATACTATTGTGTAACAAGCGACGATAAATTTGACAATCATGACCATAAAGGACTATCGCACTGGAAGCTTAGACAAGCGATTTCCTACATTCATGAAAATCTCGACAAAGATTTGAGCTTAGTAGATATTTCTGCAACTGTGGGAATTAGTATGTATTATTTTTCGCGCCAATTTAAACAGTCAACTGGTTTAGCACCCCATCAGTATGTGATGAATTGCCGAATTGAGCGGGCGAAAAAGCTCCTAAGTAAAACAAACCAAACCATAGAGCAAATTGCCTCCCTAGTTGGCTTTCAAAGTCAGAGTCATTTCACAAATGTATTTCGTAAACTTACAGGTATTACGCCCAGAGTATACAGGGAACAGGTGAAGATTTAATTGGGGTGGGGGAGATGGGGGAGAGGAGGGGGATGAGGGGGATGAGGGAGATGAGGGGTAATAACTATGGACTATGGACTAATGACTAATGACTAATGCCTAATTTCAACGAAAAACAGCTTTAATATAGCGCGTTAAGATATTTTTGCCATCCATCGTTGGCATTTATGTGGAAAATTTAAGCAATCTACCGTTGGAGAGTTACGCTCAAGTGGCACTTAATCCTACTATCTAAAGAGTTAATTCGTACAAGCCATTAGGTAGAATCATGAGTGATAATACTCTGTCATCACGCCTCTATCCCACCCGCATTGATATTCCTGCTGAAACACGGGTGCAAATTGTTCGTATCCTCAACCAAACTTTAGCAGCTACCTTGGACTTGAAAACTCAAGCAAAACAAGCCCACTGGAATGTTAAAGGTACTGATTTTTATCAATTGCACGAATTGTTTGACGAACTAGCTGGGGAGTTAGAAGAGTTTATTGACCTTGTTGCAGAAAGGGTAACTGCTTTGGGTGGTTACGCTGTGGGAACAGCACGCGCCGCCGCTCAAAATTCGATTTTGCCAGAGTTCCCCTTTGATATTTTGGATGGTAGGGAGTATGTAGCAGCGCTAGCAGATCGCTTTGCACCTTACGCCAAGCACTTGCGGGAAGCGATCGCCAAAACAGATGATTTAGGTGATGCTGATACCGCAGACCTTTATACTGAAATCTCTCGCACTATCGACAAGCGACTCTGGTTCCTAGACGCGCATCTACAAGCAGCCGCAGTCACAAACGGAAATAGTTCATTTGGTAATAAAACTCAACAGCCAGCAGCTGTTAGATAAAGTTTTTTTGGGAATCTCTATTTTTGCAACTTAAGAGGTTGTTTGAAAAGTGATTAGCTGTGATTTTAAGCACTATCGATCCCCCCTAACCCCCCTTAAAAAGGGGGGAAAACTTTTCAAAGTCCCCCTTTTTAAGGGGGATTTAGGGGGATCTAAAAGTATTTGATACATCATTAGGGACTTTTCAAACATCCTCTTAAGCCCAGTCCCCAGTCCCCAGTCCCCAGCTATAGCTAAAAAACAATAATCGCCCACATACTAGCACCTAAAATCATAGCTGCTAGGTGTTGCCAAAGCATAGCCTTGAAAGATTGACGAGCAATTTTTTGAGTCAATAATATCGTCAACAGCACCGAAAAGATGAGAGTTGCACCTTGTAAAAAAGCAATTACTGCTGGGTGTGCTACTAATATTGGTAATTGTTCACCACTTAAGCCAAAAGTGGCAAACGTTACGGGAAGAATTTTGCCTCCTTCGCCTAAACCCAAACGCAGATAATGAGCTAAATTTCCTCCTAATACTAATGGTAAATAACCATAGGCAAGTTCAATAAAGCGTCGAGGTTTACGGCGAGTATTGAATAATTTAATCAAACCGTAAGCTGACAAAACTACAGCAGCCGGAGTTAATAAAGCTAAAATTGAGATTCCCAAATGTAGCCAAAATTGAGTTAAATCAAGTTGCAAACCCAACCAATTTAGTAATTCCGGTAAACGATGTAAATAAACTCCGCCTAACAGCAATAACAACAAGGCAACTTCATAGTTACGCGGTACATGAGTCGTCCACAATTCAATTCCTGGGGGACGCAGGTTAAACTCAACGGAACGATGGGGACAGGCTTTTAAACAAGTCATGCACAACACACAATCTCGGTTATCTTCCAACTGTGCAGGATGAGAATATAAGGGACAACCATCTGTTTCCATCCCCTCGCCTTTTTCGGGGCCGCCTTTATAACATTGATAGGTGGTACAAGTGGCTGAACAAATGCCTTGCTGCGCCCTCAGTTCTGTCATGGAAAGTTTAGCAAATAAACCATTCATTCCGCCGATAGGACAAAGATAGCGACACCAAAATCGCCGCTCAAATAGGGCAGAAAATATCATTGCTCCGGCGGTAATTAATAACAGTAAACAGGCGGAAAGATAGGCGGTATTTTCTAAATGCCAAAGCTCTTCCCAGAGAAAAATTAAGGTGAATAAACCAAATAAAAACCATCCGCCCCATTTTTCTGCCTTTTCTCGCGGCCAGCGTTGGAGTTTGCGCGGGAATAACCACAGCGATAATTTTTGAGTGATTTCACCGTAAATCATAAAGGGACAGACAGCACACCACACCCTTCCTAAGAAGGGGAAAATAAACAGGATGATAGGCCACCACCAAGCCCAAAATAAATTTAAGGCAAAATTGCGATCGCGTGTTTGCGGCCCCACAAACAACACAGCCACAACAAACGCAAACGCCGCCACTGTAAAACCATAGTTAATTTTGTCAGGCCACCAAGAACTCCGCAAAAATCGCCGTAACTCTGGATATAAGTTTAAAAGGTTGACACGATATTGCTTTTTCTTCGTTTCCGCCGCCCAGAATATTTCTTCTGTTAACTCACGACGTTCCCCAGCTTGGACAATAGCCCGTTCAACCAGGTTTTTCAATTCCTTGAGGTTGCCGGGAAAATCGTATGATTGTAAGCGACGTAAAGCTTCTGGGGTAATTTGGGGTTTGCTAACTCCACGCGATCGCACATACAAACTAGTGTAATATTCAACCTGGGATTTAATATCAGCTTTCCGCACCCGTAACGGCGGAACTTTGATAATATGTCCCACACAGCGTTCAATTTTCGCCTCGGTTTTTTCTGAAACAATGAAAATTCGCGCTTTGTTGCTGCGTGGTTCCGCCGTGGGTTCCCCCGCCCTTGTTACGGGAGTATACATATTTGTGGTTAATAACTGCGCCACAGGTTGTAATAACTCAGGCGGTAATTCTTGCAGGTTGTTGAGAATTATACTACCTTCCCCCAACCATTCCAACAGTCCAGGCTTCCCCCCAGCACGACCAAATAAGTCAGCACCGCTAGTTTGTAAAATGCTACAATTGACTTTAATAATTGGTTCGCGTCGTTTGGGCGAACTAAAATGTATCAAAGCGGCGATATTATCCTTCTCTAACCCTGGTTCACCAAAGATTTCTGTTGACTTCCTATCAGCCGCAGCTTCGCGAATTTGTTCCCGCAGACGCACAGCGTAACGACTTGTCCCGACAATTCCCCGTTGCGCTTTGGTGACTAAATAGGGACGCAACGCCACAGAACGTTCTTGTTCGTAGGTTAATGCAGATGTTACCTGTGCTAGTTCCTGCGCCAACTGACGAGAAAAGGCTTTGGTAATTTCGGGATATTTGTTAATTAAGTCCCGAAATTTAGTCGCAGGTACAGCCCAGACATGAGATTCTGTCAGGGTGACGATTTTACATGATGTGAGTTCATCTAAGAGTAATTCTTGCAGATTAATTACTGCCCCTGGTAGGAAGCCACGGGCTAAAACTGAACTATTTTGATTACTAGTCTCACTTTCTAACTGTCCATCTTGGATGATGTAAAGTGCTGCTGGAGGCGTGGCTTCTGCAACTAGGGTAGTTCCCTTGGGTATGGTTTGCGGTTCCAGAACTTGGGCGATCGCATCCAGTGCCGCAGATGAGAGAATACCTAAAGTTGTCCGCTCTTGTAGCCATATAACTGTATCTGGAGATGTCATCCTGGTTTCTCCGCTTCGGCTGCTTGCTGTATAAAAGGGATTATCCCTAATCATAGCTATGTCATGAGTTTATCTGATTTACCTAATCTTTGGGTTCCTTTAGTGCTTTTGGGTTTAATTGTGGCGGCGGCGGTGTTTTTTAGTCGCAGTAGTTAGTTGATAATTCGTAATTCGTCATAGCCTACGGCAAGATTATAAAACTAAAAAGATGAAAATCTCCATTATTACAGCTACATATAATCGTCCGCAAACACTCTACACAATTGCATTGAAAAGCTTACTCAACCAAACCGACCAAGATTTTGAATGGGTAATTATTAACGATGGGTGTAACAGACAAACCAGAGAAATTATTGCTACGCTACAAGTGCCATTTTCCCTAGCTTATGCAGAAATAGAACATTCATCAAATGCTTTTGGGCTATGCTATGCACGTAACACAGGATTAAATATAGCGACAGGTAATTTAATTACATATTTAGATGATGACAATAGCTTAGAGCCTGAGTTTATTGCCGCAACAAAGCATTTCTTTAAACAATACAACTTTGTCAGATACAGTATGGCTATACAGAACCGTCGCCGTGACGTTATTCGTCAAGGAAAAATCATCCGTTCAAGTAAAGTTTTTCTTTCTCCCAATAACCCAAACTGTACATTTGATGAATTAGTTAATCAGCAAGAAATTTTTGATAGTAACGGTTTCACTCATTATTATGATTCTGCGCTGGAATGGAATCCTAACTATAGAATATTTGCAGACTATGAATTTATTTTACAATGTGCTACTAGATATGGCGCTAGTAAATTTAAAATCAACCCCCAAGTTTTAGTAAATTACATTCAGTCATCCCAAGGCGTTATCGGCTGCTCTAATTATGGTCAATGGGCAGAAGAATTAAAGCAAATTATCCATTCTGCTTCTTCTTACTCGCTTAAACCAAATCAAATTGAGCAACTGGAGCAACTTGTAAGAATGTGTACTAGCAAGGCTAATAATCGCCCGCAAGCATTTATCTAAATTGATACGAATCGATTACATCAAATATAGCAATAATGCTTTTTGTTCTCTCACAGCAGTTTCAGGGTAGAGAATTTGGCTGTTGCGATTATTGCACAAAGCACTATTTATTTCTACCATTAGATAGATTGCCAAAACTAGCTCTAGCATACTGTTTCACCAAGTTCTGCTAGCTAGTTATACCGTATCTTGATGAACCTGCACATTATTTCTGGCTATAGAGATTGACCTGCCAATTTCTACATAATTTATTTAGCGCAGCTTCATAAAGAATTGGTATAACCTGATTTTTACTGCATAAGTTCCTAAGTTATAGCTGATGTCTTAACAAACAGATTTTTATACTCACAAAGCTATTTAACTGAAGAACTAAACGGTTATGCGATCGCAATTTAACAATAAGGCACAAATTTCAACCTCTTCCCTTGTTCGCATTGCTAAAGGAACCCTAAACTTGACTCTTGTAGCTAGTCTTGTTTCCATTCCTCATGTTAGTCGTGCGGATGGGATACCAAGTCAACTACAAGGTGAATGGGGTTATCGTCGAGTATCTTCAATTCAACATAAAGAAGGCTATACTGGACAATTAGCACAACCGAATGGTTCTAGCGATCGCTTCAAAGTCACACCCAATGGCAACTATGAGCGTGCCAGATTACTGCAAACTAGCACCTATGATTGCGCTTCGTACTTATTTATTCAAGAAAAGGGCAAGGTCAAAATAGACGGTCAGAAATTCATTTTTGAACCTAGCAACAGCTTTGTTAAAGGTCAGCAATGTAACGCCGCCAACACATATCAACGCCGCAATACAGCTAAAGTAGAAACCTATAGCTGGTCTTTAGAAAAGAACGATAACGGTCAGGAAGTTTTGGTACTGGAAACGCTTGATGGTCAAGCTAAAGCTCATTATGGTCGCCCTAAGTAGTATAGGTGAGGGGTTAGGGACTTCCAACTAAAAAGATATACAATCATTTTGGTGAGCAGGGGAAGCAGGGGGAGCAGGGGAGGAAGAATATAATCAGCTTCTACGCTTTCACCCATTGAATAATTTAATTTCTGGAACTCCCTCATAACACCTATGACAGATGTACACCCCTACAACCGATAATCTATAAAGATAAAAATTTCTTCAAATACCCAATATTTGGATAGATTTTTCTAGCACCTCTTTCGGACGGAATGGTTTAGTTAAATATAAATCAGCACCAACATCAATTCCTTTTTGTTTATCAAATTCCTGTCCTTTTGCTGTCAACATAATAATGTAGACATCAGTCATTTCCAGTTCATTTTTAACGAGCTGACAAACTTCTAAACCACTCATTTTAGGCATCATCACATCGAGAAATACCAGATTTGGTTTTTCAGTTTTAATAATTTCCAGGGCTTCTACTCCATTTCTGGCAGTTAAAAGTTCCACACCTTCTTCTTCCAGTGATTCTAAGGCTTGTTCCATTAAAATCACAATATTAGGTTCATCGTCAACAATCAGAATTTTCTGGTTCATAGTTAGGGATTGGGGATTGGGGATTGGGGACTGGGGATTGGGGATTCTGACATCTTGCGCCTTCTCAATAAGCAGGTGGCGATGCACTCCCCACCCTACGAAATCATAAGGGTTTCGAGCTTTGATTTTCGCAATAAAGTAATGGTGCAAGATATAAGGATTGGGGATTGGGGATTGGGGATTGGGGACTGGGGACTGGGGATTGGGGATTGGGGATTGGGGAGTAATAATTTTCCCTCTGCTCTCTCATCTCCCCCCACTCCCTCATCTCCCTCATCTCCCCCATCTCCCCCCACTTCCCCTACTCCCTCATCTCCCTCATCTCCCCCATCTCTCCACTCCCTAGCCCCCAGATGAATAAGACATTTTCTAAGTCTTTTTCAAATCTGAGGGTTTTTACTAAGTCGGCTTCTTGGGAGAAGATAGAATCGATGATGATCATGTCAGGTTTAGCTGACAGAGCTTTGTGAATACATTCTTGGGGATCTGAGGCTTCGATGACGTTGTAGCCCTGAGCTTGTAATACATCGGAAATGGTTTTTAAAGTAGACTCATTTTGATCAACAACTAAGACCTTTTTACTAGATGTAACTTGGGTCAGCAGTGAGCCGATTTCGTTGAGGAGTTGCTCTGTGTTAATGGGTTTGCTGAGATAGCGGTCTATGCCAATGTGATAACCTCTTTCTTTATTTTCAATAATTGACAAGATGATGATGGGAATGTCTGCGGTTTGGGGGTCATTTTTGAGGACAGCTGCTACATCAAAACCGTTGATTTGCGGCATCATTACATCAAGAATAATCAAATCGGGACGGATGATTTTGATTTGTTGAATTGCCTCCATGCCATCTTTAGCTTCGCGGACATTGTAGCCTTCGTTTTCTAGTTGTTGATGTAGTAATTCTCGAATGTGGGCATCATCATCGACAATGAGAATAGTTTTGCGTTTTTGGTTTGGTACAGTTTGAGTCGTGATGACGTGTTCTTTGAGTTGTTTAACTAGGGCATCAAGATTGAGATTAGTATTTGTTTGGCGATCGCTAGCATAAGTAGGTATGAGGAATGAAAATGTGCTACCTTTGCCTGGTTCACTTTCCACCCAAATTGTACCCCCGTGATGATCAATAATTTGTTTGCAGATAGGTAATCCTAACCCTGTACCTTTGGGTTTGTCGGTGAGGGTATCGCCAACTTGGCGGAATTTTTCAAATACTTTCGGCTGGTCTTCCGGTGCAATACCAATACCTGTATCGATGACGCTGATACACACACCATCGCTGTTTTGTTTGACGCGACAGGTGATAGAACCGGATTCAGTAAACTTGACAGCGTTAGAAATTAGGTTGATGAGGACTTGCAACAGACGATTGCGATCGCCTATGATCTGCGGCAATGGCGAATCAATTTCCCTAATCAGTTGCAAACCATTGCTTTCAAATAAGGCGGCTGTGGAATTGCTTGCCCATTCTATTAACTCACCCGGATTTATAGGCTGCATTTGCCATTCTACTTTCCCCGCTTCCATCTTAGCGATGTCTAAAACATCATTAATCAAAGATGTCAGTCGTTCGGCTTCCGACACGATAATATTTAAATTATCAGCTACGCGCTTGATGGTTTTCTGTAGCTTGCGGTCTTCCGCAGACAGTATAGGGAAGACATCTTTTTGTAGCTTTTCTTGAATAATGGAAGCAAAACCCAGGACGGAAGTTAGCGGTGTCCGCAACTCATGGGAAACCGTGGAAATGAAATCAGTCTTCATCTTGTCGATTTCTTTTTCCACCGTCACATCCCGAATTAACAACGCCGAACCAAAGCAAGTAGCAGGTTCATTGTCTACCGTCCGCTTAAAGATGGCGGTCGCTACAGCTTGACCGATGCGTTCTTTTGCCAGATCCACCTCCGCAGCAAATACTTCACCGGGCTGAGATTGCGTTCGTTCTACTAAATCTGCTAAACCAAATATTGGCAAGTCCCGGTAATGTCCGTTGAGGTCATTCGCTGTTAATCCGTGCATCGCTAAAAAGGCAGGATTGAAATGGGTGATTTGTCCTGTGGTATCTACTACTAACAAACCGTCCGCCAAGTTATCTAAAATGGCATTTAAACCTTGGGCTTCTGCAAGGGTATCTTTTAGCGCCGCAGTCCGTTCGGCAACTCTGGCTTCTAATTCTTGATTCAGTTGCCGTAAAGCGATTTCGGCTTGTTTACGGGCAGTAACATCAGTATTAATTTCTAACACCGCGCAGGGCTGACCGTCAGCATCTCGCTGTAAAGTCCATCGGCTCTGTACGGTAATCAGCTGATCATCATGGGTGAGGTGTTGCACTTCTCCTTCCCAGTTACCTTGCTGTAATAACTCGGCTGTAATTTCTTGTTTGGGTTTAGGAAAGATTTTTTTCAGAAAAGCGTAAATATACTGATTTATCACTTCCTCTCTTGTCCAATGGTAAAGCCTTTCAGCACCTTGATTCCAGTACAATATTTTGTCGTTCATGTCGCGGACAATGATGGCATCGCTGGAATGGTTCAACATATCTAATAATCGTTGATTTTCCGCTTCTGCTAACTTACGTTCATGAATGTCAGTGCAAGTGCCTACCCATTCTTGAATACTGCCATCTGCGGCCAAGACTGGAACACCACAGACCCAGAAGTAGCGATAATTACCATCTTTCCCAAGTATGCGATACTCGGTTTGGTACATACTGCGTTTGCTATAGGCTGTATTCCAAGCTTGTGAGGTGTAGGTACGGTCATCAGGGTGAATGGTTTCCAGCCAGCCCCAACCCTCAAGCTCAGCTTCACTTTTGCCTGTATAAGCCATCCAAGTAAGCATTTCACTACCGATCGCTAGCCCCTCCGCAGTAGCCCCCCAAACAATTTGTGAACTAGCTGTTACCAAAGAGCTATATCTTTCTTTAAGACGCTGATTTTCGGCTTCTGCTAATTTGCGATCGTGAATATCTGTACAAGTTCCTATCCATTCCCGGACAATACCATCTTCTTCAATCACAGGAGCGCCCCAGACCCAGAAGTAGCGATAGTTGCCATCCTTGCCGCGAATGCGGTATTCAACTTGATATTGGCTGAGGTTGGCTACGGCAATACCCCAGGCTTCGGCGGTGTAGCCACGATCATCAGGATGAACGGCCTCGATCCAACCTCCGTTTTCAGCTTCAGCTAAAGTTTGCCCTGTGTACGCAATCCAGTCTTCCAGCCCAAAGCAAACCCCCTCCGGTGTACTGATCCAAATAATTTGTGTATTAGTTTTTACCAAAGAACGGTATCTTGCTTCGCTCTGTTTTAAAATTTTTTCGGTCTGTTGGCGTTCTTGTTGAGCTTGTCTGAGGTCGCTAATATCCTCCACACTCGACCAGATTAGCTGCTTCCCATTGCGCTCAATCAATACACTGGAAACTCTCACCGGAACTAGGTGTCCATCTTGGTGTATGTACTCTTTCTCATAGGGGACGTAACAACTATTTTGTTCCAGGTTCTCTACCACGGCTCGCTCGGTGGCAACATAAGTGTCTGGAGTAATTTGCCAATGGTTGAGGTTAAGGATTTCGGCAACAGTATACCCCAACATAGCCGCATAAGTAGGATTAACATCAATTAGTTGTCCTTGTGTATTCCATAATACTAGACCAACGGGACATTTTTCCCACAGGAGGTGATTATATTCATCGAGTTCGCTAGACATGGTTGTGGTTTCCTGATTGGTAGATGTGAGTAGGGGGCAGGAACATGATTGTTACCGATATTCACGGTTTTAAAATGTCTTCATCTATGTGATTGGGGTTATGAGTTGGATGAAGACTATAGAAACAGGACAACAAGGTGGCGTAAAGCTTTAAGGAAATGGGGTGACGTTGGAAAATTTGGTAAATGTCCTCAAATGATGTAGTCTCTATGGAAGAATTACGTTGTGCCAGTCGCCGGATCAATTGAGCATGGCGGTTGAGCAATTCTTGCGGTCGGAGAGTGGGGGTAGTTGAGGGAATGAAGCCCTCTGGGTCGCTATGTGGTAAGGCTGTGTTCTTCTGGTCAGAAATTGAGTAACGTTGTTTAGCAACATCCATAACTGAACACTGCACAGGAATTTGAATCCAAAATTCTGTCCCTTGTCCTGGTTGAGAACGACATTTGAGAATGCCCCGGTGTCTTTCTACTACAATTTGGTGGCTAATCGCCATACCTAGCCCTGTTCCCTTACCAATTTCTTTTGTAGTGAAGAAGGGATCATAAATGCGTTCGATGATCTCTGGCTGAATACCTGGGCCGTTGTCAGCAATGCGAATCACTACCCATTGGTCATCTAGGGCTTCGGTACGAATGGTGATTTGGGGTTTAGTCAAAAGTTCATGGTTGACTGTTGACTGTTGACTGTTGACTATTGACTGTTGACTATTGACTGTTGACTGCTCTAAGGCATCAATGGCATTTGCCAAGATGTTCATGAACACCTGATTTAATTGTCCGGGGTAGCATTCAATTAAGGGAATGTCTGCATAATCTTTGATGATTTCAATTGCTGGATGGCGAGAGATGGGTTTGAGGCGATGGCGGAGAATCATGAGTGTCCCGTCGATACCGTCGTGGATGTTGACGGTTTTCATTTCTGCTTCATCGTGGCGGGAAAAGTTTTTTAAAGATTTGACGATTTCGACAATGCGATCGCTACCTATTTTCATTGAATCTAAGAGTTTGGGCAAATCCTCTCTAATAAATTCCAGGTCGATGGCATCTAATTCTACTTCTAACTCCGGCGGCATTTGCGGGATTAATTTCTCATATTCTTGCAGCAGGTGTAACAGGTCTTTTGCATAGTCGGCAACATATTTCAAGTTGCCGCAAATAAAGTTAACTGGGTTATTGATTTCGTGGGCAACTCCGGCCATAAGTTGCCCTAAACTCGACATTTTTTCGCTTTGGATCAATTTGGTTTGGGCTAATTGCAATTCATGCAGGGCTTGTTGCAGTTTTTCTGTCTGGGCTTTAGCTTGGGCGGTGGCTTGAATGCTTTGCTCGTAGAGTAGAGCTTTTTCAATGGCGATCGCAGTTTGTGAGCCAAAGATACTCACAAGTTTGAGATGTTCGGCTTTGTATGCTTCGGTTTTGGTTGTACCGATAGCGATCGCTCCCAGTATGCGCTCTTTTGCTCTCAATGGCACACAAATTAAGGCGTTGACGTTTTTTTCCTCTGTGATTCGCTCATCGCTTTGTACATTATTGATCAGCTCCGCCCGCCCAGTTTGCACTATGTAACCAATAATTCCTTTATCCGGTTGCGGTTGGCTGAGGTGGAAAAATCTGCCAAATTCCGCAATCATCTCAAAGGCGCTTCCATCTGCATTCAGCAGTAAAATCATGCCCGCAGATGATTCAATTAGCTGATGCAATTCTTGAAGCACAAGTTGAGCAATCTGTCTAGTATCTAAACTTCTAGTCAGTTGTGTCGAAATATCCTCAAACAAATCTATTTCCTGGTATCGTTCCAGTAATTCTTTAGCAAGTACCTTCTTTTCCGCTTCTTGTTTTCCTACAAATGACAGCAAATTAGCTACTATGCTTGCTCCTGCTTCGCCAACCACCCAACCAATGATTTCCCCCGATACCTCAATTGGGTAACGACTTTGTGCAGTTTGCTCCCCAATGCAGATAATTGGTGTACCATCCACCAACTCTACACTCACGGCTATGTTGATTTGGTTAACTAAGTCCTCCAGCAGAGCCAGTAACTCTTTTTTGTTAAGAATCTTTTTGAGGTTAACTACAGACATAAAGCACCCTATCTAAAGCCTATTGTCGATTGAACGGATTTCAATCAACACAGTGACTACTGCCATAAAAGTTAAAAATATATCAATTTACTCTCAGTATTTAGTCTGCCCAAAAAAATGGGCAGTATAACGTTAAAGTTAAACTGCCAAAGTATCGGTGTAGGTAATTCACTTCGTTCTCCCGTCAATTGTCAACCGTCAACCCTCAACAGATTCAACTAATTAAAAAGCGCAATAGCACACTTAATCACATACAAGTACAATATCTAAAGACAAAGAAGATGAGAATCGCAAACCCTACACCTGCATAAAATACACTATCAATTCCACCAAAGCCAAAAACTATACCCATCAAAAGCGGCCCCAAGGTTTGCCCTATTCCGAAAAATGTGCCGTTGACTGAAACAATTGTGGCTAAATATTCTTTTGGTGCTAAATCTGCTAATAGGCTTTGGATGCTGGGAAAACCCATACCTAAACCGATGCCAAAAATGGTTGCAGGTATTAATAAAAACCAAGTGCTAGGCATGAAGGGAATTAGGAATAGAGCAAAAGCATACAAAATAAAAGATGCTTTAATTAAAGTTGTGGGTTGATATTTTCTAGCTAACCTGCCGAGTTGGGAAGCTGTAATCGTAATTGCTACAGAAACACTCGATAATAATATGCCAATTGTTGCTGGTGGTTCTTTAAATTCATCACTAATTAGCTGTGGTAGGTAAGTGACATAAGCGCCATAGAGAAGGACAAAATTAGCAGCACTGGCGGTAAAAATACCCAATAATCGACGGTTTTTTAATACTTTTGTGGCATTATTTAAATATTCTTTGAGGTTGCGATCGCCTTTTGGTTCTGGATTGTCTAAACCAAATAGTACCAACAATCCAATCGGTAAAGCGACTATCGGCAACATAAAGGGATAATACCAGCCCAACGTAGCCAAAGCTCCCCCAATTGTGGGATAACTAGCTGTGCCAATGCTAGTGATGCCAGCATTGAAACCCATTGCTTCAGTGCGTCTAGTTCCCTGATACAAATCACCAATCAAGGTAATACTGAGAGATAATAAAGATGCTGCACCAATTCCTTGTAACAAACGCAACCACAGCAGTAATTCAAAATTCCGAACAAACCCGCAAGCTGTACCAGCAATGGCAAATAAAAATAGGGAAGGAACAATAATCTTTTTCCTGCCTAATCTATCAGCAAGTACACCAATTACGGGGCCTAAAATCACAGATGGTAATGTAAACACTGTTATCAGTAACCCCAGGTTTTTAGGATCTACTGCCAAGGCTTTAGCTAACCCAGGAAAAGCCGGAGTTACACTAGAAACTCCCAGCACAGCTATTAAGCCGACTGCACAGATAATTTGAAAGTTTAGCTCTTGAAAAACTGGTTTACGTCGCTCGAATTTTTCTGATTCGTTGACTGATTTCATTGGGTTTATCTGGGTGACTCAGATGGGTAATTACACAAGTACCCCGAATATTACCACTAATAGGAAAGCAGTAAAATTTATCTTCCTACTCTGGTAAGATGCTAAAATTCATAATTATTGTCAAGCTAAAATAGAGAGTTAAGATTATAATGACAAATGCCCCACGTCTTACTGGTAGATGATGAAGCAGCCCTTTGTGAAAGTCTCGCTTATACCTTGGAAAAGGAAGGTTATACAGTAACGACTGTAGCAGATGGGCAGAGCGCGATTAAACAATTCCATAAACAAGTACCGGATGTAATTTTGCTGGACTTGATGCTACCTGAAGTAAGCGGGATGGAAGTTTGTTGGCGTATTAGGGCATTTTCTGACGTGCCGATAGTAATGCTGACAGCTAAGGATCAAGATATAGATAAAATTTGGGGCTTGGAAGCGGGAGCAGATGATTATGTCACCAAGCCATTCAACACCCGCGAGCTTTTGGCACGTATCAAGGCGGTGTTACGCCGTCGCACTGGAGAGCAGCCTGCATGAAAGGCTGGTGGCGTTCGATTAAGTTGAATACTATCCATTCCAAGTTATTAGCTACTTACTTGCTGCTGATAGTCTTGGGGACTTCCTTCATGTCTAGTTATATTCTTTGGTCTTTCCATGTCTACTTTATGCGATCGCGGCAAGTAGACCTAGATAACTGGACAAATGCTTTGAGCGAGAGTGTCGCAGATGCTTTAGAAGAAAAAAATCTGCCACGTGTCTATCTCATAGTGCAGAGATACGGCGCACCACAAAACATTACACTGCGGATTTTTGATCACAAAGGTAGCTTAATAGCCACTTCTGACCCTAAATTAGATCAGCAAGTTAACAACTGGTTCCAAGTCGCAGGGATGGCGGACGCACTGCAAAAACGCCAAGCACAGGGGATAGCCAAAGGAATCTTATCACGCCAAGACCGTCTGTATATTGCTAAACCTATGGTGCGTAACGGTCAATTCCTGGGTGTGCTGCGAATTTCCATCACCTTGGAGCAATTTCAGCGTCAGTTCGCCAGGGTCATCGCCAGTGTGTTGGGTAGCTTGGCGTTAACTATTCTGTTGTGTGCGCTGATTAGCGCTCGCTTTGCTCGCAGTCTTTCCCGACCAATCGAAATCATGCGTAACTTTGCAATACGGTTGGGTAGTGGGCAGTTTGGAGATAAGCTAACTATTAATGAGAATAATGAATTGGATCAATTGGCGGCGGAACTGAACCGGATGAGTGAAAGGTTAGCTTCTCTAGACCACGAGCGCAGAACATTTTTGGCTAATGTTTCTCATGAGTTGCGTACACCTATTAGCAACGTGCAAGTGACGGTAGATGCACTTAAAAGCGGTGCTTACGAAGAACCACAATTGCGCGATCGCTTCTTTCAAACAATAGAGAATGAAACTAAACGTCTATCCCGACTTATTCATGACCTCCTAGATTTAGGACGCTTAGAGGCGGGAGTTAGCCAACTAGAACAGCAAGACATTTCATTACCTGGTTTAATTAGCCGTGCTGTTAATGCTATGGAACCCAGAATGCAGGCGGCTGGCGTATCATTGCAAGTTAAAGTCGCCAATTTACTCATTCAATGTGATCCAGAACGGCTATTACAGGCAATTTTAAATTTACTCGATAACGCCATCAAACATTCACACCCTGATTCTCAAGTGTTAATTTCTGGGTACAGCGAAGGTAAGCAAGCCGTAATCAAAATTCAAGACCAGGGTAAGGGTATTAGTGAGCATGATTTACCCCGAATTTTTGAACAGTTTTACACAACAGACCCCTCACGTACAGGTAAGAGTAATGGTTTAGGACTAGCGATAACTAAACGCATTATAGAAGCTCATCAAGGAAGTATTATAGCCAGTAGCATTGCTAATCAAGGTGCAACTTTCACCATTTATTTACCATTGAAAACCCAGGGAAAACAATAAATGACCATTGCTATACAGCAGTTTGCTAGTAAGTGATAGGTACTTACAAAAAGTGCTGAGTGCAAAGCACAAGCTACGCGAAGGCGCTAGCGATAGGGATCATTAGTATAATTTTTGACTTTTCCGACAACCTCTGACAGAGTAGGGGCGCACATCTATGCGCCCCTACAGATAATGGATGTGTTGCAAAGATTTTTTTAATTGGTATTAAATATTAAAAATAGTAAATTTTTCAACAGCCAGAAAAATTTATATAAAAAATAAAATTTTCTATTACTTGCGGAACTGGTTCCTGATAATTAACTCTATCTTTAGAAAGTTGCTTCTTTAAGTCATAAGAAATTAATTTACATCTATAACAGTAGAGTTTAACTGGATAAATAGACAGTTTCTTTCTTTTTGAAGGCACTACTGTAGATGTTTCATTTATTAGCAAAAAATTACCTAATTTACAACAAAGCTGCTTATTTTACAAGTAAGTATGACTTTGGGGTTTTAATTTTGTGATTTATTGTTTGTAAGCATTTATGCTAAAAAGTAACAATGCAAAATAATCCATTTTTAAGACATTTCATGCTGTCATTTCTCAGTAATTAACAATAGCGATCGCTGTGCCAGTTGCGTAAGTCCTGTATGCAAAAAAAAGCAAAATAAGCTGAAACCTTCTTCCCTCCCGCCTTATCCCAACAATAAATATTCACAACGACCTACTTAATAATGTTGTACCGACCAATAAACAAGCTGCAATTCATCCGCAAACAAGGTTTTTTGCGTGTAGGAGCCTTCCTAGCAACCCTGTTAGGTGTCATCTTGTTTAGTTGGGTAGCACTCGCCCAGCGACCAGTTACCCTGAATATGTTAATAACCGCCCCTGATGCTCAACCTTGGAGACAGGGTTTAATTAAAGATTTTGAAGCCGCCAACCCAGGTATTCGCCTTAACCTAGTTGAAGGGCCGAATGCAACAAATTTGCTGGAAGACCTATATACCTCATCTTTTATCTTGGGTGAATCCCCCTATGACTTGATCAACATGGATGTCATCTGGACACCCAAGTTTGCTGCTGCTGGATGGTTGCTACCCCTAGACGATCGCATTTCTCAACAGGAGTTAGCAGCATTTTCCGCTAAAGATGTAGAAGGGGGACGTTACCAAGACAAACTGTACCGCATTCCTATGCGTTCTGATGTGGGAATGCTCTACTACCGGGAAGATTTAATCAAACAAGCCGGACTCAAGCCCCCGGAAACCTTTGGGGATTTGCTGCAAATTTCCCAAACCTTGCAAAAAAAAGATGAAGTGAATTGGGGTTATCTTTGGCAAGGTCGCCAATATGAAGGACTCGTGGCGATGTTTATTGAAGTCCAAGAAGGCTTTGGAGGCTTCTGGGTGAATCCCGATACCCTGGAAGTGGGACTAGATAAACCAGAAACATTACAAGCCATTGAGTTTCTGCGTAGTACGGTGAGGGAAGGCATTTCACCCCCTGGAGTCACAACTTATCAAGAAGAAGATACCCGGCGCTTATTCCAAAGTGGTCAAGTAGCATTTTTACGCAGTTGGCCTTATGCTTGGCCTTTAGCCCAGGCTGAAAATTCGCCAATTCAGGGCAAAATTGCCATAAAACCAATGGTTCACGCTCCTGGCCAGACGGGGGCTGCTTGTTTAGGGGGCTGGGGTTTAGGGATTGCCAAAAACTCTAGACATCCCGAAGAAGCGTGGAAAGCGATTCAATATTTTACCAGCAAAGAAGCACAGCGCCGATTTATTTTGACCGCAGGCTTTGTACCCAGTCGCCAAGAATTGTTTACCGACCCAGAGATTGTTGCCAAATACCCCCACTATCCCCAACTACTCCAAGTGGTGAACAATGCAGTTTTGCGTCCACCAATTGCCCAGTATGCTCAAACATCAGACATTTTGCAGCGTTATCTCAGCGCCGCCCTAGCCGGTCGCATGGCTCCTGAACGAGCAATGCAGCAAGCGGCGGCGGAAACGCGGCGATTGTTAGGGACTGGGGGTTAGGGACTGGGGACTGGGAAGATGAGGGAGATGAGGGAGCAGGGGAGAGTAACAACTGTTGACTAGTGACTAATGACTAATGACTAATGACTAATGACTAATTCACAAACACTCCGAGGTCGGGAACAACGGACAGCTTGGATTTTACTAGCACCTGCACTGCTGTTGCTGTTGTTTGTATTTGCTTACCCAATTTTACGAGCATTCTGGTTAAGTGTATTTACTAGGAATCTGGGAACGGAACTACAACCCGTATTTTCTGGGTTGGATAATTATGTGCGGATGGCGGGGGATGGTCGTTTTTGGCAGAGTTTATGGGCAACAACGGTATTCACTACAGCCTCGGTAATCTCGGAACTACTGCTAGGGCTAGGAATTGCTCTGGTTCTGAATCGAGCGTTTTTTGGTCGGGGTATTGTGCGGACGATCGCTATTTTACCTTGGGCTTTGCCTACTGCTTTGATTGGTCTGGCATGGGCTTGGATTTTTAATGATCAATTTGGTGTTGTCAATGATATCCTGCGACGGTTGGGGCTGATTAACACGGGAATTAACTGGTTGGGAGATCCCACGCTGGCGATGATAGCAGTGGTGTTTGCTGATGTTTGGAAAACTACACCATTTATCAGTATCTTACTGCTAGCTGGCTTACAGTCGATATCGCAAGACCTCTATGAAGCTTACTCGGTTGATGGGGCAAATGCTTGGCAAAAATTCCGCAATATTACTTTGCCTTTGCTGCTACCACAAATTTTAATTGCCGTACTGTTTCGGTTTGCTCAAGCTTTTGGCATTTTCGACTTAATTGCGGTGATGACTGGAGGCGGCCCTGGTGGCGCTACGGAGGTGGTGTCATTGTATATCTACTCTACAGTGATGCGCTACTTAGATTTTGGTTATGGAGCCGCCTTGGTTGTGGTGACATTTTTGATTTTAATTGCGGCTGTGGCGATCGCTAGTTTCTTACTTAACAAATCTCGTGCCAGATCATCAGGAGCCATGTAATCTATGAGTGTAACACCCCAAGCAACTCCCACGACTCCAAAACGAACAGGGGGCAACAAGTTTTCTCTCAAAACAATCTTGCTGCCCATAGCAGTTGTATTAGTGGTGCTATTCAGCCTAGCACCGGCTTTATGGCAATTGCTCACCTCGTTTAAAGTCAATGAAGATATCGCCGCCGTTCCTACCGTCTATTTTCCGACGCGATTTACTTTCAATCATTACATTGAGTTATTTACTCGCCGTCCATTTTGGCGCTATATTTTTAATAGTGCCTTCGTCTCAATTATCTCTACATCTGTAGCTTTAGCGATCGGCGCACCTGCTGCTTATGCCCTGGCACGGTTACGCCCTTGGGGTGGAAAATTCATCCTCGCCAGCATTCTGATTGTGACTTTATTTCCGGGAATTTTGTTATTCTTGGGACTGTTAGAAATTATTCAAGCCCTGAGACTCGGTAACAACTATTTGGCGCTGATTATACCATACACTGCCATCAATTTACCCCTGACAATTCTAGTTCTCAGAAGCTTTTTTGAGCAATTACCAAAGGACTTGGAAGATTCCGCAAGAGTCGATGGCTACAACACCTTTCAACTGCTCTGGCAAATTGTGCTACCAATGACCCTCCCCGCCCTAGTCACAACAGGGATTCTCACCTTTATTTTTGCATGGAATGAGTTTATCTTCGCTCTCACATTTATGACCCGCGAAGAGTTGAAAACAATTCCCGTGGCTGCTGCTCAATTAGGTGGTGCAACCGTATATGAAATTCCCTACGGCCCCATTGCGGCTGCAACTGTCATCGGGACTATACCCTTAGTTTTACTAGTTTTGTTTTTCCAACGCAGAATTGTCCAAGGT
This sequence comes from Leptolyngbyaceae cyanobacterium, assembly GCA_036704005.1. Taxonomy (GTDB): domain Bacteria; phylum Cyanobacteriota; class Cyanobacteriia; order Cyanobacteriales; family Nostocaceae; genus Trichormus. The sequence continues at coordinate 28,594 of DATNQO010000048.1, read as the reverse complement.
TTGACTGCTGGCGCTGTAAAAGGATAGAAAAATGGCTAAACTTGAACTCAAAAATTTAAATAAAACCTATAATCCCAAAGTTATCCCTGTCAAAGATGTTAGCTTAACTGTAGATAACCATGAATTTCTGACTTTACTCGGCCCTTCCGGTTGTGGCAAATCTACCGTCTTACGCATGATTGCTGGACTTGAGGAACCTACTCGTGGTCAAATCAAAATTGGGGATGTGGATGTCACCAATAAGCGAGCAGCCGATCGCAATATTGCAATGGTATTCCAAAGCTATGCACTTTATCCTCACATGACGGTGTACGAAAATCTCGCTTCTGGACTGAAGCTGAAAAAAGTACCACCAGCAGAAATTAAACGGCGGGTAGCAGAAGTAGCCGAGGTTTTGGGGTTAGAAGAGTTAATGAACCGTAAGCCCGGTCAGATGTCTGGAGGTCAACGCCAGCGTGTTGCGGTCGGTCGGGCTTTAGCGCGTAATGCCGATGTCTACCTGCTAGATGAACCGTTAAGCAACCTAGATGCACTACTGCGCGAACGAGTGCGAGCCGACCTCAAGCAAATCTTCGCCGCCCAAAAAGTGCCAGTAGTCTACGTCACCCACGACCAAACAGAAGCGATGACGCTCTCTACGAAAGTAGCCTTGCTGAACAATGGCTACGTGCAGCAACTCGACCCACCCGACCGCATCTATAACCACCCAGCTAACTTATTTGTAGCAGGATTTGTTGGCAGTCCCCAAATGAACTTGCTAACTCTACCCTGTCAAGGAAGATACGCCCAACTGGGTAACTTCCAAGTACGCCTGCCAGATATACCCACTGTACCACCCCAGATTGTCTTGGGAATCCGCCCTGAAAATGTCCGCATTGCTCAAAGCGGTGATACCCAAACTATCCGAGGGCGAGTGTATTTAGTGGAAAACTTGGGTATGCACTATTTGGTCAGCGTCAGGGTTGAAGGTTCACCAACCGGAGCGCTAACAGTACGTGCTTTGTTGCCAATAGATCAAAATTGGAGTGGCGAGGATATTACCCTAGCATTGCCCCCTGAGAATATTCATTGGTTTGATGTTGAGTCTGGTCATGCTCTTGTCAAGCGACAAATGTTAGGCGTGAGGGGCTAGCAAGACATGAATATTTAAACTTAATACCAATTCAAAAAATATTGGCAACACATCCATTATCTGTAGGGACGCACATCTGTGCATCTCTACTCATCTGCGTTTATCTGCGTTTATCTGCGTTCAATTTTTTCAAATCTATTGCCACATTTTAGCCTTGCCACGCCAGTAGATATTATTAGTAGGACTTACGCAACTGGGGCATTTTTTCTGTAGGGTGTGTGACGCTGCTAAAATATTTGAACGTAGTCATGAGACTTGTAGCGTCACGCACCAACCACCAATTGTGACACTTGCGTAAGTCCTGATTAGTTATGATTCACTTGGCATAGTTCTTATTTGAGAAAATAACCTAAATAGCAGATGTGGTTTGGGAAAATCATCAATAAATTAAGCATATATAATATTTGTGCTTCCCAAGGAGATTTATATGTTATCTTTTGTTGTTTTAATTGCCATTTACGCTATTCTCTCCACATTGTTCATTTCTCATATTGATTAACAAATTGAGCGGCGGATAGCAATTTAATGGGTTGTATTTCTACTCATAAATCCCTGAATTATATTGAAAATAATCAGGGTTAACTTTGCACAAAATATGGAAAATAAAACATGATTATAGAATACTTAACATTTTTTACATTGCTGTCAGCATCCCTTTTCTCAGTCATGCAACAAATGAGTATTGCTTTGGATGAAGTAGATATTGAAAGTTTTATTCTTTGGTCAGGTGTTGCTGCTGTCATTGCTGGTTTACCCATCATGCTGTGGTAAATTTCCAGCAAGTACATAATTCCAATTGAGCATAGCAGTTCTTTGTAACAATGCACTTACAGCCTTTTTCAGTTGAGTGCAGTACACTTTCCAAAGGAACAGAGGCGCTTAGACTAGAGGTTAGAGGCTAGATGAATGTACCTCATCAAGGTGAAAAGTGCTGTAAGAAAATATTGCGCCTTCTCTACGAGACGCTACGCGAATGCGCTTACCCTGCGGGTTCCGCTTTAGCGGTATGCGTGAGATTAAGTAGATACACTTAATTAAATATAAGTTTGTAGTAAGGACTTTAGTCCTTTCAAACCCAGCAATAAAGCGATAAATCGCTTACTACAAACAAAAACTCATTTTATATTTAATTATGTCTACCTACTTAATAATATAGGGTATTAGTAAGATTTATACTCTTTAAACGGTGTAACTTTACCTGTTTTATCAAATGCCATAACTGTAAATGGCTGTTTTTTATCTCCCATTTCCATTCCTGGTGTTCCTATAGGCATTCCTGGTACAGTTAAACCTAAAACTTGTCGCTTTTGTTGAAGAAAACTCTTAATATCTTCGGCGGGAATATGCCCTTCCATCACATAGCCATCAATAATTGCTGTGTGACAGGATGCTAACTCTTGAGGCAAGTTGTACTTTTGTTTAATTGCCTCCATATCATCCGTTTTGACATCTGCTTGGATGTTAAACCCTTGCTGGCGTAGATGTTCCACCCAAGCACCACAGCAACCACAAGCGGGACTGCGATAAACTTTAATGTCTCTTGTTCCTAAATAAGGTGCGGTTTGCTTGTCCCAAAGACTGACGTTGATTAATGATACAGAATTGCTGCCTAAAATTGGTGGATGGTTAATACCTGTAACCTCTTCTGCTTTGCTTGATAAATTGGATGTTCCATAGGTTATTGCTAAAATCCCAATAGTAACAATCACTAGTAATGAATAACGTGACAATTTACTCATCCAAGTAGAAAAGCGTTCGTGCATTGTTAATACCTCGCAAGCATTTTTTGATATTTATAGTTTCAATCCATTTTTGTTAGTTTAGACTCTCTATTTAGGTGGAGAGTCAACTAACTTTTTCAATTTATATTTCAACGGAGTTCTTGTAATTCAAGAAAACGGCATGAACCCCTTACACTATACTCAGTTGCTATTGAAACTCCTTGTCTACCCGTAGGCGAAGGTTTCAATTTCCAACCACGCGCTTGTCTCAAAGTTGCTTCATCCAAGATTTGGTTTCCACTAGAGCGCAAAAGACGCACATTAGTTACATTTCCTTTTTCATCAGTATCCACTGCTACCTGTACTCTGCCTTCTATCCTTCGTTGTCTTGCTGCTTGTGGATAATTAGTATTACATCCTCCTTGGGTACAACTTGCACGATTATTATTTGAATTATTACTAATTGTTTGACTTGGGCGATGTCTTGTTGTTTGGTTACGCGCACCAGTAGCACTAATTCCTGAACCTGTGTCAGTTAACAGTGTTGTACTACTGCTAAAGCTGCTGCTTTGGCTTGTTCTTATGTTCCTGACTCTCCTCAAACATTGAGTCAGTTTCTCAGTGTTGGTTTCTGGGGTTTGAACCTGCAAAGATTCAGTTTGAATTGGTTTTAAAGGCTGAACTTGCTCAGGTTTGTCAATTGCTTTGATTGATTTATCTTGTTGATCAGGTATTGGTAGTAAATAATTGCTTAAATCTGATGACAGGATACTAGTCTGTAATGCTAGTGAAGTGATAGCACCGTAAGTAAAAAAACCAGTAATGGTGGAAAAGCCCATAGTCTTATGTCAGCTAGTTACTAGCATAAATTACTACTATAGAAATATTTTACAACTACAAAATTAAATTATTGAAAAAAGTAACTGCTCACAATAACTTCTATTAATGATTGGTTATATCCAATTCCATCCCATGCGGATCTGGTTGATTAACCCTAAGTCTGCGCTCAGGAATATGATGACAATCCAAGTCTACCGCATTGAGTGGAATGCAAATATCCTCGTAGGAGCGATCGCGTAACCGCCCAGCGTAGCTGATCGCACTCTCGTCTCTAGTCGCTCAGCAGCTACATTCATTTGTCCCTGGAGTAGATGGACGTAGCTGCTTGGGGTCTATGATTTCTAAATACCAAGTGGTTACTTCTTGCACCATAATTTGAGATTGGTCAAAAAAAAAGCTCGTCATGTTGTGATAGATTCGACTGGAGTGTTATAAATTGTAAAAAGTAAATTATTAAAAGTTCCTCTATTCCTATGACTGTAAAACTTGAGAACGAAAACGATAAATCACAGGCAAACAATATTATAACTATAAATCAACAAATAGAAAACGAAAAAATACTCTGTCCTCATTGTTTACGCACCGCCACGAACGGTATTAAATGTAAAGGTATCTGTGTGGCTGACAGTGACTATTAGCAGGGGACAGGGAATAGTTGTGAAAGTATCTTATTGTCAAGGTTAAGTTTCTCAGTTGGAATTGGGATAACTAAGCCATCAACAGCAGGTTGTTGATATTACAGCAGTTTCGCTATTCGTGAAATACTGTAGAGACGTTACATCTAACGTCTCTACATAGTTTTGGGTTTTACGCTTGCACCTCATTTACCCAAAATATACTGTATTACATTAAATTCTAAATAAATTGTCAGCAACTAAACTTTTCTTATAAAGAAAAATCAGGAATGGGAAAGCTTGTTTCCCATCCACTGAAAAACAACCAACGTAGCAGAGAAAGATAGATAAAAGTAAAGTATTAATTCCGCATAAAAACGATTGAAAAATGGCGGAAACGGTAAGACAAAACACCTAAATCTTGTTTACTTCTATAAAATACCTCCAGATTTTGATGAATGTTTGCAGGTAGGGTGGGAGGAAATAACCCACCCAATGTTCAACTAGATTAACTAGCAGCTAATAACCAACAATCAATCTATTTCTTCTCACTAGAAACGATTTCTACATTACCTTTTGCTAGGGCTTCTAATGCTTCGCCTTCAGCATCTTCTTGTCTCTTTTCTTTTTCATCTTCAGCTTGTGCTGTGGCGGTCAGTTTGGCTACTTGTTCATCGCTTTCGAGAATACCGAATTCAATCAACAAATCTTCTAGCTCGTCCATCTCTAGAGGAGTAGGAACAGCCATAAAAGTGTTATCGATAATCTTGCTCGCCAAGGCGCGATATTCATTTGCTTGGTTGCTGTCAGGCGCATACTCGTTTACAGTCATCCGACGCAACTCAGCGTGTTGCACAATATTGTCACGAGGTACAAAGTGAATCATCTGAGTGCTAATACGTCTAGCCAATTCACTAATTAAGTCCCATTCGCGGTCTGTTTTGCGGCTGTTACAAATCAAGCCACCCAAGCGCACACCGCCGGAATGTGCATATTTGAGAATACCGCGAGAGATGTTATTAGCTGCAAACATCGCCATCATTTCCCCAGAGGTAACAATGTAGATTTCTTGCGCTTTCCCTTCCCGAATTGGCATGGCGAAACCACCACACACAACGTCCCCCAATACGTCGTAAGATACGAAGTCTAGGTCTGTATATGCGCCGTTTTCTTCTAAGAAGTTGATGGCGGTGATAATACCACGACCAGCACAACCGACACCGGGTTCAGGGCCACCAGACTCAACGCACTTAATACCACGGAAGCCTTCGATCACGACTTCTTCTAGTTCGAGGTCTTCTACTGCACCTTTTTCAGCAGCTAGGTGTAACACGGTGGTTTGGGCTTTACAGTGCAGCACTAAACGAGTAGAGTCTGCTTTGGGGTCGCATCCCACAATCAAAATTCGCTTACCCATTTCCGCCATTGCAGCGAGGGTGTTTTGCGAGGTGGTAGATTTACCAATACCGCCTTTACCGTAGAAAGCAATTTGTCTAATGTTTTCGTCGGACATGATGATTTAGTCTCCAAGTAATTGTGATTTTGTGGGTCTGCGATGTCCAGGGTTCACACTGTCGAGGGACAGATTTGAGCCTGTGTAGAACGTCTTTGGCGGTGCGCGTTCTACTGCTACAGCAATGAGTGTTGAATACATATTGTTGGTGGGAATTTTTAAGTAAGAAGGTTTGGCGTTGTTGAATAAGAGTAAGAATTTATTTCACGCATTCGCGCAGCGTCTCGTAGAGAAGGCGCAAAGGACTGAAGAGTAAAACAAATGAGGGAGTAACCCACCCCTAGCCCCTCCCAGGAGGGGAACGGGAGATGAGGAAAATAACTATGGACTATGGACTAATGACTACTATATAGTCGCTACAACTTCGCCAATCTTGCTGATGTCATAGCCGCCGAGGACTTCTAATTGTGAGTGAACCATGCGATGACCTAATGTACTCAACAACTGTTGGATAGGGGCTTCTTCTAAATACTCTTTGAGAATCACTAGGTCGTATCTAGATTGATGCAGAGGTACAAATCCTAAACCGAAGGTAGCGGCGACGGATGCTGTACTAATACCTGCGTCAACTAATCCGAATGCGATCGCTTGGGCAACATCTTGATGGCTGGTAACAATCTGCTCAAATCCTTTCACTGCTTGAAACGGTATCTGTTCTTGTTGCAGTTTTTGTTCTAATAGCATTCGACTACCAGCACCAACTTCTCGATTGACAATGGTTGCTTGTGCTTCTACTATATCACTCAGGGTTTTAAAACCTTTGGGATTACCAGACGGTACTAATAGCCCTTCTTCCCACAAACCAAGAGTAATTAACACAGCTTCCCTTCCAGCCAAGATTTCACGAGCAAATGGTAAGTTATGCTCTCCCGTTTGTGGATCGTATAGGTGCATTCCGGCAATATGCGCCTTACCTGCACAAAGACTCTGCAACGCAGATATGCTATTGGCGAAGGTAAAATGCACTCGTAATTGTGGATGCCAGCGTTCTGTAGCTCTTGCCCACAGGGCAATTACAGGCGCACAACCAGCAATGACAACTGTATTATGCAGTGCTTCTAAGTTATCGTCCAACAGCCTCAATCTGACTTTACCGTCACCTGTTTGGCTTGCACCTTCTGCATCAGCCGGAATCATATCTTGACGGAAGGCATCTTTACCCAATAAGGGGTAGGCTATCCATTGTCCGCCGACTCTGGCTAAACTCAGGCGCAATGACTGACTAGGCGGTACAGGTTTTGCCAGGATGGCTTCAATTTGCGGTAAATCTTGGTCTTGCCAGAATAGATCCTCAACTTGACAACCAAGTGCTTTAGCTAAACGTAGTGCGATCGCCACTGAGGGGGCATATTGTCCTGATTCTACACCACTAATTGTCTGACGAGTCACACTAGCTATATTTGCCAAATCTTGCTGGCTCATTCCTAAGCGTGTTCTGATTGATTTCAAGTTATTTCTGAGGTTACTATCCTGCTTCATTAGCTTCTTTGGTTCTACATTTACACAAAGCCGTCGCGGATTTACCTTATATATATACTGTGAGTAAAAATAAAGGTTTGGCATCCAACCAATATTTTCCAAAACCTAATATTCTTTCGCTCTTTCGATTCCCTATACGTCAAGCATAACATACAGCTTGCTAATTTACTTGCATCAGAGAAATTTTTTTAAATATTTTTTAGTAAGTATAATAACTTGATAAATTATCAATTTAAAATCTCCTATTCACATAACAGTAAATCGCCCAGACACAGCGATTTTCCACCATTAACTAGCAGATATTACACCCTAATTATTACTAATTAAATTGGTAAAATGAAGCAATGGATACAGTTTTATTGGCGAAATTTCGGTTTGATGCTTGATAGACAAGCAAGATAGACCTGAAGAAAATACCAACCAATTTGGTCAGGTGGGTAAATATCGACCTGATCGCAAATCATGATTTCATGATATGGCAGGTGACAGGTGATAGGTGACAGGTGACAGCTTTAAAAGCTGCTTGGTATCAGGATTTTATGATTTATCTCTGTCCTCACCTATCGGGTGACTGCTATAGATGAATATACCGTATTTAATCTTTCTGCACCATCGAATATTTGCTGTGCAGACATGAAAGAACAGGACTATTTTTAGCCTTATATTTATTGGAGTCAAACATGATTACCGAAGAAGACTTAGCTCAACAATTTAACGTGATTATTGAACATACTCATCCCCGCGTTTGGGAATTAATTCGCCACTGTTATGTCAGAGTAATTACACCTCAACTCAAGAACAAGCCTCTTCCCAATGCGAGATACATAGGAATTTATTGTCCTGAGAAATTGGTAACTGCTTTAATCACCCAAAAAAACTTACTTAAAGAAGTAGCAGCTTATGTAGGGCTTGTTGATGTTGTTTGTTTAAATGCTACAAATTTAATGCGAGATCCCATGTCACAAATAAAGCAAAACCATCCTCATTTATGGTTAGAGTTGCTTTGGGTTGTTAGTCATTAGTTATTGGTCATTAGTCCACAGTCAACAGTTATTCTCCCTCATCCCCCTGTTCCCCTCCAGGGAGGGGTTAGGGGTGGGTTACTCCCTTACTCCACACAATTATGAATCACATTCATCCAGATGATTTGCCTTCAAATCGAACAATATTATTGAGTAAAATACTTATTAGACAACTCGAAGAAGCAACTAAAAAAAGTTTCTTCTTGGCTTGTAACCGCATAGCCCGTATTTTATTGGCTAGTTGTCATTGGTATTTCAAAATTCATAGCGGTGTTCTTGTATTAATTATGATTTGTCCTGATATGGAAAGTTATCAGAACATCATGACAAGTATTCCCTATTTCACTAAGAATTTAAGGCGATTTGCAAATACAGCTAGTATTAGTGTTACTCCGCCAGTTAATTTAGGCGTACCTTGGATAATCGAAATCGACGAAATTGGGTTAGATAACGACGCACTCAATACGTAACCAAATAACTGTGTTGGGACGAAAAAAGCAATCTTAAGAACTTGAGAAGTGGGCAAATCAGCAGATCAAAAATTGTGCGATTACCTATTGTAAGGTAGGCGATCGCACAATATACAACTCACCCTTATTCTAGATATTCTGTCTAAGAATCTGCGTCTTCATCCTCGGTTTCTTCATCTTCAATAGTAAAATAGCTGATGTAGTCACGCACAACTCGCTCAAAAAATAAGGGAGCAGGTAAAGCAGTCCAATCGCTGTAGTGACCAAAGCCGTAGCGCAGTGACTCCACAAGAGCTGCTAAATCATCAGCATTATCTTCTGGTTGACGTAAGGTAACAACAATCTCCAGGGGGTTGGGAGTAGGCCAGCGACCAGTAAAAGGAGCTTGTTTTGTGAGTTGATGTACCTCTAACCCAGCTTTGTTACAAATTGGCTTTTTAGAATCATCTATTTTTTTAACTAAAGCTTCGGTTGAGCGATAGCAACTTTGACCACGAGTTTTTCTTTGTGGTAATTCACGCGCCACAGATAGATAAGCTACGCATCCAGTTTGGTTAGTCGCGCTGAGTCGAAATAAGCCAGTCGCACTAGATGCTGAGGGAATTTCCCGCGTATGCGGCAGTTTCTTTAGTTCCTCTTTAGTTCTGGTATCTTCTACAGAGGTTTCTATTAAGTGTCTGGCTTTTTTCTCAATAATGCCAGGGGCAATTTCTTGGCGTATGCGAATTATACGTGCGCCTTGCCAGTTAACCTCCATGTTTTCATGCTTATTACCAAGGTTAATTTGATTAGCATTTATTCTAATATCAGCTAACCAAGGCCATAGTTGAACGCAGTTGGAAGAATCAATCATAACCAATGGTTGCTTCCCTCCTTTCACAGAATCGGAAACAACCTGTTCCACAAAGTCCATGAATCGAGTTTTGCGTACTTCCTCTTTATCAGCCAGTTTAATAGGAGTAAGTTCAGCAACAAAAGCTCGTCCATCAGAAAAACTCGTCCACGAACTGATTACTAAATTTCCTCTATCATAAGCACAGCAAAATTCACATTTACCTGTATCTACATTGATGCGGATTGCTATTGGTAAAAATGTACCTTCTATTTTACCACGAACGCGACCTTTTTGTTTACGGACAATTGTAATTACAATAATTTCTTTTGGTCTAGCTTCTGGGGGAATATTTTGCAGATACTTATCAACTTTTCCTTTGACATCATCAATGCGACCAGAATGAGCAAAAATTAAATCTTTCAGTGCTGACTGCATCCGATGGAAAAAGTCTGCAAGTTTGAGACGATTTGTTGTCCTTGTTTTTTCAATAGGTAGTAAAAACTGCACAGCAGCACCAACCTTTGCTAATGCTTGACGAGTTGAAGGTTTGTTAACTTTATCGTCAGGTTTAACAGTGTTTTGACCATTAGGATTTGGATAAAACTGTCGTGCCATTATTAAGCAGAAAGTTGGCTGATTGAGCTTTTCAATCTGTTGTGCAGTAGATTCCCATGCTTTAATTCGCTCACGCGATCGCTCTTTAGCATTCAAATCTTTTCCTGATAAACTTTCTCTTGGCCCGTGCGTATCTTCTGGCAAGCGACTAATTTCTATGTCAAGAGTATTACCCCACAAAACTTGAGTAACTTTCTGCAACAGTTTTGCTTCAGTTTGTAACTGAGCTTCATAAAATATAAATAATAAAGGTCGTTCATTCGGATATAATCGCTGCATTGCTGCTTGGTTTGCTTGAATGATGGCTTGGAGATCACTTGTCTGATTAGGTGTGGGTTTGCTAAATTTAAGAGCTTTTATTCCCCTATGAATACCTTCTAAGCGAATCTTAAAATATTTACTTAGTAAGTCATCAATTTGTTTATCATTGAGTTGTTCAAGGTATTGTGAGGTAGATGCCAAATCAGATTTTGTTTCGAGAACTGTGAGAACACTGCCAAGCAGTGTAGGAAGATTAATCATGCGTGTTGCTTTCTTTGTTTTCTTCAGGTCATGGGTTGATTTCACCAAAGAATATTTATCGAATACTTTAATTCCTAATGGTTGAAGAATTTTAGCGATCGCCTCAAACGCCTCTAATTTATCAATCTCTGGTACACCTGTTTCTATCCCGTATGTTTCAAAAGTTTCTTCGTCTTCTTCTGAATTATCTTGAAGTCCATTACGGTAAGTTAGAAGTACCTCACAGCTATTAGTAGAAGCTGAACCTAAAGCGATTTGTTGACCATCACAAGATGACCCCAGATTTAATTCTCTCCGCAGTATTTCAAAATCTTTATCTGTTCTCCAAACCCATTTTATCTTCTCTTCCTTGTTAGTTTTACCATTTTTGCCGTTTTTGTCTTGTTCACATTTTATTTGATAGCTAAAGGCTCGATCAGTATGCTCTTGAGAAAAGATGAAACCGCTAATATTTCTGCGATCATATTTAGGAGCTTTTAACTGAGTAAACCAGCGACGTTTAGAAACACCAACTTTTAATAAAGGTTGATGTAAAGATGGATAAGTAACAACTTCTAAACTTACTACAAAACTGAATTTTCCTTTTGTCCCCTCTAAGGAAATCGGCTCTGTAATCAGTTCTGCAATACCAGAAGTAAATGTATCATTGCTGAAAACAATGTGTTTTATCGGCCCTAAATCGGGAAAAATAACTTGCCCAGCAATTTGTCGAGCCACATAATCTGCAAGCATTTGATACGCATATTTATCTTTATGTTTAGTTGTATCCGTCTCTTTATTCCAAGCCCAAGGTAATACTTGAGATTTGAATGGAGAAACTTTTATTAACTCTCCGCTTTCTTGCAAATCTGCCAAGCGTTCAATAATCCCTATTGATATATCCTCTTTCTCAGCAAATGGTTTGAGATAGTTTGTCAACCAATCATTAATAATTGGGCGAAGCATTCTATTTATTTCTTCCTCATGGCCACCAGTAAGATAAACAAAAGGTTCTGGCTCATATCCCTTGTTAGCATGATAAAATGCACTCTTGCTAAGACCTATCTTTGGTTCAATTCGCGTAGCATCTTTTAATACTACTTGTAGAAAATTTCGCAATGAGCCATAAGGAATATTTTTGACATTAGCTCCTTGTTGAATCTCGCCAAAACATCGCAAAGCTGCTTTTGTCCAAGTAAGAGTACAACCCTCTACTATAATTGGTGGTAGTTTATCTGGTACGCTAAAAGCCAAAGGAAATTTTGCAATTGGTTTGATTGCGCCTTGCTGGATATACAATGTATCTGAGACAAAATCACCTTCAATTTCTTCGTCTTCCTCTTCTGCAAATAAATCTTCTTCCAATTCAATTTCATTATCAAAGTTATTAATCATTTTTACATCTCCAATAGTGTTGAAAACTCGTCAAAACCTGCTTCTTCATCCGCCGATTCTTCTAAAGAATGTAATTCATCAGGATAAATTACTCCTTGAATGCGCTGTAAAGGTTCTAGAAATGCGCCATACAGTTCTTGATAAATTTCTCGAATTACGGGGTCTTCATGGTTCACACATTCTTCTAAAATAATTCGCATCTGAACTAGCATACTATCTCGTCCAGAGTCGGGTTTATCTTCTGTTGATTTTTTAGCCCAAGCTGCATCAACAAAGTAAACTGATACCGGGCATCCATTCCGCATTCCTCGACCAATTGTTTGCAGAATAGCTACCATTTGATTAGCCGTAAATGATTTGAATAGTTCTGGCCCTAAACGGCTGGCCATTAAGGGTTCACGTAACAATCTATTGGCAGTTAACCAGAGGTCTTTTCTTGATTGTCGCCAAGCTGTTGCTATGGCATTCAAATCTTCTGTTTCGCTAAAAACTCGACTATCAAATTCTTGTGTTGCTCGTCCTGCCAAGCTGTATAAAAGCTGCATATCATTTTTGGTAGGGTGAGGACGAGTGAGGAAGTAAATAGAGCCAATTGCTGCATCTAGTTTCCTTTCCCCTTTGGTGAAAACTATGTTGACACCTCTACCAATTGCTAGCATGGGAAAAATTAAAATGTGGCAGTCTTCATCATCTCCTAATGCTTCACATTGAGCAGAAGTGACAAAATCCTTTGGTTGTTCCCCTTCTCTCAAAGACTTAACAACTGCTTTTGTATGCCTACCAATGTCAGGATAATAGTTATTGATGTATTTCTTAATATCACGAGCTTGGTCATAACCATTGACAACTAAAGCGGCTTTGCGTCGAATACCAGACTTGAGATCAAATTTATTCATGGCTTTATAAATTTCAGATTTAGTAGTTCCTCCTTTGACAAGAGCATCTACCATCAGCTGAAGATTACGTTTTTGCAGTTCGGGATCGCCTGCGCCACTGTATAGTAGAGGTTGATCACCACGTTGGCTATCTGGAAACCATTTGAAACGATAAATGCTTTTTGCTGATGTATGATTTTTTGACTGACGTGCTTTGAGTAAATAATGTGGCCCGGCGTTAATGTGATAGGCAGGACTGGCTTGTAAAAATGATGTAGCTGAGGTAATTAAAATAGCTGGACTGGCTTGTCCATTATCTGCTTCTAACAACCGATGAAAGCGGTGCATTAACATCCGAGGCGCACCTACAAATGTAATGTAAGATAACTCCACATTTCTAGCTACAGTGCGCGTTGTTTGTGCTTTGAAAAAACTGTATTGCACACCAGAAAATGAACCTAAAATGCTTTCTGGAATAAATTTTCTTAGTTCTGGTGATGCAGTGGATTCTACAATGGGATCACGAATGAATCCTTCTGCAACCATTGTTCTTGTCCCTGGCACAATTCGCTGATAACCCAAAATTACGAATGTAACAGTTATCAGTAATTTAATTAAATCCTCAGCTTCGATAGTTAATTGATGCTTGGGAAAACAGAGTTTGAAAAATAATTCGATAATTTCTTGCACAATCGCATCACGTTGTTTAATCAGATTTTCAGCTAAGTAGCGGCGAAAATGCTGAATAAGAGTTTTCCATTCCTGTTCTAAGCTTTCTCTGTTTATCCCTATATAATGAGGCCAAAAATCTGCTTTAAAATCTTGAGGGTTATTAACACCTGTGCGGTCATAAAAGGCATTGTATGCTGCTTTTTCCCAAAATTCTGCTAACGCTCGATTTCTGGTAACTTCGGTTTTTACCTCTTGTTCATCAATTTCATCTTGCTTAGTATATTTTTTCAGAATATTCAAGAGTTCGCTAACAATTCGTAATACAGTCAACAATTGATTTTCATAGCGTTCTCTTACCCGCGATCCTGACATATTATGGATGGTGGTAATCAAAGAGGTATTATGATTGCCAAATTCCGCTAAGTCACGACTGTAAAGTTCTATATCCCGATCAAATAGTCGATAGTTTTCACCACGAGCAAAGCGATTAAGAATTTGTTCGAGAATGACTCTATGAATTGAGTGTTCTGAGCCAGAAATACTTAAAGTTGCCGCGCCATAGCCATCTAAGTCATTCTGCACCATGTCGCCTTCGTCGAAAACAACTAGGTCAAAGGTACGGGCAATTAATTCAAAATATCGTAATTGTTCGTAAGTTGCATGGGGTGATATTTGAGTATCGAGCGATCGCACATGACCAACCCAAATATTAGCATCCAATAAATCTCGCTGTGCTTTGTTGCGACCGCACATTGTCCAGAGGGGACACAGGCATTTTTTCATCTTTCCCTGTTTCCCCCCTCCTTGCAATATCTCATTACAAGGTGCATAACCAAACCCCCACAAAGACATATCCGCAGTGGAAAAGGCTGGTAGAACGCAGTTCAATCCAAAAACTTCTGCCTGTTCTAAGGTGTAAGCAAAACCACCATTGTTTCCTATAGCGGCGATCGCTTCTGCAATATTATCTGCATGGCGACGACGAGTTTCATCACCTTGACCGACAAGCATTCCCACCTTAACTTGATGAAATGCCAAATCAGCCATGTACTGTCTAGCAACTTCAATTGAAGGAAACACAAACATTGCTTTATAGTCATGTAGCCCCAACCAGACAGCTATCAACACCAGTAAGGTAGTTTTACCCGACCCTGGCAAACCAATTAAGTGTTTGATATCCTCTAATTCCAGTACATCATCTTCTTTCCGCAGTCCTTTTCCAGCCTCCGATACCATCAAGTCAAAGCGTTCAAAGCGCTCTGCCCAGTTCCCAGTCCGTCGTTCAGGATATTGCTGTTCTCGCTCGTCCATTTCACGAGCCAAATCACGCAGTTCTTTTAGGGGAATGCGAATCTTTCCTCTTGGTTGGCGGTTGAGGGAATGTGTACGACGTGCAGCAATCGGCGCAGAGATACGCGGAATGTCTAACTTCACCGAGGTTGAGTCTTCACCTAACGCCACAGCCATTGGCTGACGAGGATCGGCAACTATAAAACCATAGGTATCGTAGGGCAAAGGGGAACTGAGAATTTGCCGCGCCTTTGTAATTAACGAATCTTCTAAAGCGTCAGTCCTTTGAAACTGAAGTGTTTCAATATCAATTTCATACGTCCCTTGAGTATTGTTTGAGTAATGATAATTGTTATAGAGAGCGATCGCGTGCTTAACTGACTGGTGCGTTACATAAGCCAGGGACATCTGCCGCATATTGAAAATAGCTTGACGAGCTTGTGCAAATGCAGGTGCATTTAAAATGCTGGCCATACCAGACATGACGACTGGTGCATACTCAAGTGAATTAGTGCCGATAAATTCTTCCATGAAGACGCAAAGCCAACAAATTCGCTCTGCACCTTTCCAAAAATCAGGTTTGGTTCGCATAAGGCATCTTCTTTATAAACTCAATGACGGCGGAAACTGACATAATTTCTAAACTGGCTGCATCAGCTTTTTTATCAAGTGTTGATTTGAGGGTGGAAATGTAGCTTGGGTTATCTTCAATTAAGCGATCGCTCACAGCCAAAATCCGACGACGATAATAAATCAGTCCCCCAATACTACGGTTGAGACGCAAAGCCAGAGTCACTAGACTTGTATAAGATTTAGCATCAATGCCAATTGCTCGTTCGTTAATCGCTATATCGCATAAATCCGACTCTGGATAAAGTTCCGCATCTAGTCCGTTTTGTCTGGCTGTATCAAATATGGCTAATTCGTCAATAGCTGGGCCTGTCCAGTAGGTGAGAATTTGCGGCTTGGCAATGCGTAAAATGTCTTCGTTGGGATCTAGTTTGTCGGATACTTTTGGCAATTCATGACCAATACACTGGCGAATGGGACAGCGCCCTTGTGCAAATAGTTTATTGTTAGGATGAGGTCGCATCAGTGTACCGCAGTATGCACAACGGTTTGCTAAACCATCAATTAACCAGATATCCGGTACTAGGTCGAAAAATCTCTCAAGAATCATTCCCTGTAAAGGAGTTAAGTCATTCTTAACCAAGTAATCTAATAGTTGGTGTTGTCCAATCAGAGAATGCCTACCAAACAACTCTCGTAATGCCGTATAGGCTTTGTGCTGGCGGCGACCACCCAATCGTTGGGTTGCGTCGCATAACTCAGTATAAAGGCGATGTTCAATAACATTATTTTCCCCAAAACCGCCACTGAGGTTGGCAATCTCTGCACAGTCTGAGGTGGGAACTCGTAAATCTGGATCGATGATGGTTGCGTTAGCAAAGCGAAAGTCTGATTGTTTAAAAAATCCTAACCCCCAACGCTCAGAACCAAGCGGGTAGCGTGCGTTATCTAAGACAGTATGTACAGAAGCCGCGCGATCGCATTGTCCTTCTTCAATATACAGACGACCCAATTTGCACATTGCTTGATAAAGTTCTGGTGGCAATGTACTATCCTCTTGACGGACAATTTGTTGTCCTGGTAGCAGTCGGTCATATTGGCGCATAATTCCCTGCGCTAACAAAACTACAGCATCTTCAGCCAGATCCGTTGCTGGTCTTTGTCCAGTAGGTAATGGCAAGGGGGTTGCAGTGATTGCGGGTAGCCATGTAGGGTCTTGACCTTGAGCCTCTGCAAAAATTTGCATCTCCAAAGTCTCTTCTGTGAAAGAAGGCAACACTTGCGCGATCGCCGCCAGCGTCCAACCCTTCTTTAATAGTAAAGTTGTTGCCAATCCCTCCAAAATTTGCCGGTATCCAAATTCTTGTCCTTTCGGTTGTGATAAAAGTTGCTTTGCTCTCCAAGACCGCACGGTTCGCAAGGCTGGAGGCTCTACTGACAGTTTCAGGTGTTCAATCTGGCGTTTAAGTTCTTTTGTCAGTGCCTCAGCAGTTCCCTGCCATTGACGCACACCTTCAAATTCCATATATTTAATTTACATCATTATCTGTTTACAGTAAACGATGTAAATTATAATGTCAAGAGCTTTTACTGAATAAGATTAAGTTTGCAGTCTAAATTGAAACAATATTACTGAAAAGCTACACCCACAACGAGCTATAATCTCAATCCTGTTAACAAGAGTGCGATCGCCCATGCTAGGGTGTAGCTGATTGGACTATGAAAAGTGAGTAGCGATCACAGCCGCCATCCATGTAACAAATTTCTTGCTTTTCATAGAAAATATTTACGGTAAATTGCTTACTTATAGTAAGCTCTCTGAATACAATACCAAAAAAGTTGGAAATTAGTACCAACCAATTTGGTAAATATCAAGATACTCTTCGCTAGATAATAAAGAGGTTGACACGCATCTATATTAATTTATGCAAAAAACTTGATATTTGACGCTTTTCAACAGGGTAAAATTTTGCTCATGTCAGCAAGAGGAAAAGGGGCTTCTCTTGCACTTAGCAAGGGGGAAAATCGAGACGGAAGCTGAACTCCGAAGAAAGTCAAGCGCCAAAGAAGGGCGGGGCTTGTACCCATGTTCTGCTCCGTTCCACTTCTAGGGGGAAGGCTTGCTGGCCCTGCTCCCTGCCTCTGTTCTGATGCTACTAATACCCCAAGAAAAATGTTTTTGTTCAATGTAAATAATGAGGAAGTAGAAATGAACAAGATCGTAAAAATATTAATAATAGCCGTCTTTTCCTTCGTTATGTTTGCTTCTTCTGCTGTAGCCGATGAGTGTGGATCGGCAACCCAAAGTCAAATTCCTATAACCACTTTGGTAGGAACTTGGTCTAACGAGTTAGGATCAAAATTGACTATCAACAATGAAGAAAACGGACAAATTAGTGGTTATTATGAAACCTCTGTCTCCCAAGGTGGCTGTGCCAAAGGAAAATTCCCATTAGTAGGACGCACGAACCTTCCTTTGGTTGGATTCGTAGTTTCTTGGACAAACGAGTCGTCTAAATGTAATTCTGTTACTACTTGGTCAGGTCAACTGCAAAAAGATAAACTAGTTACGACTTGGTTGCTTACACTAGGAACAGTCCCTAAAAATAATTGGCAATCTACTTATGTGAATAAAGATATCTTTACCAAAGAGAGTAGCCCAAATGTGCAAAAATAGAAGAATCCACATTACCCCTACTTTGTCACTCTAGGCAAAAAAGGGTGAACGAAAAAAGGTGTGGGAGAGTAGTTAGCGGAGGTTATACGGTAACATAGCTCTTGATGGAATGGCATCAAGTTATCGGCAAATCCATTATTCATAACGATTCGCACCTACACCCCCAAGGCAAACGCACCTTAAACTGGCACAATAAAGATTGACTTTTGAGTAAATATATGGAATTGTCTGGAATGCTGTGTATGTTTTACTGTGGCCATCACTAACAAAATGCGATTTTCACCAAGGGCGATCGCTTCAACAGTAAGATTGATAGCATTTACTTGGTAGTAACGGGGTACTTTACCACTGCTATCGTCGTAGTATTCCTGGGTAATAATCGCTTGCTGTGGGTTGTCAATTCCCTTCCATTGGCAGTAGCATTGCCACAATTGTTCCGGCGAGGGAAAAGCATCAAGCGCTATTTCTCGCTCTATTTGACCAGTGGTTACGGTAAAGTCATGCTCCAAGAACGCATCCCCGTTAGAACAGAATCAGTGTATTTAAACGCAGAGGTTAGCGCAGAGGGGCGCGGAGATTTTTCCAGTTTTTTAGCGATGTACTCATTGCCAGCGAACTTGATATTAATCAATTTCTGTAACTAGCCATTGCCACTCAGTGACCACAGATTTGGGGATATTGAGAACCAATGGCTTTTCCCCCTTGACTGGCACATGAAGTTTGAGTGCATCGGTAGTGGGCAATTGGGATAAAACATCAATTAAGTTATATTCACCAACATTAGGGGCTGGTGCAGTTAAAGCATAAACATCGGATGCCGTCAACAATTTTCCACTTGCTGCCTCAATTTCTAATGGTTGGGGGTGGGCAATTTCCACTACACCCGGAAATGCGACCAAGCGTAACCTTAAATCTCGAACTGGATTATTGTAATTTTGTTTGAACAGTAGCACCTGCCAAGCATATCCAAATTCGTCTAGGATAGAAACTTGCGAGTGGTAGCGCAAAACGCCGGGAGAATCATGATGTTGGCGCAGCAGCGCTTGGGCTGGCTCCACACTCCAACCGCTCAAACTCAACGCTAGAAGAATTACTAGGACACAACGCCAGACAAAGGAGGGAAATTTTCGCTTCATATATTAGTATACAGAACCCATTAAAAGGATTAAGTAGGTAGACATAATTAAATATAAAATGAGTTGTTGTTCGTAGTCAGCGATTTATCGCTTTATTGCTGGGTTTGAAAGGACTAAAGTCCTTACTACAAACTTATATTTAATTAAGTGTCTCTACTTATTTATTTGGAGTATGTTATTCTCTGTAATAAAAATGTGTGGAGATTTTAGGCATTTTATGAAAATCTGCGACATTCACCATATAGCAATTATTTGTTCAGACTACGATCGCTCAAAAAAATTTTATGTGGATGTGCTAGGTTTGGCAATTATTCAGGAAACTTTTCGAGCCGAAAGAAATTCTTATAAATTAGATTTACGTATTAATGATAATACTCAGATTGAATTATTTTCTTTTCCCAATACTCCCCCAAGAGTAAGTAATCCAGAAGCTTGTGGTTTAAGACATTTAGCTTTTCGGGTTGAGAATATAGAAGAGACTATTGCTTATTTAAAAATGTATCATATAGAAACAGAAAATATCAGGATTGACGAGATTACAGGCAAAAAATTTACTTTTTTTAAAGACCCTGATAACTTACCTTTAGAAATTTATGAGGCTTAAAAATAGCTCATTGACTGTTGAATCAAGAGCGATCGCCTAACCTCTCCCAGCAGAGAAGTCCTGTAAATAACAATGACAATTTGGCTTGTCAATTAATGATTCCACCAAAGCATTAAGGGCAGTAGCAGCCAACAATCCGCCTCCGATAGTTCCCTCAATAGTGATAAAAGGTATTGTTTGTTGCATGAGTTGCCTTTTGGCTGCGGGAGCATGACTGAAGCCAATAGGCATTCCAATAACTAATGATGGTTGAATTTTTTGCTGATTAATCAGAGTGCAGACTTCTAAAAGTACTGAAGGTGCATAACCAATCACCACTATGCAATCTTGACTAACTTTTGCTAACCTTTCGCGCCATTGTTGATGCTGCCAAAATTCTACTTCCGCCTCCATCGCTGTGGTGATATGGGGATTATCAATTAAGGTGGTAAGTTTACAGCCTAGATGCACTAACCTTGTTTGATCCACAGCCGCCGCAATTGTGGGGATATCAACCACAATCTCGCAGGCTGAGGACAAGGCTTGACGGCTAGCACCTATGGCTCCTTTACTCACCCTCATAAAAGATACCAAGCTAACATCACCACAAGCCAACACTAATTGAGAAATTAGGTGTTGTTCAATTTCCGATCGCTGTGATAAATCTGGTAAGATATGTTGCAAAGACTCGCCAAACACTTCTGAGTGGGTATGAACTTCTGCATCTAAACCATGCCAAAGTTCTGCTAATCCCCCCAACCCAGCTTGAGTTTCCACTTCCAGTAATTTGAGTTGCGCTAATACTTCCGCCTGCATGATTTGACAATGGCGATCGCGTCCTAATAACCCCTCTAAAGCGGAAGCTGTTTGTCGCAGTTGGGCTATTTGCTGCATCACTGCGCGATATTGTTGTTGTAACTGGGCGATGAAATTGGCGTTGGTATCTGCTTCTGGTTCCATCTCCAAGATGTTGCGGATGTGGTTGAGTTGGAAACCTTGCTGCTTGAGAGCGACAATGCGCTGTAACCTAATGATATCCTTTTGGCTGTAGAGACGGTAATTGCTAGGCGATCGCACAGGCTGCTGTAACAACCCTAACTGATGGTAATGTCGCACCATTCGAGGAGTGATACCGCCTCCCACCGCTTGAGTGAGTTCTTTAATCGTTAAGCTGTCATTGGTCATTAGTCATTGGTCATTTGTTAGGGTATCACCTATGTTTATACCAATTTTTTGATTCAGAAACTGTTTAAAGATAATATAGGGGCTTACGGTTGTATGCCCCTACTCTCCTTTATTCCCTAAATTTCTCCAGTCAAATTAACTAGCTCGTGATTACACTTCATCAATTCGTAGAGGTCGTAAGCATATAAATCTTCTTGATGAGGCTCATTACTCTGGCTGGCTGCCACAATGGGATCGTTATAAGCTTTAGTTCTCCCAATTAATAAAAGTTTTTTACCTGCAAGCTCTCCAATTAACTTAAATTTATGCTCAGGTAAAAAGTTAACATGGGTAAAAAAATTACGATTCTTAATTGCCATTTTTCCTCCTAATTTCTTGGCAAAGAATATCAACTTCAGCTAATTACTTATAAAATGGTTGCTTTGGTCGGTAATAAATAATAGCGAATTGGTAATTGTTTTCTGCCATTACCGATTACCAATTACCAATTACCAAAACTGCAAAAACATAGTCGAATGTACCTCAAGGCAACAAGTCTAGCCGCAACTTCTAGAAACATGGACTATGAAATCCTGTCTTCCAGAACAAGGGCAGGTAGAACGAAGCGTATACCAGCCAAGGATACTGACGACAGGCATATTTTGTATAAATGCCGCTCGTTCAATCTCCTCTCAATGCCTACGAAGTTAGCTGACGGGCTAGGACTGAGAGATGTCCTTCTCTAAAGGCTCTAGTCTAAGATTTGAAGTTTCCTGTTCACACCTTAGCTTGAGCTTTTTTGGCAGATACGCCCCAAACTTGGTTCCTCCGCTCCTAGTTAACCCTGTAGATAAATTATTTAGGGTAAACATGGATTAGGCAGACTAATTTTTGTTCTCTGAAATACTAACTTTTTTCGCTACAAAATGACAACTTGGTAAACAAAAAGATACGATCGCATCCAAGATACTCATTCAATCCTGCAACTATGGCAATGAAGATTTCTCACTGAATGCGATCGTCTTGGCAAAATTACGTTTATTTATAAACTTTTGCTACAAGACTTGAGTTAAGCTTGAGGATGCAATATCTACAAAAATTATCCGTAGTTTTCAAGCTTTATTCTATACTATACGTATGACAGACTCTACTGATAATAATAGTCATGAATTACTCTCTGTAGCTCAAACTGCTAAATTACTTGGTGTTTCCATTTTCATAAATACATAGAGACAGTGTAATTTGAGCGTTATGTAAACCTACCGCATCTTTGTAGGTATTGTTCTATCAATATCAGCCTTGTAACAATTTTAGATATTATTACCATTCAACCTCCGTATTCACAAAAACACTTCCGAAAAACTCAGAAAAAGCCACCAGTATTTCCCTAATTCAACATTCTCTCATGCTTGCAAGATGTGGGTAGCCGAATATAGCGATGATTCTTGCGGGATAAGGATCTGCCTGAGTAGCATACTCGATTCTCAGCCTCTAATTGTTAGCGTGGCAAAAAATACGACTAGTAAACGTGGGCTTTTTCGTTTAATTTTTGTAAAATCGAAGTCTAAATTACAAAATTGCAAATTGTATGATACGTTGGTTAACTTTAATTCCCATCCTTTTCAGTATTTTACTCATGGCTTGTTCTTCGCAAACCACAGCCAAAACTCCTACAGATAATGCTAGTTCCCCGCCTGCGGTAGTAACTAGTGCTGGACAAACACTGCCAATATCTGCCAAAGCCACTGTTCCTAATGGTACAGTTGTTGAGCTAGAAGTAGCAAGAACTCAAGAACAGCAACAAATGGGTCTGATGTATCGCCCAGCATTACCTGATAACAGAGGAATGCTGTTTCCGTTTTCTTCGCCACAACCGGTCACATTTTGGATGAAAAATGTACCTGTTGCTTTGGATATGGTCTTTCTGCAAAACGGTGTAGTGCAGTATATTCAAGCTGCTGCACCTCCTTGTGCTAATGAGCCTTGTCCCACTTATGGCCCTAACGTCCCCATTGATACAGTGATTGAATTACGCGCAGGAAGAGCAGCCGAGTTAAATTTACGGACTGGAGATAGTATTAAAATTGAGTTCCTGAATACCAGTAATTGATATTGTTCAGGAGTGGGATGTTTGCTAATTAAGCAAAAACTGGATTCACAATTTATGATTTTTTTGTAAAAAAAACCTTAAGCACAGGTAAAAAAGAAATTATCAGGTTACTATTTAGTATGCTTTAACGGCAGCAAAATCTACAGTGTTATAAGTAAAATTTTAGCCTAGAGAAAATTTAGGCAAAAAATCTTCCTTTTGGCATAAGTGTAATTAGTTGTTCATAAGGCAGTATTAGCTATGGAATCTTTATTACTGAACGTGTATTTAAGCCAAACACTAAAGTAAAAAAAGATAAAACCTATTTGACCAGAACAAGTAAAAGCTGGAGAATAAAGCATCTATACGAGGTAACAGCCAAGATTAGTTATGCTTTTCTAGTTTTTCCGAAAAAAATAGTTCTGTTTGCAGGATTAAGCAAGATTACTCGTATGATTATCCGGTAATGGTATATTCACTGGTGAAGTAATAGTTGCAGGCTACAAGTAAGCAAGAAAACAAGC
Source organism: Leptolyngbyaceae cyanobacterium (assembly GCA_036704005.1). Lineage (GTDB taxonomy): Bacteria > Cyanobacteriota > Cyanobacteriia > Cyanobacteriales > Nostocaceae > Trichormus. Next base: position 4,877 of record DATNQO010000048.1, on the reverse strand, counting down.
TCATGAAAATTCAAACTCAACCAGGAGGTGAGTTACAGATGTCACCATCTACATATTCAAGGCTAATTCATTTTCTACAGGAAGATTTATCAATTTCCGCCGCATCGTTGGCAGTGGCACTACGTCATCGAGAGCAAGACCCAGGGCCTTTACCTATGATTCTTTGGCAATACGGTTTAGTTACCTTGGATCAGTTAGAAAAGATTTATGATTGGTTGGAGACAGCGTAAGGTGTAAATGTCTCATTGTAGGAGATTGAATGTATGTTACAAATACTCTGTCTTGTGCCGAGACTGAGGCGTAGAAATTTGACTGCCATCTATTCTACTTATTTAAATAGAAACAAACTAAAAGAGCGAGTGAATTATTCAACTCGCTTTTTTAATTGGGGACTGGGGAGTGGGGGGAAGGGGGAAGGGGGAAAGGTAAAATAACAACTGTCAACTGTCAACTGTCAACTGTCAACTGTCAACGGCTGTACTCAAAACTTTACTGGCTGCGGCTACACCAGCGCCTGGGATGAAGTTTGTATGACCGAGTTCAGGGAGGGCAACTTCTAGGGAGGCAATACAGCTAAGGATATCGCGATCGCTCACAAATCCCAAGTGACCTATACGGAATATTTTGTTTTTTAGATGGTCTTGACCGCCTGCTAATTCTAAATCAAAACGCTGCTTCAAAAATGAGCGAATTTTATCGGCTTCTATTCCTGTCGGTACTACAGCAGTCAGCGCGGGACTAGCAAAACTATCTTCTACTAATAAAGGCAGATTTAATCCTTTAATTGCTGCACGGGTGGCATTTTTTAATCTTTCATGTCGAGCAAATATCGCTTCTAAGCCTTCCTCTTTCAGCATCCTTAAGCTGACTTGCAGCGCCACAACCAAGTTCACAGGCGGACTAAAGGGAGTAGTATCTTTTGCTGCTGCTTGACGATATTTACCCAAATCTAAATAATATTTTGGTAATTTGGCAGTTTGATAAGCTTCCCAAGCTTTGGCACTTACACAAACAAATCCTATTCCTGGTGGGGTCATGTAAGCTTTTTGAGAACTAGAAACTACTACATCTAACCCCCAAGTATCTACAGGCACATTCACCACACCTAAGCTAGTAATAGCATCCACAATTATCAAAGCTGTACCATGTTCTTTCACATGGCGGTTGATGGTTTCCAAGTCATTCAACACACCCGTTGAGGTTTCGCTGTGAGTGATGACAACGGCTTTAATTTGCTTTTGGGTATCAGCTTGGAGTTTTTGGGCGAAGAGTGAAGGATCTAAGGGTTTACCCCATTCAGCCGTAATTGTTTCTACATTTAACCCGTATGCTTGGCTAACTTCTACCCAGCGTTGACCAAATTTACCGTTAGCACCAACTAAAATGCGATCGCCTGCTGAGAGAAAATTAATTATCCCCGCCTCTACTGCACCTGTACCACTGACATTTAGCACCAGTACATCCTTTTCAGTTTGATGTAGCCATTTCAGGTTTGCTGTCACCTCTGCCAAAATCTCGCTGAATTGTTTGGTACGGTGTCCAATTGGGTGCTTGGCTAATGCCAGTAAGGCAGCCTCTGGCACTGGCGTGGGGCCGGGCATCATTAACATAAGTCTAACGGCTTAAATATTTATAGTTGGGTAGGAGGCAGTTGTCAGTTGACAGTTGACAGTTGACAGTTGACGGTTGTCAGGAAGGAGGTAAGAGTTAATAATTTTTTTCCCATCTCCCCCCACTTCCTCATCTCCCCCCACTCCCCCCACTCTCCATTCCCCATTCCCTGCTAATCAGAAGTTGCAACTTCCTTACTTTGATGATTGATTGACCAACGGTGTTCTATATCTAAAGAATAAACTTTACAAGCTTGTTCCAGTTGCTTTTGCTGGGCTGCGGCTTTCCGCAAGGTAATAATTAGTTGATTAACCTGATGTCGCAGTTCAGGGTTTTGGCTGGCTGCTGACATGGTTTGTCTTTCTAATAGTTGTAGTATCAGTTCGTAGTGAATGGGCGATGGTAGGGGAAGTTGCTCCATGTAGTCGTAGGGGGATTTTTATGTAGGGATTTTCTGATGCTTGGGTGCTAGATGCCCTTTAGTCAATTTTTACACATTAAATAAAGATTAACTATATTTTTTGCTATATCAAAAAATAATCCAGCACCTGGAATATACCAGGGCTAGTATTCAAACATCCCATAATTTCTACGTGGAGGCAAGCGGGGGAGGTGGGGGAGGTGGGGGAGATGAGGGAGGTGGGGGAGATGAAGAATTAATTTTTTTACTTTGATACCTACCTGCTTTGCTGTTCCCTGTTCCCTGTTTCCTGTTCCCTATCTAGTGGAGAATAGGTTGGCGATCGCAATTTCTGGATCTGGTTGTTTGACTAATGATTCGCCAATTAACACGGCGCTAGCGCCAGCTTGGGATACTAAACTCAAATCCTCTGGGTTATGTAATCCCGACTCGCTCACAATTAGAATATTGCGTTCTTGTAACTGGCTACCTCTAACTGCTAAAAGTTCACAAGTAGTTTGCAAGTCTACAGAAAAATCTTCTAGATTGCGGTTATTAATTCCTACTAAAGATACACCATCTAAAGCTAATACACGGTCGAGTTCTTCCAGGTTGTGAACTTCAATTAAAGCTGCCATATTTAAAGCATTGGCAATTTTGATGAAGTATTGTAAATCTTGGTCGCTGAGGATGGCGGCAATTAATAATACTGCATCTGCACCTTGAACTCGTGCCAGATACATTTGATAAGGATAAATGACAAAATCCTTACAAAGTAACGGTAAATCTACAGCAGCACGGACTTTCGCTAAGTTATCAAAACTACCTTGGAAAAATTTAGCATCCGTTAATACCGAAAGACAACTAGCACCACCTTGTTGATAGGATAAGGCGATCGCTACTGGGTCAAAATCTTCGCGAAACACTCCTTTGCTGGGTGAAGCCTTTTTCACTTCAGCAATTAAGGCTGGTGTAGTTCTGCCTTGTTTTAAAGCACCGATAAAATCACGGGTTGGTGGTACATTCCGCGCTTGCTTTTGTAGTTCTAGCAAAGGCACTTTCTCGCGCCATTGGGTAACTTCTATTTCCTTATGCCAGACAATTTCTTCCAAAATATTGTTTGGTGCTGAATCTGGTAAGGCGACCTGATAACGCAATATTGATACATTTACAGCAGGGCTTGGTTGTCGGCGACGGATTTGCATGGTTAGGGACTGGGGACTGGGGAATGGGGAATGGGTAATAGGTAATGGGGAATGGGGAATGGGAGATTCTTTTCCTGATACCCAGTCCCCAATACCCAATACCTCTAAACGATCGCTCGTTTATATGCTTCATCCAACACTTCTGATAATGTTGGGTGGGCGTGGACTAGATGGGCTAGAGTTTGGACGGTTTGCCTGTTGGCTACGGCGGCGGATGCTTCGTGGATGAGGTCGGAGGCGTGTAAACCAAAAATATGAACGCCTAAAACTTCTCCTGTGTCTTTGCGGTAGATGACTTTGGCTATACCGTCGGCTTCGTTTTCGGCTAAGGCTTTGGAGTTACCTTTGAAGTAACTTCTGCTGGTAGCAATTTCAAAACCTTCAGCTTGTCCTAGTTCCTTCGCACCTGTTTCGGTTAAACCGACATAACTGACTTCTGGATGGGTGAATGCGGCGGCGGGAATGCTGCGATAGTCTATCTTTCTTTCCCGTCCGACAATGTTTTCGACAGCGACAATGCCTTGGGCGGAGGCGGCGTGTGCTAGCATCATTTTGCCATTAGCATCACCGATCGCCCACAGATGGGGTACTACTTCCCCGGATGACAACACTGCCATGCGATCGTCCACAGGAATAAAGTTGCGGCGGTCAAGTTCTACACCAACCGATTCTAAACCGAGATTTTTGGTAGCTGGGATGCGTCCTGTGGCTACTAGGCAAGCATCTACCTCGATGACATCGACAACTTCCTTAGTTTTGAAGTCTGCCAATTCAATTACTACTGGTGAACCAGGAATAACTTTTTTAGCGTATATCCCGACTTTAGTTTCAATATCACGGGGCGTAATTAGCACCCGTTCCGCAAGTTTAGCAATATCGCGGTCAAACCCTGGCATTAATTGGTCGAGGGCTTCAATCAAGGTGATTTCACAACCCAAAGCTGAGTAAATATCCGAAAATTCTAAACCAATGTAACCACTACCAATAATAGCTACCCAATCAGGTAGAGTTTCTAATTTTACGCCTTGATCGCTGGTGAAAACGGTTTTGCCGTCTACTTCAATACCCGGAGGTACAAAGGGTACAGAACCAGGGGAAAGGATAATATCCTTAGCCGTGATGGTTTTTTCACTACCATCTCCTGTTACCGTGACTTTTTGTCTCCCAGCAATTTTGCCCCAACCTTTGATGATATCGACTCCCAAACGTTTAAGGCTATTGGTTAAATCCCCTTGGATTTTGGCAACGAGATTGTTAGCATGATTAGCGATCGCCAAGCGATCGAACTCCACATTACCAATCTGGATTCCCAAAGATTTCAGGTGATGGGCATCGCGTAATTCCCGCACACGTCCAGAAGCAGCCAACAGCGCCTTCGATGGTATACAGCCTCGGTTGACACAGGTTCCCCCCATGTCTGCTGCTTCGATGATCGCCGTCTTCAGACCACAACTGACAGCGTGTAGGGCTGCGCCATGTCCACCTACACCAGCGCCTATTATGACTAAATCGTAATCAAATTCATGACTCACGTTAGTTTCCCCGTGTGCTTCGCCTATCTATTCTCAACCGCTAGAGCCATCCTTGCAAGTCCTTTGAGGTGCGGAAGTTACTAAATTTTATTTGGGGACTGGGGGAAAGGGGAAAGGGGAAGGGGGAAG
>DATNQO010000047.1:0-27246 GCA_036704005.1 Leptolyngbyaceae cyanobacterium | reverse complement strand
CTGGTTTCTATCTCTGGAACTATTTTAGTCATAATGTAATTAAGCATTTTTGGCGGTATTTCTGCGCTACCGGAAGCAAATCGATAAGCACCCTCATCTTGAATAATAATAATTGGCGGTACATCGTTATTCTGCTTTTTTCGGGATAATGATGAAGTGACTATCGTTAAAAATAGCAATAAAATCACTATCAAGAAAGCATTAGACATTAAATCTGTAAATGCTTGCCAAACATTCATATCTTCTTGATAGCTTGTATGCCTTGAGGTGCGACCCATAAAAGTTTTATTATGCTTATATAAATTAAAAATCCGCTATTTTATGCCATGTTTTAAAAGGGAATATTATCAGATTCACTTTGATTGTTTGTGATAACTGGTAAGTTATTAATAGGTTTAAGCTTAGTTAATCCATTCATGCTTTCGATTAGGCGATTGCCTATTTTTTCATGCTGAATAATCAAAACGCTATTACTATTATGTAATACTTGGATTTGGTTAATTAAAGAAGTTAAATTATCTTGCAGATTTACTGATAGACCTTCAACATTACCTACTAAATTTGTCAAGCTTTGCGTATTATTATTTAATTGTTGACATAGACTTGATAAATTTTGATTATTTGAATCATTGTGTTGCTGCACAGAATCTAATAATTCCTTGATTGTCATCACTACAATATTCAAACTTTCAGATTGAGTTACAACTTTTTGTTCTACTTTATCCAACTTGTTAATTGCTTTTGAGTAACTATTAGCCCCTTGCTTAAGTTGAGGTATAATGTCTTGTAAAGAAGTTTGGTTTGCTTGATGTAAATTAAATACTTCCAAAGAACTTTGATTAATGTTGTGAATATCTGCTGCTAATTTTGTTAACTCCTGAGTGCAAGATTGCAATTCGTCAAGAATTGTAGCAAAAGACTCTATTGTAGTAGCTAAAATAGCTGCTGACTGGGAAAATCTTGATTGTGTAGTAGCTAAATCTGCTGTAGCTGCTGATAGTTTCTGAGGGAATTGGCTTTTGGCAAAAATATCAGCAGACTCCTTAAAGATATGAGCTTTTGCATTCAGTTCGCCAATGGTATGTTCAAATTTACTCGCAGCAGTAGATATAGTACCAGCCGCATTATAAAAGCTTTGATATACTTGCTTGGCTAATTCAGTTGCTTCTCTATTTCCTGCTTCAATTTGTTTAGCTACTCTACCCATTGATTGTTCTACCGCATCGCGCACTGTAGAACCAAATCGAGTTAAAAATTCGTCTTGCTGGGATACCATTTTCTTAACTATTCTATCGAGGCGAGTATCACCTTGAATTTGTGGTTGATAGATGTTATCTAAGTAATCTTCCAAACAACTAAAGAGTCTGTATTTAGCAAAACTGGTATTTTTCAGCCAATTCCATACTGTTAATGTAGTGCTAAAAAACAATCCTGTTAAACTGGTGACGAAGGCAATACTCATACCTTCTAATGGTTTATTTAACTCACTTACTAATTCATTAACATTACTGGCATTTGTTTGATTTATGGCTTGACTAAGCTGTGATAAATTACCTGTAATACCAAGAAAAGTACCAAACAAACCAAAAGCTAAAAGTAAATTGGGAAGAATGCGACACCAGTAATCAATTTGCTCACAGGTAAGCCCATAAATTTTTTCTTGGCTGTAAACTTGGTCAATTAATGCTGCTGTATTTACATGGTCTAATTGATTACTAGCTTGGTGAAACCTCCGTTCTAATTCTTCTAATATTTTTGGTTGTCTTCCTGATGACTGTTTATTAATTAACCTCCGCACAGCTTTTTCTAGGTTTTCCAAATGTTGATAAAGGAATAAACGCAAAAAAAATGTTGCTATAGATGGTAAAATTACAAGGACAATCGTTGCTAGAATTAAGGGTAATGGTAGAGGTGGCATATAGAGTCTAGGTAGGCTAATTAATGACATTACATCAGTTATCAGTTATCAGGGGTATGGTGGGTTATTTAGACCCGCCACCAAAGCCTTCCAACAATTGGTGTAGTGTTTCACCAATGTCTTTAACTGATAACTGTTTACTGTTAACTGTTCACTGTTAAAGAGGATATTTAGCATAGATTATTTGTTTTTCTCGCTCATATTCAGCATCATTAATAATTCCATCTTCTAAATCTTGTTTTAACTGTGTTAATTCTAAGCGTCTTCTGGCTCTATTATCATTGCTTTCAACAGATTCAATAATTATCTCTTGATTAAGAGTTTTTGTTGCACTTGATGTATCTCTAATGGCTGACAAAGTTGGTTGAGGGAATGTTTGAAATTGCTCTTTCATTTTGCGGCGAAAGCGATTAATTATTCCCTCTTTAGCTGTGGGATCTGTACTTGCGGGAGTTCCCACGACTGTAAACTTATAAGGATAGTTGGGACTATCTTCTGGTAACTCATCTACTACTTGCACAAATTGGCGTAATTTTGGTAAATATTTGTTTTCCCAAAGTTCAGGTTGTGCAGTTATCACAGCAATTTCCTGGTCTAGCAGTTGTTGTAAGGCTTCAGCCATTTCGTTGTGGTTAGCTAGTTCTTCCAAGGCTTGGTTCCACTCTGGACTTAAAGTAGCTGTGTTGTGCTGATCCCAAGAAGAATCGTAATATTGGAACTGCAATTGCTGATTTTGTGGGTTTTCTCTCAGCAAGCCAAACGCCAAACAGGGATAAAAGGTATCTTCTAATTTTTCTAGTGCGATCGCATCCGGGGGGATAATATCTGGATAGGTCTGCTGATAATCGTTATGGAGAAAAGATGTCGCCAAATGTTGTTCACGTAAATATGGGTTTCTCATCTTCTCTAAACTACTAATTAGTCGCAGAGGAAAACCAGCATACTCATTGACAATTAAAATTTCTTCATTGGCTTGCGTGGCTTTTAATACACTTGGTTCAATCCCTAATTCTTGAGATAATAAAGTTTTAAATTGGCGTACTTCTAATTCATCAGTATCTTTAAAACCGATTAACTTACTACTTTTAGCTGGGTCTTCCCGGAAATAAGGGTCACTTAAATTTAGCCTCAGCAGTGCTTCAGCTTCCTGCATAATTTGTGCTAAACGAGTTGAACGCGCCGCTAAAGGATACTTCTGCATAAAACGCTTAATCACAGAGTTAGCAATATTGGTCACACGAGAAGCAAATAAACTATCAACTTTGAGGTCGATTTCTTTTTGTAGTTGGTCTAGAGTTGCTCTGTCTCCGATAAAACTTGCTAAAGATTGTCCTCTTCCTGTGAGTTCTGTAATTTCCGAACTTGCTAACACTAACTGTCTACGAAAATCCTCTTCAGGTAACATAGTTTGATAACAGCGATCAATATCTTCAACATCAAATATTGCTTCACCGCTCATTTCATCAAAATTTAATTGTCTTAAATCGCTATCTTGCTTTTCGTAGAAAATTTGTAAATTTTCAATTATTCTGCCAAACGCACTCACTTGTGTTGTTCTTTCTTGAACGTGTTTTTGTAGCTCATTTACAATCTTCAGAGCTTCCTGATGGACAATAAAATCAAAGTTATGCTTAATAATTTTTCTGGCTTCTTGAACTAATCTCTTAAGTTCTGTCTGTATTTCACTGTTTTTATCCTTAAATAAACGAAAACTCAGTTGCTTTTCAATATCCTCAACTACTTGCTCATTATCAAACCATTTCTTCTCGATATCTTCTAACCGTTTCATCCCCGCAAAATTCGTAATCAATTCTTGCAAATCCCGTTGATAGTTATTCAGTTCATGTTGTAGAGCATCTAAATAATCCCGACTGCTTCTAATGGAAAAACTAGGTTCACTGGGAGTAAGTAATTGACTGAGATAATCATCAATATCAGTCTTGAGTTCTTTAAGAATATTAGGACAAGCTTGCAATAATTTTGTTAGCCAAATTCCTCGGATGCTTTCTGTTTCTCCGGGTTGCACTTTGCGAAATTGCTCTTTAAATTCTCTAAGTAACTGTTGTCGAATATTATTCCTATCTTCTTTATTTTTGCAATCGCTGATTACCCTGTCTAATTTATTTGTCCAGCTACTAATATTAGTGCTAAAATTTTTATTAGCATCTTCTACTGATGCCGATATTCTCTCAGTTAAACCATCCCTTTTCGCTAAGTCATTATGCCAGCGATATTGAATGAGAAATTGTTCCAGTAACTTGAGAGGATCTGGACTTTGACCTTTACCGTCTAACCAAAATTTTACAAGTGCTGAACTCACACGAGTTAAAGCAATTTCTACGATAGTATCACGGGGGAAATAAATTGCTGCCAATCCAAATGTGAGATAGCGCTGTCCATTAGGACGTGGGTGTTTATCCCATTGAATCATGTGCTGCAAGAAATTATCCCTGTGTCCTTTCATTACAGGCGACAATTCACCAGAAAAATCTAGAGCAATTTTATGAGCAATTACATTACATAATTTACCTTGCTCAAGAATTTGATATTCTCCCCCTGTTTGATGAGAAACTAAATAAGTGTAATCAAATGGTGGACGCTTTTCTCGAACATATACTAAATTTTGAATGTCGTAACAGACTTCAAATTTTGTCCCTGGGCTACTATAATAATTTAATTCTTTAAGAGCAGCATAAGTATTAGCGCTCATGTTAGGAGTATTGCCATATAATTCAGGACTAATTACTAAATAGCTGACAATTTGAGCGCCTTGTTCACTATAGAGATGTCTGAGGCTGTAAGCAACATCTAGAAACATCCCGCTACCTGTACCACCACATAAAGAACCAATCACAAAAATATTTAAACCGGGTTCGACGGTGATACCTCTACTTAGCATTAATGCTTCATGTCCTCTTGTCAGCCTTTCTGCGGTTTCAATGGCTGTTTTTATCTTTTGATAGTTGTGGAAAAAGGCTAGTCTCCCTACAGGTCTAATTCCTTTTGCGCCTTCTTCCACTGCTTTAATGTTGCGTAATAATTGCGGAGGGAACCATCTACCAATGTGGTCATATGGGCCATAACGGCTATATTCTGGACGTTTTTCTAGTCCGTCTACAAACATTGTGACTTCATTGGAAGACATGGTAGCGCTGACTTTTTCTGCTTCTCGAAAGCGCAGGTCAACACCATGATAGGTGCTACCTGTACGAATACCAGCGACTTGTGTTGCAGCTTTGTCAGTATCAATATGCACAAAGCTGACAATTGGGAGGTTAGTTAAATCACCATAGCGGTCAACAATTAAGCGGCGAATTCGCATTAAAACATCGCGTCCTGTACCACCTAAACCAATGCAAATTGTGCGATTAATTCCGCGATATCTCTGTTCATTAGCAATTGCTTGAGTCATATAATCATCTCTTAAATGTTGCTATTTTTTGACTTGAATAATTATCTCGTAGTCACCTTTACGAGTATCTGGACAATTTAAACGAAAACGGGAACTAGATATGCGAGTACGGGAGGTAATTTCTTTACCTTGGTAATAAATAGGGGCGGAATTAGTTGGGACTAAATAAAGGCTTTCCCCTCTACGTTCTAAATATGCTCTGATTTCTACACCGGGACAATCAATGGAATCTACACAAGTAGCATCATATTCACCAATAGCAATGCGTTTTTTATTAGGTAGCCGGCATTTTTTATCTTCTGGTGTGGCTGTGGCTTCAAAGTCTACGATTAAATTCCATGTTTTTCGTAGTTGGAAAACTTTCCAAGCGGTTCCCAAAACAGCCAATACAAATATGAATAAAACTAATGTGGGTAGCCATAGTTGTTGACGTAAATAGGGATTAACTAAACAAACTTCTTTGTTATTTGGTGCTGGTGTACAAAATTCTTGTACAGTTGGTGCAATATCGACTACAGTGAGTTTATATTGTTTATTGTCTTGGGTGGTAATTGAGCGCGATCGCTCCTGTAAAGGTAAAGCTGATATCCAAGCTTGTCGCTCTTTACTTTCTGGAGATTGGGCGATGCGAAAAGGACTATCAGCAGGGGTTTCTATCCACACCTGGGAAGTTATCCCCGGTTTTTTGAATAAAGGCGCATCAGTCAGCCAAACAACTGACTGGGGTTTAATTGCTTGCTTTTGTTGTAAACGTTCTTGATTAATTTGCGCCAAACCTTGATAAATAGTTAATTCAGCCCTTTGAATATCTGTACCATAGCGGTTTGGATCTGGGTTGAAAGGTATTTTGGCTAAAACTTTGTCAATATCTGCTTGACTTCCACTACTAAAATTAACGGGTGTCCCCAATGGATGTACACCCAATTTCACATCACCTAAATCTACATTTTTAGCAAAAGGAACAACGTAAACTAAATCTCCTGGTTTGAGACTATCTTCCACTATCTGACGTAAGCGGATACGACCTTCATCATTCAAGCCTACACTTTCGGTCATATCAATTGCCAAGACAATATCACGTCCGCGACCAAAGGCAACCAAATTTAAACCAAGTTTTTGTGTAGCACTAAGCGGTTGTCCGGGAGTAATTGGTGTAGATGTCACAACTAAAGGAACCTATCAGATAATGTATTAAGACTGCATAGATACCTGAGAAATGTAATTTTAATTAGTTTGGTTTGTATAAAATTGCTAAAATATATTGAGCATAAGTTATACTTTCATTCCCAATTATTTATTCATTACGTAACTATACTTAATTTCATAGATAATAATTTTACGTTTTAATTAGATGGTAATGATAGTAATTAATATAACATGAATTTTACTGGTAGAAGCATAAATGATATAAAGCCTCCCACAATTTAAGAAATTCGCAAATGTAAGCCAACAAAATTAGGATAAATATCCATAAAATAGTGATGTTCGACATATACCCCACCACCCCGTTCTAAAAAGCTAATGAATGGTTCGTAAGGGTGAGGAAGATTGCTTTGAGGGACTGCGTTGATTTCCCTGAGAAAACACCAACACAGGTAATTATATATTCCTTGAATCACATAAGTTCTACCGCGCCAAGGTCGGATGCGATCGCAATTGCGTAACTCTTCCAACCATTGCATTATGGAAGGGGGAAGTTCCATATCGGGGTGAATCTGGGTTGCTAGATTGCCAAAAATATGCTGCTGGTCACTCTGCAAAAACTTAACCCATTGTCTCACCCGCGATAGGAATTGTAACATCAGTTCTGTGAGAGTTTCGTCTTGTTTCCCCTGTCCTAACTGTTCCCATTGGATATTTTGAAGGCGTGCGAAGCCAAGGTCTAAGTTATAAAATGAGTAGGAATCAGTGTCCATAGGGAGAGGTTAGAGGTTAGGGATTAGAGGCTAGGGTAATTTACCTTATAACTCTTGTATCCTTGTTTAAAAGAGCTAAATAGCCATAGCATACTACGGTAGCCAAAAATTAGGCAGGATGGATTTACTCAATCCCCGGAATGTTTGGTTGAGATTTCGCGCCACTTGGATATGTGCTTCGTCTGCTTCTACAGGTAAAATCTCAGCAGGCTTACCTCTACCCAAATGGGACACAACTAAATTAGCTGCTTCTAAACCTGTCACATAAGCTTTTTCCTGTGACCAAGAACCGTGGCGATTAACAATCCAATCTCCACTCATAAATACATTAGAAAAACTAGTCTTAGCTGGTAACATATAAGGATAGCTACCAGGGGCAAAATGGGTGACTGCTTGTGGTAGACGAACCACGCTACTATCAATTACTTTTGCTTCTCTAAATTCTCGGACGCAGGTTGTTAAATAACGCTGAACTGTAGAGATAATTTCTGCATCACTCCAATTTAAAAACTGATTAGCGTGATAAAAATCAGCTTCAATTACCGTCCCTGGCTCATTTTTATATTCATCATGTAAAGCATTCAAATCAAAGAATGTCCATCCTGTAGTAGCATCAAAACCAAAACAAGCATTAGAAGGACGAGGAATATTAATTTTGCGGTCAAACCAAATTCGGGTCGCTAATACATCAATTGCTCCTAAATTATACAAATTCCGAAATTCCGCACGACTTTGTAAACTAGGACTATTAGCGACAATTTTCTTCATCCCAGTGATACCAACTGCAAAAATTACAGCATCAGCATCAAACACTTCATTACCACAAACTACACCCGTCGCTTGATTATTACTATCAATAATTAAATCGGTAACGCGATGTTTTGGTAATATCTTCGCCCCTGCTTTTTCCATACGTTCCACCCAGGAACGAAATATTTTTTCCCCTACTGTTCCGCGACTCCAAACTACATCAAAATCAGCTTGATGAGCCAAAATAAAAAAGTAAAGCATCCCTAATGTAGCGGCGGCAGAACATTGTTCACCAGGGGCAAATAAACCCACCAATAACATAGGTTCAAAAGCATCTTTATAAAGACGCGCCGATACACCAAAATCTTTGAACAATTCCCTTGCCGTGACACTATCATAACGCCGCCAAGCTGCATCAGAATTATCAAAGTCCACCACAGCGTAAAGTAGAGGTAAGGCGCTGAGACGGTCAATTAAGGGTAGACGTTGAAATTGAGTGTATATAAAAGTGCCTAAAGGGGTGGGGAGTCTGGGTAAGTCTTGAAAAATGGGTGATTCTACTTCCAACCCCGCAGGCGAATATTGGGCGGAACGAGTCCAGGTAGTAAAGGGATGAATATTTAACTCGTTAATCAGGGCAAATATATTTCTGTAAGGATACCAAAAACCATGTATCCCAGCTTCTACAGATTTCCCCGCCGTGGTTTGCCAACCAGCCACCAGTCCGCCTGGATAAGGGCCTGCTTCTAGAAGCGTCACATCATAACCTTGCTTTGCTAGATGGTAAGTTGCACCCAACCCCGCCCAACCAGCACCTACAACTACTACTCGTTTTTGTTGTGACCCTTCTGTCATTTTCCCCTCAGTTATCAGTTATCAGTTATCAGTTATCAGTTATCAGTTATCAGTTATCAGGTTATTTTCACTGTTTACTGATAACTGACAAACTCAGTCTCACTTAACAAATTCTGTCAAGAACTTGAAGGCTTTAAGGATATAGGTAGCACATTCTTTGGGGGAGGTATTATAAAACGATCGCCATGCACTAGCTTTGTCTTCATCATAGCGATCGCCGCGTTCGGGATGATTCTCTAACCAAGCCAAGCGTACAGCATGACCGATTAATACATCTAATACTATATATTCTTCGATTTGCAGATTGGGGTTTCTGGAAGCGATCGCCGCAAGTTCCATTAATGCTTCAATGTTAACTTGGCGGTATTCTGGGGCTTCGATTTTATTTAATAGATGTTCAATTCGTAGGGCAAAGTTCTTTTCGCCGGGGGTCATTTCTGCTAGCATTACCTCACTATCTAAACGATTGCGTCGTTCTAATTTGTCACCAATAACTAATCCTTTGCAATGCTGCATGATTAGCCAAACTTGCTGGAAGAAGTTTTTCGGGACACGGTTTAATGCGCCTTCGGCTTGGCGGAAGCGTCGCCAACCACCAAGGGGAATTTCCATCTCTTCGTTAATATCAGGTAGCACCCACTCGATGTCAGTTTCTTTTTGCTTAACGTGGAGTGATTCTTGCTGAAGCAATAGCTTACTCATACCTGGATAAGCCGTTAATACGTTATGTAACCTTGTCTTAACTTCAAAAGGTGCAAGTTCCATCAAACGTTCGTAGGCTTCATCTTGGGTAACATGCAATTCTTGGGCGAGTTCGCTGGTAATTAAGAGGATGAGATAACCTACTCTCAAGGTGAGTAGTCCTTGGAATGATTCGGGTTGGGATCTGATGAGATTACCGAGATAGATGAGGATTTCTTGAGTGAGGACGCGATCGCGGATATCTTCACGGCAGAAATTATTAATCTTATCAGCAATTTCATTATGGGGCATCGGTACGGAAATCAGCGACGCTTCACTATACGCCCTACCCACAGCAATTTGCTTACCCCGAATCAAAATACTCGTAACTGCATCAGATAAGCCAATATCCACCATTTGGCGTAAACCAGCCGCCCGGCGCACCACAGCCCAAAAGCCCAACTCCCCGGCTTTGGTGTATACTTCATCCAGTAAATCGGCTACAGTAACCCTTTGCCCTGACTCACCAAAGCCTGTATCAAACTCCAATCCTTGCAAACGAGTCAAAGTCTGCAATAACTCAATTTGCTCATATATATTTTCTGATGCACGCAAAGATGACAGCAACAAACCCAAGTTAGTCTCGTATTCCATTTGAAATTCTTGGGTATGTCCTAACCGCCAATTCTTCTCAGGATTATAAGCCAAGAAATAACAACGTTTGTTGGCATCTAGCACTGCTGACTGATAAAATTCCACATCCGCCAGAAAATCAATTCTTTGGATAGCCCCTGTTAACATCAATTGATTCAATCGCCCTAATTTTACCGCCACACCATTGCAGACACCATCTTTCAATTCCTGCATCAGTTCTAGTAATGCCTCCGAACCAGTTTCTAACATGGTATGGGTTAACATTAAGGTGAGAATTGGACGACCTAAATCACTCCAATACTTTTGAATATATGCCAGTTCGCTCCTAATTTGGTCTACTAAAAAATGGTAATCAAGGGTTAAATAAAACTGTTGAGCATCTAAAAATGAAGGTAGAAATACAATTGTTTCACCCCGGAGGCGGAAAATTCTCGATGTAGTCAAACTCCGCAACCGCCGCACCGGACGACCTGTTAAACCGAGTTTATCGTTGCGTCCAATTTGTGTATAGATAGTTGAAAGTTCACTAGCTTGCCTAACTTGAATTGGTGCAACTTGCTTTGGTGTTTGGGTTTCAATCCCGTGAACTGCGAGTTCTGCTTGTAAATCTTCATCTTCTGCTAACAGGGCAATTTGTACTAAAGCGTCCCGTTGTTTACCTACAGATAAATATCTGCCCAAAGGGTCAATATCTCCAACTGCTATTAACCCCTCACTCAACATTTGCCCCAGATAATATAAACTTTGCGCCCATACTAAGGGGACGTTTTCATTAGGTAAACGGGTCTGGCTTTGGGGCTTTAACTTTTCAGCTTCGACATTTTCTGCGGGGACATAATACAATTCTGGTAAGAAATATAAACCGTCCCGTTCTACGAGTAAAGTTTCTAAACGCTCTTGATAGAATTGGGCTTGTTGGCGATCGCCACGAAACAACCCATCAAGAAGTAAATAAGTGAAAAATAACGGCCATTCACATTCAATATGTTCAAATTGTTTGAGTTCCCAAGGTTCGTAATGCAGACGTTGGGTATCTTCTAAAACCGTTTGATGTCCATCCCGCAAAAAGCGTTTACAGCCGTATTTGCCTTGGAGTTTGTTGATAATATCGTTGATTGTGCGATCGCGCAACTGCACATCTTCCACAGCAAACGCCGGATAGCTAATAATACTTAACAATGCCGCATCAATTTCTTTAGAAGCAGATTCTCTAGGTAACAACGATTCTAAGGTACTACGGGCGCGGGCAATTTCATCAGGTAAAACGTGAATCACCGATGCTTGACTACCCGACACACCAAACAAATCCAGTTCATTCATCGCTTCTAAGGCTGCTTTAGCCATCCCCACCGAACTGGCGTTTAATTCCACATTACCATGATTGATTTTATTTCCCCGTTCCCAAATCCCATAATCAGGGGTACGATAAGCCCGCCCGATGTAGTAAACTAAATTCTGGACAAAATTTACTTCATCAATCGTGTAAATTATCTGCAATCCTGAAGCGGTCATCTGTGCCAACATCAGCAAGAATATAGATGTGGCATCTAATTGCAAATGTCCCCATTCATCATCACCAACGACAATATCACCCGTAGCCGTGTTGTATTTGGCGTGTAACCCATCCAAAGGTGACTGAGTTTCTTTAAACCGTTCCACCTTATGCGCCTGACGCATCATTGCAAACAGCAACCCGCGCATCAACTTAATGACGCTATGTTCTAACTCATAGGTGCGTCCCTTATCTTCATCAACCTTGCGGTACGCCAGCCCTAAACCCCAAACCGCCAAAATGCTGTAAACATTATCTCTCACCCAAGCATCTGTATAATCACCGTGGGCAGTGATGGCTGTACTCGCAGGTAGCAAACCAGTAATGGGACTTTGACGTGTCAAAATCACAGTTTTGATTTGCTGATAGTAATATTCCAGTCGAGTTTGTAGTTCGGTGGCTGTTTTCATCTTCTTAAACGCTGCTTACGGATTTACCCTGTGGCTGTGGTAACAATTGTATAAGCCAAGCCAAAGCGTAGGCGGTGGTATTACAGCTGAGGGTGGTGAGGATTTATTATTATCCGTTATTTATGAGCATTTGGTTACATTATTGTTAACGAATGATAACTTACTCCTAGTTAATAATTTAGTAATGGCTTGAGGTAAGCTAATCAGCATTTATAGCGGATTGCAATTGGATAGAATACAGATTCATCTGCGTCCATCTGCGTACCCTTCGGGTTCGCAGTAGCGTTGCGTAGCAAATTAGCTCTGACTAAATGGCGTTGCTGATTGAAAGTATGAATTTACCTCACACAAAGGCGCAAAGGCGCAAAGGCGCAAGGTTACAAAGAAAAATAAGAGTTAATTTAATATTTCATACTCTGATTCAGCAACGCCGACTAAATCATATTTCTCGAAAATCTGTCACAATAGATTCGGCTGAAACAGGACATCTATGAAAGTTTACGAAATTGTCAGTAGTACAGGGATTGATGCACTGAAGTTAAGCGATCGCCCACAACCGCAACCAGGCCCAGGACAAGTTTTGGTGCAAGTACGTGCAACTTCTCTCAACTATCGGGATTTACTGGTGGTTGAGGGTGCTTATATTTCTGTCAAGAAGTATCCCCTGATACCTATGTCTGATGGTGCTGGGGATGTGGTGGCGGTGGGTGAGGGTGTGACGCGGGTGAAAGTAGGCGATCGCGTCGCTGGTATCTTCTTTCAAGACTGGATTTCGGGAACTCTAACTAGGGAGAAAATGAAATCCGATCTCGGCGGTGGGATTGATGGGATGCTGGCTGAATATGTGGTTCTCAATCAAGATGGTTTGGTAATATTACCTGACCATCTATCCTACCAAGCTGGGGCAACTTTACCCTGTGCAGCAGTTACCGCTTGGCACAGTTTAATAACAAAAGGCAATATCAGCGCAGATGATACCATTTTATTACTTGGTACTGGTGGCGTTTCCATTTTCGCGCTGCAATTTGCCAAAATCTATGGTGCAAGAGTAATTATCACTTCTAGTAGTGATGAGAAGTTAGCGCAAGCAAAACAACTCGGTGCAGATGAGACAATCAACTACAAAACGACACCTGACTGGGAAAGAAAAGTTTATGAATTAACTGGGCGCACTGGTGTAGATCATGTGATAGAAGTAGGGGGGGCGGGAACTCTGCCAAAAACACTACAAGCCGTCCGCATTGCTGGACGTGTAAGTTTAATTGGTCTTCTATCGGGTAAAGGTAATGCCATTGATCCCATGCCCATACTGTTTAAAAGTTTAACAGTGCAAGGAATTTATGTCGGCAGTCGAGAAATGTTTGAAGCGATGAATCAAGTCATATCTCAACATCAACTCCAACCTATCATCGACCGAGTTTTCCCTTTCACCGAAGCCCCAGCCGCCTATAGATACCTTCAAAGCGGCGCTCACTTTGGTAAAGTTGTTATTAGTCATTAGTCATTAGTCATTAGTTATTCTCTCTCATCTTACCCAGTCCCCAGTTCCTAGTCCCTAGTCTATTTAATTTTCTCCATTGCTATCAATTTCCAAAGCTTTTAAAACTTTCAAATATAAATCTTCTACTTTCTGGGCTTGAGTATCGCCAATGGAAGCATAATGATCTAAGCCAGGAGCGCTGTTGACTTCGATAATTACATAATCCGTCATTGGTCTGGTGATATCTGAAGTAATAATATCCAAACCTATTAGCCTCAGTCCCATATCTTTGGCAATATTGAAAGCTAATTTTTTAAAATCAGGATGAATAGTCTCAGTGAAATCTATAGCTTCGCCGCCATTGGACAAATTAGCATTATCCAAAAGATAGATAATCTTCCCATTGGGTATAATACTTTCTAAATTTAGCTTTTGTTTTTGTAATTTGTGTTTAATGCGCCAGTCATCTAAATCTATTAATCTTTTACCAAAATTATCAAAAAATCCTCTTTGCTTGTATTGTATTAGCTCTAGAATAGTGGATTTTCCATCACCTATTACAGACAAAGGCAACCTTTGATACACCGCTATAATCTCGTCATCTATGACAACTATTCTGTAATCTTTGCCGAGATAAAATCTTTCAACAATCAGACCACTACAAATTTTAAATATCTTTTTAGCTACTTGATAATACTCGGTTTTATTATGAATTTTAGCGACTAATTTACCTTGGCTAAGATTAATAGGTTTAATAAATACAGGAAATCCCAAACTCTTGGCGTACTCAAACCCAGCATCAATATTTCTAGAATATCCTGTTTTTTCACATATTTTATCATTAAAAAATGTTTCCCCTTCTGTAACCTTATAGCCAAAATGTTTGAGGAAAAATTTAGAGTAACCTTTATCTTTTGCTATTTCAGAAGAACCCAACCCATTAATATTAAATTTTGACCTAGTGAAAAAGACTTTTTTTCCATTTTTAAATGTAATATGCCCTACTAGCTCATATTCTGGCTCTATAACGACGACTGCACCAATTTGAGGAGCTATCTTTTGAATTATTGATGTTACTAATGGCATTTGATGAAAAAAGAGTATAATTTGATGCGCAAATTTTAACTAACTAGTGAAAATTGGTCAAGCTATAGTAAGGGATAGGGAACAGGGTAAAGCTGTAAACGCACCCTTAACTTTTACATGGACAAGATATAGAACGCATACTTAATTTTTGAAATATACGTAAGTGTGCATTACTAACAATGCTCGCTCACCTTATTCCCAGAGGGTTGAGTTTCGACTACATGGTAATCGAGCGTAGTCGAGATTCAACTTCCGCGCAGTCGAAACCCGGCGAGATCAAGTTGGGTTTAATTTAGTCCTTCTACTTAGCTCTATCAAGGTGACTAATAAAACTCTGATATTTTTTTGTGTGTTTTACGTATATTGTTTGTTTGATAAGTGATTTTTACTACAGCATCACAGGGTTAAGAGGCGATAGCAAAATACCAGGATAGCCAAGAAGTTGTACAAGAGCGTCAGTTGAGGAAATTTTGTGATCCCGGTGGGTTTTAGTTGCGTGAGGGCTGGGTAAAGTCGCTACATTATGAGGATATGTATATTTTGTATAAGTTGCCACTTGCTTGCATATAAGCTGTTATAATGCAGCCAAAATCTACCGTTACTCAGTATAAAAAGGTATAATTTTGAACTTATAAAATAGACTTAAACCTTCTTCGCGGCAACTTCCTACCTGAGCGCAATACTAAATATTCACACCGATCTACTTAGAGTCAATGGAGCCATTGATAAGCCTCATCAAAAAATGGACACATACACATAATCCTTATTACAGTTTCAGAAACCGATTGGGTTTGGCAATTACATCGACCATCTTAATTTTTTCTTTGTTGCTGTCATGGATTGTTGGGCTAAAGACAGAATCTCAGATTAAAGCAGACAGTGGTAAATTCATGGAGCAACTGGCTTATCAAATGGCAACCAGTCTAGCTCATGGTATGTTTGTCTACTATCAACAAATTCAGACTCTTGCCAGTTTGGATGAAATGCGAGATTTAAATAGTTCGCTTGCACGTCAGAGGATGCTGTTAGAAAAACTCCAGCAGGCTTACAATGACTATGCTTGGATTGGTTTAGCGAACCCTAACGGAATTGTTTCTGTTAGCACAGGAGGCATTTTAGAAAACAAGAATGTGTCTGAACGACCTTGGTTTAGTGAGAGTAAGCGTCATCCTAGCGTACAGGATGTACATGGAGCTAAGCTGTTAAGCAAACTTCTACCTAACCCTAACTTTAATGCTGAGCCTCTGCGCTTTGTAGATGTTGCATCTCCAGTGTTTGATTTTCAGGGGAATCTTGTTGGTGTATTAGGCGCACATTTGTACTGGCAATGGGCAGCGAACTTGCGAGATAATTTGCTGCAACCTCTCCAAGTCTACCGCCAAGTTGAAGTGCTGATTTTGTCTAACAAGGGTGAAGTGTTGCTTGCGCCTCCGCTTGCTGAAGACAAAGTAAAAGCCTATGACATGGATTTTAACTCCTCTGCTTTTAAGCTCAATAGGTTGAAAAGTGTTGAAGTTGCACAGCAAAATCAACGGGGCTTTTATGTAGAACTGTGGCCAGATGGAGAACTTTATCTGACAGGTTATGCCAAAAGCAAAAGCTATCGAAATTATCCGGGTTTGGGTTGGATTGTATTAGTGCGTCAGTCTGCCAAGCAAGCCTTTGCAGCAGCGCGAACGCTACAACAAACCATCCTTATCTGGGGTACGCTGATTGGTCTTGTTAGCAGCATCTTTGCTTGGTGTGCTGCTGGACGAGTGGTAAATCCGGTTCTCAAGATTGCTGATGTTGCTAATCGCATTCGGGAAGGTGAAGCAAATTTGCAAATCCCAATTTTTTCGGGAGTAGATGAGGTATCGAAGCTATCTAAGGCTGTGGCACAATTGTTTGCTCAGTATGAACAGCAAAAGAGTTTGTTATTGTCATTTAACCACAAGTTAGAGCAGAAAGTACAAGCACGCACTGTAAAACTTGATCAAGTTAATCAAAAATTACAACAGGAAATCAATGAACGTAAGCAAGCAGAACTGAAACTTCAACAGTTAAACGAAGAACTTTTGCGACTGACGATGCTTGATGGCTTAACGGGAATTGCAAATCGTCGTCGCTTTGATGAATATTTGATGCAAGAGTGGCAACGTTCAGCAAGAGAAAAATTCCCTATTTCCCTAATTATGATCGATGTGGATTATTTCAAACGCTACAACGATTTCTATGGGCATCAGGCGGGGGATTTGTGTTTACAACAAATTGCTCAAACCTTAAGTAATGATGTTAAACGCTCAACTGATTTAGTTGCTCGTTACGGTGGTGAGGAGTTTGCTGTAATTCTACCCAATACAAGTTTACAGGGAGCTACTTGTATTGCAAAAAGCATTCGTCAAAGTATTAAAAATCTGCAAATTCCTCATGCTGAATCCCAAGTCAGCCAATATGTAAGTCTCAGTATAGGCGTTATGTCCGTTGTCCCTGTACCAAGCAGTTCGTCAAATCTGCTAATTCAAACTGCCGACAACTTGCTGTATCAAGCAAAGCAACAAGGACGCGATCGCATTGTCAGCAAAAGTTTCTAACTCCTCAAAAACATCTTAATTGTCTTTTAGCAGTGGCGATCGCCTCGCCGTAGGTAATTAACTTATAGCTTGTGCTATTGGTATAAATTAAACATAAGGGCAATTTATAACCAAAGTTCAGTCTAAAATATAGCCCTCGGTGTTGACAATTTTTAAATAATGGAATACCAAGGTGGCAGATGATAAAAAAAAGGTTAGTAAATCTCTGAACAGAAATTTACTAACACCTTCACTGAAACTTTATACGGTTAAGACAATCATGCCACAAAATACTGACATCACAGCAAAAAATTCTGAAACTCAACCAATTGCCTATAAACAGCGTTTAAATTCTTGGGCTATTGCGCGTTTACTTCCCGATACACAACGTGAGATTGTGGCTCGTTTTCGTAGCCGTTCTGATGCTGATGGTTATGTACAGCATTTACGTCAAATGATTCCCAATGCTTCTTTTACGGTTGTTTTTGACTGTCAGTAAAGAAGCAGCGATTTAAAGTTTGAGTATGTCTATAGCTAAGGGTTTAGGGGTATTAAGGGTGTAGGAGAAACCAAGTTATTTAATTTAAATTATGTATATAAATTTTCACCCCTAACCCTCAAGCTACATACGAAGTTGCGCTTTTAAGAAACACAGGAAACAGAAATACAGGAGAGTGTAAAGCCGCCGTTCTACGGCGGGGTAAAAGACATTATTGCTGTATCGTTGGTGAGATGACTGGGACAGAAAGTGTGCGATCGCTACGGTATTCTATAAATCCCAAATAGCCTAAGAACAGCATCAACCCGACTAGAGTAACAATCTGAATAGATTTTTCGATTGTGATAAAGCTGTGTAGCAACTTGTTCATGGGAATCCTTTTAATTTTATTGTAGTCTTGCTTGTTGGGTAACTACAAAACCTTTGACCATGTTTTCATAAATCGGCACGGACTTACTTGCGATTCATGTGATACGTATAATAAAAAGCCTCCATATCTGAAAATTACCAGCTTTAAAAAATTATTCCTCCAGGTTGCTTCATAAGTACCCAAGGAAAGATGCCGTTACTAGACGAATCAGTATCAAATATATCAGGTGAAAAAGCGGTATCTTCCGAGAAGGGAGACAAAGGAAATGAACTTAAAAGCAATTTGGCAACTTTTGCAAGAGGCGTTTCAAGAATGGAATGATGATAAAGCCTCACGTTTAGCGGCAGCATTAGCTTACTATACGGTGTTTTCTATTGCACCATTGCTGATTATTGTGATTGCGATCGCCGGCGCAGTATTTGGACAAGACGCAGCTAGGGGTGAAATTGTCAACCAAATTCAAGGTTTAGTTGGTAGAGAAGGGGCAGAATTTATTCAAACTGCGATCGAAAATGCCAATCAACCAAAGACAGGTACTATAGCTTCTATTGTTAGTATTGCTCTTTTACTATTAGGTGCGACTGGTGTTTTTACAGAACTACAAGACTCCCTCAACACAATTTGGGAAGTGCAACCAAAGCCAGGACGTGGTGTCAAAAATATTTTTCGCCAGCGTATCTTGTCTTTTGGCATGGTATTAGGTATTGGTTTTTTACTTTTAGTTTCTTTAGTAATTAGTACAGTATTATCAGCACTGGTAACTTATTTTGGTCATTTATTACCTGGTGTAGACTTCCTCTGGCAAATTCTTAACTTCGTGATTTCTTTCGTCATCACTACATTATTATTTGGATTAATTTTCAAAGTTTTACCTGATGTCAGAATTACTTGGAGTGATGTTTTAGTCGGAGCGATTATTACTTCAATTTTATTTTCTGTAGGTAGATTTTTATTAGGTCGGTACTTAGGCAATAGTGGTTTTACTTCAACTTATGGTGCTGCTGGTTCTGTGGTAGTTATTCTCGCTTGGGTTTACTATACTGCTCAGATTCTCTTCTTCGGTGCTGAGTTTACCCAAGTTTATGCTAGGAGATACGGTAGACGCATTGTGCCAGATCATCACGCCATGCCTTTGAATGATAGCAATTCTAGGAGAAAGTAAAAATTATGGACTATGAACTAATGACTAATGACTAATGACTAATGACTAATGACTAAATAATTATGAATTGGTTTTCTGTTAATTGGCAGGCGGTTTTTGTTCCTAATATCAGTGTATTAGAGCTAGTTATACGCGGCTCGTTGGTTTATTTGGCTCTATGTTCGGTGTTGCGTTTACTGCCTAGCCGACAGTTAGGTACTTTAGGAATTACCGATTTATTAGTAGTTGTGTTATTTGCTGA
The DNA here is from genome assembly GCA_036704005.1 of Leptolyngbyaceae cyanobacterium. GTDB lineage: Bacteria > Cyanobacteriota > Cyanobacteriia > Cyanobacteriales > Nostocaceae > Trichormus. The sequence continues at coordinate 7,708 of DATNQO010000047.1, read as the reverse complement.
AGCCGCCCAAAATGCGATGGCAAGTAATTATACATCAATCACTGAGGGCGGGATTCTTGTAGGTACTGTAATTTTTTGGAGCTATTTTCTTAACTGGTTGGGTTACAAGTTCCCCACGTTTCAGCGCTTCCTCAATCCCCCACCATTACTATTAATTAAAAATGGTAAGACGATTGAACGGCATTTACAACAAGAACTAATTACAGAGGATGAGTTGAAAAGTAAGCTACGTCAGCAAGGGGTGGAATTTCTCACCGATGTCAAGTTGGCATATATGGAGGCTGACGGCAGTATTAGTATTATTACGTTGGAGTCGAAGAACAACTAGTATTTTCATTTTATGTTACCAAAAAATGAAGCGATCGCCTGTTGATATGAGTAGGCGATCGCTTCATTTTTACTATCAATTTTATTGCGTCGGTTTAGCAATATCTCCCACTTTGAATTTGCCGCCGGAGGTAATTTTCCCAACACTGGATGTAGCATCCACATCAACTAATTCAATCTTGCCTAATGACTGGGTAATATTGCGAATAACTTTACCCGTGGTTGGATCTTTCACTTGTTTTGTCACCCTCTCAATTGAGAGTTTCATGCCCACTCGATAACCGTCTGATTTACCTTTATTTAAAATTACAGTATTTCCTGTGACATCAGCTACAGTAGCATTAACACTTGGCAAGGCTTTTGGTAAAGCGGCTAAATTGGCTGATTTTGTATTTAATTCAGTAATGACTTGATCAATAGCTTTCTCTGTTGCTAAGGTAAGTAATCTACCTTCATTACTAGTAGCAGCACCTCCACCAATGCCAAAAACACTTACTTGACTATCTGACTGACTATTATTACCATTGCCTTCAGCTACTAACAATATCTCGGCTGTGGTTGTATTTACTACCCGAATATTTAGTTTCACATAAGCATCTGTATCTCTCGTGGATGCGCCGATTCCTAAAAAGCCGCCTCCAGATTGCCGTTGTTGAATATCAAATTGAGTGACTGAGCCGATAATTACTGCTTCAACGCCTAAAATTCGACCAATTTGTGCTGCTGTACTTGCGTCAACTCTTCCCGAATCACCCAAATTTTGTTCTCTTAAGATAGCATCTATTTGGCTGCGTTCAACTACGACAAAATTACCACTTTTAACTAATTTATTTACTAAAACTTCACTAACACCTTTGCTACCTCCAGGCAAAAATGATAAGTAACTGGGATTACTGACACTGCTAAAATCAAAGTCGAGGACAGCAATTCTCACTTTTTCTGTAGTTGCTGATGCTGATTTTAGCTGTTGAGCTATTTGAATTTGGGTTTCCTGAGCATTTGCTTGTTGTAGGGTAATGCCTGAGTTGATTATTAAAGATGTAGCGATCGCTGGTACACATAAGCCAAAAAATAGAGCTTTATTTTGACACGACTGACTTTGATTCATCTGTTAATCCTAAATTAAGCAAATGTTATGACACTCTGTTTTTCTTGAGAACTTACGCACTAAGAATGTAAGGAATTTTACGAGAAATCACAATAAATAGGAAGTATTTCTTACCAAACTTAAAAATGCTTGATTTTGCTCTATCTAAAGATAATACTTGATACTGGCTCTTATAATTGCCAAAGCGAGGGAATATGCTTTAAAACTAACAATTTCGATACATCATAACCTAGTGATTTTACTTAATAAATGATTTTTTAGAGAAAAATAAAAATTAGTATCATAAATAACAATTAAATGGTTAAATATCAAACTAATATCACAGTTTGAAGCTTGAGCTTGTGACTTTCTCGAAGCTAGCTGATTCATAATCAGGAAAATTAACAAATATATGAGTAGACTTAACCGACGTAGGTTTTTGATTTACAGTTCTGCAACCATTGGTAGTAGTATCTTTCTGAAGGCTTGCGTCAATGATTCACCCAGCACTACCAACAGCCCAACAGCCTCGCCTGTGGCTGCTGCTAGTGGCGACACCATCAAAGTAGGTATTCTCCACTCCCTCAGTGGCACAATGGCTATTAGTGAAAAAAGTGTCGTCGATGCTGAGAAATTAGCCATCAAAGAAATTAATGCGGCTGGTGGTGTCTTAAATAAACAAATTGAAGCCATTATTGAAGATGGTGCTTCTAACTGGGATACTTTTAGAGAAAAAGCCACCAAGCTGATTGATCAAGATAAAGTAGCTGTAGTTTTTGGTTGTTGGACTTCAGCTAGTCGCAAAAATGTTAAACCAGTCTTTGAAAGTAAAGACCATATGCTGTGGTATCCCGTACAGTATGAAGGTCAAGAATGTTCTAAAAACATTTTTTACACAGGTGCAGCCCCAAATCAACAAATTGAACCATCTGTTGATTGGTTGTTAAAAAATAAAGGCAAAGAATTCTTTTTAGTAGGCTCAGATTACGTTTTCCCTCGGACTGCTAACAATATTATCAAAGCCCAATTACAAGCTTTAGGTGGAAAAACAGTTGGTGAAGATTATTTACCATTGGGGAGTACAGAAGTTACACCAATTATCACAAAAATTAAGCAAAATTTGCCTAATGGAGGCGTGATTTATAACACCTTGAATGGTGATAGCAATGTAGCTTTCTTCAAGCAGTTAAAAGGTGCTGGATTAACACCAGACAAATATCCTTCCATGTCGGTAAGTATTGCTGAGGAAGAAGTTAAAGCAATTGGTGTTGAGTATCTCAAAGACCACTACGCTGCTTGGAATTATTTCCAAACAGTAGACAGTCCTGCTAATAAGAAATTTGTCGAAGCTTTTAAAAAAGAATATGGTGCTGACCGGGTAACAAATGACCCAATGGAAGCTGCATATATTGCCGTTTATTTATGGAAGCAAGCAGTAGAAAAAGCGGGTAGTCCTGACTTAGCTAAAGTGCGGGCGGCGGCTTATGGTCAAACCATAGACGCACCTGAAGGAAAAGTAACAGTAAATGCTAATCATCACATATCCAAAGTTGTGCGGATTGGTCAAGTCAGAGATGATGGTTTATTTAACATTGTCTATGCTACACCTGCGCCAGTTGAACCAGTTCCCTGGAATCAATTTGTGAAGGAGACTAAGGGATTTGCTTGTGATTGGTCAGATCCAGCTAAGGGTGGTAAGTACAAAAAAGCTTAATTAGTCAATGGTCATTAGTTATATAGGACTCATACTTGATTTTTGAAATATACGTAGGGTGGGCATTGCCCACCAAAGCCATGATATGGTGGGCAATGCCCACCCTACAGATACTATTGAGATTTTTATGGCTACGCTCCCATAAGGGATACAGAAATCAAATCGGATTTCTATATCAAGTAATATGGTTGGTTTGAGCGGTAATTGGTAATAGCTAATAGGTAACTGTTCTGTACAATTACCAATGACCAATTACCTATTACCAGCCACCACGATATGATAAGTTGGCAATCATTAATAAAAAAGCTTACATCTGATGGAGAAAAATGTTAACTGGTTTCTTAGATGCTGTATTTAATGGAATTAGCATTGGTTCTGTCTTATTAATTGCGGCATTGGGATTAGCCATTATCTTTGGCTTAATGGGTGTGATTAATATGGCTCATGGTGAATTGATGATGTTTGGGGCTTATACAACATTTGTTGTACAAAATGCCTGTAAACAATTGGGCGGATTTTGGGAAGGGATTTATATATTTTTAGCTTTAATCATCGCTTTCATTTTCACAGCATTTATCGGATTAATTCTTGAAAGGTGTGTGATTCGTTATCTCTATGGACGACCACTAGAAACTCTGCTAGCAACTTGGGGAGTCAGTTTGATTTTTCAGCAGTTTGTTCGTAGTGTTAATTGGGTATTATTTATTGGCTTATTATTGTTTTCTCTGTTGTTTTTTGGTGGTTTATGGTTTTTAAATTCCCGCACCAATTTAGAGAGGATACGTAACTGGGTTGTCGGGGTAATTTTCTGCCTATCTTTAGGGGTAACAATTACTATAGGCAATTTATTGAGTCAAACTTATCAGCTAGCAGTCACTCAACCTTGGTTTGGCGCACAAAATGTTGATGTCACTGCGCCTAGTTGGTTACAAACTGGAATTGCTTTAGGTGGTGTACAATTACCATTTGCTAGGTTATTTATTATTGCTTTGACAGTAATTTGTGTAGGAGGAATTTATCTCTTTTTACAGCGTTCTAGTTGGGGATTAAGAATTAGGGCTGTTACACAAAACCGCAATATGAGTGCTTGTTTAGGTATACCCACTCAAAAAGTTGATGCAATCACTTTTGCTTTGGGTTCTGGTTTAGCTGGTGTGGCTGGGTGTGCAATTAGTTTATTAGGTTCGGTGGGGCCAAATACCGGACAAAATTACATTATCGACACATTTATGGTTGTGGTTGTTGGTGGTGTGGGTAATTTAGCGGGTACTGTTGTGGCTGCTTTGGTAATTGGGACAGCTAACTTTTTAATTGGTTCTGGAACTCTGGCTTTGTTATTTTCTCCTGTGAAGCCTCTAGCCGATTTGTTGATGTTTTTTGCAACCACAAGTATGGCTAAGGTAATGGTATTTTTGTTGATTATTGTATTTTTACAGTGGAAGCCTGCGGGGATTTTTCCGCAGAAGGGAAGGACTGTTGATGTTTAATATCAAGTTCCAGACACAGAGGCGAAGGTTAATATTAATTGAGGTTGGGGTGGTAGTGGCGATCGCACTCTTCCTCATCTTGATTATGCCAGTGGTGTTGTCAGAGTTTCGCTTAAATTTGTTGGGGCGATTTTTGTCACTGGCGATTGTCGCTTTAGGTATTGATTTGATTTGGGGTTATACTGGTTTACTCAGTTTGGGACATGGTGTATTCTTTGGTTTAGGTGGATATGCGATCGCCATGTACCTGAAACTGCAACTCCCAGATGGTGAGTTACCTGATTTCATGGGGCTGTATGGTATTACGGAACTTCCTTGGTTTTGGCGACCTTTCTATTCTTTCCCCACAGCAGTAGGGGCTGTAATACTAGTTCCAGGGTTGTTAGCGGGATTACTAGGATATTTAGTATTTCGCAACCGCATTAAGGGAGTTTACTTCTCAATTTTGACCCAAGCCGCAACTATAGTATTTTTCAATTTTTTTAACGGTCAACAACAATTTTTCAACGGTACAAATGGGCTGATAGATTTTACAACATTGTTTGGGAAAACTGTCAATGATCCGCAAACAAAATTGATTTTCTACACCCTGACAGTATTATTTCTCGCTGTTACCTACGGGATTTGTCGCTGGTTGACAAGTGGACGTTTTGGTAGACTTTTAATTGCAATTCGCGACGATGAAAGTCGGGTAAGATTTTCCGGCTATAACCCTACAGATTTTAAAACATTAGTCTTTGCAGTTTCTGGTGCGATCGCCGGAATAGCAGGAGCATTTTACACCCTGCAAAGTGGTTCTGTCTCCCCTAGAGCAATGGAAATTGCTTTTTCCATTGAAATGGTAATTTGGGTAGCCGTAGGAGGACGTGCTACATTAGTTGGAGCAATTGTCGGAACTTTATTAGTTAATTATGCCCGTGCTTTCTTAAGCGAACAATTTTCGGAAATTTGGCTATTTTTTCAAGGCTTACTGTTTTTAATTGTCGTGACAGTTCTTCCTGACGGCGTAGTAGGCTGGTTGCGTCATCAAAACATTCCTATTTTCCAACGCCCTCAACCAATTTCTACCTATCCCAGCTTAGAAGCAGATCCAGAAGTACAACATGAACGCCAAAATCTTGGAAACTGAAAACGTCACTGTGAGTTTTGACGGTTTTAAAGCACTCAACCAGCTTAATTTTAGTATGGACATGGGTGAATTGCGGGTAGTAATTGGCCCTAATGGTGCAGGTAAAACCACATTTCTTGATGTGATTACAGGTAAAGTCCAACCCACAATAGGTAGAGTTTTATTTAAAGGAAAAAACCTCTGTTCTTTACCTGAGCATGAAATTGCACGGCGAGGAATTGGACGCAAATTTCAAACACCCAGAGTTTATCTCAATTTAACAGCAAGGGAAAATTTAGAAATCACCAGCAACCGTAATAAAAATGTTTTCTCGACATTATTTAGTCGTTCTCATCCCCAGGAACAGCATAGTATTGAAGGATTATTAGCCACCATTGGTTTAACTGCAAAAGCAGACATTCCCGCCGCCTTACTATCCCACGGCGAAAAGCAACGTTTAGAAATTGGGATGTTAGTAGGACAGTCTCCAGATTTGTTACTTGTAGATGAACCAGTCGCAGGTTTAACCGATGAAGAAACTTATAACATTGGCGAATTACTTTTAACATTAGCCCAGAGTCATTCAATTTTAGTAATTGAACATGATATGGAATTTGTGAGGCAAATCGCCAAAAAAGTTACGGTGTTACATGAAGGTTCGGTACTCTGTGAAGGGGATTTTGCAGAGGTTCAAAATGACCACCGTGTGATTGAAGTTTATTTGGGACAACAGCAGGAATAGATGAGGGAGTAGGGGGAGTAGGGGAAGATGAGGGAGTGGGGGAAGAAAACTAATAACTAATGACTATTGACTAATGACTAATGACTATTGACTATTGACTAATGACTATTGACTATTGACCAATGCTAAATATATCTAACCTTAACGTTTACTACGGTGAAAGCCATATTCTACGCAACGTAGATTTAAGTGTACCCTCTGGGCAAATGGTATGCTTAATCGGACGCAATGGTGTGGGTAAAACAACCCTACTCAAAACTATTATGGGGTTACTCAAGCCTCGCAGTGGTACTATTAATTTAGCCGGGAATTTAATCAACGCCAAATCACCAGACCAAAGGGCAAAATTAGGAATTGGTTATGTTCCCCAGGGACGAGAAATTATTCCGCGTTTAACAGTTAAAGAAAATCTGCTGTTGGGATTAGAAGCTAGGCAAAAACAGACAAGAAAAGCAGAAATTCCTGAAGAAATTTTTAGCTTATTTCCTGTGTTAAAAACCATGTTGTCGCGGATGGGTGGTGATTTAAGTGGGGGACAACAACAACAACTGGCGATCGCTCGTGCTTTAATGGGACAGCCTCAACTACTTGTCTTGGATGAACCCACTGAAGGTATTCAACCCTCAATTATCCTCGAAATTGAAGCAGCAGTCCGCCGCATCATTGAAACTACAGGCATTTCTGTCTTATTAGTAGAACAACACTTACACTTTGTCCGCCAAGCTGACTATTACTACGCCATGCAGAAAGGCGCTATTGTTTCCTCTGGTTCAACCGATGAACTCAGTCAGGATGTGATTCAAAGGTTTTTGGCGGTTTAATTTAGAGGGTTTGATTAATTACCCCCTTCCCAGCCAAAGAATATCTATATATATATATTTCCTTCTTTGCGCCTACTCTGCGGGAACGCCTAACTGCGTAGGCGTGAGCCTCAAAATAATCTCAGGGGAAAACATTCATCCATTTATAACTTGCTCTTATATTACAGTTAAGTAAAGCTTTCTTTATAGACCTTTACAATCCGTAACAAAGACTCTAAGATAATATCCATAAGTAATTATTCCCGCGTACAAAACGCAACCGCAATCATAAAACTATGACCGCAACCTTACAACAGCGCCAAAGCGCCAACGTATGGGAGCAGTTCTGCAACTGGATCACCAGCACCAACAACCGCCTATACATCGGCTGGTTCGGCGTACTCATGATCCCCACCTTGCTAGCTGCAACCACCTGCTTCATC
>DATNQO010000046.1:0-49246 GCA_036704005.1 Leptolyngbyaceae cyanobacterium | reverse complement strand
TGATAGCTTTGTTTGACTCCAGCAGCATCAAGACCTATTTTATTATTGAGAATGCTACTAGCCTTATCAACCCACTGATATGCAACCATAACAGGTGCGAATAAAGATGCAGTCGCAGATAACCCCTTAGCTAGAAGGTGTTTTAGGTTGACTAAAGGTGGTGGTAAAGCACTTCTTTTTTCCATCCGTTCTAAGCTTTGTTCTATCAAAGTCAAATTTTCTTGTAACTTTAATCCAGATGCCTCTAACGGTGGATGACCATCATTGGTTATAGAACTACGAACTGCCGAGCAATAATCTTCAATAATAGTCACCATTTCTTGATCTTCATTGGTAACACTACGTTCAATTTCTCGTAATCCTCTAACTTTTTTTTTCAATTCCTTTTTTGCATGTCTATCCGCCTCATATATGGGTTTAATTGCTTCTTTCAGGTAATGGTAATGACATAAACCGTGAGCAATTCCAGGTAATGCTAACCCAACAGCTTTGCGAATCGACTGTTGCCCATCACTAACAACTCCATCAATTGGTACATTTAGGGTATTAGTTACTTCTAATAATAACGCCACTAAATCTTCATTTCTTGATGATAATAAGGTTTTAGCAAGTAAAATTTCTCCTGATAAGCAATCTCGAATTACCCATAATACTTCATGTCCAATTTCTGGCTGCATCCCATCAATCGCTAATATCACCCGTCCTTGATTAGCCACTATTGCTTTTAACCTTTTATGGTCTTTTAGCCATAAAGAAAGTAACTCGTCATATCTGTCAATTAGGTGCGTGACCGTTCGTTGACTTATACATATACCCTTTAATTCAAGGTGAGCGTGTATTTGAGTAACACTTCTATGTTCCTGGTAGCGTAATGCTCCTATATAAGCAATCACATCCAAACCAAATTCGTTCTGTGGTAGAGCGAGTGACCCTTCAAGCTCTGGTCGATATGCTTTTTTATACCGCATACATGACTTATTTTGACATCGACGAATTTTTAGCTGTAGTTCTACTACCCCATTTAACGTTCTTATATGTCGAGGATTATTGTATTCATTCCACATTGCTTGACCGCACGATGGGCATTTTTTTTGAACACAATCGAGTACCTCAAAAGATGTTGCCTCTGGTTTTAAACTTTTTCTTGCCAAGTTTTTGCGCCATTATTTCGCTACAAGGTCAAGATTACAGGATTTCCGCTCTCTCTAGTAAGTTTTGCCACACTAGATGATTGGGGGGAGTGGACGGAGCATTAACACCATACATAGCCTGCATCCTAGCCGCATAAGCCGCTTGCTGTTCCCGTTCCTCCTGTCGCCTCCGTTCCCTATCCTCCCTCAGCCGTTGCCGATACTCAAGAACCTTCCGAGCAAATGCGACATCCTCACTGCTTAATCGGTAATACCGTACCCGCTTACCATCCTCAAGAGGCCGCCGCGACTGAGTAGACAGTGCCAGTTGACCCAGGTATTGACTCAAAATCCAAATGGGAGACTCATCAAGCGGAATAGTCAAGTTAAGGATACCCTTGATGTGGGTAGCATTGCGTTTGGAGAAATCAGCCAACGCTTCAATAGTCGCTTCATCCCCCTTAATCTCCAGCCCATCCATTAAATCGGTCAACACCGCCCTCAACCCCAAGCGGTGACGCATGAGCCACGAGGTCGAGTGATTACCCCAGTCAGGACAGATGGTCAAGCGATCGCGTTCCCCCTTATCCCGTTCCACGACAACATCAGGCGGCGTAACAAACTCGCGCCCATCTTCCGAGGTAATCACATCCCCCGGCGCTGCCAAGATAGCCTCAAGCGCGACAATCTTTTTGATGAGCCGCCCCCCATCGTCTTTTTCGACTAACTCAGGGGTAACGGTCATGCCGTAAGTATCCCGAATACCAGGGGAAACGCACCTTATTTTCTAACAAAAACTAATAAGAATTTCAAAATAATTTACATAAGTGCAAAACTTGACAAACAGATAAACAGAACAAATCGATTCTTTGGCTAACACGTATGTTAGCTTATCTCTAATGAAAGAACTCTTGTTTAAGGACAAATTAATTTCATGTAGTCGAGGCTCAAGTAGAAATACTTGAGCCTTTTTGAGTTAAAAAGCGCTCAATAAAACACCGATAGTAAATAGTAAGAACATCCCAAATATGATCAAGAAGATTGTGGGGTAGGGCGCATGATTGAGTTTGTCCAGATATTCATTTCTCTTCCGATCTTCTTCAGTTAAGGGTTTAAAATCTATATTTCGCATGGTTGGTTGCCTCCGGAAATATATTATGTTTAAGGAATAGGTTTTGGCTTTAATTACTCTCATTAAATAAAAGGCAAAACTTTTTAATCCTAAGACTTTGATAAATTTATGGGTCAGTTGGATTAATGGATGAAACCCAAGACGAAAAATTCATGATTTACTTAAATTCAAATCATGATATTAAACATTTAGTTACGTATCACTTGTACGGCTTGTACAGAAAAGCTGAGATTTTTCCTTACTTGATTTAATTAAACTATAAGCAAACAAATATCATCAGAAATTGATAGAAATATATATAAAAATTCACTGATTTTAATTATTATTACTTACGTGAGTTGGAAGATGCTGCTAGTAGTTATCAAATGATTTTAACAGAAGCAATCACATCTAGCGAGTTGGTGATGGGGTGTTGATTTGGAACGCTGAGGATCAGGCGAGGATATATGCGACGATGCTCCGCCCCGCCTTCTAGCGATCGCCCAGATTATATTGATGGGGAAGCTGAACCGCGCTTATCTGAAGGCGCTTGAGGAAAAGGTGTTGAGATTGTTGGAGTCCGAACTGAAAACGAAATAATCGACTAAATCTGAGGTCTGATTTTCTCCCACTTGATAGGCGCATCAAATTTTATCTTGATTTACGTTGAAATCAGATAGCAATCATGTGAGGCGAAGTAAAATGAGATTAATGCGATTGTGGCGATTTATCACAATTTTACTGGCTTCATTGAGCCTGGGCTTGTCTATCGCACATTTGTTGGAATTGCCGCGCCGGATGCAATTTGATCAACAACTGTGGGTGAGAGTGACAGTGTTTGAAAATGTTTATCGTTACTTTGGCTCAGTTGGTGCAGCCTTTGAAATTGGTTCGGTGATTGCGGCAGTTGTGTTAGCGTTTCTTGTTCGCAAACGTGGTGTCACATTTTATTGGACATTGGGCGGAGCGATCGCATTGGTATTAGCTATTGTGAGTTGGATGATGTTCGTTGCGCCATGAATGCGGAATTTGCAGCGTGGTTGACCAATCCCGTGCCATCAAACTGGACAAGATATCGTAACCAATGGGAGTATGCACACGCAGCCAATGCTTTCATCAAAATAATCGGGTTCAGTTTACTTGTGATTTCTGTGCTAGTTGAAACACCAAAACGAAAAGCTACTCATTCCAATTAGTTGTGATGTTGATTCACTTTTGGTGATGTTGATGATCTACGACCGACTGGAGAACATGGCGTTTACGGGTTCACTTCAGTAAGGGACTTCCAACTAAAAAAATATACAATCACTTTGGAGAGCATGGGGAGCAGGGGAGGAAGAATACAATCAGTTTCTACGTTTTCACTTATTGAATAGTTTATTTTCTGGAAGTTCCTAAGCGCTTAGAAGTCAGTATAGAGGTTTTTAGATGTCGAATTGAGTTTCGTGTATTTAGTTGGAATTTTTGTTTATATCTATTAATTTTATTCATATAACTAATGTAAATAGTCTTGACTTATGTTAAAAACAGATTATGAATCCTGTGCTGTAGAAAAAGCTATCTTAGAAAGCTTTAGTCGTCAGTCTCTACTATCCAACGACAATTCAGATTGGAGTGGCATTCGCTTACTCTTTACTTGTAGCAGAAGTGCTAGTGCCTTACCGGATGAAATTATATTTCCAGAAAATGCGATTCATATTTATACAGATGCACCTTTCGATTATGCAGTGGAATCGCGGATTAATGGGAAATCACAAAAATTTTCTCTTGTCACAGGTCATAGTCTCATTATTCCACGCGGTACAACCTATTGGCAATCAGATAACCACGAAAGTAAAGGTATTACTTTAGGGTTTGACTCCAGTTTCATTGCTCATACGCTGCGTGAATCAATGAGCTTATCTTGTCTTGAACTTCATCCTCAATTTCCAATATTTGACCCACTCATTTATCAAATTGGTCTGGCACTCAAAGCTGAACTAGAAAAAAATCGGTGTTCCAGTCGCTTATATGCAGAATCTGCTGCGGCATTTCTGCTCACTCATCTTTTTCAGAATTACGCTTTTAGCAAACATCAGGAACAAATCGTAACAGGCGGTTTACCCAAATATAAATTACAACAAATTATTGACTATATTCATGTCAACCTTGACTGTAATATTGGTTTGACTCAATTAGCTGATTTAGTTCAAATGAGTTTGTCTCATTTCTCTCGATTATTTAAACAATCAACAGGATACACTCCCCATCAGTTTGTCATTAAGTGCAGGATTGAGCGTGCTAAAGAACTTCTCTTGAAAACAGAGGAATCAATTACTGATATCACTTATAAGGTTGGTTTTGCTAATCAAGGACATTTCACCAGTCATTTTAAACGTTTAGTTGGAGTTACGCCAAAAGTTTTTCGGGATAAATAGTAAAAATCTGTAAAAAAAGCACAAATTTGTAAGACTACTTCAAAGTACGACTGCTACTTTGGAAACTAAGATGTACAGCAAATAGCACTTGTTTACTTGGTAAATATTGAAAATAAGTCTTGTATTTATCAAGATTTGACCTAGAGAGTATTCACACTATCAATTAAACATCGAAGGGAAGATATTGTATGATGACAAAATTTACTGGCAGTTGTCTTTGCGGTTCTGTTCGCTACGAATGTTCGGCCTCACCCATTGCGATGGGAAATTGTCACTGTCGGGATTGTCAACGGGCGACAGGAAGTGCTTATGCCTCTGCTCTTGTTGTACCTCAAAGTGCAGTTACTATTATTGGAGATGTGAAATATCATGAGGTGATGGGTGATAGCGGAAGCATTGTTGGTCGGGGTTTTTGTCCAAATTGTGGTTCTCGATTATTTAGCAGGCCCCCAATCCCTGAGCTTATTGGCATTATGGCTGGGAGCCTTGATGACCCAAGCTGGTTTTCCCCTGCAATGGATATTTACACAGCTAGTTCTCAACCGTGGGATTACATGAACCCGAATCTAACCAAATTTGCCAAAATGCCACCGATATCGTAGCTAGTTGATGCCTGCAAGCATCTGGGTTTTTAGTCGCATCGCGGTTCAATACCCAGTTGAAGCCATTTTGTAAATCTACCGCTAACAAAATTCCTTTAATCATATTTTGCCCCTCTACGTACAACCCCCGCTAAAGTAAAAATATACGTAATTAAGATACATTATTTATATAAGTATTAACCCTAAATCAAGGTTTTTACTTTTTTACTAAGTAGCAAAATTACATCAAATCTTCTTGATACAAATTAAGAGTTTACTCGTTTAGATATCAGCTTATCTTAAAATTTGGTGCGGTAAGTTGATAGTAGGCTGCTGAAAGCGAAGGGCAGGTGCTGGATGATTGTCACAGCAGTTAATGGCTTACTTTCAAATTAATTAGGGTCTAATTGTTGGAGCAAGTTGACAAGGTTAGCCGCGTTAACTACATAAACACCATTAATTTTTGGCTGTGCAATTTCGTCCAGGTTTGCGTGTTTAAACTGGAACCACTTCAACTGGCTGACTCAAAGCTAGTTCCTCTATCAAATTTTTGTACAAGCTTGCTGTGTGAGGAGACGGTTGTTTTTATACACCTCTAAAGTTCCAGACTGCGGGTTATCTAACGTGCCATCCCATACCCAATATTCATAAATTCCATTCCGAAACTTATACACTCGAACACCTTCTGTTGCTTGGTTAGTTCCTTTACCCAAACTTAAATTACCGTTGGCACTGGTTGCGCGATCAAGCAGTTCACCGTTCGTATAATTCTGCCAAATATTGATGTTGTACCCACCCTGGCATTTTGTACTCAGGATGATGCCAGCAGTAGAATCAGCAGAAGCTCTTAAGGAAAAATTAGCTAAGATACTGATTGGCAGAGCCAGGAAGAACGCAAATGTTTTCATGAGTGTTGTAAAATTAATGAGTTTGACATTACTCGATTGCCACTACAATGCTGTTTCAAAAACGCCAAGGTGCGATCACCTTTTGGGCGGGCGCTTTGCGCCATCGCGTGCTAATTCTGCGACTTATTTGTGATCGACTGAACTAAGTGCTTCATTGATTAAAGGTGCGATGATAGCGATATTTTTCACCAACTCATCCGAGAGAGAAAATCGCTGTTTTAAGTAATTAGGATCGTTGTAACTCACCCATACCTTGCCGTCAGTCGCTTCCCATGCCAGTACTTTCAGGGGTAAATCCAGGGCGATCATTGGTTGTGCCACCATGAGGGAAGAGGCAGAGCCTCCCAGCCTGGGCAAGGGCTGTGTCTTAACGAGCGTGCCATTCGATTTAGACACTAATGTTCAGGATTCACTCGCCATGTAATCACAATGATTTCTGCAAATATTAAGACGACTAATAGCCGCGAAAACTCTCCTAAAATGGCTTCCATTGTCCAGTTCTGACTCTGAAGCTCCCAGATCGTCACAATAATGTTCACTCCAATCACCAACCAGGGTAGAATTACCGCTGAATTCCGTCTGCGATAGACGCGGAGCGTCGCCTCCCGCCAAAAAGGGAAGGTACTGAAGAGACAAACAAGGTAGGAAGCTCCTGCACTGGCGAACAAGCTTGTTTGAAGACGCGAAGGCAGGTTTGGGTATCCAAGCGCGATCGCCGTCAAACAAACTCCGAGCGCAAGATACAGGAAAGTAAACAAAGTAAATCGTTTCATTTTTTCTCTTTCCAATAAAGCTTATTCTCTGTACCACACACGCACACATTGAAAGCAATTGATTGCAAGACCCTGACTGATCATCACTGGGTGGAAAGCATTACTAGTCGTCACTCCGTAGACATCATCACTTGTGCCTTCAATCCGATCGGGTAAAACAACGGTTTCAACATTGATTACCTGTATCGTTGTACTTTCGATCCACTGATTTACAGTACTAACAACATCAGAGAAGGATTCGTAATCAGAAGCTCCGCCGAAGGGCCCCCGCTCAGTAATCCGAGGCGCAAAATCTTTGCACTGAATCATTTGATTTACCACCTGAAAACTGTAAAGTTGAGCATCAATTCAAGTAGTGGGCATCGCCCACCATTTTCAAAACCTTTCTTTTTAAAACCTTTCAGCGTAAGGCTTTGTGGGCAGTGCTAGCCCTATGATATCTATTCCAAAACTTAAGCCAACCTTGCCAGTAAACCACTAAGAACAAAGGCAAAAGCATGAAAACTGATATGGGCTAACATTGCAGCTTCTAGCGAATATTGCCAAAAGAGCCAGCCAAACGCAGTCCCCGCAATTCCATTCAGTAACAACGCCCGAATAATCACAACTGGAGTGAGGGGAACGATCGCAGCAGTCGCTGGCAGGTGTAGTAGTCCAAATACCAAAGCGGCTAGAACGATCGCACCCTGGTAAATCCCTTGACTTGGCAACGTAACGCCTTGTTTTAGCCATTTCCACGCGATCCAAACAAGCAACGACATTAAGCCCCAGCGCATCAGAATTTCCTCAGTGATGCCGCCATAAAGCATTGCTGTAAGTGAACTCAGCCAATTCGGTTCTGTATGACTGGATGCCTGTAGCGCTTCAGGTAGAGCAGGTTTCATGAACCGATCAAGCAACAGGACAGTGATTGTTGTCGCTGCACCCACACCCAAGCTCCATTTCATCTCAATGACAGAATATGGAATTTTAGGGGTATGAAGTACCCAGTAGTCAATCAAATGTGAGCGTAATCCAACGCGATAGGCACAGCCAATTCCGATCAGAATGCTGATTGCTAGTAGAATTGAATACTGTAGTCCTTGCAGAAGCATTAGAATTCCCAATGGCGGCACTTTTGCCAGTCTTTCTGGAGACAGTTTCGCCAACTGTTGCTCAACTAATGGAACCGACGTAATCGTAAACATCGCAATTCCCGCAATGCCCAACACAAATAGAATGCCAAATTGTTTCAAAATTGCCATTGATTTAATTTCTAGAGACATCAGAATACTGGGTAGATACAATGCCAAGATATATAATGACAACTGGTGACTAAAGCCACCTTATTCTGAAGTATCATTCCTATTTCTCCTAAAATTTAAGTAGTAGGGTGAGCATTGCCCACTATTTTGTAAAACTCTTCACAGTAAGGTCTTGTGGGTACTGCCCCCCTACTGGCTTGCTGTCACTTGAACGTGGGTTAGATAACTACGTCGCTCCAGTCGGTTGGCAGCCCGCAAGTGGGATTTAGGTGTTGGCAACTCATAGTTTGAAACGGCTCTATCCTAAAATTCGGGTTCGATAACCACGCCGCTCCAGTCGCCTGGCAGCACGTCGGGCATCGCGACGATTGTAGTGGATACTCTGATAAATCCATTTCCGATTGTCACGGCTACGGTAATAAACCACAAACGGCCGAGCGGGATATTGGTTGTCACGATATCGATCGTCACGATATTGATCGCGATCGTACTGAGCGATTGACATATTCGGCTCTCGGTCAAGGTTATGACCAATTTTTTCTGAATCTAGTGCCTGTGCTGTAGAGGGCATAGTTACTACGAGTCCCGTACCCACTAGTGCTAGCAAAATTATCTTTTTCATGAGATTAGTTTGAAGGTGTAATTGGATTGATCAGGCTTTGAGAGCGCTTTAGTCGAGTGATAGTTATGTCTGTGATTCTCCTTAATTGGTTTAATCTGCTGATTCAGGCGCACATTGCTCTACATTCCGCTCACTGGTAGCAAACTTGTGAGTTTTGATCAGTTCGCCGTATATCCGCCATCGATCGCTGTTGCTCTGCCAATACCCGTTGTGCCTCCCGTAACTAACGCCACTTAATCTTGCAGTATCATTTTGTTTCTCCTGTTTCAATCAAGATTGACCTTCAGCAACAAACTGACGGGATCACCGAGTCCCCTTGTGGTGACTCTGGGAAACGGGTTCAGATACCCCGTCGCGTTTGAACACCTTGTAGGCGATCGCCAGAAACACGGGTACTGCAACCAGCACTGATAGCGCCCCGTAGGTCGCGTGATACTCGCTGATTGTAAACAGAGCTGGTGAGGGCAAGGCAGTTCCAGTGATGTTGAACAGAAGTGTCCCGCCGATGTTGTTCGCAAAGTGTACGCCGATGGCGAGTTCAGTGGTTCCGTCAATCAACGAGACCACAGTCAACACCAGACCCGGAACGAGGAAGTAGTTGGAAAAGATCGTGAGCCAACCGCCCGCGATCGCCTCCGGGTTAAGGAGGTGTGGCAGGGTGAATATCACGGCTGGCACGATCGCCAGAAAAACGTGGTTGCTCCAGATGAGGCTCGCACCCTGCACGATGTATCCGCGAAAGAAAAGCTCCTCGGTGGTGATCTGGATCGTGGTGAGAACCAGTGCGATCGGGACGAAGAGTGCGAACGTTAAGAGGTCGGAGTTAAAGGAGAAGGTCTCCGAGTAGAACAGATACTGCCCCAGCCCACCGATCAGGCAGTACGGCACGAACCACGCCACGAATCCGTGACCGACCCGATGCCAGTCTATCCGCTCCCGCGCCGTGACGAGCGTCCGGGGGTGGCGGCGGTGGACGAGGGAGACAGTGATAAGGACTCCCGCGAGGAAGAACAGGAAACTCGCCATGACAAACAGGTAGTATTCCACAAGCCCGAACACCGAGGGGTCTGCCTGTCCGCCGAGCGCGAATGCGACGAGTACGCTAGCACCACTACCCACAACCAACCACGCAAAGAGGATGATCACCAGTCCCAGAGGATACCGCCACCCCCGATGCTTACCCCACCGGGCAGCCTCCACGTAGGTAACTTTTTTCGCTTCTGCCATGATTCCCTCTGTTCTTTCGGTATTTTGCATCTTCATCTCCGTTTCCTCTATGGGTTAGTGATGGAGTCATTTAGTACATTTGCTGATGGTTTTACGAACCGACGAGATCATCGACGACCCTTCCGATGGCTTTAGGAAACGGGTTCAGATGCCTCGTCGCGTTTGAACACCCAGAAAACGATCGCCAAGAAAACGGGAATCAGCACGAGAGAGATGATGTCGTAGAATCTCGCATGGTACTCGCTGATGCTGAACAAGGCTGGCGCGGCAAAGAAGCTTCCAGACCAGTTGAACAAGAGAAAGTACGCGATGTTGTTGGCGAAGTGCGCGCCGATGGCAAGTTCGGTAGTGCCGTCGATCAATGAAACGATCGCATACAGCAGACCCGTGCCGACGAAGATTCCAAGGAACATCCCGATCCAGCCGCCCTCCTGTGACTCTGGATTAGTGGCGTGCGGCAGCGTGAAGATCACAGCCGACACGATTGCCAGAAAGACGCGGTTAGACCAGATCAGGCTCGCGCCCTGCACGATGTACCCACGAAAGAAAAGCTCCTCGGTGGTCGTCTGGATTACAGTGAGGATTAGTGCGATCGGCACGAAGAGCGCGAACGTCTTGAGGTCGGAGTTGAAGGAGAAGCTATCGGGGTAGAGGAGGTACTGCCCCAGTCCGGCTAGCAGCACCCACGGCACAAACCCAGCCACAAAGCCGTGACCGACGCGAGTCCAACTGATCTTCTCCCGCGCCGTGATGAGCGTTCGGGGATGACGCTGGTGGATGAGGGTGACGGCGATGAGAATTCCTGCGAGGAACACCGGAAAACCCGCCATGCTCACGACAAAGCCCCCTACCCGACCGAATGCGGCATAATCCAGCCGACCGAAAGCCGCGACCCCCTCTTTGCCGCCGAGCGCAAGCGCGACGAGCGCACTGGCGAAGTTGGCAACGACCATCCAGGCAAAGAGGATGATCATCAGCCCCAGAACATACCGCCACCACCGATACTTCCCCCACCCAGCAGCCTCGACGTAAGTCGCATCTTTCACTTCTGTTCCGATTCCCTGATGTCTTTTGATTGCTTTAATCTTCATCTTTGTCTCCTTTACTCGTACATATATGTAGTACTTGGAAGTTAGCGAACCTGTTTTGCGGTCATTCCAGTGAGGCGTTTAAATTCAACAAAACAGGCAAAAACTAGCGATCAAATGCGCGATCGCCGACTAGCACTCACAAACAAGTCAGGTATAAATAGAGCTTAGTGACTTGCTGCAACAATGGCTGTCATCAACTCTGTCATTCTCCAGCGTGCGGCATATCGAATGGTATTGATAAATAGGACTGGGGCAGTTGTTACTCCACTGTATATTCCACTTTCGATATCTTCGTGGATGCGATCGACATATACTTGTTTAAATAAGTCTTTGAGAAACTGAGGAATATCAAGCCCCAAATCATTGGCGTACTCTACAAGATAACCGTTCTCTAACTTCTGTTGATAAACAAATAAAGTATCGTGCATTGACCAAAACTGTCCTTGGGCGGCGGCGGCTTCAGCGACTTCGGCGGCTCGTTGAGCATGAGGATGAATCTGTGTTTGCGGAAAATGACGGAAGATAAAGCATAAATAATCTTCTCCAAAAGAAGCACTCAGCTCTTGTTTGATTCCTTGAATCATCCTGTAAACGTCCGCACTTCTAGAGCATTGATAGTCTCCATACATCACCAGCACGACCTTGGCACTCAGCACACCTTGCATCCAATCTTGAGTTGAAGGGGGTACAAGTAAGGAACTGTAGCTGCGATCATCGTTCATTTTTTTTACGTTTGCAGTAAGTATGGAACTTTGCAATTGACTTGCTCAATCCATTGACTGCATCTCTATTTGCATACATTCAATATAGGAAATTGCCTTCAAGCTGTCTTCTATAGCGAGTTAAAATTTTTACAGTATAAATTGATAGAGAAACCATGCCATCGTGGAGTAGAAGGCTAGTTATAACTCAAGTTAGAATCCCAATTCTATCGAAAGTACGCCTCATAAATTAACAATGCCGCGTTTAACGGCAACAATTACAGCTTGGGTGCGATCGCTAACATCTAACTTATTCAAAATCCGATTGACATGAGATTTGACAGTGCCTTCACCGATACTCAAAGCAGCTGCAATATCGGCATTGCTCATTCCCTGAGCCAGTGAACGGAGTACTTCTAGTTCTCGTTCACTCAGTTCAGGATTGCTGAGGCGCTGTACCAACTTTGCTCCTACATCAGGCGGAATATACTTCTGACCCCGATGAACGGTACGAATAGCATTCAGAAGCTCGTCAGGTTCAGTTTCTTTCAACAGATATCCTTTTGCGCCTGCCTGCAATCCCCGATAAATATCTTCGTCACTATCATACGTGGTCAGTACAATAATCCGAGCAGATTTAGCAGTAGCACAAATTGCACCGATGGCGGCAACTCCTTCCACTTCAGGCATTCGGAGATCCATGAGCGTGACATCCGGTTGGTGTTCCCCAAATAGAGCGATCGCTTGTTCCCCATTTTCGGCTTGGGCAATCACCTGCATCTCTGGGTCACGGTTAATAATGGTGGCTAATCCTTGCCGAAAAATAGCATGATCGTCTGCAATGAGAACCCGAATGCTTTGGCTCATTGTGATGCCTCCTGATCGACGGTAACAATCATCTCTGTTCCTTCTCCAGGTTGACTCCTAATCGTGAGTTGTGCGCCGATGCGCTCTGCCCGTTCGCTCATGCCTAGTAAGCCAAAACCCTCAGAGGCTGGAATACTTCCAACTCCAAAGCCCTGTCCATTGTCTTGCACGCGCAAGCAAACCTGATCGCGATCGTAGATTAGCTCCACTCGAATTTCATCAGCATTGGCGTGTCTAATCGCATTGGTTAAGGCTTCCTGCCCAATCCGCAGTAGATTACTCTCGACTTCAGTCGGCAGAGAATATACTGCACCCTCAATCTCATAATATAAAGTGGTATCCATTGCGGCAGTTCTGAGTTGAGCGACGAGACGATGTAGAGCGCTCTGTAGACTGCCTTCCTCCAAAAGCTGAGGACGGAGCGCTACTACCGATCGCCGCGCTTCAACCAGTCCAGTTCGCGCCAATTCTTTGATCAGGTCTATGTGTGCCTCAGTTGCTTCTAAATCATCCGTTAGCACCTGTTTTGCCGCTCCTACCTGAGCCAGAATGCCTGTAAACGCCTGAGCGAGTGTGTCGTGAATTTCACGCGCCATGCGGTTGCGTTCTTCCAAAATTGAGGCTGCTTCTGCTCGCTTTTGCAGCGTAATATCTCGCGCTATCCAAATCACCTGTTCGTGCCGAATCGGTGCAATGCGCGCTGAAAACCAGATTTCTCGTTCAGCTATCCACTGGCTGTATTCAACTGTGAGTACTTGTTGGGTTCTCAGCACCTGCTGAATGTAACTCAGGAATTCATCAGCTTGTTCCGTAGCATAGATTTGATGCAGTGTTTTACCAAAATACTCCTCCCTATGCAACTCTCCATATGACGGATTCCCTTTGATTGCACAGATCAATTGTCCCTCACCATTGAAGATACACATTGGATCGGGAATAGCTGAAAAGAGCGCCCGTAGCTCTGCTTCAGAGGCTTGTAATGCTACTTCTGCCTGTTTGCGTAAGCGAAGCTCGTCGTAGACATCGCTAATATCCGCAAGCACTCCTTCGATGTAGTCATCGTCTGCATTCAGATAAGAAGAGAAAAGCCCCCAAAACACTGTTCCATCTCGTTTTCGCATCTGTGCTTCAAAGCTTCGCACTTCCCCATCCCGCTTCATCACCTCAATGCCTTGTTGGCGATCGCTGGGATTGACCCAATAGCCTATAGTGTGTTCAATCCCAATCATCTCTTGGGGTGAATCAAAACCAAACAGATCGGCAAAGCGTTGATTGGCATTGAGAATTAATCCATCACAGGTGCGGGTGCGGTAGATACCAACCTGCGAGTTTTCAAAGATAGCTCGGAACTTGGCTTCACTGCGTTGTAATGCCTCTTCTGCTTGTCTACGCTGGGTGGTGTCATTGCCAACCGATAAAATTTCAACGACATCTCCCTGTTCATTGAAGATGGCTTGATTTGACCAAACAACCCAAACTCGCCGACCGTCTCGACACAGGTTTTCACCCTCGCCTTGCGGGTACGATTGAGGATTACGAAGTAAATCATGGACAAAGGGTTTGACA
The DNA here is from genome assembly GCA_036704005.1 of Leptolyngbyaceae cyanobacterium. Taxonomy (GTDB): domain Bacteria; phylum Cyanobacteriota; class Cyanobacteriia; order Cyanobacteriales; family Nostocaceae; genus Trichormus. The sequence continues at coordinate 35,008 of DATNQO010000046.1, read as the reverse complement.
TCGCGTCCAGAGATTTCGATGTCTGGAATGATTGTTTCAAATAAGGTTCGCCCTAAAATCTGATGTTCTTCATAGCCAAGAAGCTTTACCCCATAATCGTTAATGTAGTGAATCCGTCCTTGCGGATCATAGCGAATGATAACGGAATTTGCGGTTTGTAGCAGGTTGCGGTAGTTCGCTTCACTTTGTCTCAATGCGGCTTCGGTTTGTTGACGTTCCGCGATCTCCTGCTGCAAAGCTTGAGTTTGCTCTTCTACCTTCCTTTCCAGTGTTTTGGAATAATCCGATAACCGTTCATATAACCGAGCATTCTCCAGTGAAATTGCTGCCTGAGCAATCAACAGTTTAAGGACTTGCAAGCGATCGCTAGTAAACACCCCGGTACTGAAATTGTTCTCCAGATAAAGTATGCCCATCAGATGATTTTGCTTGAGAATGGGCATACACAGGAGCGATCGCGTCTGTTGATGTTGAATATAAGGATCAGTTGAAAAAGACGATTCGCTGATTGCATCATCAAACACCAGAGTTTCAGATGTGCGTTCTACTGATTGGATGACGGAGACAGGAATTGTTGCACAGTCAGCAACAGCGATCTTTTCTAGGTTACACTGTCTACTCCCACTGCACTGAGCCACAACAGTGAGCCGATCATCTTCCAGGAGAACCAGAGCGCCAGTTTCGGCTCCTGCATTTTTTATCACCACCTGCATCAATGTTGCAGTTAATTGATCGAGATGAATCATTTCTGAGATGGCTTGAGCCGCTTTCTTCGCCGCAGCCAAATCGATCGCCGCAGTTGGATGACGGATCGTTTCATCGGTCACGATTGAATGTGATTGCCGAACTAGGTTGGTGTTGAGGAGTTGTGGATAGCGTTTTTCTAAATCTTTAACTTTAGCGGTTGCGCCCCAGCGATCGTAGCAATAGTGTGCCTCTTTCATGTAAGTTTGAGCAATTTTTGACCGCCCTCGCGCCAGATAATGTTTAGCCGCTAATTCATAGGCGAGTGCTTCTTCCTGGATACACTCATTTTCAGCAGCCCCCGCGATCGCTCGCTCGTAAAACTCTTCAGCCTCAAAAAATTGCCCTAAGACTCGCGCTTTTTCTGCCTCGACTAGATGAAATTTACATGGGTAATTCATGGGGCGCGTTCTGCCCATTTCTGCATCTTTTCTTGATTGATGTTAACACAATTTAGCCAAGCTAGCTACTTTTTGGGAGTTTGAAGCATCGAGCGGTAGGCTTCTGGTTATAAAGCCGCCCAAAAAGCCTTATCCCTCTTTTGTTACTTTAGGAGAAGAAAAAACAATAAGAGATTCAACTAGCAACAGGGAAACTGACTGGAGAAGCGCGAAAATCATTCATAAAGTCGATTAATTTTAGAAAACAGCGTTTCCTCCCAGGAATGTGAAACACTGTGAGCCAAGGTTGAATCAAACAGTAAAAAATATATGGTTGAATGATTAATCTCAGGTTATTTAAGGCACTCTTCCATGTTGTACCAGTTTCCAAATTAGGATGTTGACTATGTTGAGGATTATTAAAGTCTATTGAGGAAGGTAATTCTGAACTAGATGTTGATTTGATTTGAGCATGAAGTTGAAAATAAGTAGCCTGAATGCTAACGATTGACCTTGCAGGAGCTACCGCAGGCCAACTTTTACGCTCTTTATCCGATAAAGCTCACCAATGGTGGTATTTCCTTGAGCATCCTGAAATTCCTCCTGATAATAATCAGGCTGAACGCTCACTTCGTTTGGCTGTGACAAAACGCAGGGTTAGTGGTGGTTCCCTTTCAATGAAGCGGTTTCAACACACTGCTAATTTGTTGTCGGTGGTGCAGACTTGTCGCCGTCAAGGTCGGTCTATAATTGATTTTTTTGCACAAGCTCTAATTGCTGATTCTCATAATTCTCAGTCTCGCCCTTCTTTACTTCCGCAATATTAGACCTGAATCCTTACTTCAAAAGTGGCAATAAATATCTTACTTTAGGTAGAGAAAAAGGTGATTTTCTTTATTTATGACATACCAAGAGATAGAGTTTTGATTATTATGATAATCTTTGCAGAAATTCAGATATTTGCTATTGTAGGTATTTATGAACGTTAATCCTTTTAGTTGTACTGAGAGGAAATAATAGAGGTTTGCAAATGCAGAAACTAATTAAAAGGTTTTGTATTGCTCTACTAGCAGGAACTACCCTCTCCATAAGTTTGAATATACAAGAAGCAAAGGCTGACCCTCTTGAATATAGATATAATCAGTGCCAAGAAGCATTCAAATATTCTCAACGTTTATTAGACGAGCAAGAGATTGCATCTTGTGCCAGGGTTTATCAAATGAGAAATCGTAGACCTGTTCAAATCCATCTAGGGAATGGTATTTATGACACAGGTACGCAACTCATAACTCCTGATCAAAATCATGAAATTCCTGTAGAGAGACTTCGTTTGCAAGAAAGGCAGAGGACAGAGGGCAGAGAGAAGAAGTAAAAAGAATCAGCAATTGCCCTAGTGATTGGTTAAAACCCAAGAAAATATACGCTGGTGATTGGAGAAGGCTTAAACTTGGTATCAGGTCAAACAGTGTAGCTTGCTGAGGTGATTGGTTTGCTCTTATCTGTTGCTGATGAGTCAATATGCGCGATTTCCACTTTTGTAAAGCATCAGCACTCATCAGCAAAGCGTCTGATTTACTGCTGTAGCTGGCTGTAATTGTGTTGTTGGCGAAGAGATTGAGTTGTTGGGGTTCCAATGGTGTTGGTTAAATGCGAACAGAGCTATGATAAGGCATTACAGTCCGCTCGAACCAAGTGCTAATGACGATTGAACAGTATAAACTTATGCTATGCGTAAACGTTGGATGTCCCGAATTGGGGGCGCACCAAACATTCTAGAATATTCACGGCTGAACTGTGAAGGACTTTCGTAACCTACTTGATAGGCAGCATTGGTTGCATCAAAGTTTTCCGCAAGCATTAAGCGACGTGCTTCCAATAGTCTTAATTGTTTTTGATATTGAAGCGGACTCATGGATGTTACTAACTTGAAGTGATGATAAAAAGATGAAGCTGACATATTGACCTGCTCTGCCAATTTCTCAACAGGCAATGAATGTGTAAAATTCGCTTTGATAAGTTTAATCGCACTGGCAATACGCTGCATATTGCTGCCAGAGGTGGCAATTTGACGGACAGCCTCGCCTTGTTCGCCGCTCAAAAGTCTGTAATACATTTCTCGGATAATTAATGGTGCAAGTATTGGGATATCTTCTGGCGTATCCAAAAGTTGTGTCAGTCTAATAGCACAATCAAGTAACTGTGGTGAGGTATCGCTAACAAATAAGCCTCGCACAGAATTTTTTTTCTTATTAGCACTTAGGCTTGTTTGGGCAATAATATCACACAGTACAAAGGAGTCTAAATTCAACTTAAATCCTAAATATGGCTGATCCGGTGTGGCCTGAACAACAAATCCACTTAAAGGCAAATCAACTGAGACAACAAGATATTGAGCAGCACCATAAGGGTAAATTTCTTCACCTAATAATACTTCTTTTTTACCCTGAACAACGATGGCAACAATTGGTTGACAAACATCGCGGATAGAAGTGGGAGCAGAAGATTCTCTCACAAATTCCATCTGAGTTAACTGTGTTTGATGAATACCATTCCCCTTGCTGTTGGTGTGCTTCTCTAGTAATGCTACTAGTTGTTGGCATTGACTGAGGATAGTGCTGTGTTGGAGTATTTTGCTCACCATGCTGCTTTCTAAGTGATTTAATTATCCTCATTTGCTGATTGTAGAGGATATGTATAGCTAACTAAAAACTAACTTTAGAGGATTAGGCAATCATATACAACTTTTGTGCATTTAAAGTTTTGTTTTACAGTCATATTATGAACACAAAGCAAGAAAAGATGAAAGGATAAGGCAATGACTTCAACTCAGACAAAATCACATTAGTAACCTGAGCAATGGTAGCCCCTGGTGCAGATATCCGTTGCTATGTGAAGGAAACAGATGGGCGAATGAGCAAACGATAGAAGTCTTTGCCGGAATGTTTTTTAATTTCAACCAACCTTAATTAAAAAGGAAAATAATCATGTTAAACGTCGAAAACAAAGTCATAGCCATCACTGGAGCAAGTAGCGGCATTGGTGAAACTACTGCCAAGCTTTTAGCACAAAACGGAGCCAAAGTTGTTCTAGGTGCGCGGCGCACTCAAAAGCTAGAAAAGATTGTCGAGGATATACGCTTTGCAGGTGGTATTGCAGAGTTCAAGGCTGTGGATGTTACTAATCGTCAAGATATGAAAAACTTTATTGATTTTACATTGCTCAAATTTGCTCGTGTTGATGTCATTTATAACAATGCAGGTATTATGCCCCTTTCCCCAATGAATGCTCTCAAAGTTGAGGAGTGGAATAACATGATTAACGTGAATATCCACGGTGTATTAAATGGTATTGCTGCGGGTCTGCCTATTATGGAAGCCCAAGGCGGTGGTCAATTTATTAATACTGCTTCTATTGGCGCACATCTGGTTGTGCCTACTGGTGCGGTTTATTGTGCAACAAAATATGCTGTTTGGGCTATATCCGAAGGATTACGTCAAGAATCGAAAAACATCCGCGTTACAACAATATCTCCTGGCGTGGTTGAAACTGAACTCGGCAGTGATATTACGGATGATTCAGCCAAAGATGCTTTGAAACAATTCCGCAAAGCTGCACTCAACCCTACCGCGATCGCTCGTGCTGTCTTGTATGCTGTATCTCAACCGGATGACGTTGATGTCAATGAGGTGATCGTCCGTTCAACTGCAAGCGCGTTCTAACTAAAATTATTTAATTGTCACTCAACTACTTAGGTAGTTTTTGAGCGATGTCAAGGTGTTGTTATGTTAAGATGTTTTTTGCTTTTCACCTAACTAAATACCCAAATCACCCCATCCAAGCCATCCAATCGGGAGCCACCACAGTCAAATCCTCAAACACCTGCGGCTCTTGCTGATCAATAGCCATCATCACCCCCCACCTTTCATCACTACTGAGGGTGAAGAGGAACTGTTTGACGGCATCAACCCCATGAGCTACCCGTTCCATTGCCAGTTGGGCATAATATTTTACCTGCCTCCACCATAAATCACAGGGATTAACTTGTCCGTCCATACCCCCGCAATTATTATCTCCAATTACATTAGTGGGGGGCGTGGACGGGGCAGAAGAGGCAGGGGAAGCAAGGGAGGCAGGGGAGGCAGAGTTTGTAAATTCTCCCCCTGCTCCCCCTGCTGCACCTCTCCCCCTGCTTTTCACTCCATACATAGCCTGCATCCTAGCCGCATAAGCCGCTTGCTGTTCCCGTTCCTCCTGTCGCCTCCGTTCCCTCTCCTCCCTTAGTCGTTGCCGATACCCCAATACCTGTCGGGCAAACGCAACATCCTCAATACTTAATCGGTAATACCGCACCCGCTTACCATCCTCAACAGGCCGCCGCGATCGCATAGACAAACCAAGCTGTGAAAGATGCTGGCTTAAAATCCACACCGGAGACTCATCAAGAGGGATAGTCAGGTTAAGGATACCCTTGATGTGGGTAGCATTGCGTTTGGAGAAATCAGCCAACGCTTCAATAGTCGCTTCATCCCCCTTAATCTCCACCCCATCCATTAAATCTGTCAACACCGCCCTCAGTCCCAACCGATGACGCATGAGCCAAGAGGTAGAATGATTGCCCCAGTCGGTACAAATCGGCAAGCGATCGCGCTCCGATTTATCCCGTTCCACGACAACATCTGGCGGCGTGACAAACTCCCGCCCATGCTGATCAGTCACAACATCCCCCGGCGCTGCCAAGATAGCCTCAAGCGCAACAATCTTCTTGATAAGCCGCCCCCCATCATCTTTCTCGACTAACTCCGGGGTAACGGTCATGCCATAAGTATCACGAATACGAAACTTCTCACACTCCAGGGCTTCTTCGGGTTTAAGATAGTCCTGGTGTTGCCTTGCATCATAAGTTTTCCTGTCAATATCTTTGGCATTGGCAACGTTACGATAATGCTCAGAATCAATGGCATTTCCCGCCGCCTTCATTAAGTGCCGTGCAGCTTCGTCCGTGTTATCGCCGACGCTGACAATAGCCCTGTTTTGTCACTCTCGCAGTAGTATAATAAGGTACAAACGCTAGAACCAAGACACAGAGTATGGTACAGCCCCGTCCAGCCGCACCAACAGTCAAATTCGTGGACGAATATTGCCAGTGGTATAAAAGCCTGTTTTCAGATGGCGCGGAATTTTGAGGCGTTTAAATATCTCCATGTAGGCTGCGTTTCGGAGCTAAAACGGAAAACACTACCAGAAATAGCGAAAATTGTAGGATTGGATAACCAGCAAGGCTTGCATCATTTTTTAACTAAATCACCCTGGGATATAGAAAAGTTAAGAACCATTAGGTTAGAGCTAATTTTACAGGTGATAAAGGGCAGACCAATCATTTTAATTATTGACGAAACTGGAGACAGAAAGAAAGGCTCATCAACCGATTATGTCAAAAGGCAGTATGTAGGAAACTTAGGAAAAGTTGAGAATGGAATCGTGGTGGTGACAGCGTATGGTGTATTCTGCGGAATGACCTTTCCACTACTGTTTGAAGTATACAAGCCTCGTGAAAGATTAAAGCCAGAAGATAAGTATTTAACTAAGCCACAAATAGCAGCAATGCTGATGCGGAAGTTAAAATCAATGGGTTTTAAATTTAATTTGGTACTGGCAGATAGTTTATATGGGGAGAGTGGGAATAATTTCATATCCGTGTTAGATGAAATGAATCTAAACTATATAGTTGCAATTCGCTCGAACCATTCTGTAGAGCTTCTTCCAAGGCAGCATACTCAATATTTAGAGTGGCAGAGATTTAAACGTGTATTTTCTAACCTCGACAGTGAAAATCGCTATATTAGAGAAATAATTCACGGCAAACGTGGAGAACATCGATATTGGCAAATTACTACAGACACTGAAACATTACCAGGAAACTCTACTTGGTATGTAATGAGTAAATATCCAGCCATTACACCAAGAGAAGTTGGTAATTTTTATGGATTAAGAACTTGGGTTGAGTATGGCTTGAAGCAAAGTAAGAATGAATTAGGTTGGGCTGATTACCGTTTAACTCACTACCCGGATATTGAGCGATGGTGGGAGATTGTCTGTAGTGCTTACCTGATGGTTAGCCTTCACTCTGAACAAATGCAATCTTCTGTGCCAAAATCCCAATCAAAACTAGCTGAACACCCCCGGTGGGATGATGGAAAGGGCTGGAAGAATATTCTTAACAATCTTCGTTTGATAATTCAACCTTTTACTTTATTTAATCTGATATTCCCCTGGTTAACGGTTTTTCCTCTCCCTCAATTGTCTAATGGTTTTTCTAAACTTCAGTCTATCGTTTATAACCTCACAAGTTCAATTTTTCTTTTCCTGACTCATCCTGATTTCTACTTTTCCTCTGCCTAGAGTGACAAAAGAGGGTTATGGTGAATCAGGAACCATCGAAGCAGATCCGCCAAACCCAACCCAGCAGATTGTAACTTTTGCTGATGGTGAGCGAGAACTGATTAACAATGCTGATTTAGATATCTCAACATCACCACTAGAACGGACTTACCCCCCAGAGTACAGTGAAGCGATCGCACAACTCAAACAGCAACACCAGCAGGAATTGGAACGGCTAGAGCAGGAATTGAGGATTGGTCTACAGTCCGAAGCCACAGCCAAGGCCACTGAACAGGTACAAGAACAAATCCAGTCATTGCAACAACTATTCCAACAGCAGAAGGAACAGAACATCGAGTTACAGCGAAAACTGGACGAGATGGAAGCATTGAGGCAGTTGGAGTATGAGAACCAACAACTTAAACAGCGTCTTGTGGAGCTAGAAAAGGCGGTACAACAAAGACCTGCTCAGGAGTGGGGTAATACTCTGTCCAAGCAGGCGGCTAAAGCGTTAAATAAAGAAGTCGTGCGATCGCTAGAGAATACCATTGATTTGCGATTGCTTTCAGCACTGCGCTCCGCGCAATCGCTGGCTGTTGAACCACCAAAGGAAAATGCTCAAGAGTGTTTACGCTTAATGGGTATCGCGCTTGGTAATCTCGCCAGCGCTATGAACAATGCCCAAGCCCTGCAAGCGGCGGCTGTGCTTTTGGGGAGCGAACCGACACCACAGGCGATCGCATATCGAGCCGAGCAATTGCAACTGCTACCCCAAGCAGTGAGTGATATTCGGGCAGTGTTATCTAAAGCTGGGTGTAATTGGCAGGACTATTTGACAGTCGCCCAAGAGTACGAGGTTATTAAACAGGACTACTGGACAGAGCTAACACCCCAAGAAATTGAGTTAATTATTGCACTGGAGAAATCCACATTACCCAAAACTATAGAAGTGGGTTCTATCGTTGCCTATGCAGATCCTTACTGTGCTTTATACGCAGCGAGAGGAGAGGTTATAGAAGACCTTGGCGATGAGGTTTGGGTCGCCTGGGAGCATTGGAAAGACCACCCGAAAAAGACTGACCGCTATTTCAAGGATGAATTACGGCTTTTGTAGTGGGTGCTAACCACCACTAAGTAACAACTCGCAATGCAAGAAGAACAGATGCGGCACGGAGAAAGTACCGCCGATATTGTCATGCTCAAAATTAGGGGAATACTATGACTACAGCATTGAAAGCAATTAAAGGTGGTCAACGTCATGGCGATCGCCAAAAATCCACAGACAAGAAATCGATTAGACTCCACTGCAAAATCTCGATAGAGGACATCAACTGGGTTCGTCAGCAACCGCCCTGTGTGCAGCAGTTGTGGTTGGATTCCGTCGCAGCAGAACAATTTGGTGGGGCTGCTCACAAATTGGATACCAACCTCACCTACAAGTCATTACAGAAAGCGGGTGCGGCGTTGATGGCTCAGGGGTTGTTCCAGTATGAGGAAGTGTTTGGCCGCTTGCCTTCTGGTAGACCTGGGTTGATTGGCTACCGTGTCCGTAATCTGCATGGTTATTACAATCGATTCTACTGGGAGTCGTCCACATCAGGGGAAACTAATTCTTGTGGCGAGAATGTCGTCCAAGCCGGGGAGGAAATCAACCACACCGAACCCAATCAAAACCATTCCGGCGTGGAACAAATCCAGCCTGAGTTGGAACAATTCCAAAAGAATGGTCAAAAAAGTGAGGATTTGCAAGGGTTCCAGAAACCTAACAACTACTGCTCATAAACTGGCACGTATTTTTTATCGTCTTTGGACATCAGGCGATCGCTATACTGACCCTGGTATAGATGCTTACGAGCAACAATATCGAGAGCGCACGCTGAAAAACCTCAAGAAAAAAGCTCAAGCTTTTGGCTTAGAACTCACCCCCATTTCTCACGCTACGGAATGTGTTTCTTAGGAGTACCCAACGGGCGCGATTAACGCTCCCGCAAAATATGAAACAAGCACATTTTAAAACCTTTATAAAGTAAGGCTTTGAGAAATATCATCAAAATGTGCTTGTTAGGAGGATATAAAATATCGGCTAAAACCATTACTTTACGTGCTATTAGTCCTGAGAAATTCTGAGATTGAAATAGCATTGCCTTACAGTGAATCTGCGTTTGAACACTGGTTAGGAGAGGATTAACTGGTGCAGGTCTGGAGCGATAGAACAGAGGAGTTGTGCTTCTTTGGAAGTGCTATCAAGCAGTTCAAAATTTGCGAACTCAAAACCAGGGGCGACGGAGCAACCGACTAAAATTTTATCTTGAATCGGCACAGCTGCTTGCCACATACCTGAAGGGACGACATAGCAGAACTGGTTTTGTTCTGGCGATAATGTAATACGTTGTGGGGGCGACTGAGTACCATCCCAAAGATAGAGATAGAGACCTGCGCCTTGATAGAAATTCCAAACTTCGTCGCCGTTAACCCGATGGAAATGACTTTTTTCCTCTGGATTGAGGGAGAAGTAGATATGGGTGAGAGCGCATCTCACGGTTGAATCGGCTGTGCTTACTGATGTGTTTGAGCGAAATATCTCTTGGTATCTTCCTCCTTCTGGGTGTTCTTTCAAATTCAGTGGCTTCATGGATGTTATTTGCATGAATTTTTAACTAAGTATCAGTTATTACGCATCAGTATACACGGGACTCAATATGATACTTTATAAATTAATATTAAGTTCGGATATTCAGTAGACCGAAAAGTTTTGCGATGCCTTCGGCGGGCGTAGCCATCGCTAAAAAATAGTAGCCTGTGATACCGTTTTTGGAGAAAAGTGTAAAAGCTGATTGCTTGGGACACGCGATAAGTTTAGCTTATTAAATAACCCCAAAAAACAACCAAAATCAGCCAGCCTTAATAAACCCTGCGTTATGCGTTCTCGTTAGTCTAGTCAACCAAAAAGGCTGGCTGATTTTTAGGGGACAATGCGTCACCATTTTTTGCTTGACTTCTATAAATATATGGTGCTTCTAATGATGATGGCTCGCCATAATAAGGAATTAAGTTAAAATCAATAGCAAGGTATTCTTGACAGAGCGATCGCCAAACTTTTCGGTCTACTGAGTTTTGCTTCCTGTTTACCTTTTTGTTCACCTTCTTCTAAAGCTTCTTGATAAACCCGTGTCTGCTTCAATTCACTTAATCCAAACATTGCTTCTATCTACTTTTGGCTCATTTGCGGAAATTTATAAACTAAAGCGGAGCTTAACGAACTTATCGCTCTTGTTGTGCTACTACGTACAACCCCAGCTAAAGTAAAAAGATGTACGATAAAACTACTTAATTTTTATGGGTTTTTATTGCCAAATCAAGAGTTTCAATTTTTTACTGAGTAATAAAATTATATCAATTTTTCTTGGAGCAAGATGTAAGTTACCAGAAATGAGCGAATCTATAATTTACACGGTCATGATTCGTTTAATGTTGAAACGACTGGCAAGGTCTTCTTCAATTACTTATGATCATTTACAAACAGCCTCTTAAAGTGGATGTTTGAGTGGTTCATCAGAAACACTATTTTCGATTTTCTGTCTCTTCAGATGTACGGAGATTTTTCAGAAATCAAATACTAGCCCTATAGAGAAATAGCATTGCTACGTCTCTACAAAAAAAGGAAATTGATATAAAATTCTCTTCAATTTTCACAATCATGTTGTCTTATCCAGTTTATGATCAGCGAGTTTCCGAGCGAACAAAGTCAATGTACTCGCGCAGAGAAGCTGCGTTATCCACATCAAGCACAACAAACTCAGGTAATTCATAGGGATGAAGTTCAAGGAGGCGTTGTTTTAAACGCTCTACTCCTGCTGTGGCAACTTTCATCATTAATGTTATTTCTGTATCCCATTGCAGTTCTCCTTGCCAAAAATACACGCTTTGGATGGGATACAGGTTGACACAGGCAACAAGATGCTCTTCTACAAGTAAACGAGCAATTCTTTCTCCGTTTTCTGGTGGCAAGTTTGTGAGGGCAATTTTCATGATATTATGTCTCCTGAAAATATTAAACTAGTTGAGCAAACAGTTTTAAAAATCGTTTAGTATCTGCATCTAAACAGAATTCGACATTTGGTGAATGAGTTTTTTCATTGCGGCGATCGCGCCTATCTGCTAATGATAAACCAGTGGTAAATCTGCCTTCTGTTTCCACCACCATATATAGTGATTTTGTAGTAACTAAACTCGGATCAATTGCCACTGCCATTGCCAAAGTATCATGTAAATAACAACCATAGAAGCCTTGATGATTTCGATGAAAAGTCATGTAAATTTCCGTGCAATCGGTAACAAACTGACTAATTTTAGCAGGGCGGTACTGTAAATTATCTTCCACAAATTGACGCGCTAAATGAGCTTTTTTTGTCACATCCAAACTTACTAATGTTAAAGGAATGCCTGATTCCATAACAATTTGCGCTGCATCAGGATCAACAAAAAAATTAAATTCAGCTGCCGCCGTAATATTTTCTGGCACAGTCACAGCAGCACCCATTATAATAATTCGCCCGATTTTCTTCATAGTGGCGGCATCTTTTTGAATTGCTGTGGCTAAATTAGTTAATGGCCCTATTGTCACTACATTTAAACTATTATTATATTCTTTGGCTGTTTTGAGCATATAGGACTCATATTTGATTTCTGAAAAAACAAATTGGCTAGAAGCTTGCTATACAAACCTTTGTTTCTCAGTATTCTTAGCAAGATTCAAGTATAATTCCTATAATGTCGATTTAATTTAGCATAACTTTCAATGCAGCCAGAAATAACAAAAGAAAATTTTAATAAAGCTACTACGGATGTGGAAGAAAAACAGTTAGGTTGCTCATTAACTGGGTATGATTACGTACTACCTCCAGAAATGATTGCCCAAAATCCCGCAGATCCCAGGGATAGCTCTCGGTTATTGGTTGTTAATTACCCTTCTACTGATAATGAATTAGGGACACTACACCACATTTTCCGCGATTTACCCGAACTTCTGCGTTCTGGTGATTTATTAGTAATGAATAATACAAAAGTTATTCCGGCAAGACTTTATGGCAATAAATCTACGGGGGCGGAAATTGAGGTATTGCTCTTAGAAGAGCGACAAGATAACTGTTGGTTGGCTTTAGTGAAGCCAGGGAAACATTTTAAGCTCGGCTCAAAGATTGTTTTTTCGGAAGCAGGATTAAAAAATGATGTCGTCACTGCTCAGTTAACGGCGACTGTGTTAGAACATGATGCAGCGACGGGAGAGCGTTTGTTACAGTTTGATGTACCGCCAGGAAAGTCTTTGGTAGAACTGCTGGATAGATTTGGGGAGATTCCTTTACCGCCTTGCATTACCGCAACCGAGGCGGTGAATGAACGGTATCAGCCAGTCTATGCCAAGCAAGCAGGTGCGCTCGCAGCGCCGACAGCTGGGTTACACTTTACTCCAGAGTTACTAGAAAAATTGCGTGATTGCAATATCCAGCAAGCTTTTGTCACACTTCATGTTGGTGTTGGTACATTTCGCCCTGTGGAAGTGGAAGATGTCACCACCCACGAAATGCACGCAGAATGGATTGAAGTTTCTGCTGCTACAGTCGAACAAATCCGGGCGACGAAAGCGGCTGGTGGTAGAGTGATTGCTGTGGGAACAACGGTAGTACGCTCCTTGGAAGGGGCGGCGCAATCTGGTGATTTACAGGCATTTTGCGGGGAAACTAGCTTGTTTATTTATCCTGGCTATCAATGGCGAGTTATAGATGGGTTGATCACTAATTTTCACCTGCCGCGTTCGAGTTTGCTGATGCTGGTGAGTGCTTTAATTGGCAGAAAAAGACTATTAAAAATATACCAAGAAGCGATCGCCTGTCGATATCGTTTTTATTCCTTTGGCGATGCTATGTTAATTTTGCCAGAAGGGAGAGAGAAGTATGAAGTGTGAAGAGTGAATTGCGATCTCTTACATCTTGCACCAAGAAAAATTAATGTAAATTTATTACTCAATAGAAAGCTGAAACCATTGATTTAGCCATTAAAAACCATAAAAATGAAGTAGCTTTATCGCGCATCTTTTTTATGAAATTGCAATAGCATCAGCAAAATTTCTAGCATCTTGTACTGCGCGGGTGTCAGTACATTTTGAAAGCAGTTTTGCTAGAATTTAGGTAACATTATCATTTGATAGGTCTTTTTGAGAATACCTGACCTATCTTTTTTTAACCCAAAATTATGCTTTGAATCATAATATGAGAAAAATTTTGAACCATAAATTAGAAAAAAGTTAACGAAATTTCAGGCTTTTGCGCCAATCACAAAATTAAACTTTGCATTCATAAATGAGAGAGAGTTGAAATTCTGAAGCATAATTTAAGAATGAGTTGAAAAAAACACAATTGGACAAAACTTGCACAAAAAAATCCCTGACAAAATTGCTCTAACTTAAACTTTCAATTCAAAATATGGTTCAAATACCCTAGTTATGGTTCAAAACTTTTGTTTTAGTAGATATCTGAGTAAAAATCAAATATTTCATTGTCCAAGCGATCGCCCAACAACAGAGCGATCGCTAACCTCAAATCGTAGCTGAATAATAATGATAATCAAGTCGAAGTATTGATACAAACGTCCCTCTTTTCAGTCTTTTTATCCCCTACGCAATAATCATTATTAGTAAAAAACTCGAATATTAAAAGTGAACTATAAACTGGATACTCATTTCTGAAGCATATCAGGGGTTAAAATTTCATTTACTACCACCACAAAAACCACCAACAGGCAAGCCAAATAATGATCACCGCATGGTTGTGAATGGCATCCTCTGGATACTGAGAAAGGGTTCCCCGTGGCGAGATATGCCAGAACGGTATGGAAAGTGGGAAAGCGTGGCAACAAGGTTTTATCGATGGCAAAAAGCTGGAGTTTGGAATCAAATCTTAGAACAGCTTCAAGCGATCGCAGATCAACAAGACAAGCTAGATTGGGAAATTCATTATGTGGATGGAACCGTGATCCGCGCCCACCAGCACGCAGCTGGTGGAAAAAAGGGGGTGTTCGCGTAGCGTCTCGAAGAGAAGAAGACGAGAAACTAGGACGTTCACGGGGTGGTTTCAGTACAAAAATACACATTAGGTGTGAGGAAAAGGGAAACCAATTACTTTTATTCTTAGTCCAGGTCACACAAACGAGTCCATTTTTCTAGAACAATTAGTGGAACAAGGCTCAGTTAAGCGTTCTGGGCGAGGTCGCCCACGTTTACGCCCTTTGCGATTAGTTGGAGATAAGGGTTACACAGGTCGGAGAATACGTAATTACCTTCGCCGCCGTGGTATCCGCCTTACTATTCCACGACTTTCAAATGAACCAAGACGTGGCCCATTTAGTCGTGAAATCTACCGTCAACGCAACGTTGTTGAGCGCACTATCAACCGACTTAAACAATTTCGTCGCATTGCCACCCGCTATGAAAAACTTGCAGCCAACTATACAGCCATGATTACGATCGCCTCCATTTTGTTGTGGTTATAGTTTGAAAACACGCCCTAGCCCCTCGCCTGTGCAAGGTGTACTGCACTCAACTGAAAACGCTGTATATATAATTCGTAATTCGTAGTTATGTTATCCGCATCAAGAAATTGAGAGACTTGTACGATTAATTACGAATTACGAACTAGTAATTATTCATTCGGCCATTAATAGAGTTTTACCAGAGTTTTACCCCATCAATGACTAAACTATTGGTATCACGATAAGCGTCACCGCCAGTTAACTTATACAATTGAACTGAATCAATGTAGATCACATCTGTATATGGACTAGAAGCGCTGACGGATGTACCGTAGGCATTACCCGTGTTTTGATCATTGCGAATAAAAATTTCCAAAGAACCAGTCGTTGTTGGAAATGCTTGACCATTGACATAAAAAGTCAGAGTGTGGAAATAAGAGCGTGTTGATGATGATATTTGGCTAACGCTATAAGTTGCTGATCCAATCACAGTCATACCTGCCGATAGTTGTACGGTCAGAGAATTGGAACGTGAAGTGCCAAAAAACAGTATATTCACTGATAGCTCATAATCAGCCGCAGCAGAAAACTTCTCACTGAGAGTTTGTCTGAGATTACTGTAATTGGAAAGCTGGATCACATTTTTAGCATCGCCTACATCTCTACTACCTGTCGCAAATTGGTAAGTACCTGGGGATAAAGTTTTGATGTAGGTATCGAAGTCTCCCCATAAACTCCAACCAGTAACGCTTTGTGAGTATGTGTACGGTTGAACAACTTGAGCATCAAATGAAGGATTGACAATAGTAACTGCGGTTCTTACGCCAGGTACGTAAGGACGAGTGAACTGAGTGAGTTCAACTTGGTCAACAAACAAAAATCCACTACCAGAATTAGTGATGGCGACTTCCAAAGCTTGACCATTGACACTAGTGAAGTTTGATCCTGTGACATAAACTACAAACTTGTGCCATCTACCTGGAATTAAAGACAAACTAGTATGATCAATTCTCCCTAACACCGTTCCACCAGCTTTTAGCTCCACTTTAAATTGATCTGCTTTCTGGGCGGTAATCGCTGCACCAAGATAAACTGTCAAGCGATAATCAGACGCACTGGAGAAATTCGATGTCAAGGTTTGTTTGAGAACGTTCTGAGCCAGAATTACACAGTTGCGCCCTTCTGGAGTTGCTTCGGTAAAGCTGACATTATCAGCCGCAGTACCAGCACCATAGGTTGCTCCCTGTTGGAGTTGTTCTAAAGTCCAACCAGGAATACTGGTACTAAACTGACCTGATGTCGTAGATACTTCCTCAAATGAAGAATTGCGGATAGTAACATTATTCGTGACAAAAGTGCTGTAGGTACTATCTTTACTCGTCCAGGTAGATTGCAGGCTAGTTTCCTGTGTAGAAATAGTGGTAGTACCTAAATACGTATGTCCAGTAGTAGACTGAAGCTTGTTGAGTATCAAAGTCCGAACCTGCTCACTAGTTAAGGTAGCATCTCGGAACTGGATACCGTTTTTGAAACGATTGCCACAAGTTTTGGCGATTCTTTGTGTAAAATTACCTTCAAATTCAATAGCCCAATCTATGGGGAACTTATAGATTGCTTGATTATTAGCCAAGAATCGAATTTCTATGCCTTTCGTTGTTGGTGCAATACCGACTGTAATATCGGTTTGGTTGTAATCAGTAGCTATGAGTTTGAGACGTTGTTGGGCATCGATAACTGCCAGAACATTGTAGGACGAATTTGCTTTTCTCAGTTCTACATATTTAGCAATGTCAGGAATCACAGTCAATTGTTCGTTCTGTTCAAAGACGAGAACATCTGGTAGCGCATCTAAGATAGCTAAAGTGCGACCACTATAAGAGAGAGTATATCCAGACTGATTCTGCACAATTCCTAGTTGATTGGGAGCAATACCTTTGACAACCAGAGTTTTCTGACCTTGCTTGCTATTGTTCGACAGGAAATAAATTTTCACTGGAGTATTATTGTCGGCAATGATCACAATATCATCACCCGCTCCTGTCCGGATCACAGTTTCTTGACCAGTTCCTGTGTTAGAGTTGATTAGAGAAGCGTCTATGAGGTCATTACCCGCTCCCAAGGTATAGGTCATGTTTTTCTTGGTAGCGTAAATAGTGTTATTCCCAGAGCTAGAATCAAGTGCCGCAGTCGTTATATCTTTGGCATCAATCAAAGTATCAAAACCACTGCCTGGAGTAGTAATTTTATCTTTGAAAGTATTCCAGAGTAAGTCAATAATTTCTTTCTCTTGTAAGACAGTATTACTCTGCTGCAACTGAATCATGGGAAAACGACTCACAAAATTCGCAATCAGGGACTTCAAATCAGTTAGTCCAGCGCGATATTGATTTCCCCAAGTTTTATCGGTAAAAATCAAGCGATTCTGGCTATCACGAAACTCTAAATCGCCATTCCCAGAAAGTGCTACTCTTAGTTGGGAAACATTGCTAAAGGCAGACAAGACAATCTTGTTAGCCGAGCTATCGTCTAGGATTGTGGCTGTAGAGCCATCTGTAGTATATTTGACTCGAATTGTTTCTGAATCACCGTTTTGGAGATTGTTGAAATCTGTTTTTGGTTCAAATACAAGGGTGTTGCCAACTTTTTGCAAACTACCTTTACCAGTCGTAATTGGATTACCGTTTCCATCGACAATCTGAGCAGTTGTCAGAGTAATATCGTTGACATCATTGGCAAGTAAGCTAATTGTTAGCTTATTGTTACTCCACTGACCAGATGCAGATTGAGCAGTTATGGTGTTGTTTGCTTTTGAGACGGTAATCGTTGTTAATTCAGTAATGACTGGCCCTTCAATCACATAAGTGTCAATTCCGGCTCCGCCTTGAAGCTCATGTCTTCCTCGCATCGCCACCAAAGAATTATTACCACTGATGCCGTTGACTGTACAACTACCACCATAGGCAATCAACATATTGTCTTGGTTGTTCCCGGTAATGCTTGTAGTTGTGGGTGAACCTTTGACACTTTGGATATTGTAGACTCTGGCAGTAAAGCCAAAACCAGAAATCGAATAATCACGAAGATTGATACTGACGGATGACTTACTCAAGTATTCGAGGGAAAGGAGATTTTTACCGCCATAACCATCAATCATGTTGTTTGTATTGGCTAGGTTCTGCACATAAATAGTGTCATCACCTTGAGTTCCCAGCAACCAAAAACTATTAGCCGTGCTGTTGATAATGAATGTATGTCCCTGTTTTAAATTGATAGCGTAAACTGCAAAACTGGCGTTATCTGTTCCTTTGGCATTCAACTGAATTGTTTGCATTGATTTCAGGTAAATCGCCCGATCAACTTTAGTACCATCGCTAGACCAGATTTTATTCGTTTCAAATACTGCTGCTGTACCTGTGTCTTTTTTAGCAGTTGTGATGTCTACATCATGATCTAAAAGAACAAACAGATGTGAAGCGTCGTAATTGCTGTAATTTAGAGTGCGGGGACAACGCTTAGTGCTGCTATTGATGACTAAGGTATTTTCACCATTACCACCGATAATGTAATTCATCCATTCCCATTGGGGCGAATAGGAAGAGGACATAGAGACAACATTATTGCCGCCTTTGGTATAAACAGACTCATTGTATCCATATCTGACATCAATGATATTGTCGGTATCACTGCCAATTATCTGAGAAATAACATCTTGGTCGCTTTGTTCTTCGGTGATACTCTCGATATCGTTAACGTATTCTGTGCCACGAAAAGCGAGGAGAAATAATGCTTCTAACTCTTTGCCGGCAGTGTAGGTGACATTATAGGTGGTCGCTGAACCAGAATAGAGGGAGTTAATAGGTGTCTCTGTATAAGACACTGTATTGGCAGGAATGTTAGCAATCACAAGGCTGGTAGATTTCCAAGTGCCAGTTTGAGTTCCTCTTCTGCCATCTACGTAGATATATTCGCCGTCGGTAAAATATTTGAGATTGTTACTACTGGTATTTTCTGAAGCTAAAAACCACAACATCTTACTAGCCAAAGAAGTTCTATCAACCGTAGCTTCTTTACCAGTGCCAAAAAAGCTCTTGAGCTTAGTTTCTAAACTCGATCCTGATTCAAAGGCTGGTTTGTGAATCCGGGTATTCAATCCCGCTAAACCTTCGACAATCGAGCCTAAACAAATCCCCATCCGACCTTTACGGTTCAATTTTTCGTACCACAAATCAACATATACTCCCTTCACACCTGGAGAGTTAATGCTGATTAGGTTGGCTGTACCATTTTTATACCAGTTCCAATTTTTGGTAGAAATTTCTAACGTATCTGTACCAGCACCACCATCAACAATCTTATCAATGCCTGGTTCGGCTCTGAGCCAATCTCTACCATCTCCACCAAAGAGTTGATCCCTTCCAGTACCGCCATTGAGAAAATCATTGCCAGGGCCACCATAAATGGTATCGTCGCCCTCTTCACCGAAGAGCAAATCATCACCACCTTCTCCATAAAGGGTATCTGCACCTACACCTGCTTTAATTAAGTCATCACCAAGTCGTCCGCGCAGTTCTCGGCCAATGGATGAAGCATCTATTAAAGCTAATCGCAGGTAAGGATCTTCGATATTTGCTTCTGCTTTGGCAGTTAATGCTTCCTGTGCAGTGTGGTGAACTTTCGCCAATTCATCATCAGAGTAACCGGTCACTCCCACTGTTTTAGCGTCAACGATATATTGAAAAATATCGTAGCCTTGTTGACGATAAACATCTGCTTGTTCTTTGATGAATCTCTTAAATGCGTCAGAGTTGATGTATTGATCGAAAGATTCGCGGATTTTGTCTTCGTCACTACGAGTATCAACTAAGTCGGCAAAGAAACCGATAACGCTATTGATCACGCCAACGATAGTGTTAACTACGTCTAGGACAAAGGAAATCACTGTCCCAATACCTGGAACAAAATCCGCCGCAAAACTGGCAGCATCTAGAATAATTGACACCGTATCTAAGGCCGCACAAATGCCATACATGGCGGCTCTGCCAATATTACCTTGTTCTCTGGCTCGATTTGCTTCTAGGGAATTTTGAGTCAGAGCCACAACTCCCATGCCTACTGAAATTGCGCTGCCCGCAGCAGGTGCAAATCTGGATAAATTCTTAGCTGTTTTGCTGCCAATATCTATACCGGCTTCAGTTAGTTTGGCGGAGATTTTTGCGCCGACTCTTTGTCCAACTACTTCCCCAAGGTTGTAAATGCCATCAGCAATTCCGAATGCACCTTCAGTAATTCGCAGGTTGGCATCTAATTGCAGTTCGTTAAATTCTGCTTGGGTAATTTCACCGTTGGCTAAACGAGCTTTAGCATTTTCTAGCTTGTTAGCACCAGCCGCAACATTGACTCCCCCCATGCTGACACCAAATGCTGCTGATGCACCTTTGACTCCTGTACCCACTGCACCAAGCTTTTCTCGCGCCTCTACCCTTGCATCAAACTGTTGTCTTTCAGCCTTCAATAAATTGTTCGTCACATAGGCTTGACTTAACAATCTAGATTTTTCTTCTGGGATATTTTGAACTCTTCCTAAAGAATAATCTCCAGATGTCCTTGTTAAGTTGAATGTACTACGACCTTGCATCGCATCTTCTGGATGGTAGCTATAAGTTCTCAGTTCAACTTCACTCTGATCTACCAATCGCCGGAAATCACCTGCTATATTTTTCAACTCTAATTTGAGATTGACATATCTTCTGAGGCTGTTAGCTGGAAGAATACTGTTACCCAAGTCATAAAGTGTTGAAGGCAAGCCGGAAGTAAACGAACCAAAGCTTGAGCCACCCATCGTGCTGATGTAGTCACTAAAACGAATTAAGTCGTTGCTGCCGTCTTCGTCAACTTCTCCTGTAAAGATGTTGCCCATTAATCCTTCATCTATGACAGTGGGAGAGCTTTGTACTGTGGGAGGCTTCGCCATAGCTTCGAGTTCGTACATACTGGCTTTCCCAGCCAAGGAATCCTGAAAGATTTTGATGGCTTTGAGAACATCTGGATCGTTTTTTAAGTCTCTAATGGCTGGGATGTACTGTGCAGGTAAACCTTCACGCAGCAATGTATCCGCCATTGTATCTATGACACTGGCTGGATTTATGGTGGTAGTAGATTGATTGGTTTGAGTTGCGGAGGTGGTGGCGTATATTTTGAGTTTTTGAGAAAAATCATTGCCAAAGTTTTCCATAAACTTTGACTGGATATTGACCCCAAATACTGGCTGATCGCTTTCTAAGTTAATCTGGCTAACCATTTTTACACTCCATTAATTGTTCTAATTGAAGAGTTTCTTGATGGGAAACAAATCTCAATATCAACTACAAATATTCACTTTCATCTGTGGCGAAATTAGACAAATGTATTTAGGGCAATTGCTGTTGCACAGCCACGCTACGCACACACAGATGTCAATACATTCCTGGTGAAAACGCAATGATTACTTATTACTGGGACTTAATTATGCTTGATTAAGTAATCTCACAAAAATAGTGTTTTTTATCTTTTGTTTATAATTTCTTTATAATTATTTTGTACTACATTAAATTACTCAAATGGCAGAATTATCACCCTGATTAAATAGTAGCTAAAATCATTTAAATATCAGCAATACATAGTCATGATTATTGGCGTTAACTATGAAAATGGATAACGCTTAATCGCTGAATCCGCTTTATTTACTGCCAATTGCATAAAAGTAAAATTTAAATTGCCTCATGAATTGTAAGGTGTTTACTCACAATTCATGAGGCAATGATTTAGAAGCTTTTGTTTTAATTTAACCAATGTGATTAAAGGCAGATTAATGCAAAATCTAACTATTAACATCATATTAAGATAGTATGCAGATGTATATAATTTGAAGAACAAATTTGTGAATTAATAATTGAGTAACTCAGTAGCTTATTTCTTAGAAGATGTTTTAAAAGTTTTGGGTAAATATAATTCGCTACTACACAAACCAAGTCCCTCCGGGTTCGCCAGTTCCCAGGGCGCGGGAAACCCGCCTAGAGGACTGGTCTCACCGCCTACGCAGACTACCCAAAAATCAATGTTTTCAAACCCACTTAGGTGGGTTTCGCCTGTGTTGCCGCGATTTCTAATCGCCGGGGCAGGTATTAACTTAAACTTTTCAATTTGCTGATTAATCAGGCGATCACCTACGGTGGGATACTGTTGGCGAATGTAATACATCTTTGTATTTTAAGGTATTACCCAAGGTCAAACCTTCAATCTGTGGTTGTGACTTTTAGTTGTAGCACCTTTGTTTATCCGTTTGTAACACTTTGTCCAACAGTATCCGGTGGGCTGAACGCCATCGCACTTAAATTCACTGCTTGAAAAAGTAATTTTTCGATTGCCCAGTAATGCCAAAGCAAACTGGCGCGACACGAACAGACAAATGGTGATTGATTTTACATAAGTTTGGTTAATTAAAGAATATATACTTGTCAAATTACAAAGATGGTAATCAGTAGTAACTGGTTATTACTTTGCTAAAAAGCATCAACTATTAGGCTGTATAAACTAGAAGAAGTATATATCTAAAGATAGATGCCTGTCAACTCAAATCTTGCACTTGGAAACATGGATGTCAAAACCACAACTATGTGCAATGTGAGCAAGGTGTTCAATATTAAGTAAAAGTAGATACAGATGGTCAAAAACAGGTTTGTGGGAGAGGGTGTTTCAGCATTTGGCAGATGATGCCGACAACGAGTATGCTGCGGACGGCTCATCAAGAAGATTGTCACGCTTGAAGCAATCTTGGCAGCGCCTGGGGAAATGATTACGGATGAGAATGGGCGGGAGTTTGTTACGCCGCCGGATGTTGTGGCGGAACGGGATAAATCGGAGCGCGATTGCTTATCTATCTGTACTGATTGGGGTAATCATTCCACATCCTGGCTCATGCGCCACCGCTTAGGATTGAGGGCTGTGTTGACAGACTTGATGGATGGAGTGGAAATTAAGGGGGATGAACCGACGATTGAGGCATTGGCTGACTTCTCCAAACGCAATGCTAACCATATCAAGGGTATCCTCAATTTGACTATCCCGCTTGATGAGTCTCCCGTGTGGATTTTGAGTCAATACTTGGGTCAACTGGCTTTGACTACGCAGTCGCGGCGGCCTACTGAGAACGGACAAAGGGTAAGGTTCCAGGTACTCCCGCTTCCCCTGCTCATTTCACGACGATCTCACTTTTTCGCGCTGCTCCCAATTTAACTCAACTTTGAATTTTCAAAACACAGTACAAATATTAAGTGCCGTGAATCTCAAGGAGACTTATTTGCCTGAATTGGGCAGTAAACAAGCCTAATTCAACACCTAAAAGGCGCATGGTTGCTTCAATTGTTTTTCTCTTTAAAGCGCAAAATCAGGCAACAAATTATAAGAATTTGCTTAATTGAGTAAAAAGTAGTTGACACGCATCTATCTAAAGGTATATGCTTTTTGTAACCTATAAAGCTTGATAGTTTACCCTTTATAACAGCGTAATAACCACGCTCCAAATGACTGCTATCTTTGCCAATTTATAGGGATACGTTTTTCCACTAAAAAGCATAAAACCAAATTCATCAGTATCTGGTCTATTTGTTTGGAGCAGATTTACTTTGGTATGGCTACTTTACTTTGGCTGTAGCGCAGATATCGGGCTGCCATCCTGTCACTTTAGTAGAAACCAATAGCTTTCCAGCCTTCTGGAGCTTGAATTTCTGGTTTCTGTTAGTAAGTAAAGGCTCAAAGCTTGATTTAATCAAAGGTTGAGAATTTCGCTTCGATTATTGTTATCCAGAAGTGACACAACGCTGTTATGTCCATTCTCTTTATCCAAAGTGGCGTAGCTTGCCGCCGAAGGCATCGCTTGATTAATGCCTTAACGGAGGCAACGGACTGGCTCCCCAAGACCGCGCTGCCTCAAATTTCGCGTCTCTACACTAAAAATCTAGGGTTTCAGCCTCTAATTCACATTAAGCGTAATTCACATTAGGCGTAATCTTTGATTTCCTTGTTCGCCAATTCCTTTTGCTACCAGCTATCTGGCTTTCTTTTCTCGTTGAACTCACGTTTATTTAAGTATATGTGTACTGTATTTAGATGTGTTTGCCCTGTGTCAAAAGCAGTATACAAGCTATTAATAAGCTGTTAGATGAAAATCCAAATTTAGAAAAAAACGGCAATTATTATGCAAGAAGCATTTGATATTTACACCAATAATGTTTTGATTGCTCGATCTCGATTTGATCACGGATCAACCTTAAAGACTTTGCTTGACCCTAATATCGACCCGACTCTTTTAGAGTTGTTTTTGCTATACTACTGTTCTCAAGGAATTGAAATGACTGAGCCAGTTGAAAGTTGGATTCGCAGAGCAGGTGAACGCTGTATTGAAATTGGTCTTACTGAAGTGGGTCAATTATTAATCGCACACGCCAAAGGAGAAGCAGGGCATCATTTAATGATGATTGCAGATACTAAAGCCTTAGTATCCCGTTGGAATACTCAACGAAAACCGCATTTGGATGCAGAGTGGTTTTTCTCTCAGCCTAAAACTGACAGTGTATCTAAGTATTATAAACTTCATGAAGATACAATCACGGGAGACACTCCGTTTGGTCAAGTGGCAATAGAGTATGAAATTGAAATGTTATCTTTGCGATACTTATCTGACCTAGTTGAGCAGTGCAAGAAAGTACTTGGTAACGATATTACCAAATGTATCAGCTTTTTAGAAGAACATGTTATTTTAGATGTTTCTCACACTCAACTCAATGAGAGAATGATCAAAAACTTACTCAATAGTAATCCCGATTCTCTAACAGTGTTATCTAGTATTGGCAGTAATGCTCTCGACACTTATGGTTCTTTCTTAAGTGACTGTCTCAATTTAGCACAAGCCCATTGTGAGCAATGTAATTTTGAAGTCATGATTCAGGTCTAATATTTAGTCAGCAGTGATAGGCAAGACAAATAATTATTAGAGTCAACCAGAATAATCCTCGGTTCAATTGCTTGTTGTATTCGTCCATTGGTTGGGACTAAAATTCCTAACCCAATATCAACTTGCCCCCATTACTATATCATTTATTGCTATTTTTAATAGGGCATATGTGCATACATAATTATTCATCCATCGTAAAAATGCTGGCAATACATTTTAAAAGCAAATGAATCAGAGTTTTCGCTTAATTTTTAAGGTTGCAGAAGCTGAGTCTGAAGTACTTCAATGCCAATCTTTAATCGCCCAAGTTTATTACAAAGAGTTAGGTATTACCTTCTCCAATACTTATAATCCAGAAGCTAAAATTGAACTCTGGCCTCATCACTACTTAATGGGTTTAGTTAATGATGAACTTGTGTCTACTATAAGCTTGTATGTACATAGTACAAACTTAAAAAGATATGGAGGGGTTACTTTTGAAGATATTGATAGCTTACTAGCAGAAGCCGAAGTTACTCATAAGTATTCAGGCAATTGTATCCGAGAACTGACTAAATTTGTAGTCAAAGAGAACTGGCGAAAAAAGGGAATTGGTAAATTATTAATGGCTGTAGCGCATTCAAAAAAATTTATTCAAATAAAGGAGGATAAACCTCATTTGCTGTGCATAACTTCAAAAGTTTCAACTTTCAACTATTTTTTAGCTCCAATCGGTATAAAAACTCGGTTAATTAAGTTGATTCCTGCCTTTAAAATTCACGAATTGTACTCTAATGAGAGAGATCCAATGGAAAGTCGATTGATAATTCCGGATCTTGATATTCCCAAAAAATGGTACAATTTGAAGCTGCCAGCAGAATACCAAATCACAAGTAACAAGTAAGAGTATATCTGAGAAGTAAGAAAGAAAGCCCACGTAACGTATCCTGTCATTAGAAAAAACACTTAAGTATGACAGCGTTACGAGAGCGATGAATCCATCCTACCCAAGTAATTCGACTTCGTAACAGATTGCAATGGTAAAAATGTCAATCAACTTATCCTTCTTTTGTCACTTTTTGAGAGAATAATTGGAAAGAAGCGACGAAACCAAGACAGAGAGCATGAAAGAGCCTCGTTCAGCTACGCCAACAATCAAATTTATAGATGAATATTGTCAGTGGTATAAAAACCTGTTCCCAGATGTTAGGAGTTTCGAGGCTTTTAAATACCTTCACATAGGGGAAGAGCTGGCGAAGCTGTCACCAGGGGCAAACTAAACTGTTTAGTTTAAAGATAAAATGAAACTTGACCGTGAAGATGGAAAGAGCGAAGTAATAGAACATACTAAAGTTATTGAGTCTTAGTTGAAGCCAGAGAATCAAATGATTCCTTATATGGAGTACCACAGTAAGGACAGAAACGAAACTTCAATGAAGTGATAGGTTCGTGGCAATTAGCACAACTATCACGTAAAGCACTACCACACAAGAAACAAAACAGCGATCGCCTCCAACCCAAAACTCACCCCATCCACGCCACCCAATCAGGCGCAGCCGCAGTCAACTCCTCAAATATCACAGGCGATCGCTCATCAATCGCCATCATCACCCCCCATCTTTCATCACTGCTGAGGGTGGAGAGGAACTGTTTGAACGAATCCACTCCACAAGCTACCTGTTCCATCGCAAGCGTTGCGTAAGATTTTACTTGTCTCCACCAAGAATCAACTGCATTGTCTTGTCCATCAACATCCCCCAAATTATGACCCTCATCTTGAGTAATAGGGAGGTTAGACAGTGGTGATGTGTCAACGACTGGTGTTTTGATATCTATATTATTGGTGACTGACACCAACTCATCCCGGCTAAACCATCTTTTAAAAATTACATCCCGCTCATCATCAGGTGCAACAAACTTGTAAACGCTCTCCCGCTCCCCCCTCGGCCCCAACCGACCAACATACGACAGCCGCAAATCGATTTTGCCGAGTAACTTTTGCGCGATCGCCACTGGCGTTAACTTCTCGCTAACAGTCACATTCAGGTAGTTCTTGATAACCGCCCGATTCGCCACTGCCTTCTGTTTCAACTCCTGCATCGCCTCATCAGACCCCCTCATCTGCTTATCTGTCTGGAGAAACTGCAACAAGTTCAACTTTTCCAACAACAGCACCGCACTCATCAGTTGCCCTTTGTTGAAGTCAGGTTTCCATATTGCATTTTCCCCAGCTTCAGCCTGTGCCTTAGCTGGTTTACTGTCGCGTTTAGTCAAGAACTCCCGCCCCAGCGTCAGGTAATAGTGCAGCCGCAGTTGAGGATACCACCCATCATCGTCTTTTTCCACTAAATCAGGCGTAACCTCAACTTCATAACGCCGGGATAATTCCGCTTTACGCTGCTGATACCGTTCTGCTGGTGTTTTAGCCCGTTGGTTTTGCAACTTTTTTAACTCGGTATCAGAGATATCCTCGCTGGCTGCGATCGCACGACGTTCCGACGCATATAATTCCTGAGAGGCCGCCTTGACCTCCTGAAAAACCTCGCCGCTATCCTCACCATCCTCCGCGTCAATCACCGTATAACCATCAGCGACTAACCCGCGCACGACAGACTCCCGGTAGTCCCGCATTTCCATATTGATGACACAGGCTCTTTTACCCCAAGTCTGCAACGACTCTGGCTGAAAATCCTGGTCAATAAACGAATAATCCTCATTATCCGCCGCCGACAGCAGCGCAATGTTAGCCTGAGTCGCAACGTGTTGACTCCTGAGTAACCCCCCGATAGAGGTTGAAGAGTTGCCCACAGTACCCATGCCGTACCGACTAACCCAGATGTGACGGTCAACAGCTTCCCGCAGCCGTGCTAACATCTGCCTGACGGAGTTGACTGGCTGTACACCCTGGAATATCCCCCACACAGAATTAAAATGACCTTTAATATCGATAGAAACACCAGTTTCCAAGCTGGGGGAAGCAATAACCAAATCGTACTGGGTGAGAATCTGGTTGAGATGTGCGATACACCCATAAGCTGGATGTGTGGGGTCGCCTACTGAATCACTGTCAATCCGCAGAATCCGCAGGTGAGGGAACTTGCGCCGAAATCTTTCTTCTAGCGCCTGAGTTCCCCACTTTGACTTAGCCTTCTGTGCAGAACAACACAGTAAAAAACTCCCACTGGTAGAAGACGACTTTGCATCTTGGCTGGCAGGGGAGGAAACAGCGTTGTTAATCGGTAACTCTTTCTCCCCCTGCTCCCCCTGCTGCACCTCTCCCCCTGCCCTCTTCTTGTGATGTGCGGTAGCCAGCGTTTACTCCGGGAATAGCGAGCGCAGCATAGCCAGCACTCAACAGACAGCCCGCTTTCTTGACTCCTTCGACAATTGTCACTGGAACATTATTCTTCCACACCCAGTACCAAAATCCCCAAGGGTGCATCAAATCCTCGTCAGTAATGGGGATACCAGAACGGTTGGAGACTTTCGCCCAAATCTTGTTGGTGACTTGGAGAAAGAAGGCGCGGGTTTGCTCTCGGTAAGGATGCTCGTATTTGATAAACTTGTGGAATTTCTGGGGATCTCGTCGGGGTTTATCTGGTTTGAAACAGCCCCAAATCATCAGGATGTAGTCATTGAGAGGGTCAACCCCATCGCACCACCAGCCGCCTTTTTCAATGTGTTGGTATTTCCTTAAATCCCCGTCGCGCAGTCGCCCGTCATTACGGCGGGAGATTTTGTCGCTGTACAGTAAGTACTCGTGGGGTGTTGTGCCACAGAGCGATCGCACATTCAGAGCAATCAATTCTTCATCAACGCCACTATCGAGCCATTCTTGCAGATGATGAGGCTCCAGATTCATATTCCCCTCCTGATAGACGCATGAAAGAGTTAGCGGCATGACCCCATACCGCTAGAGAATGTTTGTGTTGGAAAGGCTATGTTAGTACAAAAGAACTAAACGAGTTTGGCAAAACTTACAGGGTGAGATTAGTAAAGTTTTGTAAAAGAATGCGGGATTTTAGCCGCATCGGTGGATATTTAAACAACCTATTTTCCTGGGGCGATCGCATTGACAACGACGGCGTTAAGCGAAGGGGTTGCCGCAGGCATCGCTTTTTACTGTTTGACCAATTTCATCGGCTTTTGGCGAGAGAAAGCGCCAGCTTGCTTGAGTGCCGCCGTTGGATTGGGGTGTGCGAAGAACTCTTCAATTGCCTTCTTCAATCCATCAGCAACCATTGGATCATGGCAAGCGTAGATGTAGACTGATTGTTGAACTCCGTTGACCAAACGATACTCCTGGCGATCGCCCAGATGCGGGTGAAATGTACGAACCCATGTACCCAAATGCGCCCGATAATGGGAACCGGATAGAGGTACTTTCTTGCCAAGCTCGATTTCTGCAAAGTTCACCACCCCCATCCACTTTTCAGGAGCAGGTGATAGGGCGGATCTGTTGTGTTCAGCTAAAAGATTGCCAGCGAAGTCTTTAAAATGTTGCTCAATGTATGGATTGAGTTTACCCCCTGTGAGTTCAGCCAAGGTTTTCATCGCCTGAACTAAAGTTTGCAAACGTTGTTCGACTGGGGGAAGGGCGGGGGCTGGGGGTTGTTCTGGTTGCTGATTAGAGGTGTTTTTCCAGCCCGTGATATTCTGCATCCAGGCGCGGATACCGATGGTTTTAAATGCGCGACAAATTAACTTGGCTTGTTTAGTGCAATAACGCCCGGCTTCATAACCGTAATAATCAAGAATAATAGCGATCGCTATATCGGGAATACCATTGGTACGCCAAAAAGTCAGGTTCGCGGCATCAAAGCCATGCTCCATAAGCATTAGGGCTAATTTAGACGGTTCCAGGTTCGCGCTTTCTAATGCTTTACCAATAGCTTTATCGCTAACTCCAGCTAGCCTTGCAGTACCCTTCATACTGGCCTTACCCTGCCCAGATGCGTCAACTTCGATTTCTTCCTTAACCTGCTCGATAATTTGTGCAATCTCAATTTGTGACATAGTTTTAGTTGTGTGATTGAGCTAACAATTGAAAATCTGTTGAGCCGGGGAGAATTTCAGACCATCACCCGTACTAAGTCTTCTTCCCTGACTAAAGAAGTATTGAAAGTGAAGATACTCTTGACAAGCATGGGTGAGCGCCACTCTACGAGGTAAAACCAAGTCTTATCCACAACCTGGATACCTAGCACCAAACGCTGTTTCGTTGTCGGCGCATCTTTGACCAACATCACGCGATCGCCTACCGCATAAGCCGGCTTTTCCGCAGTGTTTGGTTCCATACGACCAGTAGGAATAATCTCGTTTTTGATAGTTTGTATTACCTCATCTTTAAGATCGATAATATAAACCCACTGTCCACTGCTCCACTGGAATCCACTGCAATATCCGAATGTCCGCAAGGGTTGGAAATAAACACGTTCCCAGAGATTGACACCAACGCTTGGGATTTCTTGACCCCAGGGCGGAGACAAATACCAACACCTTTCCAACTCGTTAATTTGCTCTGTCATACTTTCTTCCCTAAGAGATAATGGATAGCTTCTGCATCAAGCCCCTGAATCCGTTTTCTGATTTGTTGTGGAGGGTTATTCAAAAACTCTTTGAGATGACCTACACCAATCTCGTAATGTTTTGGACAGCACCTGTTTACCTTGAGCCAGCCTCAATTTATCCATAATCTGAGAGTAGATAAATTGAGATGAAGAATACTGGCTATTTGATAACACTTGTAATGTGATTCAGTTAACTGTTTAGTCATATATGCTTACTCTTTTTCTGGAATAATCTGTGCGCTGAAGGATTGAAAATCAACATGAGTAATGTTGAAACTATTTGCTATTTGACCAGTGTTGTATCTGTCTACTATTTCCTGTCTGATTGCTTCTTGGGATTGCCCCTCAGCTATATCAATATGAGCTTCTCTTGTGATTATTTCTGTGACAGTGAGGATGGCTTTCATAAGAAATATTGATGGGATGAATAAAGAAGGAAATTAACAATTAGGTGGGAAGCACAGGGTTTTAAATCACTGTTTGATTCCCCATTCTTGATGCACAAGTCAAGCAGTATGAAAAATTGCCAAGCCATAAATTAATCTCAGACACCATATTTAAACTTGGTGTGCAATAATCAGATTACTGTCGTGAAATACCTGCAAATCAGAAATCAGGATTCAAACAAAACATCAGATTCAAAGTTAATAGTCTGAGCTTGTACTAATTTTGAGTTCTGAATTTTGGTTTCTGAAATCTGGATGAATACTAGCTGTCGCCCGGATTAATGACTAGTAATTCGGGTGAATTTCTTTTAACCAATCTTTTGATACTAGTAAGTATCAAAAGGCAGGGTTCACTCGTTGAGTGCGATCGCGTTCCGCCCACGCCCCGGCGATCGCACTTGTCACTCACCAGCCATTCCCCAGGGCCAACGCCGGGGATCTGGATGATGTGCGTCGAAAAAGATGAACAGGTTTTCATCCCAATCAAGGTGTAGACAAAGGTGTATCTCATCGGGGTCAATCCGGTAGGCGTGTTGCCCCTCCCAGTAGTTAGCACCAGTTCGCACCCACTCATGGCTTTCGCAGTAAATTTCGGCGCGGAAAGCCTGGGCTGCTGCCTCTCGCACTGCTAGGGCGGTAGCAGGAATCTTTCGCTCGTTCTCGTCAACTGAAAACAAGTTGTACGCCTGGGGCATCTCCACGAGTTGCAGAAAATACTCGACAATCCCTGAGACGGCATTTTTAAGTGTCAGGCGATCGCACTCCAGCAGCAACAGCTGATCATTAGCTACGGGGTAGGAGAACAAGCGATCGCGTATGGCAACATGACGCTGGCTAACTCCAGAAATGCTCATTTCCTGCTGAAGTTGATGAATGTTGTCGCAGATTTTGCGGTAGATGAATAAAAAGTCAGTGGCTTCTTGTTGTGTTAAGCAGCCGTCTAAGCCGTCTAGCCTCCAATTTGTTGGGCTGGACTTGACGCGGCGGATGATTTTTTCGGTCTGTGAGTTAATGTTACCGACTTGGGCAAGATCAGGGTAAATGCTTTTGTCTTGCAGCAAGGACGGGTAAGTGAAATTGTGGTGCTGGGTGTATTTGAGGTGCAGACAATCGACCAGCAGCGCAGATAAGCCCTCTGAGGTGAACAATTGGGGGTTGTCTTGTAGGAGTGCCTTAAAAACTGATAGCTTAGACATGACTACCCTTTGTCGGTAGTTAGCGATCGCTTTGCTTTCCATGGCCGGCGATCGTTTTTAATCATTTATCTAGGAAAACATAATTAGACTTCGATTCCTAATTCGGCTCCTAATGCTTTCTCTATACTCCGCAATGTTTCAATAGGCAATTCCTGAACTTTCTCGTTTTCAATTCTGTGCCAATGGGGAGTGCTAATACCTGCCTCTGCCGCTAATTCAGTCAACGACTTAGAACAAGCTTTTCTCAGGGCTTTAATTCTTTCCCCTAGCCCTGGAATTTCTTTACTAAACGTAACCCGCATTAATGTTAATTCCACATGCACTACTCCTTAAGTATCTTTTGTCGGGTTATTTTTCTCATAACTCTATAATTACATATTAAGTACTACTTTACAAGTAATACTTATAAAGATAGTATATTAGGCATAGGAGGAACAAGCACCAGCCTCTTAGTAAATAAAGTGGTGCTACCACCAGAACCATGAAATAAACGATCAATCGACCGCCTGGAAGGGTATTCAATGCACTGGTAAACCCAGAGAAGAAGATGGATACAGGAGGGGAGAGTGATTGCATCGATGCGTCGATGAATAAAAAAATTGTCACAGCAGTACGATAGTCGCTTGAAGCTGTAAAAGCCGACCGTCGCCGGATCAAAAGATATGCTGCTGTAGCAAGCTTCGGCCACTGGCTAGAAGCGTAAAGAGAAATGACTGCGCTAAACGTTGTTAGTTTGCTCTCTTCCAAAGGCGATCGCTTACTCCTTAGTGAGTGGTTGCCTTTGGATTCAAGAGCAGTATCGTAGTTACAGCCCACTGCCACCATTGCGGTCACGTAGGATACGCAAGATTTCGGTGACATCAGACCTAAGTTGACTTAAATCATCTGTTTGGTTAGCTAGGCGGGTATTAGTGGTGGTTCTAAATTCTCGAAATTCTGAAGATAGTACAATTAGCAAGCTGAGAATTTCGGAGATAGCCACTTGACTAGTACCAATGGTTCCCGCTTGAATCTTGAGGGTATTGACCTCTTCAGTCAGGGCATTGAGCCGCCTATAAAGGTCTTCGATTGCTGTATCACTCATTTGTTCTTCCTTTGTTAATCAATCGCAGACAATCATCTCAATGCTTGTTCCTAATTTAAACCAAAAATTAGGGGTAATGTTTTGGGGTCACGCTCTGAGCTTTGTTGCTCACTGAGCAGATTTACGATTTTGGTGGCTTGTCTCTACGGCAATAAGTTTTGTTGTTGCAGTTAGTCAGACGAAAATAACCGCATTGCACAGAGCAAGCGATCGCTTGTGGTCGAGAGTGATTTACTCTTTACTAGCATCACTTTATCAATTATATTATGGACACGTCAAGTGCTACTAGTAAAGAATATATTATGTTGGAGTTAGATTTAATTACCACAGTTGCATGGAAACCAGCTTTTGGGGAGAAGCTAAAGCAGATGCGTGGGAAGGTATCTAGGCGGTTACTTGCCGAAGAAATTCAGTCGAAATTTGAGTACAAAGTTTCTCAGCAATATATACAGCTATTAGAAAACCCTAATATGCCAAAAGCGCCGCAAAATGTGTCCTTTCAGTTGCTTAGATATATTTGTCAAGTCCTTGGGCATGATGTGCAAGAAATCTTCGGTTCTCCAAAAATTATCTCTCAATAATTTACTAGTAGCACTTAACTTATTATAAGTGGTACTATTAAAATAATAAGTATAGAGGAAGCAAGCACCAGCCTCTCTAGTAAATAAAGCGGTGCTGCTAACAGAACCAGGAAAACTGAATAGCCGACGAGTCACGCAGCCAGGGAAAGGGGACACAGGCGCGTGGACGGGCAATTTTAAAAAGCTGTGCTGAATCCTGATAAGTCTGAATGGGCGATCGCATTCATTGTGGTCGCCCTTAAACTACTACTGCTTGCATTAACTGATATAGAAACGGCTACGCCAAAGCGGAATGATTGCGCTGTGGCTCCCCATAGCGTAGTCAACAAAAAAAGGCGATCGCACCATCTGGTAAATTCTGCGATCGCCTTTTGGATAAATATAGGAAATATAATTATGACCTACCAAACAGTAAACAAGCAAGACCCATTGACCGAGCGCGATCGCCAACTGATCGCAACCATAATCAAACGCACACCAGAGGAAATCAAAACCATCTGGATTGACTGCGGCATCAATGTGTGGGTGCAGTTGACCAACGGCGGCTGGCTACCTTTCGACAGAAATTGGTTCGCGCAAAGAGTAGCCCAAGAGAAAGTTTCTCTGAATGCCCAAGAGGATCTTCACAGAAGGAACCAGCAGCTAGAAATCGAGTTAAAGCAAGCCTGCGCCCAGTACGGGTTACAGCACTCTGAGATTGACTATTTGATGTTCTCCACGAAGGTCTATCGAGGTCGGGAATTGGTTGGATTCGTCGGGTTCCACCGATTCAGTAAAATGTGGACATATAGCCGTAGAGCGACGGAGCCTGACCGATACGCCAGTAGTGCGGCGGATGCGCTATTGCGGTTGGGTGTGAGGCAGTTGGCGTTGGTGTAGTGATACAAAAGTGCGATCGCTGCAAATGAGAAACAGTGACCGCATGAATACCTATTATTAAACATCAAGCTAATAGCATACTACATTTTGCCCAGAGCGTATACATTAAAGAATTTTGGTTATGTCCGAATGGCACTAAGATAAGCCGAAAGCAAGTGAAGATAAGGATTTGAGGGATTGAGAGTGGTTGGGTGTATGGTTCGGGAATTAATTCGCGGAAATATTACGCGAATGTATCAAGAGTTGTTTGAGGGTTTTT
>DATNQO010000045.1:0-19143 GCA_036704005.1 Leptolyngbyaceae cyanobacterium | reverse complement strand
GACGGTAAAACCATCGCTACCACCTCTAATGACAGGACAGCGCGGTTGTGGACAATCGACGGGCAACTGTTGCGGGAGTTGAAAGGGCATCAAGGTGAAGTTAATGGTGTGAGTTTCAGCCCCGACGGTAAAACCATCGCTACCACCTCTAATGACAGGACAGCGCGGTTGTGGACAATCGACGGGCAACTGTTACGGGAGTTGAAAGGGCATCAGCGCGAGGTCTGGACTGTGAGTTTCAGCCCCGACGGCAAAACCCTGGCTACTGCCTCCTCCGACAATACAGCGCGGCTGTGGGCAATCGATGGGCAACTGTTGCGGGAATTTAAAGGGCATCAGCGCGAGGTCTGGACTGTAAGTTTCAGCCCTGACGGCAAAACCCTGGCTACTGCCTCCTCGGACAATACAGCACGGTTGTGGACACCATACTGGCAACTGCTACAGGAATTGAAAGGGCATCAGCGTGCGGTGTGGAGTGTGAGTTTCAGCCCCGATGGCAAAACCCTGGCTACTGTCTCCTCTGACAAGACAGCGCGGTTGTGGACAATTGACGGGCAACTGCTACGGGAATTGAAAGGGCATGAGGGCGGGGTGTGGAGTGTGAGTTTCAGCCCCGATGGCAAAACCCTGGCTACTGCCTCTTCTGACAAGACAGCGCGGTTGTGGACAATTGACGGGCAACTATTGCGGGAATTGAAAGGACATCAGGGCATTGTTTGGGGTGTGAGTTTCAGCCCTGACGGCAAAACCATCGCTACTGCCTCAGATGATAAGACGGTGCGATTGTGGACAATCGACGGACAACTATTACGGGAATTAAAAGGGCATCAGGGCGGGGTCAGGGGTGTAAGTTTCAGCCCTGATGGCAAAACGATCGCCACTGCCTCCTCTGACAAGACAGCGCGGTTGTGGACAGTTGACGGGCAACTGTTACGGGAATTGAAAGGTCATCAGGACTGGGTATTAAGTGTAGCTTTGAGCAAGGATGGCAAAACGATCGCCACGACCTCCTCCGACAACACAGCGCTATTGTGGAAAATCGATGGGCAACTATTGCGAGAATTGAGAGGGCATCAGAACTGGGTCAGGGGTGTAAGTTTTAGTCCCGATGGCAAAACCGTCGCCACGGTCTCCTCTGACAACACAGCCCGCTTGTGGACAATCGACGGGCAAGCATTACGGGAATGGAAAGGGCATCAGGGCATTGTTTGGGGTGTGAGTTTTAGCCCTGATGGCAAAACCGTCGCCACAGCCTCTGAGGACAAGACGGTGCGGTTGTGGTCGGTGGAGAGTTTAGACCAATTGTTGGTAAGGGGTTGTGAGTGGTTGCAATATTATGTGAAAAATCCGATCGCCAGTACGAAGGATAGAAAGTTGTGTGAGGGAATCATACCAATTCAAAATTCAAAATTAAAGAATCTTGCTGAGTAGGGGATTTTTTGTGGTGGTTGTGAGCGATCGCACCACATGAAATAATAGATGCGATCGCCTACACCATCAACTACACCTCAACCGCATTCTTTGTTGTTTGATGCTGTGCAGTAGCAATTAACCATTTACCGCCAGTAGGTGCTAAGGTGACACCTCGGCGGATGGGTTTGACTGGATAATTATCCACTAATGCTAAATCTAGATTTTTTAGCACTGTCGCCAACACCAATTTCATCTCATACAAGGCAAAAGCCATACCCAAACAGCGCCGATTACTGCCCCCAAAGGGTAGATACTCGTATAGGGAATACTGCTTTTCTAAAAACCGTTCTGGCTGAAACTCTTGCGGTTGGGGATATAAATCTGGTCGGCGGTGCATTAAATAAATGCAGCCTACAAGCATTGTTCCCGGTGCGAATTGATAACCGCCAATTTCTAAAGGTGTCTTGACAATACGCGGAATAGTAACCATCGCAATGGGGTAAATGCGTAATGTCTCCTGACATACAGCCGTTAAATAAGGTAGGCGAGTGAGTTCGTTTAAGTCGCCGTCACCAAAATTATCTAACTCAGCCACAAGTTTTTCACGCACTGGCGGTAGTTTGTGAATCCAGTATAAAGCCCATGTCAAAGCTGAGGCGGTGGTTTCATGACCAGCGACTAACAAAGTCATCAATTCATCACGTAACTCGACATCGGTCATGGGTTCGCCATTTTCATCCCGCGCCGCCATCATTAAGGTCAGAATATCAGTCCGCGATGGGTCTGGATGATCTCTGCGGTCTTGAATTTCGGCGTAAAGCAGTTGGTTGATTTCCTCTCGTTGACGCAAGAAATTTCCCCAAGGACTCCAGCGACCTAAATCTACTTGTAATGCAGGGAAAAAGGACAGAGACGCACGCAAGCCAGAAGCAGTTAAATCTAAAATGTCACACAAGCGTTTTTCTAGTTTGGTGTAACGTTCTCCTGTACTTAAACCAAAAACTGCTTGTAAAATTACCCGCAAGGCGATTTCCTGCATGGAATTACGCACAGAGAAAGGTTGACCTAGTTTCCAGTTACTGATAACTTCTGTGGTGATGTTAGTAATGATATCGCCGTAGGCTCTCATGCGATCGCCATGAAAAGGTGGCGTTAATAACTTACGCTGACGTTGGTGAGTTTCTCCAGACAGCAACAGTAAAGAGTTTTCCCCCAATAAAGGTTGTAAAATTTGGGCTGAAGCTCTAGCATCTAACTGTTCTAATGGCGCAGTAAAAAGTTGCTGCACTGCTTGAGGATTACTTAAAAACACCATTGGCTGTTGATTAGTTAGCCACAGTGTAAAACAATCACCGTGAGATTTGGCAGATGCTTCCATTAATTGCAATGGCTGATAAATCCACTGCAATAGCTGCATAAATTTTGGACTTTGTGGACTATCTGGAAGTTTCATGACAAATGCTCCTATTGGCACTATCTCCACTAAGCTAACAGAAGTAGAAATAACTGGAAAATTTATTGATAAAATCTATCCCTGGATATTTTGGATTAATAGGCGATCGCTACTAAACTAACTTAGTTGATTGATTTTTTTATACTTACTTATATGGTAGACAGTTATATTGTTGAACTATTTGTAATTGGTCTACTTTTACTAGTAGTTACACTAGGTTCTGGTTGGATTTCGCGGTTGCCCCTATCCTTTGCACTGATATATTTATTTGTAGGTGTACTTCTTGGGCCTTACGCCTTTAATTTAATAAGATTACGGCAAGATGATGTATTTAATGCCGCCTTACTAGAGAAGATTACAGAATTTGTGGTTATTGTTTCCGTCTTTAGCTGTGGATTAAAAATTATAAATCCATTTAGACGTGGTGTTTGGGATATTACAAGCCGTCTCATCGGCTTTTTAATGCCTATTTCTATTGTTGGCATAGCCGTTGTAGGGAGATTTTTATTAAACATGGGTTGGGGAGAAGCTATATTATTAGGAGCCATTCTTGCCCCCACAGATCCAGTATTAGCTTCAGAAGTTCAACTAACAGATATTAATGACAAAGATGAGTTACGCTTCGGTTTAACTTCCGAAGGTGGGTTAAATGATGCTTTAGCTTTTCCCTTTGTTTATTTTGGACTTTTTGCCATTAAAGATAATAATTGGAACAACTGGTTTAAACAATGGGTAGCAGTTGATTTAATTTGGGCGATCGCATCTGGTTTAGTCATGGGTTTTATTGTCGGTAAAGCCATAGTTTGGATTGACCAGAAAGTGCAAAATCGCCGTTCTGCTGATGCCTTAATGGAAGATTTTGTCGCTATCAGTGCAATTTTATTAACCTATTCTATGACAGAATTTGTTAATGGTTATGGATTTTTGGCGGTATTTATCGCTGGTTTAGTTGTCCAAGATAGTTATAGCAATCCTGAAAGACCATTAGCACAATTAGAATTTGTCGAACGATTAGAAAAACTCTTAGAAATTGGCACAATTTTATTATTAGGTTCAATATTGCTATGGAACCCAATAGCTGATTATGGCTATCAGTCATTGATCATCATGATTTTCCTATTCTTAATTATTAGGCCTGTGGGAGCCTGGATTAGCACCATTGGCAAACGTCCTTTAGACTCCCACCGCCGCAACTTCCATCCGGGAACCCGTTGGTTATTTGGCTGGTTTGGTATTCGTGGTGTTGGTTCTTTATATTATCTTGCCTACTCTTTAGGTAATGGTTTAAAAGACGAAGCAGGCGAACAAATTGCTTGGATAACCTACACCACCGTTGTAGTTTCTGTGATTATACATGGCATATCTACTACGCCCTTAATGAATTGGTACGAACGTACAATTGCTAAGGAGAAGAAACCATCTGCACCGGAAACTTTGAGTGAGGTAGAGTAGGTTGGGGACTAGGGACTGGGGACTGGGCTAATAGAGGGGTTTTTAAGCCTCTCTCCTTTTAGGGGAGAGGTTTGGAGAGGGGTCAAATCTTATCCATCGAACTCACCACTCATTTACTCAGCTTGGAGAATTTCCTCGTCTACAGAGAAATCTATCTCGGCTTTATCCCGTCCATTTGCTAAATAATCGTTTTCATAAGCATCAGCTAGCCCGGAAATTAAATCGTATTGGGGTTGCCAATTTAGCTGGTTTTGTGCTTTGTTGACTGAGGCAAAGAAATGTTGTAACCGCATGGGAAAGGCTTTGCGTTTGCCAAAGTCAAATTTTTTCGGGTCGTAATGGATAATTTTAATCTCATCGGGTGATTTGCCGACAGCTTGGGCGCAAGCACGGGCTAAACCATCAAAGGTGACATAGCGATCGCCGGAAACATTATACACCTGTCCAATCGCCTGTTGATTCCCAATCACTTGCGACATGGCCCTGGCTAAATCTTTGACATGACCAAGTTGAGTGATATGTAAGCCGTTACCGGGAATAGGAATTGGGCGATCGCGTACAATGCGATCAAAAAACCAGCTTTCTAAATCGTTATAATTAAGCGGCCCGTAAATGTAGGTAGGGCGAATCGAAGTAAAGGGTAATCCCTTTTGTTGTAAAAAGGCTTCAGTTTCGTGTTTACCCTTGTGGCGGCTTTTGGGGTCTACCTGATCCCCTTCGATATGGGGTAACTGGTCAGATTTGAGGTAAACCCCCGCAGAACTCATATAAACAAAATGCTGCACCCTATCTTGAAAAATTTCCGCCAGTGGTTGAGTATCGCTTAACTCCCGCCCGTTATTGTCAAAAACCACATCAAAATTTTCTTGTGACAATTTATCTTTAAGCTGCGTAGCATCGGTGCGATCGCCTATAATTTGTCCTACTCCCTGTAAAACTGGTAGCGGTCGATTACCACGATTAAAAAGAACTACTTCATGTCCTTGTTCCACAAGAATTTGAGTTAGATAAACACCAATGAACCTCGTACCACCGATAATTAAAATTCGCATACGTTACCTATGTTAGGGACAGGAAGAGGTTAGAGGCTAGAGGCTAGAGATTAGAGGCTAGAAGTTGGATAGAGATTGGAGGCTAGAGGCTAGCGTCAAGCTAATTTTTGTACCTAATCTCTAGTCCCTAACCCCTAACCCCTAGCCTCTCATCCCCAACCCCTAGCCTCTCATTTGAGGTTATCAGGTTGCTGTATCCCTCTGGAACCTCTTGTGAAAGAATTACGTCTTGAGGTTTTATCTGGGGGCTTCCCATGTCTTGGTCACAAAGGGAAACTTTGCAGTTAACCTCACACATTGCTTAAGTTATCTTCTACATCTTAAAGTTAGCTGTGCCCTTGAAATATGCTCTTGTTCATGAGTGGCTGACACCAAAAGCCACTGGTGGTTCAGAACTCGTGGTGCGAGAAATCCTGAATCACATTGATGCCGATTTATACGCCCTCATTGACTTTGAGTCCATAAACCCTGAAAGTTATTTATATCAACGTCAGATTGGCAAAACTTTTCTCCAACACTTGCCTTTCGCCCGTGAGGGTGTCCAAAAATACCTGCCATTTTTACCTTTGGCGATTGAACAATTAGACTTACGCCAGTACGACGTAATTTTGTCTTCATCCCATGCAGTCGCCAAAGGAGTCTTAACTACTGCTGACCAACTACATATTTGCTACTGTCATAGTCCCATGCGTTACGCCTGGGACTTAACCTTTGATTATTTACGGTACAGCAAGCTAGGGAGTGGCGTAGCTGGCTGGATAACCCGATATTTGCTGCATCGTCTCCGCCAATGGGATGTATTAAGTGCTAACCGAGTGGACTACTTTATTGCCAATTCCCATTACACAGCCAAGCGGATATGGCGTTGCTATCGCCGGGAAGCCGCAGTTATTTATCCCCCGGTCAATGTGGCAGAGTTTCCTTTTTTACCAGAAAAAGAGGATTTTTATCTGACAGTTTCGCGATTAGTGAGTTATAAACAGGTATCCTTGATTGTTAAGGCGTTTAATAAATTACAAAGACCATTGGTAATTATCGGTACAGGTTCACAGATGCAAGAGATTCGCCAGCTAGCTAACTCTAATATTCAAATTTTGGGATGGCAACCTGATGATGTAGTTAAAAAGTATATGGCCAGAGCCAAGGCGTTTGTCTATGCTGCCCGTGAGGATTTTGGCATAGCTTTGGTAGAAGCACAAGCTTGTGGAACTCCAGTAATTGCTTATGGTATGGGGGGTGCAACGGAAACTGTTAGGGATGTACGATTTTATAAAGATACAGGAACAGGTATATTTTTTAAAATGCAAACAGAAGCAGCTTTGGTGGAGGCAGTGGAGAAATTTGAAATGTATCAAGATGCTCTTGACCCTGAGTATATGCGATCGCACGCTGCTGAGTTTTCCCCGCAAAACTTTGCCAAGCGCTATCTAGATTTTATCGACCAGTGCCATCAACAAAAGCCTAATTTAGCAGGTTAGGCAAATTTTTTTTAATTGTTTTGTATGCTTTTGGCAATTTAACCCCAGAAGCACCTCCTTTTGGCTTTAAGATTGGGACTATGTGTGGTGTGGATTATTAAGGAGTATGATGACTGCCCAGAGTTCACTCCTCTCCGGCAAGCGACGCTTACAGCAAAATGCTAGCTCGTCTATGCGTTCTACTGTCAAGCGTGGTCAAAAAACAAAGACACCTAAAATCAAACCCAAAGGTTTGTCTTTGCAAGGTATCAACGGAGAGTTTGCGAAAAGACTTTTTGATATTGTATTTTCGTTGTTGGTGTTGATTCTCTTCTCACCAGTCTACTTAATTTTGGCCTTGCTGATTGCTTTAAGCTCAGAAGGCCCAATTTTTTATGTCCAAGAAAGAATCGGTCAGAACTACAAACCCTTTAATTGTATTAAATTCAGGACAATGGTCAGCAACGCTGACGAAATCCTCGTGCAGATGATGGAAACATCGCCACAGTTGCGACAGGAATTTGAAAGCAGCTTTAAGCTCAAACAAGACCCCAGAATTACGAAGATTGGTAGATTTTTGCGAATCACTAGCTTGGATGAATTTCCCCAATTCTGGAACGTTTTAAAAGGGGATATGAGTGTTGTTGGCCCACGTCCGCTAGTTGAAGAAGAATTACCAAAATATGGTCATCATATTGAGCAAGTCTTGACAATTAAACCGGGAATCACTGGATTGTGGCAGGTTTCTGGACGTAATGACATTCCCTATCCCCGACGAGTGCAAATAGATTTACATTACGTTAAATCTAGAACTCTTTGGTTGGATCTATGGATCATATTGAAAACAATTGATGTGGTAGTCATGCCTAAAAATAACGGAGCGTACTGACAAAAACGTTTCTTTTTGCTAGGGGCATTTTTTGCCCCTTAAGGAAATTAATATTATGTGCATTTGATAATAAGTAATAGAAAAATATCTACCTATTACTATTATCAAATATATATCTTTAATTAATTTGAATATCGTAGCTGCAAACTAAAATCAAATAATATTTATGACTCATTCGAGATTTTACATTATTATATATTCTGACTTATATTGATTTTGGTATAATAAATGGTTATTAGTCTACACACCAAGACTGACAATGGATTTTTGAAATATACGTAGGTAGCCTTACAAAACCATAACACCGTCGCCAGTGCATCGCCCTAAAGGTAATGAGATTTTTTCGCAATCAAATCTGATTTTTACCGAAAAACTGGGTTTAAAGCCCCGTCTTTCTAGGGCGGCTTTTGTGGTAGTATAACTAATAGCGGTAAAGCGCACAAATAAAAGACGAAGTAGGTCAAGCGGACTGATCCTGATCCGGAAAGACAGGTAGTATAAATCAGCGCATCTTGTACCGCCACTTGCTTTATGCCGGGGAACCCGTCCAACGCAGTGGCTGACAAATGTGGGAGTAAACACAGAAATTAAAAACCTTTTCAAACGCGGTCGGGCAGTCCGTGTTAGCTTGTG
The DNA here is from genome assembly GCA_036704005.1 of Leptolyngbyaceae cyanobacterium. Lineage (GTDB taxonomy): Bacteria > Cyanobacteriota > Cyanobacteriia > Cyanobacteriales > Nostocaceae > Trichormus. The sequence continues at coordinate 10,794 of DATNQO010000045.1, read as the reverse complement.
GACGTATCCAAACGGAGAAATTTGAATATTAGTATTCAGATTTCTAGAGAGGACGGATGAAGCAAGAATCCTCGTCTCTTTAGAGCGAGGAGTGTCAAAAATACATTGTTAGCTACTTTCTTTGGTGATCCCTGTCCTTTGTGGATCTGTAATCAAGCTAGATGCTTATATGAATTAATTTCGGCTTAATAAAACTGGCATCTGTGTAAAGTTTTAGCAAAGAAAAATATCAGTCAAATCTTTGAGACATAGGTAAGAAGCCTCAAATGACTTAGCTTGTCAAACTCAAGCCCTAACTTTTTTGGCAAAAATAGCTTGATATTAAGTAGATTTATTTACGATACAATCCACGTATTCATTAAAACACGTAAGTTCACCGTTAGGTAATTTAGTGATTACCTGTTAGGTTGTATCAATTGACCTGCAAAATTTCATCACAGCAAAAGGAAATACACAAAGTATGAGCCAAAATAAGCGAGCATTAATAACTGGTATCACTGGTCAAGATGGTTCATATCTAAGCGAATTTCTATTAGAACAAGGTTACGAAGTACACGGTATCATTCGCAGAACTTCTACCTTCAATACTGACCGCATCGATCACATTTATGAAGACCCCCACAAAGAAGGGGTACGCTTATTTCTACACTATGGCGATTTAACCGATGGTACGACGCTACGCCGGATTTTAGAAGAAGTTGAACCTACGGAAATTTACAACTTGGGCGCTCAATCTCATGTGAGAGTCAGCTTTGATTCACCAGAGTATACAGTAGATGCTGTAGGCATGGGAACCCTGCGGTTATTAGAAGCGATTCGTGACTATCAGCGACGTACAGGTACTGAAGTACGCTTTTACCAAGCGGGTTCCTCAGAAATGTATGGTTTAGTACAAGCCGTACCTCAAAGCGAAACTACACCCTTTTACCCCCGTAGCCCTTACGCTTGTGCAAAAGTCTATGCTCACTGGCAAACAGTAAATTACCGTGAATCTTACAATTTATTTGCTTGTAACGGTATTCTTTTTAACCATGAATCACCCCGTCGTGGGGAAACTTTTGTTACCCGCAAAATAACTAGAGCCGTGGCTCTAATTGTTGCAGGCAAGCAGAAAAAAATCTATATGGGTAATCTTGATTCTAAGCGAGATTGGGGTTACGCCAAGGATTATGTCCGGGCCATGTGGTTGATGTTGCAGCAAGACCAACCAGATGATTATGTCATCTCTACAGGGGAAACCCACTCTGTACGTGAATTTTTAGAATTGGCATTTAATCACGTCAATCTTAACTGGCAAGATTATGTAGAGTTTGATGAGCGTTATCTCCGCCCCGCAGAAGTAGATTTATTAATTGGTGACTCCACAAAAGCAAGACAGAAATTAGGCTGGAAGCCTTCTGTCACGTTTGAGGAACTGGTGGCGTTAATGGTAGAAGCAGACTTGCAAGCCCTTGGTCAGACTTCACCTAATGGTAATGGTTCATTGCTACCGCAGGATCTTGCTACTATTCGTCAAGAACTGGGTGTACTCCACTTCTGATTAATCTGCCAAGGATGAAAATATGACTTCCTTAGAACTAAAAAATAAACGAATTCTCGTCACTGGTGGGGCTGGGTTTCTGGGTCGTCAGGTAATAGATCAGCTGTGTCAGGCTGGGGCTGATACAGCCAAGATTACTGTACCGCGATCGCGCGATTTAGATTTGCGTGTCTGGGAAAACTGCCAACGCGCAGTTGATCAACAAGACATCATCATCCACCTAGCAGCCCATGTCGGCGGTATCGGACTCAACCGAGAAAAACCCGCCGAGTTATTCTACGATAACTTAATCATGGGAACTCAGCTAATCCATGCAGCCCATCAAGCTGGAGTAGAAAAATTTGTCTGTGTAGGGACAATCTGTGCTTATCCCAAATTTACCCCAGTACCCTTTAAAGAGGATGACCTGTGGAATGGTTATCCAGAAGAAACCAACGCCCCATACGGGGTTGCGAAAAAAGCTCTTTTAGTCCAATTGCAATCTTACCGTCAGCAGTATGGCTTTAATGGCATTTACTTACTGCCGGTAAATTTATATGGGCCGGAAGATAACTTTGACCCCGGAAGTTCTCATGTTATCCCCGCATTAATTCGCAAAGTTTATGAAGCCCAAGTCAGGGGTGATAAACAGCTTCCCGTCTGGGGTGACGGTAGTCCTACCCGCGAGTTTCTCTATTCTGAGGATGCAGCGCGGGGTATTGTCATGGGAACTCAATTCTACAATGATTCTGAACCCGTGAATCTGGGAACCGGTTATGAAATTTCCATCCGTGATTTAGTCACCCTCATCTGTGAATTGATGGAATTTGACGGAGAAATCATTTGGGAAACCGATAAACCCAACGGTCAACCCCGTCGCTGTTTAGATACCGAACGGGCAAAGCAAGCCTTTAATTTCACCGCCCAGGTAGACTTTAAGCAGGGATTGAAGAATACCATCGATTGGTATCGGCAAAACGCTAATTAGGGGAGTGGACAATGGACAGTGGACAGTGGACAGTGAATTTAACCTGTCAACTGTCAACTGCGTCCTGTTTCTAAAATTGAACCAAGCAAGTAACTATCAAAAAAGTAAAGTTGAACTACGCCGCAGTTTAATTAAAACTCGGCGGTCGATGTCTGTTTGGGAATGGCGAGAAAAAAGCGATCGCATCTGTACTCTCTTGCAATCTTCCCCGCTTTTTACCCAAGCAAAAACTATACTTGCCTATTTCAGCTTTCGCCAAGAACCAGACCTCAGCCCTTTATTTGCCACCACTAACCACCGTTGGGGCTTTCCTCGCTGTGTTGGTGAATCCCTATACTGGCATACTTGGACACCTGGAGAACCTTTAAATACTAATGCTTACTGCATTAAAGAACCATTACCGCAAGCACCAATCATCAATTCAGAGGAAGTTGATTTAATTCTCGTTCCCAGCGTTGCTTGCGACTATCGAGGCTATCGTCTGGGTTATGGTGGTGGCTACTATGACCGTCTGTTGAGTTCTCCAGAATGGTCAAAAAAGCCAACTATGGGCATTATCTTTGATTTCGCTTATTTACCACAACTGCCTGTAGAAGCTTGGGATCAGCCTCTACAAGCAGTCTTGACAGAAACATTTTCTTGTGTTTTCTGTTAACCTCTGACAGTTAACTTGTCTTCACCTACTTGTTGAAAATCCTCGCCAACAATAAACCTCTTTGTGTTATCGGCAGGATAAGTCTTAACATAAATAAGACAACCATCTTTTGAAGCAGGGCTATAAGGGCAATTTGGTGAATAACGCACCCAACTGTAAAGCGGATAATCCCCCAACTCATCACTCCAAGTTCCTTGAATCACAAAAATTTCTTTAACCTCAGTCTCGACGACATCAGATAAACTAGTACCAGGCTGCCACTGTTCAATCCAGACTTTCTCTGAGTAATCTATCTGCTCATAGATTGGTTTAACTTGAATTTCTGGAATAACTCCAGGTTGCGAGGGCAACTCAAAAATATTTACTCTAACTTGCTGACGAGTTTTTCCGCCATGTTGGCGTAATTTCACAAAGGTTAAACATCCTTCATCGCTGTAGGGACGGTGGATAAAACCCTCCGGGTTTAACATATAAGTTCCCGGAGGATGCACGCCAATTTCGTCTTTAAAAGTACCTTCAAGAACCAAAATTTCTTCTCCACCTGGATGACCATGTAGCTCAAAAAAGCCCCCTGGCTCAAATTTTGTCAGCATTGTCACTGGATGCTCTTGAACTTCTTGATCGGACTCAAAACAACCAAATAAAATCCCAGTATAAATTGTGGGATACCAAGTTAAAGAATTGTATAAAACTGACGTGCGACTGAGTAAATTTTCATTAATTTTTTGTGGTTGCCACTGAACTGAAGAAGATGCCATAGCCAGATTTTACTTGTACTTAAGAGCAGCGATTTGAGAGTATTAGGTAACTGCTGTATTAATGGGGATAAATGGATAATTTATCCCATAATCAACAGCACCTAAATATTTTACAGATAAATACTTTAAGCTATCAAGTTGATATTTTTTTACGTAAAAATGCGTAAAAAAAGTTACTTTTTTTAAAAAAAACCCGTATTCTGCAAGCTATAAAGCACTTCCAACTAAAACAGGACTTACGCAAGTGTCACAATTGGTGGTTGGTGCGTGACGCTACAAGTCTCATGACTACTTTCAAATATTATCGCCAGTCACACACCCTACAGAAAAAATATGCCAGTTGCGTAAGTCCTATAAAAAAATATCCAATTACGAGGGGGAGAAAGAACTTTATAATCGAGCTAAACAATTAGCTTTATTTATACTTGCAGGTAAACTGTATTTTAGAATACTATTCTCAGTTAGTACAGAAGTTTTCGGTCTATTGAATTGAGAAGCGTCATATCTTAGCTAAACTTGGGTGGATGTAGGCTTGGAATTTTGATGGCAGGGAAGTTGATGAATTGGAAAATGCAAAACTCAAGGTGGCGAATTCTGGTAATGTATGGTTTATTGGGAGCGATCGCTCTACTCACACTTTTCCCGCTACTCTGGCTCATCAGCACTGCTTTAAAATCGCCTACAGAAAATATCTTTCAGTCGCCACCGCAGTTGATACCGATGCAACCGACTGTAGACAACTTTCTTCAGGTCTGGAATGCTTTACCTTTTGCCCAGTATTTGTATAACAGTACCTTGGTAGCAGTGCTGACTGTCGGCTTAAATCTCTTATTTTCGGCTTTAGCTGCTTATCCCTTAGCAAGGCTATCATTTCCGGGGAGAGACTGGATTTTTATTGCGATCGTCTCCACGATTATGATTCCCTTCCAAATAGTGATGATTCCACTGTACATTTTGACGGTACAGTTAGGATTACGTAATACTTATCTCGGCATGATTTTTCCTAGCTTGGCTTCTGCTTTTGGCATTTTCCTCTTAAGGCAAGCTTTTATGAGTGTCCCCAAGGAAATAGAAGAAGCGGCGAGGATGGATGGTAGTTCTGAGTTGGGTTTGTGGTGGCACATTATGCTACCAGCAGTTAGACCAGCGATGGTCACTCTAGCTATTTTCGTCTTTATCGGTTCTTGGAGTGACTTTTTGTGGCCTTTGATTGTGATTCAAGATGAGAACTTGTATACTTTGCCTTTGGGTGTAGCGAAACTGGCGGGGACATTTTCCCTTGACTGGCGGTTAGTGGCTGCTGGTTCAGTAATTGCGATCGCACCTGTGCTGATACTATTCCTCATCCTACAGCGTTACATTGTAGAAACAGATATTGGTAGTGGTGTTAAAGGTTAACTAACAAGCGCCGCTTTTTCTCAACACTACCCAGACAGTCTTTAATATCAGATTCAGGTCATAAGCTATAGACCACTGACGCTGGTAATCTAAATCCATCTGCACAACAGTTTCAAAATCTTTGATGTTAGAACGACCCTTAGTTTGCCATTCTCCAGTTATCCCTGGCTTAACTCTTAATCTTTGCCAGTGATGAGGTTCATAATGAATCACTTCATCAGGTGTAGGTGGACGGGTTCCCACCAAACTCATGTCTCCTACCAAAACATTCCAAAATTGGGGAAACTCATCTAAACTGGTACGACGTAAAAATTTCCCCATAGGAGTAATACGCGGGTCGTTCACTGATTTGAAAATGTGACCTTGAGCTTGGTTTTTCACCAAATGCTTCATTTTATCCGCATTTACCACCATAGAACGGAATTTCCAAATACGGAAATGTCTACCGTTGAGACCACAACGAATTTGAGAATAAAATATTGGCCCCGGATCATTAATAATAGTAAATATTGCTATGGGAATTGTGATTAGGGCTGTAATCACAAGTCCGATAATAGCTCCTAAAATATCTATTAATCTTTTTGTATGACTGACAGTCGAAGGGTGTAAAGGCTGTTGCAAAAACCTTACACTCGTTGGATAATTCACAACAGCTAATCTATCCACAGCAAAATTATTCGGTGTAGAATTCAAATCAGGTACAGGCATAACTGTAGATTAAATCTAAATTTTCACGTAAATACATAATCTTCTGTTAAGTGTAAATATACACAAAAAGCCTTTGAGACTTATCATATGTCCCTCATAGTTCATAAAATCTTCTAACTTAACTGTGGCGTTTGAAGCTTTAATGATTTTTTAGTGAAGTTGAGTTAAAAAATCTTGTAGGTTTCACCCTCGGAGGAATTAAGAGAGTGGGGTGCGATGGCGTTCCGCCCACCGTAGGTGATCGCTCAGGTAAGCTACGCTAACGCAGCCATATTGATTAGTATTAGTCAAAATTCATCTATCAAACTAATGGAGTTCAGGTAAGCCTTGCTTCTGTGAGAAAATTTGTTGTAAAAATCAGGGATTTTCTCATTTACACAGTCAGGGTTCATTGTCATCTTGATAGGGATAGTTTTTGTCTTCTTCGTTTATTACTGATGCCTTTACAAAAAGTTGCCGACACAATATATTGATTTACTATTGACCAATCGTTACTAGCAAGGTTAAAGTATCAGCTTTAATTCCTTGAGTTTGCAGTGGAACTATCTGAATCTGTGAACGTCTCGATGTCAAAAAATAGCCAAAACCACCCTTTTCCCGGAACAATTAAAAAAGTCCCGGAAATAATGCAAATAATCTCTGTAGCTCCTCACAACTCACACGCATGAAGTCACCTTTCCTCTTACTCGGTTTAGTCAGCACAATTCTTTTATCTACTCCTGCAAATGCAGCTCGCTTAGAATCATGGAAATTTGATCCTAATCGGAATCAACTAAATATCACCACTGACTCAGAAGTTAAACCCAGAGCCTTTTTAATTAGTAATCCAGACAGAATTGTTATTGACCTTCCGGGAACAAGTTTCCAAAACAATACTCAGCGTCGAAATTTTGGAGCCGCAGTGAGGGAAATTCGGATAGGCAAATTTGAGAATAATACCGCCAGAATTGTCATTGAGTTAGCACCCGGTTATACAACCACCCCCGACAAATTAGTAGTTAAAGGGGATTCCGCCTCACATTGGATTGTCAACTTCTCAGCCATTAAGCAGGGAGCGGATAATACAGTATCGAGCGAAGAGAAAGTTACCATTCCTGTAAATCAGAATTTAGAATTTGCGGGAGTCGTGCCTTTAAGTAGAGAAATATCCCAGCTAGATTCAAAAATTAAACAATTGATGAATCGCTATCGTTCTCTTTCACCCGGTATGTTTTTCTTGGATATGGAAACGGGTGAATATCTAGATATCAATGGCGAAAAAACATTTGCCGCAGCCAGCACAATTAAATTCCCAATTCTCATTGCTTTATTCCAAGAAATAGATGCTGGCAGAATTAACCCGAATGAAACTTTAGTCATGCGCCGCGACTTAATGACAGGCGGTTCGGGAACCATGCAATATGCAAAACCAGGCAGAAAATATAGTCTGATGGAAACTGCCAGCAAAATGATGATTATCAGCGATAATACCGCCACCAACATGATTATCGATCGCTTGGGTGGTAAAAATGTTTTGAATCAAAAATTCCGTAGCTGGGGATTACAAAACACCATCATTCGCAATTTGCTAGGAGACTTTAAAGGAACTAACAAAACCAGTCCTAAAGATTTAGTCAGGTTAGCGGCTTTAATTTCCAACAATAAGTTACTGACTGCTAGCAGTAATGCTCAAGTTATGGATATTATGCTACGTTGTAAAAACAGAAGTTTATTGCCTGCTGGTCTTGGTAAAGGAGCAACAATTGCTCATAAAACAGGAACTTTGGGAAGAGTGTTAGCAGATGCAGGAATTATCCAAACCCCCTCTGGTAAACGCTACTTGGCAGGAATTATGGTAGCCAGACCCTTTGGTGATGCTAGAGCAAGAGCTTTCATCAATCAAGTTTCTCGCTTAGTGTATGGCTATCTAGACCAACCAACATCAGCCAACAGAAATTTTTAATAAAATCTTTTACTCTGGCACTTGCAATTAAAAAAATATCCAAAATGTAGAGTGCGTCAGTAAAATAAACCCTAACCATACCAGGAAAATTTTTATACTGACGCACCCTACTAACTAATAGTCAATTTGGATAATTGATTTTTTTGTGTTCTTTTAAGAAGTTCGTAGTCAGGACTTTAGTCCTTGTTCCTGAAGCACTAAAGTGCTTACTACAAACTCACATCAAAAGCCAAGAATCAGATAGTTTTTATCTTGACTCTTGGCTTTTTAATTCTGTATTGCCTACAAATCCTATGATGACCGTTCTTGCTCTAGAACCTCAAATTTTCCAGAAATCACTCAATGGGAAAGAGGGGTTATAAGTTCTATACTCTGTGACTCTGCGTCTTTGTGGTAAAAAATGATTTATTGAACCACAGAGACACAAAGAACACAGAGAGTTATTTTGAGCTTTTGAGTGTTGACCATCTTCTAAGATAAAAGTACAAAGGAAAGCCAAATTTCTTTTTACTTTTTATGGTAGGTATAGGGTAATGGTACGCTTAAAACTGTGGCAGTGGGTGGTATTAGCAGCGCCGATCGCCTGCATTATCATTTTCTTGCTAGTATCCGCAGGGATGCAGATTCATCAGTGGGGGATTAATTGGGTTTGGGGTGTGTTTACTCTGCTATTTGTGGCTTGGCGTTGGTTGCTGGTAAGGTGGACAAAACCAGCTATCCAGCAAGTGGAAGCTGCTTTAGCAGAGGTGAGGGAAGAACTGAAATCTGCGGTGGATGATACGACTACACCTACAATCAGCAGTGAGACGACACAACAAGTAGAAGCTGCATTGCAAGAAGTTCTCACAGCCGCACAAAGCGATCGCCCAATTTGGGAAGACTGGAACACATTTTGGCAACGTTGTCAAGATTTAGTTCGCGCGATCGCCCTGATTTATTACCCAGAGGCGCAATATCCCCTACTGAATATCTATGTTCCCCAAGCTTACGGCTTGATTCGGGGAACTGTAGATGATTTAGATCAGTGGATGCAGAAGTTATCACCAGCACTCAATCAGGTGACGATTGGGCAAGCATACCAAGCATACGAAGTCTACCGCAAACTAGAACCATCGGCGCGGAAGGTTTGGCGGGCTTGGAGTTGGGCGCAGTGGTTGTTAAATCCTGTGGCGGCTGCGGCTAACCGGGCGACTAAGGGGACGACTAGTCAAGCAAATCAGCAATTATTGGTGAATTTGGGGCAATTACTGCGGGAAGCGGCGTTAAAAGACTTGTGTCGGCAGGCGATCGCACTTTACAGTGGCACTACACCACCCATTCCCACAACCACAGTTTCCACGCCAACTTTACCTAAAACCAAGACTCAGACATTAGAAAGTATTCTGGCACAAGCCCAACCAGTCGAGAAGGTAGAACAGAAGCCAGTCAGTATTTTACTGGTAGGAAGAACGGGGGCGGGAAAAAGCAGTTTAATTAATACAATCTTTCAAAGTAAGCTGGCGGAAGTGGATGTATTACCCAGCACCGCAGAAATTCAAAATTACCACTGGCAAACCCAAGATGGCGAAACCTTGAATCTGTTGGATACGCCTGGATATGAACAAGTTAAGCGGGGAGATTTACGAGATTTAGTCCTCAACTACGCCACTGAAGCCGACTTGTTACTGTTGGTTACGCCTGTACTTGACCCAGCTTTGCAAATGGATGTGGACTTTTTGCAGGAAATCAAAGCCACAGGTGCAGACATCCCGGCGATCGCAGTTGTTACCCAAGTAGACCGTTTGCGCCCCATCCGTGAATGGCAACCGCCTTATGATTGGCAAGAAGGGGATAGACCGAAGGAAATTGCTATTCGAGAAGCTACAGAATACCGCGCTAATTTGTTAGGAGACTATTGTAATTTAGTTCTGCCCGTTGTTACCAGCGATACCCAAACAGGTAGAACAGCTTGGGGAATCGAGGCTTTATCATTGGGATTAATAGAGGCGCTCGCACCCGCAAAACAACTGAGACTCGCCCGTTTCTTGCGTAACTTAGAAGCCCGTACCGTAGCAGCCGCCAAAATTATCGACCATTACACCTTCCAAATGGCTACAACCCAAGGACTGACTGCATTATTAAAAAGTCCTGTGCTTCAGTTCATTTCTACCATTTCCACTGGTTCCCCAACATTGGCTTACCTACTAGCAGAACAAATTCCTGTAGAAAAGTTACCCATCGTTATCGGTAAACTGCAAATGGCTTATGATTTATTCTCGCTGTTGAGAACGGAAGACTCTAGCACCAACTTTGATTTATTATCTTTGTGGCCGCTATTGTTAGAAAACCCTGCTACCCCAGACCGCAACGCCTGGGCTTTTGGTCATGCAGTTGTGGAATACTGGACTCAGAATTTGACAGTTGAACAATTGCGCCAGCGTTTCGACTATTATTTACAGCAGGTTTGAGGATAGGTGAAAATTAGCGATCGCTACAAAGTACACAATTCTATGTGAGGCAAAATGTTGTGTCGAGATTCCTCTTGCTTTATTTTCGCTGTGTTACGGCTGTGCAAAAATTTGTATATACATTTGTCAATACTTTAATCTATAACTACAACAAGTATCAACAGCTTCCCTAGCGGCGATCGCCTAAAATCATCCATACAAAAATATTGATGGCGCATTAAATATTAAAGTGGGAGTAAGTAAACTACCCACACTGACCTGACGGTACAGTGTGGGCTTTTAGTAGCCCTGAACTGTCTGTGCTGAGGTCACAACACAGACAGTTCGAGCCTCTAGGCTGGTTTACAAGAACAGCCCCAATAGCAGCAATATTTTTTGC
>DATNQO010000044.1:0-31222 GCA_036704005.1 Leptolyngbyaceae cyanobacterium | reverse complement strand
CAAGAGGAAAAGGGGCAGGGGGCAGGGAGCAAGGGGGAAAACCGAGACGGAGCTTGTACTCCGCCCCATTCAAGCGCCCGCTTATGGGCGGGGCTTGTACCCATGTTCCGCTCCGCTCCACGCAGAGGGGAAGGGATTGCTCCCCCTGCTAGAAAGCTCCCTTCCCCCCTGCCTCTTCCGGTCAGGTTAAGTCGGTATTTTTCATATCCACATCATTATCTTATATCTTGTACCATTAGCTTATTGCGAAAAGGAAAGCCTGAAACCCTTATGATTTCGTAGGGTGGGGAGTGCATCGCCATCTGCTTATTGAGAAGGTGCAAGATATGAATTATTAAGTAGGTGGACACAATTATTTAGAAGACGCATTTCGACTACTTCTCTACGAGACGCTAACGCGAAGGACTACGCTCAGTACAAGTCCGCTCAATGCTCGATAAGCTGACTAGTAGAGGGTTGAGCGCGAAACCCGATAATCTCAAGTTAGGTTTAGTTTAGTCCTTCTATTTATTGATGTCAGTCACAAGATTGTCAGAATCGGAAAATTTGTTATTTGAGGTGGGAAATATTTGTACGCAATATGCCATAATGATATTAAGTATAATGGGATGTTAGCAAAATTTTTAAAGCAGCATACATCCCATTATGATGAAAATTGTCTAGACTTTTATTGTATCAGCAAATATTGCAGAAATAAAGCCATTTTCGTGAAAACTTATAAAATTTTACTGGCATAATTTGCCTAAGTTCAAAATAAGACTAATCGTGGCTTTACGGATGTAGAATCAACAATAGAGGCGGCTAAAATAAAGGATAACGTATTCCTAGATCAAGATGTCCCAAGAGCAAAATATCGATGATGTGCAAGAGCCAATTATTAACGCTCCGCCGGAGGTGCGGCAAATTATTGAGCGGGTATGGCATTTGGAAAAAAGTCGGCTAGATAAAAAAAGTAATAGCCCCATCAATGATGATATTTTGACAATTGTGAAGGAAGCGGTACGATGAAGCTGACTTCAATCAAGCTGTGTAATTTTCGGTCATTTTATGGGAGAACGCCAGAGATAGTTATTGCTGGGGGAGATGTTCTCAATACGACAATCATTCATGGGAATAATGGCTCAGGTAAGACTAGTTTACTGAATGCCTTTACGTGGGTATTATATGAGAAGTTTAGTGCGGCTTTTGCTTCAACAGAACAACTGGTGAATAAACGAGCGATCGCTGAAGCTACAATTGGACAGGCTGTAGAATGTTGGGTAGAAATTAACTGGGAACACGAAGGTAAACGCTACAACGTTAAACGCCAGTGTAAGGGTTATAAAAATAAAACCGACTTTGCAGTGGGTAAAACAGAATTACTGATGCAGGTTGCTGGGGATGACGGTAGATGGTATTATCCCAGCCAGCAACCAGAAGAAATTATCGGGCAAATTTTACCTATCAGCTTACATCAATATTTCTTCTTCGATGGGGAACGCATAGAAGAAATAGTGCGTTCTGATAAAAAAGCGGAAATTGCGGAAGCGACTAAAATATTTTTGGGTGTGGAAGTAATTAACCGTTCGATTAGACATTTGGGAGAGGCGAAGAAAAGTTTAGAAAATGAGTTAAAAGCTATTGGTGACTCGGAAATTAAACAGCTTTTGCGTGAACAAGAAAAATTAGAACAAGAAATTGAACGTATCAACACTCGCCAAGCAGAAATTAAGCAAGAGTTGGAGTATCAACAAACCTTTAAAAAAGAAACGGGTAATCGTTTACAAGAATTGAGTGCGGCGAAGGAACTGCAACAGAGACGACAAGAATTAGAGAATCAAAAAACGGCAAATCAAGAAAGCTTACGACAAACTAGAGAAGCATTAAAGAAAATTATTTCTGCACGGGGTTACACCGTATTACTATCAGATACTACCGCTCAATTCCGGCAGATAATGCAGGATTTGAAACAACGCGGTGAATTGACAACGGGAATTTCGCGGGAATTTATCAATGAATTACTCAAGTCTGGACGTTGTATTTGTGGTGCAGAATTACATCAAGGAAATCACTCGCATACTAATGTGAGTCTTTGGTTAAATCAAGCGGGTTCCTCGGCTGTAGAAGAAACGGCAATTCGCATGAGCGCCCAAGTAGATGAGATTGATAAGCAGGCGATCGCATTTTGGGAAGAAGTTGATAGGGAACAAGTAAGAATTAATCAGTTACGTCAAAATATAGCTCAAGTTGAGCAGGAATTAGAGACTATTCAAGAACGTTTGCGGAAAGATGCGAATGAAGAAATTAGCAGTTTACAAAAGCGGTTGGATGAGATTGAAGGTAAAATTGATGAATTAAATCGAGAACAAGGTGCAAATCAACAACAAACTGCACATCTAAAAACTGATATAGATGCTTTAGTTAAACAAATTGCTAAACAAAAACTCAACGAAGAAAGACAGCTATTAGCACAAAGGCGCATTAACGCTACACAAGACGCAATTGAACGATTAACGGAAGTGAGAAACCGTCAAGAAAAGCAATTTCGTCTGCAATTGGAAAAGCGATTACAAGAAATATTTAACTCCATATCCTTTACTCCCTATGTACCGAAAATCAGCGATAAATATGAATTAACTCTAGTAGAAAATACATCAGGAGTTGAAGCACTAGTTGCAGCTTCCACTGGCGAAAATCAAATCCTCAGCCTCTCCTTTATTGCTAGCATTATTGATAAAGTCAGAGAATGGAGTGAGAAGAGAAAAATCTTAACTGTACCCGACAGTAGCACCTTCCCCATTGTCATGGATTCACCATTTGGTAGCTTGGATGAAACCTATCGCCGCAGAATTGCCCAAACTTTACCTGAATTAGCAAATCAATTGATAGTATTGGTGACAAAAACCCAATGGCGGGGTGAAGTGGAAGCAGAAATAGCAGAGAGAATTGGTAGGGAATACGTGCTGATTTATTACTCTTCTAAACCAGATTGCGAACAAGATTACATCGAATTGGGTGGAGAAATCTATCCTCTGGTGAAACAGAGTCCCAACGAGTTTGAATACACCGAAGTTATTGCTATAGAACGTGCTTGGTAAAGTGCCTTAATCTTCATATAGCCTCTAAATAAGCTCGTAGTAAGGACTTTAGTCCTTATAGCCTTTCTTACCCCAGTGAGGTACAGATAAGAATATTTAAACGCAGATGAACGCAGATGAACGCAGATGCACGCAGATAACTTTGTACCTCAGCAGACTAGGAAACGCTATATACTATCTCAGCACTAAAGTGCTTACTACATACTTAATAATAAATTCTATTTATCGTTTTAAAAAAAAAGAAGATTTGATTTTATCGAGTTACCAGACTTAATATTAAATTCATGCGCTGCTAAGGTACCTTACTTGCTCAACCAAAACATCCATCTATCGATGGAAATAGTCCGTAAATCCTCCCAACAATGGGGCATTTTTACCTTAAGCAAACACCATGACTTGGCTCATCACTACTATTCTTCTGGGAATCTCTGTCGCTTTCGCCACTACCTTCGATGATAATCTATATCTGACGGCTTTCTTTGGCAAAGTCAACCGCACCTTTCGCCCCCAAAATGTGATTCTGGGTGAATTTATAGGCTTTACCATACTGGTACTTGCTAGTCTCCCCGGCTTTTTTGGTGGCTTAATGCTACCAGCATCTTGGATTGGATTGTTAGGTTTTTTACCTATTGCTATCGGTATTAATCATTTATTAACTAAAGAGAAGCAAGAAGATACGGTACAGGATGTATCAATTGATTTCCATGCTTCTCCTACTTCTGGACGACGCAAAAAATCTCTATTAGCAACAATACGCGATCCTCAAACTTACCGTGTTTCTGCTGTAACTATTGCTAATGGTGGTAACAATATTGGGATTTATGTCCCCCTGTTTGCCAGCAGTAACTTTCCCAGTCTAGCGGTAATTATATCTGTCTGCTATTGTACAGTTGGTGTATGGTGTTTGCTATCCTATAATATGGTACGCAATCCTCTGATGGCTCCTATTTTGGCTCGTCATGCGCGGAAAGTCTTTCCCTTTGTGTTAATCTACTTGGGATGCTCTATATTAATTAAAAGTGGTTCTTACGAACTTATACCAGCGATCGCTATGTTTTCCCGTTAGGTTACAGAAGTTAGCTGCATAACCTGTTTCACAAGCGATGAGATATATAAAGGAAACGTAGTAAAGTTGTAGTAGCGATCGCCTACGGTGGGCGAAACACCATCGCTATCATCCTCAACCTTTGCAGATACCCAAAATCACAGATTATTCTGACGGCACTTTTCGCCCCAACGCTACAGTAACATGGGCAGAAGTAGCCGTCATTGGTTTTTCTTGGTTAAAGTGGAGAAAAAAGGGAGTAGCTTATGGTTGCGAGTCCAGACATAAATTATATGTCTCCTCAAGAATATCTGGAATGGGAAGAACGCCAAGATATTAAATATGAGTATGTCAATGGTGAAGCATTTGCTATGACTGGGGGAACTCTTGGTCATACTACTATTGCCTTAAATTTAGCATCAGCATTAAAAAGTCATCTACGTGGCGGTTCCTGTCGTGCTTTTATGTCTGACGCAAAAGTAGCAGTATCTGAGAATGGCCCGTTTTTTTATCCTGATGTTGTGGTGAGTTGTGACGAACGAGATAGACAAGCTAACAAATTTCTTCAATATCCTTGTTTAATTGTTGAGGTTCTTTCTCCTAGTACAGAAGCTTATGACCGTGGTGCTAAATTTAAGCAATATCGCCGGATGCAGACTTTACAAGAATATGTTCTGATTGATGGGGAAAAAATTAGTATAGATTGTTTTCGGTTGAATGAAAAAGGGCTTTGGGAGTTACATTCTTACGAAGAAGGCGATGAGGTTGATTTAGCAACGGTAAATTTTCGGTTTCCCATATCCTTAGTTTATGAAGATGTCCAGTTATTCTTGTAATTGTGAATTACCTCTGTAGGGTGTGGGAGTAGGGAGGCGATCGCTCTTGCACTTAGTATAAAATAATCATATAAAATTGGCGTACTTGTACCCTTCTGTTACAATAGCGACAAAGTAGATATTTAAGACATGGCAGAAACGGGTAGAATCAGGGTTGCTAAAGATAAAGCGGATCTAGTGAAAGCGTTGACCTCTTCAGATGGTAGTACAGGGCCGTTTCAAACATTCGCTGATGTGATAGTGTTTGCTGCTGCGTTAGGTGCAAAGCATAAAAAGCGCGTACCCTTGGGCGAAATCTCTAAACGAGAACCATCACCAATCAGATTAGAATACTTCGCTTCAGTAGGAAATGATGTGGTGATTAAATTATTAGGAATAACTGAAGTTCAGGAAATCAATATTTTATCTATATATGAAGAAGAATATGAAACTCTACGTAATCAAATTTTTGAAGAATATGCTAATGGTGGGCTAGAAATATTACAAAATGAGTTGCGTGGAGCAGTTGATTACTCAGAGCGAATTTTGCTATTTCTTAGTTATGAACGAACTCGCACAGATGAAAAAGAAGAGGAATTTGACTTAAGTAAATTCCTCTTTTAATTAAACTGATGTGGATAATCAAAAATTAATTACATCCATCCCAAACTAACTATTACCATTTTAACTGCATCATTAACAGCATTTGCCGCAGTAGATAATTTATAGGGTTTATCTGGGTTTTTAGGTTTTGGATCTATTCTCACTACGTTATCTTTCCATAGAGGATTTTCTCTCGACCAATTTATCTGTGAAAGCTGCGATATTTTTTCTTCATTGAAATAGTTATCCATCTGTGAGTAAGTGCTATGTAATAAACGTCCTAACACTTCCAAGCCAACACTTACACCTAAAAGACAATCTTCTTTAAAAGAAGCTACTTCATCCTCAGTTAATTCCTCGACTGGAGTATCAAAAATATACTCTGTATTACTACATTGTGAGAAAAATTTATTTAGGCAAATAACTAGAGAATCTGATGCTTCATAAACATCATAATCTCGCAATTGGCTATTTGGATCATTAGTGAAAACGCAACTAACAAACCTAGCTATATAGTTAGTTGTATAAATCAGTTTTTGTTTAGTAGCCGGAGAAGATTTAATCTTTTCTGTTTTACCTTGGAACATTGGCACTCTTTGGATTAATTCTTTGGTAATGCCAACTCGACCAGAAAATTCCCCAAATGATAATAGCAATGATTTATCTAACTGTCTTGTTTGTGCCATGTCTCTAAAATCAGCCTGACATTGGCGAAAATCACCTTCTAAAACTAGCGTAATGGGAAAATCATCATCGCTAATTAAGTAACTTTCAGGACTTTCTATTAATTCATGAATAGCACGTTTACGATGTTGTCCATCCGTGATGTCTAATTTAACTCCACGACGAATAACAACTAAACAAATACCTCTACCAAAGTTAATAATTGTAATATCTTTTGGATTTACATTTGCAGTCAGAGTTCCTACAATCCAAGGCTTTTCTTTTTTGGCACGTTCAACTATGTATTCTTTAATTTCTTCTGCATGACCTTTTACTTCTGGGCGATTTTTTCCAGAATCAGGGTCATTATCCTTGGATGGTTTTGCTTGCAGAAGCCCAGAAAAATCACTTGCAGGTACATTGATTTGCAGCATAGTTCGCTTTCCCTGCCTAAAAATTAGCCCAGGATAGCAACGCTCACGATGATATTGAGAAAAAAAAGGTTCAAGAAAGGCATTAAAGTTAGCTTGAACTTCTGGTGGAATAGTATTTGCACCATCTTGGTTGATGTTAACCATAGGAAAAATTGTATAATTTCAGTCAAGTATTTAATATACTAGGCCGTTACTAAGCTATTTGGAATCAGTAAAAACCCTCTGAAAAAAACTTGTTGAATCTGTGATTTATATTAATGGTGGAAGTCCTACTTCCTTTGGTTCCACAAACTCACCATCAAAACCAATGGTTTTATTTTCCACAGTCCTAGCATTAGCCAAAGCCTTACGCAATTCCGCCCGTTCCATTGAATCCTCAACTCCACCTAAAATATAAATCAATAACTTTGCCGCTAATTCCTTTCCTGAAACTTGCACTCGCTTTTTATTAGGATCATATAAAATGCCATACCACAGAGATTGAGGGTATTCCATACCAGTAAAACCGCCTTGCTGGTCAAATTTCTTCAATTTCTTAAAAATACTGGCTAAAGAAAGACCTTTCCTAAATACTAAAAATCCTAAAGCTTGTGCTATCGCAACTTGCGCCACAGGACGGAAAAGTATATTTGCTTCACCGCCACCCTTTTCAAAACTAAATCTTCTCAAAACAGGCGTATCTTCATGTTCTAAAATCTTATAACTAGGTAAGCTTGCTAAATTATCAAAAAGTTTGCTGAACTCAGCAATTCCTTGTTCAATTTCCTCATTTTCTGGACGCATGGGAATTAAACCTTTCTCGAAAGGTTTCCAATGGGGAAACTTATAACCCAAATATCTTTCTGACATATCTTGCAACGCTTGCAAAGTTGTCAAAACTGTAGAGTTTGTGGCTACCGTTGCACTATTCCAATTAACGCGGGGGTTACGGTTTGGTTTTTGTTCCAAAAGTGGGTGAGTCACCGCAATTTTTCGCGCCACAATGGCAAAACCATCATCTTCATTTAATTGTGCTAACTGACCTTTAGTTAAAGGTGCAGCCATTAAGTTAACATGAACAAAAACTGACCTTACTCGCCGCCTTGCTTCAGTGCGAGTTTCCCCAGCATTCACAGCACAAATAAATTCAATGCCAATTTTTTCTTTAGGTAAGCTTTGTAAATAAGCAGGGTCTACTTGATACTGTTCCAGCAAGTCTGACACCGTGATAAAACTATCATCAGCCGTTTTATCCTTCTTATATCGCTGAAGTTTACCAGTTTTAATTAACTCCATTAAACCCTGAACTCCCATGAGTCTGTGTTGACCATCAAGTGCATAAATGGTCACATTATCTTCAGAAACATTGAGTAAGCCGACCTTACCATCTTTATCCAAAGGAGTAAAATCAGTTGTAGACTTTTTAGCACATCCTTGTGCGTCCCATTCAGCCGCTTTATTATCATCAACCCAAGGCTGATTAATTACTACTAATACTGGGGGGAATTTATGATTTTTTCTCGCTGCTAAATACTGAACTAAGGGTGCTTGACGCGACCAGTCAAGGGGACGTTGTTGAATTTCGTCAATACTATCAGCGTCAATTTCGATATTATCTGTTTCTGGGTTGTACTTTTTTTGCAGCAGAGGTAAACCAGAGGCGAAGTGAACCCGACCCGCAAACCATTCTAGAGTTACAGACCCTATATAAGCCTCTGTACCGCCCATTTCCGTTTTTTGAACAATAATTTGGTCTTTTCTTTGTAAAAAGTTATCTAAAAGTAAAGCTAGTACCTGTTTTTCTTTGTTTTCTCGTTCTAGGTACTCTCTAGCTATATCAGCAGTTGGATCAGATGTACTATCTTTCATATTAGTTTTTGAAAAATGTGTAAAAAACTTAGAAGAAAAGTGTACAATTTTTAAAAATTGCAGTAAATATATATAGAGTCAATCAAATATTTATTGTTGCAAGCAAGCTCATCAAGTTTTGCACCCTAAACTGAAGGAGTTTAGCAAAACAACTAATTTCGCCTACGCGGATTTGATTCCGTGTGGGCTAATCTTGCCTGCTTAAAAGTCATAGATGAGGTGACATTCTTTTGTTCGGAGGAAAGGGGAAATGAGTACCACACAACAGCCAGAAAATAAAGGTCAGCAAACACGTACTGTAGCAGACTTAGTAGAAGATATCCAAGCTCTGACCACAGAAATTCAAGAATTGTATTGTTTAGATGCAATACCTTGGGTTGTGGGTTATTCGGGGGGAAAAGATAGTACAGCAACTCTACAGCTCGTTTGGAATGCGATATCTGGATTACCTCCAGAAAAACGGAATAAAACAATATATGTGATTACTACAGATACATTGGTAGAAAATCCTATTGTAGCTGCTTGGGTACGTAATTCGTTAAAACAGATGGAATTGGAAGCCCAAGCGCAAGGATTACCATTTCAACCCCATCTATTACAGCCAGACTTTAAAGAAACATTTTGGGTTGGTTTGATTGGTAAAGGTTATCCAGCACCAAGAGGTAAATTTCGCTGGTGTACAGAACGTCTAAAAATTAACCCGTCAAATCGCTTTATTCGTGATGTAATTCGTAGTAATGGGGAAGTAATTGTTATTTTAGGCACTCGTAAGGCAGAAAGTACAAGACGCGCCAGCAGAATGAAAAAACTGGAAGCTATGCGAGTACGCGATCGCCTCAGTCCTAATATGCACTTACCAAACTCTTTAATTTATAGCCCTATTGAAGATTGGCAAAATGATGAGGTTTGGCTTTATCTCATGCAATGGGAAAATCCTTGGAGATATAGCAATAAAGACTTATTCGCTATGTATCGAGGCGCTTCTGCTGATAATGAATGTCCTTTAGTTGTTGATACCTCTACACCTAGTTGTGGTAGCTCTCGTTTTGGTTGTTGGGTTTGTACGTTAGTCAGTCAGGATAAATCTCTGGCGGCGATGATTCAGAATGATGAAGAAAAAGAGTGGATGCAGCCTCTACTCGATTTTCGTAAGGAATTGGATGCAGAAGAAACGCGCGATCGCCGAGATTTTCGCCGCAGAAATGGAGATGTTCAATTGTATGAGCGTAATCTAGAAGGTGAAATATCTATTGAGCCTATTCCTGGCCCTTATGTAAAAGAAGCGCGGGAAGATTGGTTAAGAAAGTTATTAACTATTGAAAAACAAATCCGCCAAACTGCACCACAAAATATGCGCGACATCACCCTAATAACTGTGGAAGAACTCAGTGAAATTCGTCGTATTTGGTTGGAAGAAAGACATGAGTTTGATGATAGCTTACCTCGCATCTATGAAGAAGTAACTGGTGAAAAGTTCAAAGATCCACGCCCTGGCGCTGATCAAAAATTACTAGGTAGCGATGAATGGGCTGTGTTAGAAGAAATCTGTGCTGATGACAAGATGCACTTAGAACTCATGTCAAAACTTTTAAGCACAGAATGGCAATTTCGTAAAAAAACGAAGCGTGTAGGAATATATGAGTCTTTAGAAAAATGTTTTAAGTCTAGTTCCCGTTCTCCTAAAGAAGCTATTGAAAATGCTCATTTAAGACGCAATTTAAGTCAAGCTATTAGTCAAGGTGATGTTGCCAAAGTCAAACAGCTAACTTTAGGCGATTTTACCACACCCAATCAGGAAACCATTGCACCCGATACACAAACTGACGCAAGCAAATCTGATACTAAGGCGAAGGCTTGGGGAAATAGGAAATTCAAAAAGAACCAGACAAAGTAAATTATACCTAGCGATGAGAAATCGCGGCTACACAAACAAAACCCACCTACGCGGGTTCAAAATCATGAGAGCAAATTTTACACAATTGTATCTACATTATGTTTGGGCAACTTGGGATAGATTACCTCTTATCACACCAGATATTCAGAAGTTACTGTATGCAGCAATTATTAAAGAATGTGAGAAATTAAAATGCACGGTAATTGCAGTTGGTGGTATCGAAGATCATGTTCATCTACTAACAGGCTTTCCAGCAACTATCAACGTATCTGACTTAATTAAGCAGATTAAAGGTAGTTCCTCACATTTCATAACCCATGAAGTAAAACCGGGCGATTTTTTCAAATGGCAAGGTAGCTATGGTGCTTTTACAGTTAGTAGTGATGCTATTGATAATGTTGCTAACTACATCAGAAATCAAGCTATTCACCATCAACAAAAATCTCTTATGTCTACGTGGGAATTAACTTTACCAGATGATTAGTTACCTAGCGATTAGAAATCGCGGCTACACAAACAAAACCCGCCTACGCGGGTTAATTACTGTTAATCTCTAATTCGCGTTACCTAGCGATTAGAAATCGCGGCTACACAAACAAAACCCGCCTGCGCGGGTTAATTACTGTTAATCTCTAATTAGTCTGCGTAGGCAGACTTTGCCTGTGTAGCTGCGAATTACATTCGCCCTGGACGATGTGTAGCCGCAAATTACATACGCCCAAAATAATGTTTCTTAAATTACAATGATATTTCTCGAACTCGTTCTACAAAATTTTGGACCCTACGCGGGTAGACAAGTAATCAATCTTGACCCAAGAATTGAAGATAATCCTCATCCAATTATCCTGTTAGGAGGGATGAATGGTGGCGGAAAAACTACCCTCATGGACTCTATCCGTCTGGCATTATATGGACAACGCGCCCAATGTTCGACAAGGGGTAATTTAAGTTATAGTGATTTTTTAAATCAATGTGTTAATAGTAAAGCTAACCCTGCTGAAAAAACCAGAATTGAGTTACTTTTTGAACATATTGAAGACGATAAGCCAGTAAAATATCGGATTGTGAGAACTTGGGAAAAAAACCCTAAAGATGGCAAAGATTTCTTGGGAATTTTAGGCGATGACGATACTTGGCCTGTTGAATCTTTGATGAATACTTGGGATGATTATATAGAAAACCTTCTGCCATTAGGAATTTCTAATTTGTTTCTCTTCGATGGTGAACAAGTAAGGAACCTTGCAGAACAGGAATCACCACCACAAATTGTAATTGAAGCTATTCGTGGACTTTTAGGGCTACAATTACCAGATAAATTAGCACTTGATTTAGAGGTTTTAGTCAACCGTAAGCGTAAAGAACTTGCGGATACCCAAGATTTAAACACCCTACAAGAAATTGAAACAAGGTTATTAAAACAGCAAGAAGATTATCAATTCACAGAGCAAGAATTAGCTAGTTTAAAAAATCAAGTTGAGGAATTAGAAAATATCCAACAAGAAGCCTGGAATAAATTTGTTTCTGAAGGTGGTAAAATTGCTAGCGATCGCAGCCAACTAGAACAGCAACAAAAGGAAAAACATCAAGCAGCCGAAACTATCAGAGAGTCAATGTGTCAGTTAGCTGCTGAGGTATTACCATTGGCGTTAATTCCTAATCTACTCAGTCAAGTCCAAGCACAAGGCGCGAAAGAATTTCGTCATCAACAGGTACAGTTAGCTAGGGATGTCTTAATTGAGCGAGATAAACGCTTACTGCAATGGTTAAAAGAGTTAACCATTACTTCCGAACAAGTTGAGAAAATACAATCATTTTTAACTGAAGATGCGGATAATTTATATGCATTTTCCTCTCAAGCAGAAGCACCTTGGCTATTAGCTGATGAGGAAAATTTAAGTCAGCTAGATAATATAAGATATCACTTGCAAAATGCTAAAGTTTCGGCAAAGCAACAATTAGCTAATCTCAAAAATTTAGAAGAAGAACTCATTGTTCTAGCCAGACAAGTGCAGACAGCCGCCGAACCAGAAGCTTATCAAAAGTTGCGTGCGGCTGTGGATGAAGCACAAAACCAAGTTGTCCAAGCTAAGGCTAATTATGAAACTACTCGCCGGACTTTAGCTGAATTAGCAGAGACTATCGAAAAAACTAAAACAGAATTAAGAGAATATACCGATAAAAATATTGATAAGAAAAATAGAGAACATATTATTACTTCAGCAACCAAAGTTCAAGAAACGCTGAAAGTTTTCCGGGAAAAATTAACTCTGCGAAAACTCAATAAATTAGAAGAGGAAGTAAAGAATTGTTTCCTCTACCTACTGCATAAATCAGACTTAGTGTTTCGCATCGCTATTGATACTAACACCTTTGCTTTATCTCTGTTCGATTTTGAGGGTAAACCAGTCCCCAAACATCGCCTGTCAGCAGGGGAGAAACAACTACTAGCAATAGCTTTCCTTTGGGGACTAGCTAAAGTCTCTGGTTTGCGTCTACCAGTAGCAATCGACACGCCATTGGCTAGGCTTGATTCTTCCCACCGCCAAAACCTTGTGGAGAAATACTTTCCCGCCGCTAGCCATCAAGTAATTTTGCTATCTACGGATACGGAAATTGGTAAAAAAGAAGTAGAAATGCTCAGGAGTAATGAAGCGATCGCCCGTGAATACCTTTTGCAGTATAATTCAGCTACTCGTCAAACAACAGTGCTGGAAAACAAGTATTTTTACTAAACTTCAGATTCCTGGCCTGGACTTACGCAACTAGCACTTAGGGTAGGGTGCGTCAGATGTGGAAAATCCTTAAATGTGTATGAAATTATTGGGTCTGACGTACCCTACAGTTAGTTTGATGATGACACTTGCGTAAGTCCCACTGGCTTCTAAGATGTCGGGAATCTTGTCAACTATTTAGTTATGCAATAATTCAGTGTTTATACCTAAATATGTAGAACAAGATTTGCCATTTATTTAATAAGATTCCATCGCAACTTTACCCAATCAAGTCGCCTGGTTTCCTAAACTAGGTTGTATGTTCAGCTACTCAATACTGCTAGATACTGAATCAGGCTTTTAAGGAGATAAATTGCTGAAAAGCTCAAGCCCTTAATTAAGCTAACCCAATTCTAGAAGCAGGAGAAGTATAAATACATACTAGCTAATTAGGAAATCAATCAATGAAGGAAATTGTTCAGAGACTTGTGCTTGGCGCTTCGATAACTGCTGGTATGAGTGCGATCGCCATTCCAGCACAAGCAGGTAGCCTCACTAATGTAACAATCGGTGGTACAGCTGCCAATGATTATTTTGTTTATGGTGTTCAGGGTAATAACACTGTACTTATTCCCAGCAACTTGACAAACGTACAGCAAGTTTTAGATGGCAATGCTCAAAGCCCTACTGGTAACGTAGAGTTACGCGCCAGCAGCGAACTACCTAATTTTAATTTTTCCCAAAACACCACCTTATCAGGAACAATTAACGGTGAAATCTTAACTCTCAGCAGTCTGACAGCAATTGATTGGTTTGGGCAATCATTAAACACTACATATGGGGCTAACACTTTAGCAACAAGGTGGTTTAATGATTTTTTAGTTAATGCGGATAAAGGCGACTTAGTAGGAACTTCTTTAGCTACTGATGCCTTCAATTTATTTGCACAGCTTAGGGGTTTTCAGCGTACTAGCGACCCTAATATCTCTTACGTTAACCAAGATGATACAACTGGCTTCATCACAATTGGGTTAGCAGGTCACTTCGATTTAAAAGCTTACTACGCTAATCCCACTTCAGGATTATCTTCAATTGTTTCCCTATTACCTAATGGATTCCAAGCCAGTGAAGTTGTTAAGTACACCTATAATGGAGTTACTGACTATCTGTATGGTTTCAGAGCTACAAGGAGTGGATTAACTGCCTTGGTGGGAACAGATACTCTATCTCACAGTGGTAACTATGAAGTAGGATTCCAAGGTATAGTTCCATCAGAACCAGCACCACCAACACCCCAACCTCCTGTACAATCAACTCCTGAACCTTCTGTTGTTCTTGGTCTTGCAGGTATTGTCGGTTTCGTTGTGACAAAACGCAAGTCTAAAAAAGTCTTTCGTTAAGAATCAGGTTTAAATACAAAACAATAGACATAATAAAGGAGTTCATTACTCCTTTTTTTATTTAGCGCAACTTCATAGATAATTTGTATGAGTATAAGTATAAACATAAGATAAAGCAAAAATAAGCTAAATATTTGCTAGGTAAAAACCTGTAGACTCGGCACAAAGCAACTATTTTTCTTAAAATAAAGATAGGTAAATTTGTGAGATTACCTGTTTGAAATTGTGACAACATCTGCTCAAATAATACCACTGGTTAAAGATTCAGAACGCTTGGAAGCTCGTCTAAAAGAGATTCCACCGGAACCGGGCGTTTATTTCATGCGGGACGGAAGCGATCGCATAATATATATCGGGAAATCACGCAAGTTGCGATCGCGCGTTCGTTCCTATTTCCGTGACGGTAACAACAAAACTGAACGCATCGCCACAATGGTTAAGCAGGTGACGGAAATTGAGTTTATCGTCACCGATACCGAAGCTGAAGCCTTGGCGCTGGAAGCCAACTTAATTAAGCAGCACCAGCCATACTTTAACGTCCTCTTGAAAGATGACAAAAAATACCCTTACGTATGTATCACATGGTCAGAAGACTATCCTCGCATTTTCATCACCCGTAAACGACAATTAGGCAAAGAAAAAGATAAATATTACGGGCCTTATACTGATTCAGGCTTGTTAAGAGAAATCTTACGCATATCTAAGCGGATATTTGCCCTGAGACAACGCCCACAACCACTATTTAAAGACCGTCCTTGTTTAAACTATGATTTAGGTCGGTGTCCAGGGGTGTGTCAACAATTGATTTCACCAGAAGAATACCGCAAAACTGTCCAGAAAGTGGCGATGGTGTTTCAAGGACGGACTCAGGAGTTGATTGATATCCTGAGTGAACAGATGCAAAAAGCTGCGGAAGCTTTGAACTTTGAAGTAGCCGCAAGGATTCGTGATCAAATAGGTGGGTTAAAATCTCTGACGGCGGAACAGAAGGTTTCCTTACCAGATGATACCGTTTCACGGGATGCAATTGCCTTAGCAGCTGACGCACAACACGCCTGCATCCAATTATTTCAGATTCGTGCTGGGCAATTGGTGGGACGTTTAGCCTTTGTCGCTGACTCTCACGCTGAACCGGGAGCGATTTTACAACGGGTATTAGAAGAACATTATCAAACTGCTGAATCTGTAGAAATTCCCACAGAAATTTTAGTCCAGCATGATTTAGCAGATGCGGAAATATTAGCCGATGTCTTAACGCAGCGTAAGGGGAGGAAAGTGACTATTTTCACTCCCCAGCGCCAAGTTAAGGCAGAATTAATAGAGATGGTAGAACGCAATGCCCAGTATGAATTGCAGAGAATGCAGAAAATGGGCGATCGCAATCATCAAGCCACCCAAGATTTAGCTGATATTCTCGATTTACCTGACTTACCCCACCGTATCGAAGGTTACGATATCTCCCACATTCAAGGTTCTAATGCGGTAGCTTCCCAAGTCGTGTTCATCGATGGATTACCAGCCAAGCAACATTATCGTCACTATAAAATTAAAAATCCTACTGTCACCACAGGACATTCAGACGATTTTGCCAGTTTAGCGGAAGTCATTCAACGGCGCTTCCGCAAGTATGCAGAAGATCCGCAATTACCCAGGGTGGGTAATCCTGACTGGCCTGATTTGGTGATGATAGATGGCGGAAAAGGACAGTTATCCTCGGTAATTGCTGTTTTGCAAGAGATGAACTTACTAGAAGATTTGCGGGTAATCAGTTTAGCCAAGCGACGCGAAGAGATTTTCCTACCCGGTGAATCCCAACCCTTAGAAACCGATGCGGAACAACCAGGAGTGCAATTGCTGCGAAGATTGCGGGATGAAGCGCACCGTTTCGCCGTCAGTTTCCATCGTCAACAACGCAGTGATAAATTGAAGCGATCGCGCTTAGATGAAATTCCCGGTTTAGGACACAACCGTCAAAAACAGCTACTAGCTCATTTTCGCTCCGTTGACTATATTCGCCAAGCCACACCCGCACAAATAGCCGAAGTCCCAGGAATCGGCCCACGTCTAGCCCAAGCCATTTACGATTACTTCCATCCCTAGTTCGTAGTCAGGACTTTAGTCCTTTCTTTAAAACTAAAGCCACACCAGTAGTTTAGCTTGAACCAAGTCAAACCCAACCTACACCAATTACTAGTCCTTTCGTGAGGGCTAAAGTCCTCTGTGCGATCGCGTAGCCTTTCGTAGACAGACGCTACGCGAAGGCTACAAACCTCAAATTCTCTCTTTAGAATCTTGTCAGAAAAACCTTAAGCAAATATTAAGAAAATAATTCTGTTACTAAATATACAGTATTTTCTTGCTTTTAAATTTTGAATACAAGGATACCTTTCTGCACGTTTCTAATAGATGTTTACGATCTATCTCAAAGCATTAGCAGTGGGGATCAGTCAATATCGATGAAACATTGCCTGAATACATGGACTCAATATATCCGAAGTAAGATGGTAAAACTACCAAAATACGACGATAATGATATAAGTTATTAAATCTGCTCAAATGTAAAATCTTACTTAAATAAACAGCCTTAGTTAAATTTGGTTGTTAATTTAGACAAACCAAAACTTTTTTTGGTTCGATTTAGGAAATATTCTTCAAGTAGTTAAAACCAGGGATTTTTCAATGCAAATAACACAAAAAATTTACTGCCCTAATTGCGGTAGTAATGCTGAACGTTATTATCTATCTGAGAGTGAATTAACAAGAACACAATGTCGTAGTTGTGATTACTTGATGATTAGTTGCACCCGTACAGGCAGAGTCATTGAAGCTTATGCACCTGGTATTCATGCACATCGTTAAAGATTAAACTTTGCTTTCTAGTCATTGCAAACTTGTTATTACTTTTAGCAGTGCAGAGATTCAATAACAAAAAATCTTTTGATGTAGTTAAGTGAGTTTATTGACTGCGACCAGCTTAACCTTCTAGTCTAATTTTACTTCCCTCAATCAGTAACTTTATATTCTCTGTGCCTCTGTGGTTGAAAACACTTTGTTTCACACAGAGGCACAATAGTATTAATCTTTTAAATTACAGACTCACTATTGGCTTGACTCAGGAAAATCTTTCTTGAACTGTTGCTTTGCATATTTTTCTTATGCTAAACCAGAAGTCTGGTTTGCTGTAACAAAGCTAATACATTAAGTTCATTTTACTCAATCGGTATCGTGAGGCAATCTCTAGCTATGAAAAAGCACTATCTCTCAACCCCGAAGATAAAGACATTTGGTATAAACAAGGAAATGCCTTGAACTTAACATTAGACCTTTTCTGGAAACTGAGCGTGATAAACTAAGTCTAAAAAAACAAGATGATAAACTATATAAGCACCCATATTACTGGGCTGCTTTCACTATCACCGGTAGGAATTGCTAAGTGAACGCTCTGGACTCAATCACTCTCAGAGCCGTCCTTACAGCTTTACAGCAAATGGATGGTTCTCTACCTTTGGAAGTTCAGAACCAACTGCATTCAGTTGGCACGAGTCTGCCTGCAAATATTTCTAGACTTCATCTCATCGCTAAGAGTTATGCTCCCTTAGCCCAAAAGTACAGAATTGCTAGGCTTGTCCTGCAAACTGACTTCGCAGAGCATCTCAGATTTACTGCACCCGAAGTTGATAATCTAATAGAAGATCGGGATGTAGAAGTTCTGAAATTTGCTGCCAAAGTTCTGAATGCTCGTGATTCTGTTCATGAGGTTAAAAAACTGACTCAAAATTCGGAATTGCTTAATCAGATATTGACGCAGCTTCAGCAGTA
This sequence comes from Leptolyngbyaceae cyanobacterium, assembly GCA_036704005.1. Taxonomy (GTDB): domain Bacteria; phylum Cyanobacteriota; class Cyanobacteriia; order Cyanobacteriales; family Nostocaceae; genus Trichormus. The sequence goes on along the minus strand of DATNQO010000044.1, from coordinate 12,913 downwards.
TCAGGATATTGAGCTAAGAGAACCTCCTAATGGGGTGAAATTGCCCGAATCTTCACCAAAAATGGCTTCTACGGGGAAGGCAATGCAGGCATTTTTAGACACTTTTGAGGAATGGGCGGATGTGTACCGCAGACTCGCCGAGTCCTGAATTTGTAAGCCTAGAAGCAGTTTTAGCTATTCATGCTTACCTCATTGAGAAATTTGGTGGTTCTACTGGCTTAAGAGATGAGGGCTTACTTGATTCCGCCCTCTCTCAACCATATCAATCCTTTTTTGGAGAATTTTTACATCCAACTATTTACGAACAAGCAGCAGCATACTTATATCATTTAGCTAAGAACCATGCCTTTATTGATGGCAATAAAAGAGTCGCTTTGGCTACTACAATTACCTTTTTTAAAATGAATGGATATCGTTTTTGTCTTCCTAAACAAGAGGCAGAGGCTCTAGTTTTAGATGTTGTTGCAGGCAAACTGGACAAGCAAGAAGTAGCTGCTATTTTTGAAGTTTATGTTTTACCTGATAATAATCCAGCTATCAACTGATAATTGACTCTAGAAAGGTGTAATACTTACCAGAAGTATTGTATTCCCGTTGGTCGCTTCAACGCGACAACGAGAGTTATAATCCAACTTATCATTCTCAATGTGCTTTAAACCGAAAATTGAGAAAAATTTTGACGCATAAACAGAACACGAGTTAATACTAGTGTGTTTAATTTCTGAAGAATAAAAAAATGAGTTTAAAAAACTTGCTGACACAAATTTGGTACAAGGTTTTTTGACGTTTGACAGCCAGTAAAGAAGGATGGAAAACAGTTTATATAAATTGTAAAACTTTGCACAAATGATTTAATCAATATATATAGCGTGGGCATTGCCCATTAAAGTGATGATGTTTGCACAAATGATTTATATTATCAATAGTGTGGAATTTATTATCTAAAAAATAGCAATTGTATTGTTAATCACAAATTAATAATTGATAGATGTTGCTATTGCACAATTAAATAATTTGTATAGGTAATATACTAAAATAGCTAGGCAAGATACATTATAAAACGCAGACCTTTGCTATTCAAAATATTTTCATAAAATGTTGTAATTACTTTTGACAACTATTAAAAAAATCCTTAAGCTAATAGATAGGTCTCACCAATTAGCCAACAGCCATTTTGTTAGGTAAATTAAAAATTGCTGTTGCAGCGTATCAGCATGAACAAATGAATTAAGCTCAATCATTGACTATAAATAATAGCCTCATCAAATTTGTTGAGAACAAGGCTGATACTGGCGTGACCGGACTTCGCCACGTAAATCTAATAAATAAGAGGGAAAAACTTAGAAGCTAAAGGGATGAACAGACTACCACAGTCAAAATACTTCCCCTTCTTACTTCCCCTTACTGATAAACAAATTCCGGTCATTGGTAGCTGCATATTTTTGATGTGAGTAATGCCGATCATTGAAGTTTAGCTACGGTGCAGTAGATATGTCTAGGAGAGGACAATGCTTGATTTTCTTACATCTTTAAACGACCACAATTTGCCATATCCAGATACGATACATCCCATCGTTGTTCACTTCGTGATTGCGATGGTGGTGTTTGCTTTTGCTTGTGATGTAGTTGGTTATTTCACCGGTAAAACTCGCTTATTTGAGGTGAGTTGGTGGAATATGTTCGTGGCAACGATCGCCATTTTTATTGCCATTATCTTTGGTCAATTTGAAGCAGGCTTGGCGAAACCCTACGAAGTAGCTAAATCAGTCTTGAATCTGCACACCTTACTTGGCTGGTCACTGTCGGGAATTATCGCCGTCCTCACAGCATGGCGCTATGTCATCCGTCTACGCAACCCCCAAAAAATCCCCTTTTATTATTTGGGTGCTGGGTTGCTATTAACCATGATTGTTGGCTTGCAGGTATATCTCGGTGATGAATTGGTGTGGGTATATGGACTGCACACCGTACCAGTTGTTGAAGCGGTAAAAGAAGGAATTTTGCCATGAACCCAGAACTAATTGATCAATTAAACGTCCAACTCGGCCCCAACGGTCTACCCTACAGCATTCCCATTCACCCAAACCTAGTTCACCTAACCTTGGGCTTGTTCATCATCGGCATTACCTTTGATATCGTCGGCGTACTCTTCCCTTGGCAAAAATGGGTATTCAAATTTTTGGCGATTACTGTAGAACGGGATAACTTCTTTGACGTTGGCTGGTACAACATGGTAGGTTCCACCATCGTCACATTTTTCACAGTAGCCGCCGGCTTTTATGAAATGTTTCTAGCCGCGCCAGCACCAGATATCAAAAGTGATTGGGGATTACAAGCCATGCAAACCATGATGTGGCATGGCGTAGGTGGAGTATTTCTTTTAGGTTTAATTGCTGTCATGACCTTATGGCGGGCATGGCAACGCTACGTCTGGTCGGAAGGCGAAGACAGACAAGTGCAATTGCCCTATTTAGTAGCTGGCCTAGCCATCATGTTTATCATGTACCTCCACGGCACATTAGGAGCGCAATTAGCAGCCGAATTTGGCGTACACAACACAGCAGATAGCTTGTTGCGCTTAGGTGAAGACCTCAACACCATGCTGAAGTAGTCTTCCAGACGCTGGAGGCTAGGAAAAGCATAGTCAGGTATACCCAATCCAGAACCAATGACTAATGACTGACAATTATGATGATCCGTAAGCTATACAACATATTTACATTGGTAATAGGCGCGATCGCCGTGACCTATACCAGTTTTTGGCTAGGTGAACAGTCCTATTCCTGGCTACCCCCACAAGCGGCTGCCGAATCTCGCTTAATTGACGACTTGTTCAGCTTCTTGGTAACTGTGGGTGCGTTCATCTTCCTTGGTGTTACTGCCACTCTCTTCTATTCCCTACTATTCCATCGGGCGGCGCAATATGACTACAGCGACGGCCCCCACATTGAGGGTAATATCGCCTTAGAAGTAGTTTGGACAGCTATCCCCATTTTTTTGGTATTTTGGATTGCTAACTATAGCTACCAAGTTTACGACCAAATGGGCATTCAAGGCCCTACAGCCTTGGTACACCTGCATAACCCGATGGGAATGGAATCAGCTTACGCAGCCACTGAAGAGGCTATAGCTGAACCCGAAGAACAGATTGATGTAATTGCTAAACAATGGTCATGGGTATTCCACTATCCTGACAAGAACGTTACCAGTACCGAACTGCATTTACCAAGCGATCGCCGTGTCAAATTAGCGCTACATTCCGAAGATGTCCTCCACGGCTTTTACATCCCCGCTTTCCGCCTCAAGCAAGACATCATCCCCAACCACAAAATTGATTTTGAATTTACCCCCATCCGCGAAGGTAAATATCACCTCACCGACTCCCAATATAGCGGCACATACTTCGCCACCATGCAGGCCAATGTAGTTGTCGAATCCCCCGAAGAATATCACAAATGGCTAACCAAAGTCGCTGCCCACAGACCAGGTGCAGCCTACAACCAAGCTGCTGCTGAATATGCCCAAAGCATCATTCAGCCAGTCAAAACCGGCTGGCCAACAGTTGCACCCGCCCCCGCACCTTTGGTTAATTACCCAGGCTAAAGCAGTTCGCAATTACGACAGAATGAATCAAACAAAAATTCTTTCTTCCCCTACACCCCTACACCCCTATATCTATGACAAACATCCCCATAGATAGGCTTAATCTCCCTGTAGAGAAGCCTCATAATGAATTTCCCGGAGGCTGGAAGCGATATTTCAGCTTTAGCACCGACCACAAGGTAATCGGTATCCAATACCTTGTTACCTCCTTTGTCTTCTTCCTCGTTGGCGGTATCTTCGCCATGATACTGCGGGGAGAACTCATCACCCCCGAATCAGACCTGATTGACCGCACCGTATATAACGGAATGTTCACCATGCACGGCACAGTCATGCTGTTCTTGTGGACATTCCCCTCCCTTGTGGGACTAGCTAACTACCTAGTACCCCTAATGATTGGGGCGCGGGATATGGCTTTTCCGCGCCTCAACGCCGCCGCCTTCTGGATGGTTCCCGTCGTCGGGATTCTCTTGATGGCTAGCTTTTTTGTCCCCGGTGGCCCAGCGCAAGCTGGTTGGTGGGCTTATCCTCCAGTCAGTCTGCAAAATCCCACAGGGAACTTAATCAACGGGCAAGTAATTTGGCTATTGGCGGTAGCTATTTCCGGTGTGTCCTCAATTATGGGGGCGGTTAACTTCGTTACCACCATCGTCAAGATGCGTGCGCCGGGAATGGGCTACTTTCGGATGCCTCTATTTGTTTGGGCAGTATTCAGCGCCCAGATTATCCAATTGTTTGGCTTACCAGCCCTAACAGCAGGCGCAGTCATGCTGTTACTCGACATCACCGTGGGGACTAGCTTTTTTGACCCCAGCAGAGGCGGAAATCCAGTGATGTTTCAACATTATTTCTGGTTCTATTCCCACCCTGCTGTTTACGTGATCATTCTCCCCGTCTTCGGTATCTTCTCGGAAATCTTCCCTGTCTACTCTCGTAAACCTCTGTTCGGTTACAAAGTAGTTGCTATTTCCTCCCTGTTAATTGCTGTAGTCAGCGCCATTGTGTGGGTACACCACTTATATGTCAGTGGTACACCTGCTTGGATGCGGATGTTTTTCATGCTGACAACAATGTTAGTATCCGTCCCCACAGGTATTAAAGTATTTGCTTGGGTAGCCACCGTCTGGGGCGGAAAAATCCGACTCAACACCCCCATGCTATTCGCCTTGGGTGCGCTGATTTTATTCGTCTTCGCGGGTATTGTCGGCATTATGCTTTCTTCTGTACCCGTTGATGTCCATGTCAACAACACCTATTTTGTAGTCGGACATTTCCACTATGTCCTGTTTGGAACCGTGACAATGGGTCTGTATGCAGCCCTCTATCACTGGTTCCCTAAAATGACCGGCAGAATGTACTACGAAGGCTGGGGTAAGTTGCACTTCTGGTTAACATTCATCGGTACTAACCTCAACTTCTTCCCCATGCACCCATTAGGATTACAAGGGATGCTACGCCGAGTTTCTTCCTACGCCCCAGAATATGAAGGTTGGAATATTATTGCCAGTCTCGGTGCATTCCTATTAGGTATGTCCACCTTACCCTTCATCTTTAATATGGTGGTTTCTTGGATGCACGGCGAGAAAGCCCCCGATAACCCTTGGCGGGCGATTGGTTTGGAATGGTTAGTATCTTCTCCCCCACCTGTAGAAAACTTTGAAGAAATCCCCACCGTCATTTCTGAACCCTACGGCTACGGCAAATCAGAACCCCTAATCGCCCAAGCCAACACCCATCACTAATAAGTTCGTAGTAAGGACTTTAGTCCTTCTTTCCTTAACACTAAAGTACCTACTACAAACCATCTCCCCCAGCAAGTTTACACAATCAAAATCCCACCAATGGACAGCTATATCGTTCCAGAAGAGTTAGAACAAACTCCTCATCATGCTGGCGAACATGGACATGATGAAGAAGGCAATAAAATGTTCGGTTTTATTGTCTTCCTACTATCAGAAAGTGTCATTTTCTTAAGCTTTTTCGCTGGCTACATCGTTTACAAAACCACCACTCCTAACTGGCTACCAGTCGGTGTGGAAGGCTTAGAAGTGACAGCCCCAGCAATTAATACAGTTGTGTTAGTTGCTAGTAGCTTTGTAATTTATTTCGCAGAAGTCGCCCTCAAACGCCAAAATATTGTGGGTTTCCGCGTCTTTTTATTGGCAACAATGGCTATGGGTAGCTACTTTTTGCTAGGACAAGCCATTGAATGGAAGAGTTTGGAGTTTGGCTTTACTGATGGCGTATACGGCGGAATGTTCTATCTGTTAACAGGGTTCCACGGTTTGCACGTTTTGACCGGGATTTTGTTACAGTTGATGATTTTTGTGCGATCGTTTATTCCTCATAACTACGATACAGGTCACTTCGGCGTAAATGCAACTTCTTTGTTTTGGCACTTCGTTGATGTTATCTGGATTGTGTTATTTATCCTTATTTATATTTGGCAATAGCAGCAAAATTGCATAACAGAATATCTCGCTAGTGGGAAAGTTAATTGTCTGGCTAGCGAGTTTTTCATTATGTGGAGAGATGGAAAGTTTTTATCTTAAACGCTGAGGTACGCTGAGGTTTTTAAGGGTTATTTTTGTGTTGATACTATTTAAAGTTGATTTAGGATTTAAGTTTACGGTTATCAAATGTTTAAGATTGATTTGATAATTAATTAACCTTAGATTAACAAAAAATGAACCTAAAATATTTCTTGATTCATAACATCAGTTTGTATCTTTCAGAAGAGACGAGAATAAAATTTTCAGGATATTCTAAGCGTGTTCGGAATGCTTGGATAATGTTAGTTTTGCTCATAAAAATTGCCTTGATCAGGTCATAATTAATTTAGGAAAATAACAATGTTTATCTTAAAGCAGTTGCCTCCAAAAATACTCAACTACTTGAGTATTATGCTTTTAGTTGCAACATGACTGGTTTTTCCGCCTACGTTCACTGCTCAATTTCCGTTTTTAAGTTCACACACCATAGTCACAGTTGCTCATGCACAAACGCCTCAACCTGAAGATAAAAAGCCTGATTTACCTTTGAGTCAGGAGCAAAAGGAGGAAGAAGCGATTGACTTTTTTAAAATGGCTATGGGAGCGATCGCAGGTTTAGTCTTGTTCATCTACGGTGTTACCCGCTTGGCTGAAGGACTCGAAGATGTGGGGGAGGAACGCATGAAGAGCATCCTCAGCAAGTTTACTACTAACCGCTTTGCAGGTGTAGCTACAGGAATCGTCGCTACCACCTTCCTCGAATCCTCATCGGTCACTATCATCTTAGTGATTGCAATGGTGAGTGCGGGGATTCTCACTTTTGTCCAATCCCTGGGTGTGGTGTTGGGTTCCAATATCGGTACAGCCGTGGGAGCGCAAATCATCTCTCTGAATATCGAACTATACGTCCCGATTTTGATGATGGTAGGGTTGTTGGTGTTCTTCTTGGGGAAAACAGCCAAAATTAAATCTCTAGGTATCGTTCTGTTAGGGTTTGGGTTGATGTTTTACGGACTCGAAGCGATAGATTCAGCAATGGAACCGTTTCGGGAATATCAGCCGTTCTTGAATTTGATGGAACGCTTGGGACGTAACCCAATCTTGGGAGCTGTAATTGGTGCTATTTTTACAGTAATTATTCAATCATCTTCGGCTACGGTGGCGATCGTTGTCACATTAGCAGGTTCCGGCTTAATTAACTTGCCGGCGGGAATTGCCATTATGCTGGGTGCAGAGGTGGGAACCTGTGCTGATACTTTAGTCTCTACCATCGGACGAGGTAGCGCTGCATTACGGACGGGGATATTCCATCTATTTTTTAACCTAGCTAGTGCAGCGATCGGCATTTTGCTTGCTCCTCAATTAGCTCAATTAACACAAGCAATCTCTGGTGATGATGTGGGACGGCAAGTAGCAAACGCCCAAATGGTGTTCAATATTATTGGTGTTGTTGCCGTTATCGGTTTTTTACCAATTATCACCCAAATTCTAGAAAAGCTAATTCCCGAAACCGATGCTGACCGTGAGCGACAACAACGCCAAAGAGAAAAACACGAAGCGAATACTAGAAACAAGCAAGCTCAACCAAGCATTCATTAAATAAAATAATGATTTTCTCGTTAATTTTAGAGTCCTTACTTACTACTTAGTAAAAACCTACACCCCTATACCCCTATACCCCTACACCCCTATACCAGCAAGGGTTTTGACAATTCGCGCAAAATTTGGCCATGTTGAGGGTTTTTTCTGAAAATTTATAGTACAATTGTACTAAATAGCTTTTTCGTTTTGGCTATTCAACTTTGTTGGGGTCAAACAACTGCCAGCAACAATTCAGCCACAAAAAACCCTACTGTGAGATCATTACTATGATGACACCAATACAGGGTGTAACTGCAACCCAAATCAACTCACACCAGTTTGAGCCATACACCCAAGAAGATGCTGATACAGCCGCAGAATTTTCTTTTCAAACCCTTGCTGATGTTACCAAAACAATTTTACGTCATGCTTTCTGGTTAGCTGAACAGAAACACAATCTTTCGATAAGAGAGTATAAAAAACTACTATTAAATTATGGTTGGCAAGGTGAGGAAAAGAAATACCTCAAGATTGCTGCTACCTTTGGGAAGTTTGAGCCGCAGGATTTTGCTCAAGTTGAGCCTAGAACCATATATCAGCTAGCAGAAAGAAACAAGCAGTATCAAAAAGTTATAGATAAGCTATTAGATTTCAGTGTAATTAACCAAGAAACGGTACGCACCTTGATTCAAAAACAGCGTACTCCAAGGGCAGCTAGACCGAAAAAACCCAGTATTTGGCGCAGGTTAAAGAATGGTGGTAGATATTGCCAAATTCCCCCCATTCACGAAGCCTCGGAACAAACTGGTACAACTTTGCAAAAAATGATGGATGAGGAAGGATTGACTGCCCAACAAATCGTAGCAGAAGCGATCGCTCTACGCCAAGCTTATAAAGAAGGTCAACTAGTTTTTGCAGAACAAAGAAATTAGTGCTGAGTTATATATTGGTTGAAGTGGTAATGGGTAATTGTTTTCTACCATTACCCATTACCAATTACCAATTACCAATTACCATCAGCACTCATCACTGACTAGGATTTGTTTGCTGTGGTTGAGTCTCAAAAGTAGGACTGAACTGGGTTCCTTGTTGATTTGGTAAGCTGGATGGAGGAGTAAATCCACTAATGCGATCGCTACCATCAATACAAGTATCTAGCGCCTGGATAGGAGGTAGCTCCTTGATTTCACTACGCAAACCGACAACACATTGAGCAAAGCGCACTGGTAACAAACTACGACCACAGTAGTTTAGAACATCTGGGTTAACTGACCCTTCAGTATTTTTACTCACTGCAACTACACAAGTACCTAAATCTCTCGGCTGTCTCGCCCGTCTACAGCCCAATAAGGCATCGGCAGCAGTGATTTGGGTATTTTTGCTAATATCAACCACACAAGCAGATAAATCTCTGGGACGCAAAGCCGTCGCACAACCTTCAGCTGCTGCTTCGGGAGTCAACCCTACACTGACGAGTCTACCTGCACAGGCGCGATAATCATTGTTGTACGAGGCAGTAACAGCCACACTAGGGGGGCTTATGCCTAAAAGCCCAGCCACAGCCAAAGCAGGTGCTGTCAGCCGCAGGAGGCGAGTTTTGAGAGCTAACTTTTGTTTTTCCAACCCAATATCCTGTTTTCTACACATTGCCGTTCTCCAAACACCCAAAGTTATGCTAACTCAAATGTGCAGCGAATCTTTGGCAAATCAGGGAATTTGAAGAAGGTACAAGAGAATACTGCTCCCTAACTGCTGCTTTTAAGATAAAATTTTGCTGATCAGACTAATGATTTTTGCATTTGTGAATTCCAGGTACTTATAATAGTATGTCTGGGTAAATTTAAACAGGATTAAATTAAGGAAACTCATGTCCCGATATAGAGGGCCACGTCTTAGAATTGTACGTCGCTTGGGCGATTTGCCAGGATTAACTCGTAAGAGCGCTAGACGCGCTTATCCACCAGGTCAGCATGGTCAGAACCGCAAGAAGCGTTCTGAGTATGCTATCCGTCTAGAAGAAAAGCAAAAGCTGCGGATGAACTACGGTTTGACTGAAAAGCAACTGTTACGTTATGTGCGTCGAGCTAGACGTGTAACTGGTTCTACCGGACAAGTGTTGCTACAACTGTTAGAAATGCGCTTGGATAATACGGTTTTCCGTATGGGTATGGCTCCCACCATTCCCGCCGCTCGTCAGTTAGTAAATCACGGTCACGTTACAGTTAACGGCCGTGTGGTCAATATTGCCAGTTACCAATGCCGTCCCGGCGAAGAAATTGCTGTGAGAGACAAAGCACCATCACGGAAGTTGGTGGAAAACAATCTACAGTATCCGGGTTTAGCTAACCTCCCCAGCCATTTAGAGTTTGACAAGAACAAGTTGGTTGGTAAGGTTAATGGTGTCATCGAACGTGAATGGGTGGCGCTGCAAGTTAACGAACTGCTGGTTGTGGAATACTACTCACGACAAGCGTAATCAGCTCCCGTCGCCAACTGCCTTGGCAGCACGGCGCGGGCTTTTTTTATTCAGGACGGTGTACTCCACTGCCCTGTTCTTGATGTTTATTGCTGCTGTAACTGTTCGATCGCCGATTGTGCCAATTTGGAACAATTGGTCAGTCCTTGTTGACTACAAAGGGTATCAGCCTTCTCAAAATCTTCAAGCGCCTCTTGCTTATTGCCCAGTTGAGCGTTGATCAGTCCTCGGTTAAAATAGGCTTGGGCAAAATCTTGTTTGTTTTCAATGGCTTTGTTAAAATCCTCTAGTGCTGCTGGTAGCTTTTCTTGTGCAGCTAGGGCGTTACCTCGACCGTCATAAGCAATGGCAGCAACTTTTGGGTTGTTGCTAGCTAGTCGCATTGCTTGGTTAAAATCAGCGATCGCTTTATCGTAATCTTTGAACTGTTGCAAATAAAGCACACCCCGACTAATATAAGCATCGGGATCGGATTGATTTATGTTGATTAACTCGCTGAAATCAGTCAACGCTCCCTCTTTATTCCCTAAATTTCGCCTGGCGTTGGCTCGGTTAAGATAGGCATCTGCATACTTGGGATTGAAACTAATCGCTTTAGTACAGTCTTCTTCAGCTTTTTGCGGAGCCTGCAAAAGTATATAAGCCGCACAACGCCGAGTCAAAGCTTCTGTATAATTGCTTTTTAATTCAATAGCTTTAGTTGCGTCTTCTACTGCTCGCTGAAAGTTAGCGGACTGAAAGTGGGCATTTGCCCTTTGGTAGTAAGCCTCAGCGTACTGAGGATTAATCTCAATTGCTTCAGTTAATGCTTTAATTGCTCCTTGTTTATCTTTTGCTTCTAAGTTTTTCAGCCCTTGTTTGTAAGGGGCTTCTGCTTTAACTTGAGGTAGCTGATTATAAACGATAAAACCTATACCACCAGCAACTATTAATCCTACTATTCCTAACAAAATTGGCAATTTGACTGAACTAGGCGGCTTATAAGTTGGTGGAGCGTTATTTTGGGAGATTATTGTTGGTTGTGGTGAGTGATTCTCAGATCGCTGAATGATTTTACTTAAATCATTCAAAACTTCTACTGCTGACTGGTAACGCTGTCGCCAGTCAAATATCACCATCTTATCAATTAAATCTCCCAAGGCTGGACTGATATTGGCTTGTTTACGCCAGGAATTGTTATTTATGCTGTTACTATTGTTACCTACTAGTTTTGTTAACTGATTAGAAGGTAGCCCCAACATTGCTTGAATACATATCATGCCCAAAGCATAGATATCACTGTTAAATTTGGGGAATCCCTGAAATTGTTCCACAGGCATATATGCTGCTGTGCCAATAGCAACACTTGGATCTAATTGTGCTGGAGAGATTTGGGAATCAATTTCTTTAACTGCACCAAAGTCAATTAAAACTAAATTGCTATCAGAGGTGCGCCTCATTATATTAGCTGGCTTAATATCCCGATGAATCACACCCTGACCGTGGACAAAGGCTAAAATCGGTAAAACGTCGGTTAAAAGCTTAATAACCTGTTCTTCCGTCCAACGTTGATTAGGTTGAATTTCTTGGTTTAAAGTATAACCTTGGACAAATTGCTGAACTAAGTAAAACTCGTGATTATATTCAAACTCAGCTAAGAGTGTAGGGATGCGATCGTGTTGCCCTAATTTTTCCAGCGTTTCCGCCTCTGCTTTAAATAAACGCCGGGCTGCTTCTAAAGCTTGTGGATCTTTACTTGAGTAGCTTAGTTGTTTAACAACACATTGGGGATGACCAGGACGCTTGATGTCTTTTGCCAAAAACGTTTTTCCAAAAGCTCCCTCGCCCAAGACTTGAACTATTTCATAACGTCCGTCCAAGAGTTGACCGTTCATAGTAATTTTACTGCTACTCCAGAGAATTTTAGCACATTAAGTATTCTTAGTCCTCAAGTGTTGTATCTTAAATTAATATAAACAACACATTTAGCTAATTATTATTAATCCCAAAAAAGCTTGACTTGTAATCATGACTATAGTTTCGTTAGAAACATTAATAGCTGGTGTGCGTGCTGGCGGTTTAGCTAGTTTTCCTACAGATACTGTGCCGGCGCTAGCAACTCTACCGGAAAAAGCTGAGTTGATTTTTGCGGCTAAACAGCGCAGTCAGGACAAACCTTTAATTTTAATGGGGGCGATCGCAGATGATTTATGGGCTTATGTTAAAGGTAGTGAACAAGAGTATCAAATTTGGCAGCAAGTAGTGAACAAATTTTGGCCGGGAGCGCTGACATTAGTTTTACCAGCAAGTAGTCGTGTACCGCAAGTGATGAATCCTACTGACCAAACAACTATTGGTATTCGCGTACCGAAAAGTGCGATCGCTCAAACAATTTTGGCACAAACCGGGCCTCTTGCCACTACTAGCGCCAACTTTTCAGGACAGCCAGCTTTATTAACGATGGCAGAAATTGCGGCTCAGTTTCCCACGGTATTGACACTCGAACCTACAGCAACAGCAGAAGCCGCAATTGGCTTACCTTCTACAGTTGCTAAATGGACGGGGGAAGGTTGGCAAATATTACGGCAAGGGGCGGTAAGCTTGGATTAACGTGAGTTCGACAAGCGTTGTTTTGACCTCACCCCCAACCCCTCTCCTACGAGGAGAGGGGAGTAAGAGGGTAATTTTTTCGTTTCTCCTCCCTCTCCTACGAGGAGAGGGGAGTAAGAGGGTAATTTTTTCGTTTCTCCTCCCTCTCCTACGAGGAGAGGGAGGTTGGGAG
>DATNQO010000043.1:0-69006 GCA_036704005.1 Leptolyngbyaceae cyanobacterium | reverse complement strand
TTTCCCCTTCCCCCTTTCCCCCTTCCCCTTTCCCCCACTCCTCAAGAGATTCTCCCCGCCAGACTAGCAACAACCTTGAGTAACTGAATTGGCTCAATTGGTTTGGGGATGTGAATTTGGAAGCCGGCGGTGAGGGCTTGTTGGCGATCGCTTTGTCTGGCGTAAGCGGTGAGGGCGGCGGCGGGGACGTTTCCCCCTTGTTCTGATGGTAGCGCTCTAATCTTGCGAATTAGGGAATAACCATCTTCATCAGGCATCCCAATATCACTTAGTATCACGTCAGGTTTGACAACTGGCAATAATTGTAAGGCTTCACGGGCGGAGGAGGCTGCGGTGACAGTTGCGCCGTATTGTTCTAAGGCAATTTGCAAAAATTCTCTTGTATCTGGCTCATCATCAACTACTAAAATTCTCAGTCCCGTGATTTGGACGTTGGTATCCCAGGCTGTCTGCCTTTGAATTAACAGTTGTTCTGCGGTGATGCTGAGGGGAGTTGATAAAATTGGCAACTCAACTGTAAATGTGGCTCCTTTTCCTTCTCCTGGGCTGGTTACGGCTACTTTACCATTGTGGAGTTCCACTAAGTTACGCACGATCGCTAAACCTAAACCCAGCCCTCCTTGGTTTCTGGTTGTGGTAGAGTCGGCTTGGCGGAAGCGGTCAAATACGTAAGGCAGAAATTCAGGGCTAATGCCTTTGCCTGTATCAATTACCTGAATTTGTACATTAGTCTCTACTTGTTCTAGGTGAATTTCTACCCTGCCACCTTCTGGTGTAAATTTGACAGCGTTAGAAAGTAGATTCCACACTACTTGCTGTAACCTTTCTGGGTCGCCGGAAACTACGACATCAGCAGTAAGTTGGGAGTCAATTTGAATTGATTTGCTATTAGCAACAGGTCTGACTGTATCTAAGGCGGCGAGGATGACGGGAATCAAATTGGTGGGACGCAGATTCAAGCGGATGTTACCGCGAATAATCCGCGAAATATCGAGTAAGTCTTCAATTAATTGCGTCTGGGCTTGAGCATTGCGCTCAATTGATTCTAGGGCTTGTTCAATCTTATCTGGTGGCAGTTTGCGGGTGCGGAGTAGGCGCGACCAACCTAAAATACCGTTGAGGGGCGATCGCAATTCGTGGGAAACTATCGCCAAAAACTCGTCTTTCATACGGCTGGCTTTTTCTAGTTCCATGCGTGCAGCCCGTTCTCGTTCTAACGCTTGCGCCCGTTCTTCAATCAGCAATTTCTGGTCGTGAATATCGGTGCAGGAACCAAACCACTTGACAATTTGTCCGTTTTGCTCTCGTAAGGGTAAGGCTTTGCCTAAATGCCAACGGTATTCGCCATCGCTCCCACGACGTAAGCGGTACTCGATATTATAGCTATTTCCTGTTTGCAGACTATTTTGCCATATGGCAAAGGTGCGTTCTACATCATCAGGATGTAAAATATATTGCCATCCTTCGCCTTGGGTTTGTTCTAGTGTCTTGCCTGTGTAGTCATACCAGCGTTGATTGAAGTATTCGTGATAGCCGTCTGGTTTGGTGATCCAGACCATTTGCGGCATAGTGTCGGCAAGGGTGCGGAATTTTAACTCGCTTTGGCGTATGGCTTTCTCTGCCTTGGTGCGTTCAGTGACATCTAAGACTAGTGAAAGTATGGAACTTACCCGACCAGTTTCATCAGTGATGGTGGAGTTGTACCACTCACAATGAATTACTTTGCCATCTTTGGTATAGTTGCGATTGTAATTGATAATTTGCGATTCTTGACCACTCAGGAGGCGATCGCCTACTTGGGCGACTACTGTCACATCCTCCTCATAAACCATGTGCAGGTCTTGGATGTGTTTTCCCAATACTTCCTCAGCCAGCCAACCAAAGATTTTTTCCGCCGCAGATGACCAACGGGTAACGCATAGGTCGCAATCCCACTGTACCAGTGCCAAGGGCGTAGTATCTATGTGCAGATTTAACAGTTGCAAGGCATTTTGTAGGGCTAGTTCAGATTGCTTACGCTTGGTAATATCTGTATGTGTACCTAGCATCCGCAGGGGATTACCTTGTTCATCCCAAGCGACTATTTTACCAATGGAGAGAATCCATAACCAATCGCCTGATTTGCTGCGTTGTCTGAACTCGACGCGATATTCTTCGGTTTTCCCTGCCACATATTCTTTGTAAAGGCGATATACTAATTGTCTGTCATCGGGATGCAGGCGATCGCGCCACGCCTGATTTGTTTCCTTGAACTCATCAGGGTCATATCCTAGCATCTGCGCGTATTCTGGAGTGACAACCGCTTCCCCAGTTTGAATATTCAAGTCATAAAGCCCTTGATTGGCGGCTTTCATGGCTAAACGTAAGCGTTCTTCACTCTCGGCTAAAGCAGCTTGGGCGGCACTTTGTTCTTGCAACGCTGCTTGCTGTGCGGTGATATCGACGTTAATTCCTACCATGCGTAAGGGCTTACCGTCGTCATCATAAAATACTTTCGCTCTCGCTTGCAGCCAGTGAACAGTGCCATCTGGCCAAATCACGCGCCAGTCGGTGAACATTTCACCTGTTTCTAAAGCACTGGCTAAACTGGCTTCCACCTCAGCTAAATCTTCTGGATGTATCCACCTCACCCAGCCTTCATAAGTTCCGCTAAACTCCCCAGGCTTTAAACCGTAGAGTGCTTCTAGCTCTTTTGACCAAATATTCACATTTGTTTGAAGATTCCACTCAAAAGTGCCGATTTTTGCTGTTAATTTTGCTAAATTTAATCTTTCTTGCTTCTGCCGTAATTCTGCCTCTACTTGCTTACGTTCTGTAATATCTTGGGTAATTGCCATTCCCGCAAAAATTTGCCCATGTTCGTTTCTCACAGGCAAAACATGAACATCATAAATGTGATTGCCATAGACTGCTTCAAAACGGGAATCTCTTCCTACTAGTGCATGGCGATAGGGTGACTCCAGGCTGCGGTAAGTTTCTGGGGGTAATGCTTCCCAAATTGTCTTACCTTCTAAGTCTGCTTTGTTCATTCCCACCATCGCCAACCCTTGACCTGCTGCTAAGATGTAGCGTAAATTCTGGTCAAAGAGGAAAACGCCACCATTGGGAAAGTTTTCTAGAACTGTGCGGATTAATTGCTGATGGGTTTGCAGTGCAGCTTGTGTCTGTTTAAAGTCGGTGATGTCGCGGGTTACTGTCAATACAGAAGCCACTGTACCTTCTGGAAGAAACTCTGGGACAATCTGCATCTGGTAAAAGCGGTTGCTATCTTCATTTGTGGGGAAGCTAAATTCTGTTGTTTGCTTTTGTCCTGTGTTGATGGCTGCTTGCAGAATTGCTTGCCATTGGGGGGCTTGTGGTTCATTTGCCCAAACTTCCGAGAGGCTTTTACCAGTTAAAGCCGCAGACTCTAAGCCAGTAATTTGTTCATGTATAGAGTTAGCATAGATGTAGCGTAACTGCGAATCAAAGCGCGTAACTATATCGGGAATATTTTCTACTAATGTGGCTAATTCTTGCTGCTGGCGAATAACTGCTTGTTCTGCCCGATGATGTTGAGTTACATCTCTCCAGTTTACCACAAAGCCGTCTTGAAATTTAGCAGCGCGAATATTAAACACTCGCGTCAAAGGTTGAGTCTGGAAATTATCCTCGTAAATCAGCTCATCTTTTACCAGTGTTTGCCCAGTCTCCACCACTTGGCAGTATTGGGCAAATAGCCCAGATTCTTTATGCTTGGGGAGAATTTCACACAATCTTCTACCAATCTGTTCTTCGCTACTCCAGCCATTACTTACACAGGCGGCAGTGTTAACATACTCAATGTGAAAGTCTACAATTTGCCCAGAGCGATCGCGGATGGCAGAGTAAACACCAAAGCAATCTAAAATATTCCCAATGGCGGCGCGGAAATTTGCTTCATTGTTGTATACTTGCTGCTTAGTTGCTGTTATAGTTTTGATTAGTAAAACTATACCCGCGACAATGATAGCGATTAGTTCTAGCTCAAGGGTGAGAGCGATCGCTCCTCTAACTACTGGGAACCAAGAATTACAAGCTTTACCCTGGTATAAGGCCATAACTTGAATCACAGCCAGCATTAGCCAAGCCAAAATGAACACAATTAGTCTTTTGTCAGGCAGCATAGACTTGCCAGGGTAGTAGTAAAAATCTAAGTTAGTTAGACGCTCAATTCATAATGTATCAGTCTCATCACAGTTCGGGATAAGAAATATGAAAAAATTGGGTTGTAGGTGTGAAGGGGAAAGATTTTTCTATGCCTGAGTTGCTTCTGCGTCTTGTAGAATAGCAATACAGAAAATTAACCACAATAACCCTGCTGCATAACCAACCAACACATCAGTAGGCCAGTGTACGCCTAGATAAAGGCGACTAAAACCTATTGCCAAAATTAAAGCCACAGTAGAGGCTAAAATTGGTTCGCGCCATTGGGGAAATTCTTTAGCTAAAGCATAGCCGATATAACCGTAAACGGCGGTAGAAACCATTGCATGACCACTAGGAAAACTGTAGTGAGCCGCATGGACAATATAATCCCACAATGCTGGACGCGCTCTAGCAAACACCTCTTTCAACAGATAATTTAAGCCTACTGCGCCGACTGTAGCTATACCCAAGCCTGTGGCTTCCCGACGACGATGATTATGCCACAGTTGCCAACCAAACCCGGAAGAAATTAATAAAAAGGGTAGTGGTTCACCTAAAAAGGTGATGGACTGCATAATCCGGTCAAGCAGGGGGCTGTGTATTTTCTGAATTGCTAGTAAAATACTTTCGTCTAGACCGTATGTAAACAATAGTCCGGCGCTAGCAGCAAAGGTAGTGGCTGTTGCTGTACAGAGAATAACTTGAGAATCAAATTTGTCTTGTGGTTGGACTACAGGCTTTGTGAGGGGGAGATTCAGGGAAACTTTTCTGTAATCTAAAATAATACCTTGCAACAACGAGGCGATCGCATCCAAGGTAAAATTTGGCTGAAAAACCACCAAGACATTACCCGTTAAAGGGTTTGCATTTGCTTGAGTAATGATTTCTGACTTTGATAGGCGTATTTCGATATATTTTTTCAGCGCTTCACAACGATGGAGTCCATTTACTTTAAATCTGACTCTACCCTTAACAGCAGTATGTACTGCTCGAATTAAAGAGTAGTCATTGGATAGATGACCAGAATCATCATTAATTGTTTGTTTGGGCGATCGCTGTAATAACATTCCGCTAGAGGCTAAAAAATAGACTGATATCTCTTAATTTTAGCGACAAGGTTTGTAATCAGGACTAAAGTCCTTACTACGAACTCCATATACGCAGAAATTCACCAAACAGTTATATATTTACTTTTAATAATTATTGTTTAGGCTATGGAGTCGCTACGAGTTCTGAGAAATACCTGATATAAGCGAATTACCTATTATGCCATCTTAGCTCATAACAGTCGCTGCAACTCCATAAAATCTCTCAATTGATTGATGAGATACTGAAATTCTTCTACAGCAGAGAAGATGAGAATCCTACACAAGCAACCTGATGCCAAAATCTTGGCTAATCAAAAGAATAATGTTTCTTCACGTCGCTTTTAATTTCCCATGTACAGGACATTCCAGCCGGAAAAGTGACTAAATCTCCTTTACCCATTTTTACCGGTTGTCCGCCATCAGGCGTAACAATGACATCACCTTCCAAAAAATAACAAGTTTCTTGAGTATCATAAGTCCAAGGAAATCTGGAAGCTTCTTTTTGCCAAATATCCCATTGGTAAACACCTAACTTTTGCAGTATTTCTGGACTGGGTTGATGCTCAATTTTGATTTCCATGTTGTGTGTTCCGGCTTTCTATTTAGCAGTAAGACTGGATGTCTTCTCCACATTGATCTACTAAATAACATAAGGCGCGAAAACGCAAACCAACAAATTCCTCATATAAAGGATTGAGCTTGCACATAGGAGGAATATGGGCAATTCTACGACCAAATACTATAATATCACGCTCAAAAGGACACTGAGCAGGAATTAATTTAGCTATAAAGTGAGCTACTTTACGATTTTGAATTTCTAATGCATCAATCCATTGGCGTAAAGGTTGCAATAAATCTATTTTAGATTGACTATTTTGTTGCTGATTAACTATGGGGTTAATAACAGCAGATAGGACAATATGTTCGTTTTTGGTCTTGAGCGCAGTCATAATATTTAGTCTCCTTTGAGGAATTAGCTAATGAGCATTTGGCAATTTACCATACAATTTAAAACCTGAATTTGTAGGGATTTGTGAGAATTGATAAACTAGACACAAAACGGTTAATTTCAGGGAATTTGTTGGTAAATAGGATTATCTAATGTTATTTAATCCCACGAGATGAGGTAAGAACTGTCCCGTTAAATACAAAATAACAAAGAAAATATAAAAGTGGTATTTCTTTAACTTATCGATTGCTGATGTTGGAGATAGCGATCGCATATATTTAATTTAAATCTCCTTCACATAAACGACACAGTACCCTAAGAGACAGTTTTCTCAAGAAAAACCATTTTTGCTGAGGCTGTAGCAATATTTCCTAAGAGTTAAACTCTACGGACAACTGATTTTAGAGTATGCGGTATCAAATAAAATGTTATGTAGGTTACATAAGTAGACATGATGTTTATTTAATAAGTTCCCAGTTATGGTAATTTGGTTTGAGAAGAGTGAATCTACTGGTGTAGACAGGGGACAGAGGACAGGGAAGGGTAAAGAAGAATAGCGGAGGTGTACTGATTTTTCCGCAGATTAAATACTATTTTTACATCCTTTGATAAGCACAAATTAATCTACTTATGCTAATGCTTTATCAAAACTTGAAAAAATTGACATATTTACATTAAAAAATGTCTTTTATCTAATTACCAATTCTCAACTTTTGTCTGCCTCCCAAGGCAAGTAGCCAGACTAATACTACAATCCAATGGATGAGGACGATCGCCCACAAGGAACCTGTTAAACCATAGGCTATTGTACAGGACAAACCTAAAATTCCGGTTAAGGTGAGAAATATGGGATGGAAAAATGTGGGAAATCCCGCCGGGTAGAAGGTTTTGGCGTTGAGGGGATGGTAGAGGATAAATAAAAGGAGTATTAAACCAGCCCATAATGTCCATCCATACCAGTTAATTACTTCTAGGGGATGGGGAAGCGGTAATACACGGAAGGCGATTTCTTCAGTTAGGGCGGGTGAGATGAGGGTGCGTAATATAATCGCTAGTTGGGAGAGGGGTTTGCTAGGGGTGAAACTCCAAGCCAAAAAGCCGGAACGGAAGCCGATAGGTAAGGCGATCGCACTATATATTAAGACTGTTACCCCGACGATGAGCCAATCTCGCAGATTTGGCATGACCAAAGATGCTAGTAGTCGGTTTAATAAAGTTGGTATGGGTGCAATGTTGGTGAAGGGGATCGTGATCAGTCCTAATGCTAGTGTTGGCGCTACGGGGGCGATATCTGGGTTATCTCCGCCAATTTGATTGGTACGCAAAAACCAGAGTTTAGCACCATGTCGCAAAAACAAGGAGGCGAGTTCGTCTTGTGCCTGTCTAGGAACCATTGTACGCCAACTTGTTAAGCCTGCCCAAAGGCTGCGATCAGCTACGCTGGGCGGAACGCCATCGCGCAAAGGTGCTTGTCCATCCCCGATCCCCATGAGATAATCTGCGTTACTTTGCCAGTCTGCACGCACGATCCCCAAGGGTGTTAGTTGGTGTTTCAAGGATGCACTCAGACTCACCAACTGTTGAAAGCGTAAAGTTTGGGGATCGTCAGGATGTTTACTCAACCACTGTTGAATTGCTGGGTTGGCGGCGACTTGTCCGGTGATGATTTGTATGGCGGTGTAAAGTGCTTGACTAGCATCTTGGACGCAGGAAGTCGCTGGGGAAACTGTGGCGCTACCAGTACCATCACCTGTGCGATAACGCGCCATCATTACTTGCAATTGTCGCTGAAATTCTGTCACCGGGGAAAGCTTGATGCCGTCAAAGTCATAGTCTTGAGTGACTGGGGGAAACTTAATCAATACATCAGAAATGGGTCTAGTAGCTGCCCATCCCCTCTGTAAGTTACCCATATATTCTGCCCAGGAATGTCTACCAGAAATGATCCCGTCGGAGTTATTGGCATAAATTTGTTGATACTCGATGGCAAATTGTAGTTCCTTGGTGATGGGATCGCGAACTACTTGCGCCAGTCCAAAGGCAAAGTGTCCGGTGATTGTATATGCAGTGCTACCCTCACTCTTTCTACCACCGATGCCACCAAAGTTATGTAAGAGTATAGCGCGATCGCCTTCTTGCCAAGTAGATGTGGTTACTGGGGTTTGACTGGGGCGGGGATCAAGTAAAACAGTCCGAATTGTGCCTTTGTCTTGGGGTTTAATCTGCCAATTCTCAGATTTAATATAAGTTAGCCCTGCTTGTTCCCCTAAAACTACGTATTGCGGTTGCAGTTGTAATAGCGATCGCGGTACTATTGCCTGGACAATAAACATTCCTTGAGTATTTTTAGCACCATAAATATACCAACCAGCTTTTCCGGCTGGGGATTTCTCTATCTGTCTGGGGGTAGAGGGGGGAATATTTCTCGTATCAACCACCTGTTGGGGAATTCTGATGGTTTCCGCCACACCATCAAAATCCCCAGAGGCGGGATTATAATGACGTACAACAAAAAAATCGCTGGGACAGGGGGGAGTACCTGGACAAGTCGCTGGTGCAGGATATTGGCTGCTGGTGGCTTCTGGATTGAGGATTTTTACCAAACCGTAGAACCTTCCGCTTGTCATCATCGGTTCATGGGCAATTTGCAGGCGTGGCTGATTACTATCTGCGACTAACTGGGCATCATCTAGAGTAACAATCACATCATCGTTTGGTCTAGCACCCGCCAAGGATTGCAAAGGCCCGACTTGCAGACGACCATCTAGGCGGTATGGGTGGATAATCCCCTGGGCTTGACTTTGCTTTGTGCCATCAGTAAAACTGATATTTCGCTGTACTGCTGGCACATAAGACTGTAACACTGGCTTTTGCCATTCTAAGCGGACAGTTTTACCGACCAGATTTTGGGCTTCGGGTGGCGCTTGTTGGACTTCCATCCATACCCAATCTGATGTCGGTTGTATTTGCTGCTGATTTGGTAGTATTAATCTACCTACCCACCTGCCTACAGGTTGATAAAGGTTGGGGTTGATGGTTTGCTGGAGAGGGTAAAACTGTGATTGATGGAAATCCTGACGTTTGTGAATGGCGTAATTGCTTTGTTTGATGGTAACTGAGTGCAATCGCGGATGAAACAGCAAGCAGGCGATCGCACTTAGTAGTATTACAACAACGAAAACCCTAATTTGCCTCGTTTTGTGATGCAACCGTTTTTTAGACGGTTTTTCATTGACCATTGCTGTTAAATTATACCTTTAAGATTGATGAGGTCAGATTTAATCGTCAGTGTAAGACGATACTAAAACTGTCCTGAAATTTATAATACTAAAATTTTTCAGGTACTTAGTCTTTTGACTTGATTTTAACTGTTAGCAGCCAGCAACTTGCTGTTATCTGTATTAATTAATAATTTTAAATACTTAATTTAAGATGAGTTTTTAGTATTTTATATATCAGACATAATTTAATACTTGCAGATTAGTACTTAAGTTTGTAGATAAACATCACTATATGAGAATATGACCTAAAAAAATGCTTTTTCAGCAGAATTATGATTATAGTAGTGTTATCTACAGAATAAATAGTTACTTTTCATACAAACAAAGCATTAAAAATATACTTTTTTTAGAAAAATATATATAAAAAAATGCCTCATATAAAATATGATTTTCTTGCTAAGATGATGCTATCAGCGATTTCGGCTGTACTATAAATCGTATTTTTTAATACCAATAAAAAAAATAGTGTTACGGCTATCGGTCAAGCTGCCATTAAAAATATTTGAGGAATCAGGGGCGCTTGTATAAATAATTGGGTAAATTAGTGACTACTTTTTTACTAAGATTGTTAATGTGAATATGTGATATGGCGTAATAAGTAATTGTACAAGTAGAGACAAATTCTGCATTTTTTAATGCGATTTTTCCAGAGACTTTGTTATACAATTCCACCACCAATCTAGAAAATTTCGGCAAAATCATGCTTAACTCGGTCAATACCCGCCCCGAAATTTTATGGCGACAAGTTTGGGGATTAGCCACTTTACTTGCAGCTATCATCTTTAGTTGGATGGCTTACGGATTTTATCAGCCGATAATATTAGAAGAATTGAATTTTGCCGAACTGGTTGGTTGGTTAGGAATTTGGCAAGGTTTATTAGTAGCGGTGATAGAACCGATAATTGGTGGACTTAGCGATCGCATCCAGCAGCGCTTGGGTAGTCGCTTACCTATGATTAGTGTTGGGGTAGTATTGGCGGGTTTAATTTTTGTGGCGGTGTCGCTGTTAATTCAGCAAAATCTACCCCTTGGTGTACGTTGGATTATACCCATGTTGATGACTGTCTGGGTAATCGCCATGCTGATTTTTCGCAGCAGTGCGATCGCACTTTTAACACAGTTTGCACCCAAAAGCGAATTACCCCAAGCTAATGCGGTGTTGGTGTTTGTTTTAGGAGGAATAGGCGCTTTTGGGCCGATTTTAAATACTTTACTCAACAGCATGGGCGCATCGATTACTTTTTTAGTGGGTGCGATCGCTTTAATTGTGGCAGCATATATCTTACAATTATTCACCCCCAAACATTCGCTGCATCTTTCTCACGCCCATCAAGAAAAAATAGCCAAAACTCCTGTAGAAATGTTCGTGCTGATTTTTATCATGGGTTTAGCCACAGGAGTAGAAATTAATCTGCTGTTATCAATATTTCCCCAACAATTGCAGACACAACTACCCAATCTAACAGTAGACTTTATCACTTCGGCAATGTTATTAGTATCAGCGATCGTCTCAGTTCCTTTAGGAGACTGGACAGCACAAATAGGCGCAGATAAATCAATGCTGCTGGGTTTGGGTACAATGACAGCCTTGATGGGACTAGCTTTGTTAAATGATAGCGATAAATTAGCGATCGCCTTCATACTAGGTTTTGGTATCAGCTTCAGCCTCGTTGTTATTAGTATGATTCCCCTGGTATTGAGTAAAATCCATCCCAGTCGCGCAGGTTTAGGTACAGGATTGTATTTTGGCGGTAGTGCTGGCGGGACAGCCATAGTATCTTTGCTAGTCAAACAATTAGGAAGCACATCTATAGGTGCAGCTGCATTTTTGTTAGCTGAAGTTGTGTTTATAGTAGCGACTGTATGTATTATTCTGAGTCAAAAATTTCGTTTATTTAGCAGGGAACAGATTTGAAAGCCTTTTATAGGAGTAGTCACATATATTATACCAAATTAATATGAAACTGCATAGAATAATTGAACGCAGATGCACGCAGATAAACGCAGATAAATCAATAGATTTTATAATTATTGCAACCTCATCTATCTGGCGACAGCCATAAGACGGTGCTTTATCCTGAAGCCGGAACAAACCCTACTACTGTAATATTTACTAGACAAATATCAGCAAACTTCTTTAATTAATCTGCCATCTTCTATATGAATTATGCGGTCAGATATATCCAAAATTCTACTATCATGAGTCACCATTAAAATAGCACAATTTTGTTCCTTAGCCAATAATTGCATCAGGTCAACAACATTTCTCCCTGATTTACTATCTAACGCCGCAGTTGGTTCATCAGCCAGAACCAATTTAGGATGTCTGACTAAAGCACGTGCGATCGCTACTCGTTGCTTTTGTCCTCCAGACAGTTCAGATGGATAGTAATTTACTCGATTTCCTAATTTAACAGTATGAAGCATCGCTTCTGCTTTTTTACAAGCTTCCCATTGAGGAATATTCTGATCTAAATCTAGCGATATTTGCACATTTTGACGAGCAGTTAAAAAACTTAGTAAATTATGTGATTGGAAAATATAGCCAATCTGACGGCGCACTTGTAACAATTGGTCATTATTAGCTCCATGAAGCTCTTGATTGAGAAATTTTAAGCTTCCCTTTTGAACAGAACGCAGTCCCCCAATTAAAGTTAATAAAGTAGTTTTTCCTGAACCAGAAGGCCCAGTCATGGTAACAATTTCTCCATATTTAATCATCAAATTAATGTCGAATAAAATTTGTGTTTGTAATATTTGCCTACCAAAGTAATGATTTAGATTTCTGATACTGACAATATTAGGCATAAAAATAACAGTTAAATTACTAAAATATATCTGCTGGGTCTACATGACGCAGTTTATTTGTACATATAAAACCAGAAGCAAAGCACATGAAGGTGATAAAAGCCAGTACCAAACTCGCTTTATCTATACTCATACTAATTGGTAAGTTAGTAGCACCTTTTGCCACATCATACAAACCGATAGATATAGCAAACCCAGGTATATAACCAAAAAATGCTAATATTAAAGATTGGTGAAAGACGGCAATTAACAGATATTGGTTTTTAAAACCCATAGCTTTTAAAGTTGCATATTCAGAGAGATGGCTCGCAATATTACTATAAAGAATTTGATAGACAACCACTACACCAACAATAAATACCATAATCACCATTACTTGAAACACAAATCCAACAGGCGCTTTTAACTGCCAATATTTCTTCTCCAAATTGATAAAATCTTGGTGCGTAATCACTATTACATCTTTAGGCAATTTCACTGTTATATTAGTCAAAACTTCTTGAGGATTAGCATCAGGTTTGAGCTTAATTAAGCCGATATCTACATTTTGTCCTGAACGGTCTGGGAATATTTGAAAAAAAGTAGAAGCACTCACAATCAAATTTCCATCAACTCCAAAGGATGGCCCCAGGCTAAATAGACCAGCAACTTTTACCTTATAGCCAATTGATGAAGCATAGTTAAATAGTTCAACGATGACGCTTTTACCTTGCTCAAAATCCTCAGCGATAGTCCCAAATCCAGGTCTAGACATTCTGTCAAATAAAACCATGTTTGGTAATTGTAATAAACTTAATGCTTCCTGAGAGATTGATAATTTTAAACTGTTGCTAAATGGGTCAACACCAAGAACATAGATTGGGGATTTCAGTCCAGTTTCTGAATTTTTCAGTTTAGCGAACTGCATATATAAAGAACTAACTGATTCTACATTGTCAACTCCTAATATCTGATATAAATACCAACGGGAAAAACTTTGATGTAAAGTCAAAGATTGATATTGATTACTAATGATAAACAAATCGCCTTGTAAATTATTATGTAACTGTGTTGCACTAGTATATAGAGCATCTTGAAAACCAAGTTGGATAAACATCAACACGGCAATAAAAGTAATTCCAGTCAACGCCACAAAAAAGCGAACTTTTTGTCGAGCGAGTTGCAGCCAACCTATAGGTATAGTAAAAATCATCCTCTCAATCCCAGGTTATCAAGATAAAATTAAACTCAGGATTTACGCTGGAAAAAACCTCTGCGTTCCTCCGCGCTAACCTCAGCGTCCCTCCGCGTTTAAAAAAATTAACTATGTACCTCAACTAATAATCGCTATAAAGTAATAAAGCCTTTTTGCAATAACAATTAAGCCTGATAAAATGTATATATAAACTCATATACTAATACTTACCTGCACTTGTAAGTTAGTCAAAGCAGTAATTTCTTTGTGAGCTTTCATATTATTGATGCGAATTTTTACCTCAACTACTTTGTTATCAGTATCAGCTTGTAAATTATTGAAAATATTTTGTTTACCGAGTTGTAAACCAATATCTGTAACTGTTCCATGCAGTTCTTGTGGTAACGCATCACTTGTAATCACCGCCGACTGACCTAGACGTACTTTTTTAATATCGGTTTGATAAATTTCTGCTACTGCATACATCTGCTGTGTCCGGCCTATATCCGCTATCCCTGTATTGCTGATAATTTCCCCAGGACGAGTATTAATTTTGAGGATTTGACCATTGATAGGCGATCGCACCGAACTTAATTCCAACTCAGTCTGAGCCTGTTTAACCGCAGCTTTTGCATTCTCCACAATAGCTTGTGCTGCTTGTACATCAGTCAAGCGAACCTCGGTGATACTCCTCAACTTAGCTTTCGCCTCGATTAACTGCTGTTGAATAGTTTTGAGACTGCGATCGTGAGCAGCTTTTGCTTCCTGATACTGCTGTCGAGCAACTTTAAGTCGTAAATACTTCGCTTCTGCTTGGGAAGCGGAAATTGCTCCTAATTTGTATAGCTGCTGATATCGCTGATTTTCGCTCTTCACATTATCTAACTCAGCTGCTAGGCGCACCATCGCTGCTTGCTTTACAGAAGTCGCTCCCGCTAAATCAGCTTCTAAACGAGCTATAGTTGCTTTGTGTGCAGAAATATCTCCAGCTTTTGCACCAGCTTTCACTTGATTGAGACTAGCTTGAGCAACTAATACCTGTTTTTTTGCCATTTCTAAGTTAGCAAGACGGGGATAGTAACTATCAACAATCGCAATTGTTTCTCCTTCACGTACCCAGCTTCCCTGTTTGACAAAGAGTTTAGCTACTCTCACCCCCCCTTGAGAATTTGGCGCAGATAGACGAATAACTTCTCCTTCAGGTTGTAAATATCCTAAAGCAGTCACAGTCGTCATTACAGGTGAACTAGTGGGTGTTGGCTTGTCTAACTTGGATTGCAGTTGCGATCGCCATAAGCTATATAAAGATACAGTACTTGTAATTACAGCGATCGTAGCCGTCAACATAATCGGCCACCAAACTAAAGGTTTTGTCGGTGAATGTCTCTGTTTATATACCATAATTATTTCCAGTTAATAAACTTAAAAAATTAAGTTATTCAATTTTTATTGCTTATATTAGCCAGCGAAAAACCAATGATTCTTCGTTAGGAAACATAATTATCCAATTAATAGTTAATCGGGAAAAGTCAACAGTAAATAGTTTGTTATTCTCTACCCCCACAAGGCTAGGAAATGTATTTGAAAGATTATTTACACCATCATGAATAGTACTTAAATCAACA
This sequence comes from Leptolyngbyaceae cyanobacterium, assembly GCA_036704005.1. Classification (GTDB taxonomy): domain Bacteria; phylum Cyanobacteriota; class Cyanobacteriia; order Cyanobacteriales; family Nostocaceae; genus Trichormus. Next base: position 53,914 of record DATNQO010000043.1, on the reverse strand, counting down.
ATGGTGTCACCTCCTACTACAGTCTCAGCTTGTGCGGGAAGTATTTCATGGAAAAAATCACTTGTATCAATTAGAGACAAGTTAAAAATGATTTTTTTAGACATTATCTTACTCTCTCTCAAATTTAAAGCTCAAATAATTCGTCATGATTCACTTTATTCAACTACTGCAAATTTCTTGCTTAAGGTTCATTGTAGGCAATAGCTATTGAGAAGTCATTTCCGAAAGCTGTAATATTTGGAAAATTTTGCAGTATTGTATCTTAATGTTTTGATAACAGCTATATAAGCCTGATTTATGTTTACTACCTATCCACGGTATTCATTAAATATAAAGCGTATTTATACAACTATCTTAATCAATACATTATTAATAAAAAAAGCTTATTTTCTAGGACTAAAAAGTTTCATTTATGTCTAATAATAAATGCAGAAATGTAGTTTTCTAAAAGTTTTTTACGTATAATAATATTGTAATTAAGAGTTGTAATTCATTTAATTATAACTCTGTTATATTTACCTGCTAAAAATTAAACCCATGTCTAAAATTATCATATTTGGCTTACATTCTACTCGTCCAGAGACGTTTATTCAAAAGCTAACTCCAGAAGAAGCAGAGAATATATTAGGAGGTACTTATCCTTATGGGTTTCATATAATTAATATTACTGATAGCGTATCAATAAATACTGTCGGAGGCGATAATACAGTTGAAGCGGGTACAAATTCAGTCAGTTACCATGATAATAAAATTCATACCATAGACTACTCAAGGTCTAATATCAACAGATTCTACTAGTTTTTGATAATTGCCTGCCGCTTAAGTCCAAAGACTTATCCATATAATTATTGTGGTCAATGGGGAATGACGACATCGATTATTAAGTAGGTAGACATAATTAAATGTAAAATGAGTTTTTGTTCGTAGTGTTAGCGCAGCGTCTGGCAGAGAGCGATTTATCGTTCTGTGGCTGGGTTTGAAAGGACTAAAGTCCTTACTACAAACTTATATTTTATTAAGTCTGTCTACTTATGTCATAAGTTTTATGGATTAAAAAACCTAACCACGTAGTTTATAACAATGAATCAGATAGTAATTACCCTATCGAAATTTAGTAATTTAGGGTTATTTTTTCAAACTTTGCCTCCATCTCACGCTGAGGCGGTATCGGGGGGGTATATTTATTTTTCAGTCATGAATGTTAGTGATGGTATAAACACAGTGGAAAATACATATAGAGGTGATTATTCGTGGAACTTCCATGATAATAAGATTTACACAATAGATTATTCCCGGTCTAATTACAATTGGTTCTACCTGTTGTAATTGATCAACTGTAATTTTTTTATGATGACTTAAAAATTGTAGAGTTTCTCTAAGTTGATGATTGAGGATGAAACAAAACCAACTTTCAGATATAATGTCAATAAAAATTAAGGAGAAATATTAATGGCTAACATCATAATTGATACTTTGCATCTTACTGGTTATGATTTGTTTTCTAACTCTGAAAACTTCATCAATGAACTATTTCAGGAGGAAATAGGACTTATTGAGGGAGGTTGGTACGGTATAACTTTTGGCTATAATTCATTGTCCGGTAACAGCTTTTATAGCCATAGTGGTTCCTACGGTTCTTTTTCCGGCTACGGTGGTTACTATAATAAGTCTTGGTGTTAACTGTTAGTAAATAGTTAATCGTGATTTGCAAATAAGCCACAATTTTCTTTCAACCTCAGTTTCAGTTACCAAGGTAATCTAGTTCCATCCCAAGAAAAAAACTGACCACTATCTCCTTGTTGAAGTTGCTCAATCACAGCTAATAATTGATTAACAGTGCGTTCAACTGTAAATAATTTCTCCGCAGCTACATTTTTCTGAAAGGGACGAGAAAGGCGCGTATCGGTTGTCCCTGGATGTAAAGTTATGACTGTAGTTTGAGGACAACTTCTAGCATACTCAATGGCGACAGTCCGCATAAACATATTCAGCGCCGCTTTTGAGGCGCGATAGCCATACCAGCCACCGAGTTGATTATCGCCTATGCTGCCCAATTTAGCAGAAATAGTCGCAAAAACACTCTGTTCATTATGCTTAAACAAAGGCAAAAGGTGTTTAGCGAGTAGAACAGCGCCTACACTGTTGACTTGAAAATAATGCAATAAATTTTCTGAATTAAGTTGTCGCAAACTCTTTTCAGGTTGTAAGTTTCCTTCGTGTAGCAGTCCTACACAGTTAATTACTAAATGTAATTTATTAATTTCATGACTTATATTTTGTAAGACTTCAGCTATCTGTAACTCATCAGTAATATCTAGTGCTAGACAAGTTAATTGTGGTGAATTTTTGTCTTGCAATGCTATTAACTCAGATGCTGAATCTATGCGGCGATAGGTGGCGTAAATTTTGGCGAATCTGCCATCTGGGAGTAATTTTTTGACAAAACCTAAGCCAATGCCTTGGCTAGCTCCTACAATCAAGACGTTGGCATCATTAATTTCATCGATAAAAGACATATAACATCACGATCGCCTACTGCAATGCAACTATAAACTACTCTTGCACGACCTCAACCAACTCTTCAATCATCACATCAAAAGTCCGGGCTAACTTTTGAATGGCGGTAAAATCTACAGTCGCTAGTCCAGGCGATCGCGCATAGGTTCTCAGAGTGCTATAAACCACACCAGAACGGTCAGATACTTCCTTCAAAGTCCAACCCCTCACAGACGCATACTCGCGAATCTTCAAGCGAATCATTCCCATAATTACTACATAAGTGACTTGTATGAGTCGCTAAATAATTGTATCATATAAAACGATCGCCCCCCGGCCTAGGAAACTGAGAGAGCGATCGTCTGCGACGGGGCATAGCCCAACGTAGCTTGTAAAATACACATCTCGTAAAAAGCGAGAATCATTTGTTTTCGCAAGAATCATTTTCTTACGAGGATTATCTTTTTTCTTACGAGTATTATCTTTTATGGTATCATCCCTCAAGCCAAAAGCAATTGTCATCCGCTCATCAAAAATTGTTCATAAATCTTTAACTCCTCATCCCCTAGCCAGATTTGTCACAGAAGAAGCAATTTGTTTGATGTTTCGGATTGGGTTGGATGATATCTACACTGTAGAATGCTGGCGTTATGTAGTGTACGTCCACGCCAAAGGTGTAAGTTCATTTGTCAGCTATGCCGATTTTCCGCCAACAGTGGGAGTACAACCACCAACCAGAGCAGATTTTATCAAATGGCGCAGGCGGTGGCGTAAGCAAAAGAACTACCGCAAGCAAGCACCACAATGGTGGGAAGAATATTTTATCAGTGAATTTTGGCAAGCTCCTTCCGAGTCTGTGTTACACAGTTGGGGTGAACTAGTCGGGAGCATTAAATTTGCTTTTAGCGAAGATGCTTTAGCAGAACTCCGCCGCAACTATCAATATAGCGGGAGGCAGGAGGCAGGAGGAAAGAGGTAAAAATATTACTGTTGCTGACATTCTCAGTCAATTTATCAGATACCTAACCTCTAGTCTCTAGCCTCTAACCTCTACACCCATAACTTACTCGTTGAGTTTATTAGCGGCTCGATGAGCGCGTGCTTCGGCGGAAGCCATGACTTCCTCAAAGTTTTCTAACACTTCACCAGGGAAGTTTTCTAAAGCTCTGGTAGAGATAGCGACTCGATTTTTACCTTCATCCAAGTCAATAATAACTGCTTTGACTGTTTGACCAATTTGAAAGACTTTTTCTAGAGACTCAATGAATTTTTGGCTGACTTGTTTGATATGTAGCAAGGCGCTAAGACCATCTAAATCGACAAACACACCAAAAGGTTTGATCCCAGTAACTTTACCTTCTACTAACTGACCAATTTCTAACTGACTGAAGTTACTAGAACGAGCTACCAAACGTTGAGAAAGAACAAGTTTCTTATTATTGCGGTCTACTTCTAAAAAACCAGCCGTTAAAGTTTTACCTTTGAGCGCTTCTAAATTATCACGCTCTGTGAGATGCGATCGCGGAATAAAACCCCGCAAAGTTTGGAAATCGACGGTGACACCACCTTTATTCACACCTGTCACCCGCACTTCCACCGTCTGGGAATTTTCCTGCAATTGCGCCAATTTTTCCCAGATGTGCTGAATTTCTAACTGCCGTCGAGAGAGAGTTACTTGACCTTCTTCATTCTGTTCACGGATAATCAAAAATTCAAGCTCCTCATTCAACGGCAGTACGTCCGCTAAATCGGTAACTGCTCTCAAAGAAGCCTCATCGCGGGGTATATAAGCCGACGACTTACCACCAATATCAACGTAAGCTCCATCAGGGTCAAGTTGAAAGACTTTGCCGTAAACAACTTGTCCCTTTTGAAACTGATAATCGTGATTTTCTAGTGCTTTAGCGAAGTCGTCCATTGTGAAAGACGAGCTGGCTTTTTGAGATAGTTTCGATTCGGAATTCATGACTATTGAAATTAAATTGTTTTTATTTACGCTTCTTTTGTCAGTTGTCAGTTGTCAGTTACCAGTTATCAGTTATCAGTTATCAGTTATCAGTTATCAGGTTATGTTCACTGTTCACTGTTCACTGTCCACTGTCCACTGTCCACTGTCCACTGTCCACTGTCCACTGTCCACTGTCCACTGATTTAGGCTGCTAGCACAGTCCCAAATAGCTGCTTTACTTGTTCCCAAGCATCAGCTGCTGCTTGAGGATTATAGTTGGCTCGATGGTCACAGAAAAATCCGTGTTCAGCTCCATCGTAGCGGAACACACGATGAGAAATGTTGTATTTTTCTAACTCATTTTCGATTTGATCAACTTGTTCTAAAGGGATACTGGCATCTTCTGTACCAAAAAAGGCATAAATTGTACCTTTAATTTCTGGTGTACGGGTAACGGTAGGATTTCCACCGCCAAAGGTGCGAGTCGTAATTCCTGCACCGTAAAAGGATGCAGCAGCTTTGATATCTGGTAAGGTGGCGGCAAGATAAGTTACATGACCACCAAAACAAAAGCCAATACAACCAAAGCCGTCTTTTTTAACTTGGGGCAGAGTTTTGAGATAATCAATGGCTGATTGAATATCGACCAATAACTCTGATGCTGTGGTTTGCATGGCATAATCTCTGCCAATCTCAATATCCTGGGGTGTGTAGCCGGTTTCAAAGCCTGGTGCTTGGCGTTGGTATAGCGCTGGTGCGATCGCCACATACCCCAACTTAGCAATTCGTTCTGTTACTTCCCGAATATGCTGATTAACTCCAAAAATCTCCTGTAACACCACAACTCCGGGATAGGAACCAGGTGCTTGTGGTTGTGCTAAGTAAGCAGCTATTTGCAGATTATCTTGCGAAAGCTGAACTGTCTGTGTGACCACTGCTTGCTCAGTCATAATAATTTTTACCCGTGCTTTGTGGTTAATCTCTGTAATTTGATATAACTAGGCTACTTCTATCAGATAATCGAGTACTAATAGTCAGCACATAAGAAATTTAAACCAGAAAATACCTAATTAGACGTTGTATTTTTATTTAGAATTGTCAATTGCTTATTGAGGAGTTTGGGTGATGATTCAATTCCGTATTCAGCCAGATAGTGAGATTCCTGCATCAACCCAACTGTTCAACCAAATCCGGTTTGCGATCGCTTCTCGCCAATACCCACCCGGATACAAGTTGCCCAGCACCAGAGCGCTAGCGATGCAAACGGGGCTACACCGTAATACCATTAGTAAGGTCTACCGTCAGCTAGAAGAAGACGGTTTTGTTGAGAGTTTAGCAGGCTCAGGGATTTATGTCCGCGCTCAAGGTCATGAAGGCGGTAGCAGGCTACAATCGCCAATTCTCACACAACATCCTGAAGCCTCAAAAGTTTTACAGCAAGCCTTGGATGAACTGCTAAATCAAGGCTATTCACTCAGCCAAGCCAGGGAAATCTTCTTGGCGGAAATTGATTGGCGCTTACGTTGTAGTGCCAGGGTGTTAGTAGCATCACCAGCGCAAGATATGGGTGTCGGGGAATTAATGGCTTATGAGTTAGAAGAAGAATTAAAAATCCCAGTGCAGATAGTAGCGATAGACGAATTAGCAGCTGTACTAGATAAGACTACCTCAGCCACAGTTGTCACCAGTCGCTATTTTATCAACGATGTGGAAGCGATCGCAGCCCCTAAAGCCATCCGCGTCATCCCCTTGGATATCTACGACTACAACAAAGAAATCAACCTGCTGAAAACCCTACCCAAAGATAACTGTGTCGGGATAGTCAGCTTGAGTTCAGGAATTGGTCGCCAAGCAGAAGTCATCCTCCACGGCTTACGCGGTGACGAATTATTAGTCATGACCGCCCAACCAAAAGATAATTACAAAATGCAGGCGATCGTCAAGCGAGCTGAAGTCATCATCTGTGACCAAGCCTGTTACGCAACAGTACAAGCCGCCGTACAAGCCGCCTCAGAAGACATCATCCGCCCACCAAAACTAATCAAGGTAGAGAATTACATAGGCACAAATTCGATTAATCTACTCAAGCGAGAATTGGGACTTGGGTGAGGGACTGGGGACTGGGGACTGGGGACTGTGGGAGATGAGGGAGATGAGGGATATGAGGGAGATGAGGGATATGAGGGATATGAGGGATATGAGGGAGATGAGGGAGAAGCCTCACCATTTACCACTTTTACCTTTACCCTTTCCCCTTCCCCCTTCCCCTTGCCCAAACACAGCCGATCGCGTCACAATAAGAGTTAAAATGGCTTAACTTCTCTTAACAATGGCGCTAACGCAGCTTAATCAAACTATTTCTCCTCAACCGACACCGCCAGACCAGGGAGGATACGACTATGATTTGGTCATCGTCGGCGGTGGAATTGTTGGGTTAACTCTAGCCTCAGCATTAAAGGATTCTGGCTTAAAAATACTGTTGATTGAGGCGAAAGTCGCATCAGCAGCCGTAGCTAAAGGACAAGCCTATGCAGTCCATATGCTGTCAGCGCGAATCTACAAAGGAATCGGCATTTGGGATAAAATTCTGCCGCAGATTGCCAAGTATCGCCAAGTTCGTCTTTCTGACGCTGATTATCCTGGTGTGGTGGAGTTTGAAACCAGCGATATAGGCACACCAGAATTAGGTTATGTAGCCGAACATCAAGCCTTACTGGAACCTTTGCAGGAATTTGTCCAGAATTGCCCAAATGTCACTTATCTTTGTCCGGCTGAGGTGGTGAGTACCAGCTACCACCAGGACGTAGTAACTATCGAAATCAAAATTGCCGACCAATTAAGCACAGTCCGCAGTAAATTACTTGTAGCCGCCGATGGTTCGCGATCGCCTATTCGTCAAGCTGCGGGTATCAAAACACATGGCTGGAAATATTGGCAATCTTGTATCGTCGCCTTCGTCAAGCCAGAAAAACCCCACAATAACACCGCCTACGAAAGATTTTGGCCGAGCGGCCCCTTTGCGATTTTACCATTACCTGGGAACCGTTGCCGCATCGTTTGGACAGCTCCCCACGAGGAAGCAAAAGCTTTGTGTGCCTTGAATGACGAGCAATTTTTGCAAGAACTCAGCCAACGCTTTGGTAATCAGATGGGTAAGTTGGAATTACTCGGCGATCGCTTCGTTTTTCAAGTGCAACTCATGCAAAGCGATCGCTATGTCCTCCCCCGTTTAGCATTAGTCGGCGATGCAGCACATAACTGCCATCCTGTAGGTGGACAAGGCTTAAATTTGGGTATTCGAGATGTCGCCGCTTTGGCGCAGGTTATCCAGAAAGCTCATCAAGCTGGTGAAGATATCGGTAACATCCGCGTGTTGAAACGTTATGAACGCTGGCGACAAATAGAGAACCTAACAATTTTAGGCTTCACTGATATGTTAGACCGGATGTTTTCTAACCAATTCCCGCCAGTGGTGTTTGTGCGTCGCTTGGGTTTATGGTTTTTGCGTACTGTTCCCGCGCTGAAAGTATTTATGCTCAAGTTGATGATTGGCTTGAAGGGAAGAACACCAGAATTAGCCAAACGTTGAGGAAATTGCGATCGCTTTTTTCCCAAAATTCTATTTTCACTCGTCTTGAAAATACAATATCAGGGTAGAAAATAAACTTTATATTTCTACCCTATATTTTTTGTAAATAAAAAATGTTATTTATAGCTGTTGCCAGATACATTAGGAGACTAAGACTCTTTCAAAACTATTTGCTATTCCCTGTCCCCTATCACCTGTCACCTGTTCCCTACATCTATCTAGGATGAATGTGTTGTCTTGGCCCCCAGCCTGGATTGATAATAGCAGCTAAATCTTCCTCAGATAATTTGCTAATTTCCGTCTCTAGTTCTTCCTTGGTAAACTCATAGCCGCTTTCTTTAGCAATCTTAATAAAAGCTTCTGGGTTATCCGTTGCTTTCAGCCTTTGTTTTAATGCTTGATTTTCCTTCACAGCCTTCAAAAGTTGGGCAGCATTTTGTTGAGCCATGATAGCCTCTCCTGAATTAAATATGAAATTTTAAAGGTAGAGCCGATGCAATTAAGAACAACAGCTTAATTTATCTTTCTTACTCTATTCTTAACTTGCACTATTTCTAATTATTTGTCCTGTACCGTTAGAAGGAATAAATATGTGAAGAATCCTGAAAAAACTTTGAATATTGGCTATTTAATTATAAAAGTTAATAAAAAACAATAATAATAAATAAAATAGGAAACTAAATATAGATTACAGCAGTTTTGCTATTCGTGAAATACTGTAGAGACGTTACACATAAAGTCTCTACATGGTTTTGGGTTTTACGCTTATACCTCATTTACCCAAAATATGCTGTAAGTATTGGCGGGATAAACAAGCACCAACATACGACTTCTACCAATTGGTGTGGTGTTTCAGTTTCGTAGCCTTGTACTTCATGCAAAAGAAAACTGCTGTAACTGATAACTGATAACTGATAACTGATAACTGTTAAACAAGGACTAAAGTCCTGACTACGAACGGGAGCGATCGCACCCCACTATCTCAACGGCAAAAACAACGCTAACATCGGAAAATGGATAATCATTAATGAATTGATAGCCTAGACTGAATGGGGAATGATAACTATGGGTGAAGCAAAGCGTCGTAAAACTACAATGGGCGAACAATACGGGCAAGAAACCCGTATACTACCTTGGGTTCCCATTACTAAATCTCAATCTGAACAATTTGTTACCTGGACTACTCGCGGTGCTTGGGTAGGCATTGGTGCTATGGTGGTCATTTGGGTTACTATCCGTTTTATCGGCCCGGCTTTTGGTTGGTGGCAAATAGTAGGCTAAAATTCCTCTGACAACATAGGGGTGTAAGGGTGTAAATTATTCTAATCTTTTCCCTACACCCCTACACCCCTACACCCTTGTCCAAACCCTGGATTCTTCGTTTTCATGCGTAAGTCCTAAAAGCGAGTAAAGCACCTGTCACCTGTCACCTGCTGATTACTATTTAAGTTCTGTATCTATAACTCTTGCTAGATTGACTTACTGTTAGTCTTAAATATGATTAGCTACATAGTATGAGCAGCATTTCTCATCAAATGCTGATTCAAGGGGGAGTTGATGACGTACTTAACTTTATGTAACGTCTGAAGCCAAAAAAATACTGGCGAATTGGCAACAGACCTATCTTGAGTTTGGTTATGCTCGATTTTATGCCTATAAGTATTCGGGCTATAGTTATATTTTTCCTAAGTGTAATTAATCCCTCACTATACTCGGCGATTACGTCCAAATTGGCACTCTCAAGCTTGTAGTCTAATTGATTCCACGCCATATCATTAGGAGGGTTCGACCTGAGCAAAGCAAAATTATGTCAAAATCCTCAGCAGTCAACCTGTATTTATACGGTAAAGCAAGCTTGTAGACAAACGGGACTAGATGGCAAAACTGTGAATATCACTAATGTGTAGTGCTAATACCACAGAAATACAATCGGTGATTTTCCTATGGTTGACAAAGGCTAAACCTGAGTTAATCTTGATGCGATCGCTACTATTGCTCACAAAGTCAGACAAAATTTTATAAATTTTTGTTAATTTTATTAACTTGTCTGAAAAGGCGATTTTGTAAAGTGAATTGTTTGATACGGCAGACTCTGCTGTTTTCTCTTACTCTGGGCAAGGTAGTCAATTAATGACTGCAATAAATTTTCGGTAATTGTAATGAATAGTTTACAATACCAATTGGTGAGAGAATCTAAAAAAAATATAAAAGAGATTAAAATGACTGTGGTGTCTGGAGGACAAAAGTGTTTCTAAGACTAGCGCATCAACATCGGCAATTCGTCCAAGACTTGGTAATGAACCTCCAAGCCTTGGCAATTGTACTAGAACGGCGAGGGTATCCTGCGTCCTGTTATACCTGTGGCGACCAAATGAACAGCGCTTCATTCATGGTAAGTTTAGGTAACAATCATTTGATTAGGTTCCTAGTATCTGACTATGGAATCACCTGGACAGAGATGCGCGACGATCGCGAATTAATGAAATTAGAAGGTGCAGAAGCAATTAACCAATTACAGGAACTAGCAAATCTTGTTAAGCAACCCACGCCAGTTACTTCAGCGAACAAGGCGTTGGTAAAACGGGGTTAAATTTCTCTGTACGCTGACTTTTATTGAATCTCACCCAAAGATGGATAATTAAGGCTTAGTTAGCAATTATTAGCTATTAACAATTACCATTAGGTAATTAATTAGCTAATCCTTGCACTGTGCCTAAATCGTGGCTGCTGAAACCTAAATAGTTCGTAGATATAGCAATCCCCTGATAGGTTACGACACCGACTAAGTATAAAATGTCTATAAGAACAGGCTTTAAATACTTTAACCTGTTCCCTGCTATACTTATATCAATTCGCAATTAACAGGACTCATATAAGGCTGTGGTTTTTGTGACTTCACCATGAGCCAATTGCCATAAAAAATACTTACTAATAGTTGATCCCCGCCATCGACAGATATTAGTGTACCATTACCAAGAATGTTTGTCACAGATGCGACTATAGGGGCATACATTTGTACGCCCCCAACCATGTATGCGTATTGGGAATTGTTAAATCAGTTATCAGTTATCAGTCTTGACGGCGGATGGTGGGGATAAAGAAGCAATAAAAAACCCTTCCACCAATTGATGTGGTGTTTCACCAACGTATTTAACTGATAACTGTTCACTGTCAAAATAGTATGAAGCGATCGCCATCTTAGCATCACTGATTTTTTGCCCCTTGCCATGCTAATGCTTTACGTTCCATTTCTTTGATAAAGCCGTCTTTTCCATCCATATAGCCATAGATATCTTCAGGATATAGTTTGGCTAATTCACGCTTCAATTCGCTATACTTTTGTGCATATTCAGGATGAGCGATCATATAATCTCGAAATGCCAAATGTCGTTCTACTTCTGGCGAATCAGCTGCGAAAATATGAACATGATGGCTTCTTTGAGATGCGATGTGTTTGCGGAAGTAGCGACGGCCAGGAATGACAAATTCACCCATTGCTTCGTAGCCTAATGCTGTCATCGCTGCATTTTGCTGATCTACTTCGGTGATGTCTTTGACTTCAACTAAGATATCAATGATGGGTTTAGCGTAGATCCCAGGAATTGATGTGCTGCCAATGTGATGAATCATCACTAAGTTATCACCAAGTGCAGGTGTAATTAGATTTGATTCATCCGCAAATTTGCTACGCCATGCTGCATCATGGGGGACGACTTCAACTTTCATTTGTGGGTAGGAGGTTGGCAACGCAGAGGGGAAGGAGGTAAGCGCAGAGAAACGCAGAGAGTTATGCGCTTCTTAAGGCGACGATGGGATCAAGTTTAGCAGCACGGCGGGCGGGAACTACGCCGAAAAATAAGCCGATCGCACCAGATATACCTACGGCTGTACCAATGGCTACAGGAGAAATGGCGGCTTCTAGGGGTGTGAGGGCTGCTACTAACATAATGCCACTAACACCAACGCCAGTCCCAACTAAGCCACCGATCGCAGACACAATTACAGATTCAATGAGAAACTGCAATAAAATATCCTGTTCTGTCGCACCAATGGCTTTGCGGAGTCCAATTTCTTGCGTGCGTTCGGTGACGGAGACAAGCATAATATTCATGATGCCGATGCCACCCACAAACAAGGATATGCCAGCGATCGCTGCTAACATAATTGTTAATGCACCAGTGATTTGTCCCACTGTCTGCAAAGCATCCTTTTGAGTACGGATGGTAAAATCATCCTCATCTGTAATTTTGTGCCGTTGTCGCAGTAAGTTAGTAATTTGAAACACAGCTGCATCCACACTCTGGGCATTTTTCGCAGAGGCGACAACGTAAGTTACCTCTAACCCATAAGGAGAAGTCCGTCCCACAACCCGGTTAGCGGCGGTAATTACGGGAATCATCGCTGCATCATCATAATCTACACCCAAGTTTGAACCTTTAGCTTCCAAAACACCAATTACTTGAAAACTGGTATTCTTGATGCGTAACTGTTGTCCTACCGGGTTACTATTGCCAAAGAGCCTTTCGGCTAACTTTGCACCGAGTACCGCAACTTGATTGCTGCGTTTCATATCTACATCAGAAAAAAATCGCCCCCTCTCCACGTCAAAATCCCGCACTATTAAGAAGTTGGGATTTGTGCCTATAATATTGACGTTAGTATTGCGATTACTATAAGTGACAACTTGCCGACTATTCAATTCTACCGTCACGGCGGCTATAGTTGGTACTTGTGTGGCGATCGCTTCTGCGTCACCTAGTACCAGAGTTTTGGGTAAGGAGTTAGAAATACGCTGTGTAGCTTGGTTCCCTGGAATCACGAACAGCACATTCGGCCCTAAAGACTCTAGCTGTTGCTTCACATATCTCTGTCCCCCTTCCCCGATCCCAATCATGGCTATCACGGAAGCGTTACCGATGACAATACCCAACATCGTCAGGGCGCTACGCAGTTTATTGGATAGCAGGGTTTTCCCCGCCATTTGCATACTTTCTAGGAAGTTCATGGAAGTCTTTGTTGTTGAGCCTTTTGAATTTTATAGTCTTGGGGTAAGTCAATAAACACGCGATCGCCTGGTTGCAAACCTGATAAAACTTGAGTCTGATCCTGAATTTGTGCGCCTACTGTCACTTCGCGGAACTTGGGTTTATTGTTGGCATCTGGGACTAAAACACCTGTTTTCCCGTTTTCGGTGACAATGGAAACGGTAGGTAATACTAGGGCATCATTGACGCGATCGCCCAAGAAAGTTAGATCCACATTTAACCCAGACCGTAGTTTATCCATACCCGTCTCGATAGCTACCCGCACTTGGAAGGATGTGACACCTTGTTCAATCACCGCTTCCGGCGCAATTAAACGCACACGCCCGCGAAAAACTTGGTCAGGATAAGCATCAGCGACAATTTCCACTTGCTGTCCCTGTTTAATCCGACCGATATCAGCCTCTGGGACTTGCGCCAATACTTCTACACCCCTTGCTACAGCTACAATCGAACTAGAAGTGGCTGAGGCGCTGGTGGAAGCTGAGGTTGTCGGAGTCACGAAAGAGCCGATATTGGCGTACTTTTGCGTAACTATGCCAGAAAAGGGGGCGCGAATTACCGTATCTGCCAATCTAACTCTAGCTGCTGCTAACTGTGCTTGTGCTGCTTTGACGGCTGCTTGACGCTGGGCGATTTCCTCTGGACGGCTACCTTCTTGCGCCAATACTAAAGCGGCGCGTGCTTCCGTCACAGCCGCTTCCCTCGCAGATATAACTTCGTTGCGAGTGCCACTCTGCAACAGTGATAATTGTTTTTGCGCCTCTGCTAAATTCGCTCTAGCGCTTTTATCGTCACTTACGGCTTGATCGTATAATTGTTTCTTCTCAGCGCCCTGCTCGTAAAGGTACTGATAACGCTTTACCTGTTCAGTAGTATAGTTTACCCTAGCCTGGGCGGCATCAACTCTAGCTTGGGATTGTGCAATTTCTTGAGGACGATTCCCGGCGACAGATTCCGCTAACTGGGCTTGGGCTTGGGCTAAACGCGCCTTAGCTTGTGCAATTTCTTGAGGACGATTCCCTGCTTTAGCTTCATCTAATTGGGCTTGGGCTTGGGCTATATTAGCCGTATATTGAGCGATTTGGGCTTCAATCTCCCCCACATCCATGCGGGCGATAATTTGCCCTTGCTGGACGCGATCGCCTTGTTCTACATATAATTGCGTCAGCACACCAGGATTTTTCGGGCTGATATTCACACTCTGAACCGGCACAACCTTACCACTAGCCGTAATTCTGATAGTGACGTTCTTGGTTTCTACCGGAACCGTTAGCTGTGTCACATCTTGTTTACTATTTCCCTGCTGGACAATTTTATAGGCTGTGGTTGTGCCAACCACTAAAACACCAGCAGCCACCAATCCCGCCAGCCAACGAGTCGGATGTTTGAGTTTACCAATAATCGGAACTTCTATGTACGCAATCATGAGTAGTAGCCTATTAACTTTGCTTGGGGAATTGGTCTAATTGTCAGAAACATCAGCCAAAAATCAGGAATTTGACCACTGTGAAAGTAAATATTGAGGAAAATTCGCTAAATACACAATAATAAGTAATATATTAAACAAATGTAATTTTAGCTTTGAGTAAATTTATGTGCCTTCACCTAAATGGGTGAAATGAGCCAATTAGTAATGTCGTCAGGTATAAAAGTGTAGAGGTAAGACTGATAGTCACTCGTAATTTTTCTCATGAATGAGGATTAAATAATACAAAATTTGCTGAAAATTCTCAGATAAATATGGGAAATCACTGGTAAACATAGGAAAAACCAATGATTCGGGTGCGTCAGTTTGAATATTCTCTTGGTGTAGCTAGTGTTTTTCCTACTGACGCACCCTACTAATACCGTTTCACTTTAATATTGATACACACAGGCAGCAGGGGGGCAGGGAGCAGGGAGCAGGGGGAAAGAATTAGAGGTTTGTCATGTGTATCAGGTATTTCGTGAAATGGTATAACAGTCAATTTGGATAGCTTATTTTTTGGTGTTCCCTAACTCTTCGCCCTCAAGGATAGAAAATTTACCAGTCTAGTTGACATTGCACCCATCACCTTTGACTTCTCCAAAATTGCCGATGTCCAGTAGAGGGCTGCTGGACATCTTAATTTAACTCATCCTTCTTCTACTGATCGTTTGGCGGAAGTTGACAGGCTCCCTTTTCAAACTGATACTCAATTCCTAGTCCCCGCAGGTAGAAGCTGACAGGGTTACAGCCAGAGAAGGCGGCGGCAAATACATGAGCAGCAATAATTCCCAGGAAAAAGTA
The DNA here is from genome assembly GCA_036704005.1 of Leptolyngbyaceae cyanobacterium. Classification (GTDB taxonomy): domain Bacteria; phylum Cyanobacteriota; class Cyanobacteriia; order Cyanobacteriales; family Nostocaceae; genus Trichormus. The sequence continues at coordinate 38,567 of DATNQO010000043.1, read as the reverse complement.
AGTATACTTCCCAGGAGGTAACTGTCCCTTTGGTAAAAGGGAGTTTTTATTTTTATTGGACATGGCTTTATGATGAAAGTGTGTTTATATTGATGGCCTGGATCAACTCCGGGCTTTTTTCTGTGGATAGAAACCGCAAACGCAAAAACCCCAGACATAGACAGCCTGGGGCATCCGCATTGAATGCAGTATGATTGCTATTGGTGATATTCGCGGAACGTTGCACGTTATTTAACCTCCTTGGGTTTATCTAGGAGGCTGCCTTGAAGAGAGCGTTTGCAACAATTCCGGTGGCTAAAAGCTTAATTTTATGCTGCTTAACTTTACCGGGTATTCGTTACATACAACTCAAATCACAAATTGCAATAGCAATATGTGACTAGCAAAGAACATCTGTATATAAAATACACTTATCCTTATGCTCCTTCAAGGCAAGCCCTGAAGTATAAGTTGGATGAACGAACACCTTAGCAGCTTTAGTACTTTTTCCCTTTTCCACCCCTAAATCTAACCTCTGTCAACCTGCAATGGTGGAATGTAACTTTTTTAACCTTATGTAAGTATGCTGCGAGTGTCGCTCGAACAAACAGGGGGTGGGAGACTAAGTAACTAAAATCTAAGATAGCAAATTTTCCAGACTTGAAGCAATTAACACAAATAAATTTTCTGCAATATCTTTCACTTGCGGACTTTTCGATACATAGCACTGATTCCAAGGTAAGCTTAATTGCCGCTAACTTTTCACGGTATCTAGAAAACCCTTCTTTGAAATCTTGCACCTCCCTTGTGGAAGCAGATGGTGGGCAATGCCCACCCTACGAAATAATATAGCGGATTGTAACCGGATAGAATACAAATTCATCTGCGTTCATCTGCGCTCATCTGCGTTCATCTGCGTTCAATTATTTTTTCTGTACCTTACTGACTTGAAAATCGCTATAAGTAGGGTAGGGTGGTTTCATACAATCAGAGAAAAAAACTCATCTGTTTCAAAGCCTCTCCCCCCGTGGGGGAGCCAGTTGCGTGGGCGGGTTTCCCGACTTGAGCAAACTGGCGTGAGAGGTTTGGAGAGAGGGCAAAATCTCTGCTACAACAACAGAAATCAGAACTTATAAATTTTTCTTTTTCTGTATGAAACCACCCTGCTACGAAATAATAAGTAGGGAGGGCAGTGCATCGGCACATTCTTACTCAGAAATGCAAAATATCCAATAAATTAATTCGCTGCTGCTTCTTGATAAATAATTTCTTGGAACTGAATTACATCCTTTTGCGGGTCAGAAATACTCACTTTAACTAACACCTGTTCACCTAATCTGACCGATCGCTTGAATACCATCGGTAATTGTAAACCTAAATCTTCCAACAATATCAGCGCCAAATTACTATCTTCTCGCAACCACATTAACACTGTCACCTGCCAAATTTCTTCAGGATGACGACGCAAATATTCTAACGCCCAGTATCTATTGGTTTGCCGTTCTACCATTGTCACTTCTTGGGTAGTGCTGGTGACGGTCATCATCACTTCTTTGAGTTCTTCGGCGGTGAAAGGCGGAACTTCACCCCGCAGATGGGCTTTGAGTTGGAAATGAGTCAATAAGTCACTGTAGCGGCGAATGGGTGATGTAGCTTGGGTATATGTATCCAAACCTAACCCAGCGTGACGCACAGGTGTAATACTCATCTCACTCTTGGGCATACAACGCCGCATGGCGCAGGCGCGGACAAAGCCGGCGGGAAGGCTGAGGAGTTCGTCTTCTGGGGGTAGTTCCGGCTGTGGTTGACCACGAAAGGGCAAGGGGATGTTGTGTACTTGACCGTAACGGGCGGCGACTTCCCCGGCGAGAATCATCATTTCCGCTACTAACTGGCGTGAGCGAGAATCGTCTAAAATGTCGATACTGATGTCGTCATTTTTGACTTTGATCATTGCCTCCGGCATAGTGATGCTGATTGCGCCTTGATTATACCGCCAACCTTTGCGCTTAGTTGCCCAGGTGGCGATCGCGGCAATTTCTGGTTCTGCTTGTACTCCTAATTCCAACATCTCATCTACATCTTCGTAGGTGAGACGATAGGTAGGTTTAATTAAACTGGGATGAATGGTAAAATCTGCTACTGCCCCTGTCTCATCTAAAACTACGCCAAAACTTAATGCACCGCAAATCTTGCCCTGTACCAAACTCATGGGGCCAGTTGCCAAGACTTCGGGGAACATGGGGATCATCCCTGTTGGTAAATATACTGTACTGCCGCGTTTCCTTGCTTCTAAGTCTAAATCGTCTTCTGGTGCTAAATAGCGTGTCGGGTCGGCGATATGCACCCACAACCTTTCTCGACCATCGCTGAGTAATTCCCAACTCAGACCATCATCTATTTCCGTGGTGCTTTCATCGTCAACTGTGTAGACCTTCAGGTGAGTCAAATCGAGGCGATTTGTATCTAAATCTGTCGGCGGGAAATCCAAACGCTGTTGCGCCACTTCTAATACCTTACTAGGAAACTGGACTGGAATTGCCGAACGACGCAGGAACAAGTTCTCGGTGGCACTCCACCATCCCAAGTCTACCAACAATTGAAAAGCTCCTTGGGGGGTCGCTGGTCGCCCCAGCATATTCATCGTTTCTATCACTGGGGCTGGAGGCGGATAGGCACGGGGGAGGGATTCATAGTTTAGCCCCACCTTCACAATGTCCGCCAGGAGTGTGGCGTATTTTTCCAATGCTTCCAGGCGCTGGCGGTCGTGACGTTGCCAATCGACAGTTTCACCTTGGAGTGCTTGTTCTACACGGGTTAAAAATTCCTGCTGTCCCCTAGCTTTGAGGGCTTCTACTTCTATTTGGTGCTTACGTTCTGCTACTTGCGCCGCCGTTCTCGGTTCGTAAGCATCACCTTTTTGTTTAAAATATAACTTGTCATCTGATAGCAAGCAATGAGCCGCATAACTGGGGGCTGAGTCTGATACCGAGAATAACAGGTTAGCCATCTGGGATGGCGTGACTGCTTCTCCATCTTCCACCAGTAGTTCCCAAGCCACTTCCAAGCTTGAGGGGTCGAGGTAAGGCTTGACCTCTTCTAGGAAGCTTTCAATATCCGATGGCTTGTATGTTTTCCCGTTTACGGTATAGGTAAATTGTCTAGGCGCGAGGCTGTGGGATTGACCGCGTTCATCTACCACAAACCAACGGGTCTTTCCGTCTGGACGGTCTATCACGCCCAAACGGCGATCGCCTTGAACCCTAAATTCAACTAGCGTCCCCTTCTCCACAACTCTCGCAACTTTAAATAATTGGTGAACAAATAGATTTTAGATTTCGGATTTAAATATTGGCTACTAAATCCTCAATCTGATGATTTTAACTCTAGAACAATATCCTACACAATATCATGTTCGTTTGGACACTTATAATTTCCGTGAGGGCTGGTAATTGGTAATTGGTCATAGGACAAAACAATTACCTATTACCTATTACCCATTACCACTCAAATCAACCATATTATAAGTAATTAGCGAACTGAATATTATTGAGATTTTAGATTGTGGACAAGAGACAATCGAAAGCTACATAACTCTATTATGTAGCTTCTTGAGTAAGTCCAAAATCTAAAAGTCTCGCCCCTGAATGGAATTAACCTTCCGCATTGATAAATGGCAGCAAAGCTACAAGACGCGCACGTTTAATTGCCAATGTCAAGTCTCGCTGCTGTTTAGCTGTCAATCCAGTGATGCGGCGGGGGAGTATTTTACCACGTTCGGTAACAAATTTACGCAGCAAGTCAACATCTTTATAATCAATCGGTTCTCCAGGCTTAATTGGAGACAGACGACGGCGATAGTAACTCATTTCTATTTAATTTCCTTGTGAACGGTATGTTTATTACAGTGGGTGCAGAACTTCTTGAGTTCCAAGCGGTTGGTAGTGTTACGACGATTCTTGGTTGATGTATATCGTGAAACACCAGGCGATCGCTTGTCTGGATTTGTTCTACATTCGGTACATTCGAGTGTCACTATGATACGGACACCTTTACTCTTTGCCATAATCTTACAAACGCTAAAGCCTGAAGAGAATTAAACACAAATGACTATCTTCTCACATTTCGTTGCAAACTTTCAACTAATCGCTTAATTTTTAAATCGAGCGAATAGCCACGACGCGACGAAACTATGAAAGTGCCCGCATAGCGGTCATGCCAAGCTTGCCGCATCTGAGTATCAGAGAAAGCAGCCCCACAATCGATCGCTAGGGGAATCACTAGCAGTATAGCAGTGGGATTGAGTCTAATGTTGTCCAAAGCAATGGACACCAAAAGAGCGCCAACGCCAATTATAGCTTCTCGTTTCAACAGTGCCAGCAATTGAGGAATCCTGGGGACAACTTCCCCATCTTCCACTTCTAAAACCTTCAAATCAAACGCCCAACGTCCTAAACTTTGTCCTTGGTTGTTATAAACAACCAATACCCGCAAAATTAGCCAACCAAGAATAAAAACGAAAATCTGGACAAATTGAATACCAAGTCCACTGCTACCTAACAAAGAACTAACCAACCAAACACCAAGGAAATCTAACCCTAAAGCGAAACCGCGTCGCCAGAGATCCGCTTTGGGGTAATATTTTTTGGGAATGCGTTCTATGGTCATGGGATTGGGTATTGGGTATTGGGTATTGGGTATTGGGATGTAGTATTACTTTTTTCTTAAATATACAAAGTAACTGTAGGGTGCGTCAGCCCCAATAATGTCGTACACATTCAAGGATTTTCCACATCTGACGCACCCTACTATTGTGCTTTAAGCCAATCCCCAATCCCAGTCCCTCTCTTAAATTATGTCTTTGGATTGTTCAAGAATTGCCCTTTTCTATCCTAAGTTAGAGGTAATAAAGGTATAGATTTGGGGCTGGAATGCTAAAATTCAGGGCGACGTGGGATTCATGGCGATATGATTTGATTGCAATATTACTAACTGTATTGGCGGCATTATTTACTGCTGCTCTAACTCCATTTTTGCAAAACTCTACATATACTTTCTTCTATGCTGGTGTTGCCCTGAGTGCTTGGTATGGTGGTATCCGTTCGGGAATTATCGCGACTATATCAGCTTATACATTACTCCACTACTTTTTAATTCCCCCGCTTTATTCGTTTAAAATAACTGGCTTTGGTGAAATTATCCGTCTGGCAGTTTTTGTGCTGGTTTCTCTGCTGATCGGTTCATTAAATGCCAACTTAAAAGCTTCTCAACAAAAGCTAGAAAAAAATCTGCAAGCTTTAGGGGAAAGTGAAGCAAGATACCGAGTATTGGCGGAGAATATTCCACAGTTAATTTGGTTTGCTGGTGCGGATGGCTCTTTAGAATATTTGAATCAGCGTTGGTATGAATACACTGGACTAAACCCTGTAGAATCTCTGGGTTGGAAGTGGCAACAGGTAGTTCATCCAGAGGATTTACCGTTTGTACTAGAGCAATGGAATGGTGCTTTAGAGTGTGAAAATATTTTAGAGTTAGAGTCACGTTTACGGGGAAAAGATGGTAGCTACCGATGGCATATTACAAGAGCTTTGCCTGTACTAGATGCTGATGGTGTAACTCGACGTTGGTTTGGCAGTGCAACGGATATTCATGAGTACAAGCAGATACAACAAACTCTCCACCAGCAAGAACAAGAACGTAGCCAGTTGTTGCTAGAGTTGGCAACAAAACAAAAACAACTGGCAACTGTAGTACAGCAAATGCCGGCGGGTTTAGTTATTGCCGAGGCTCCATCAGGTAAGTTGCTGCTTGCTAATCCCCAAGTAGAGCAGATTTGGCGGCATCCGTATATGCCTGCGGAGGAGATTGAAGAATATCGAGTATATCAGGGTTTTCACGCAGATGGAACTGCTTATACTCCCCATGAATGGCCTTTAGCTCGTTCCATTACTACAGGCGAGGTTGTGGTGAATGAGGAAATATGTTTTCTGCGGGGAGATGGGACGCGGGGAGTGATGCTGGTTAACTCTGCTCCCATTCGGGACGAGGAAGGACAAATTACAGCCGGGGTAGTGACGTTCCACGATATCAGTGAACGCAAACAAGCGCAGGAAGCATTGCGTGAGAGTGAGGAACGCTTTCGCCAAATGGCGGAGAGGATAGAGGATGCTTTTTGGATTAGTAGCAATATTCAAGGAGAGTATCAAATTCTCTATGTTAGTCCTGCTTATGAGAGTATTTGGGGTATTTCCTGCGAGAGTTTGTATACAAATCCTTATGGTTGGATAGAGGCTATACACCCGGAGGATCAGCAGCGAGTGAGGGAAGAGCGCAACAGGCGATCGCTTGATGCTAACCTAGTAACAGAGTATCGCGTAGTACGTCCTGATGGTTCGCTTCGCTGGATACGCGATCGCACTTTCCCCATTCTCGACGAAAATGGCAAATCATATCGGCTGGTGGGTGTGGCTGAAGATATTACTGAACGCAAACAAACAGAACTGGCTTTACAAGAAAGTCAAGCTTTATTTACCTGCTTCATGCAGCATATGCCTGGCTGTGCATTTATTAAGGATGAACAAGGCAAATATGTTTTTGTCAATTCTACAGGGGCTAGATTAGTAGGTTTAGAACCATCTGAGGTAATTGGTAAGACAGATTTTGAATTAGTATCAGCCTCAGTGGCTCAACAGTTACATGAAAATGATCAATCAATTCTTAGTTCAAATCAGGCAGTTGAATTACAGGAGACTGTTCCCTTTGAGAATGAAGACCACTATTGGATAACTTTTAAGTTTCCTTTAACTGATACTGCTGGAAGACGGCTGTTAGCGGGAATGTCATTTGATATTACTGAACGCAAACGTCTAGAGAATGCTTTTAAAGCTAGTGAAAAAAGATTTCGCTGTTTGGTTGATGCCAATATTATTGGTGTGATTGTCGCTAATTCAGAATATATAATTGAAGCTAATGATACTTTCTTAGAAATGCTTGGTTACACTCAACAAGATTTGGCAGCAGGGAATTTGCGATGGCGGTATCTAACTCCGCCAGAATATTTGTATTTAGATGAAAGGGGTTTAATAGAACTGCAAACTACTGGCAAATGTAGTCCTTTTGAAAAAGAATATATTCGTAAAGATGGCAGTCGAGTACCAATTTTGATTGGCGGAAGTGTTTTGGAAGAATCTCCGGCTTGTTGGTTATGTTTTGTCCTTGACCTGAGTGAACGTAAGCAAGCAGAAACAGCACTGCGGCAAAGTGAAGAAAGATTCCGACTGGCGGCGCGGGCTGTAGCGGGGATTGTGTACGATTGGGATGTACAAACTGGTGCTGTTTTCCGTTCTCAAGGGTTGTATCGGTTGATTGGGGTTCATCCTGAAGATGCAGCACAAACACAACAATGGTGGTCAGAACGCATTCATCCAGATGATATGGTAAATATACCCGATGTGTGGGAGGCGATGTTGACTGGGGAGAGCGATCGCTATAGTTTTGAATATCGAGTCCGTCATGAAGATGGTCACTGGGTTTATGTCTGGGATCGGGGATATGTCCTCCGTGATGAAAATGGTGAGTTAGTGCGGGTAGTTGGTTCTAGTGCTGATATTAGCGATCGCAAATGTGCTGAAATGGAACGAGTAGAACTTTTGCAGAGGGAGCAAGCAGCACGCGCTAAAGCGGAGGAAGCCAACCGTATCAAAGATGAATTTTTGGCGGTATTGTCCCATGAGTTGCGATCGCCACTCAACCCGATTTTAGGCTGGACAAAATTGTTACGCACTCGTCAATTAGACAAAACCACGGTGCAGAATGCGTTAGAAACAATTGAACGCAATGCCAAATTACAAACCAAGTTAATTGACGATTTACTAGATGTTTCCCGGATTTTAAGAGGTAAATTAACTCTCAATATCATCCCAGTTAACCTAGTTTCTACCATTACCGAAGCCTTGGAAACAGTCCGGTTAGCAGCCGAAGCCAAATCACTACAAATTCGGACTATTGTTGAGGATGTAGGTATGGTACGGGGAGATGGAGCAAGATTGCAGCAGGTAGTGTGGAATCTCCTCTCAAATGCAGTTAAATTCACCCCAGCAGGCGGAGAAATTGCCATTAGGTTAGAAAAAGTCGATTTTCACGCACAAATCCAAGTCAGCGATACTGGTATAGGCATTGAACCTGAGTTTATCCCGTATATTTTTGAATATTTTCGCCAAGCAGACAGCAGCACTACGAGAAATTTTGGTGGCTTGGGGTTAGGATTAGCGATCGTGCGTCACCTTGTAGAACTGCATGGTGGCACAATCCGCGCCGAAAGTCAAGGAAAAGGGCAAGGGGCAACATTTACAGTACAGCTACCGCTTATAGATAGTCAAGATACAGCAGCGCAGGCAGACAGAGAAGGAAATTTTCTTGAACCCTTCCTTGGGGGTATAAGAGTTCTTAGCGTCGATGATGAAGCTGATACCCGTGATTATATCGCCTGTGCCTTAGAACAAGCTGGTGCTGAGGTGATTGTTGCAACTTCAGCCGAAGAAGTATTAAGAATCATCATCCAATCCCAGGCGGATATTTTGCTAGCTGATATTGGGATGCCAAATATGGATGGATATACTTTAATACGCCAGATTCGCCAGCTACCACCCCAACAGGGAGGAAAAATTCCCGCGATCGCCCTAACCGCCTACACTAGAGAAAGCGATCAACAAAAAGCATTAGCCGCAGGCTTTCAAAAGCATCTATCTAAGCCAATTGATCCCTTGGAACTAGCGCAAGCTATTGTCAGTTTTTTAAGGGACTGGGGATAGGGGATAGGAGATAGGGGATAGGTGACAGGGGATAGGTGATTAATTTTATCGGGTAGGGCGTTGCACTGCCCACCAAATTTAATTATCCTTGCAAGAGGATAAGAGGCTTTCAATCTGTCCCCAGTCCCCAGTCCCCAGTCCCCTACTATATGAATCCGGTAACAGAAGCAGCAGATATTATATTTAACTTAATCAAACCCTTAGATAACCAACAAGATACAGAAATTGTCGATTTACTCACCGCCAATGGACGCATTCTCGCCACGCCTGTACATAGTCCCTTAGATTTTCCTCATTGGGATAATTCAGCGATGGATGGCTACGCGGTACGTTACCAAGACGTGCAGCATTCCAGCGCCGAACAGCCAGTTAATTTAGAGATTATCGAAGAAATTCCCGCAGGCTATCAACCTAAATCTACACTGCAACCAGGACAAGCGGCACGTATCTTTACAGGCGCAGTTATCCCTAATGGCGCGGATACAGTAGTCATGCAGGAAAGGACGCGCCGGGAAGATAACCAAGTATTTATCTTGACTACACCACAACCAGGGGAATTTGTCAGACGTAAAGCATCCTATTACCAAGCAGGAACACAACTATTACCAGCCGGGATTAAATTAACGGCGGCGGAAATTGCTGTTTTAGCTGCTTCCCAATGTCCCCAAGTTAGAGTTTACCGCCGTCCCCGTGTGGCAATTTTCTCTACAGGTGATGAACTAGTCACACCAGAACAACCCTTACAACCAGGACAAATTGTCGATTCTAATAAGTATGCTTTAGCCGCTTTAGTGAGTCAAGTTGGTGCAGAACCAATATTATTAGGCATTGTCAAAGATAACCCAGAAGCTTTAGAACAAACCATCACCCAAGCCATAGCCAAAGCCGATATAGTGATTTCTTCCGGTGGCGTTTCCGTCGGTGATTACGACTACGTTGAGAAAATTTTAGCTTCACTAGGCGCAACAATTCACATCCGCTCCGTAGAAATGCGTCCGGGAAAACCCTTAACAGTCGCCACATTTCCCCAGTCCCCTATCTACTTCGGTTTACCAGGAAACCCGGCGGCGGTGTTGGTAACATTTTGGCGATTTGTGCAGCCAGTAATTCAGAAACTATCGGGACTTAGCCAAGGTTGGGAACCAGGGTTTGTGAAAGTGCGATCGCATGATGAGTTGCGATCGGACGGTAAGCGCGAAACTTATATTTGGGGACATTTACATTTAATTGATGGAGGATATGAATTTCACAAAGCTGGTGGAAGTCATAGTTCTGGTAATTTGATTAATTTAGCTCAAACCAATGCTTTAGCTTTGTTGCCTGTGGGTAAAACATTAATTTCTCCTGGTGAAGATGTATTGGTTTTACAATTACTCAGTTTTTAATGTTAGTAGTAAGCACTTTAGTGGTGAGAAAAATGAGGACTAAAGTCCTCACTACTAACAGTTAGCCTGTAATTGTGAATTGTTATTGCCTTGTGTAACGATGTTTGACACCGATGGGGAAATATTCGCGATCGCCCATCGCTGCTAACGCCACCTGTGGTATTTGGTATTCTGGGGGGACATAGTTAGCAAACTCGCTATTTAAGCGCAAAAGTTGATTCAGAATTGAATTTGCGATAGTTTGGCGTTTATCTTCGCTGTCTTCTACACCTGGCGCTAACTCCACAACTACAGATAAAAAGCGGTTTTTATCAGCATCTTCTTTTACCTGTAAAACGAATTTACCTGTCACCCATTCTTGAATAACTGGTTGTTCTAATCCCACAGTCACGTTTTCTGGGTAAATATTCGCTCCAAAATAGGAGACTGTAAAGTTAGAACGTCCAAAAACGTAGACGAAGGGTAGTTGATTAACTCCTCTGTCAGAGGTGAGAGTTTCTAGGGGGTTAAATCCCCAGTTTGCCAAGAACTCAAGCATGGCATCATAACTAATGATGCCGCCAGTGTCTAAAATGTTGTAGCGGATGAGGGGAACACCGTTATTACCAGAGAAGAGTAATTGCCCGTCTTGCACTTCAAAAAAGCGGTTAACTGGGTCATACTGTACCAGTGTAGGTAAACGAGATTCCCCAAATAAAGCTTTAGCAGCTTCGGGATTTTCTGCTAGGAAACGGCGGATGCAAATACTCAAAGGGGTTTCATTCCCCAACACACCAGCATCGGCTGTACCGTAAAGTGAGGCTGAGTCATAACAAGGATTTTGGGAACCCATTCTTTCCCCAACTAAACTACGCCATTCCTCGCTGAAAACTTCCCCCGCCATCACCAGTTTAATTTGATAGCGTTGCCACTCCACACCACGCGCCACGCCTGTATCAATTACATCCTTCAGGAATGGTGGATATCCTAACAGTACCACTTGCTCAAAATTACCGCCTAGTTCCTGAACTACCCGCAAGATTTCTTCCTTATTATTACCCGGTGTAATCACGGTAATGAGGTAGCCTTTGCTGGCAAGATAGCGACAGCAATTAGTAGTGAACATACCACCTACCCATGTGCCAAGGGTAAAACAAACCACCGCTAAAGTGCGGCGGGTGTCAGCAGCAAAGCTATCGTGAAAAATTTGTTCAAAACGTGTAGCAATTTGCAACTCATCGGTGAAGAAACGCGGCCAGAATGTGGGTTTACCTGTGGAACCGGAAGAAGCCGCTATCATATCGCAACCCGACAAGTTTCCGTGACGACACAAATCGGTTAAAGGGTAACGGGAAATATAATTATCTTTGGCGATCGCAGGCAATTGCCGAAAATCTCCTAAACTTTGAATACCGTTAGCATCAATTCCCCTTTCTGCCAAAAAAGCCCCATAAGCCGGCACATTAGCAGCCACATCACGAAACAAACTCAAAACCGCCGCCTCATCACCAGTTCCAATATGTGTTTCCAGCAAAGATTCTAAGGGAGTAGAAACAAAATCCTCCCAAGCCTTAATTACTTCTGTTTTGCGTAAATTATTAGTCATTGGTCAGTTGACAGTTATCAGTTATCAGTTATCAGTTATCAGTTATCAGTTATTCCTTTTCCCCTTTCCCCCTTCCCCTCTTCAGACAATATTCGTAAACCACACCATATATGTTGTAGTAATTTAGAAAAACGTTCATCTACATCCTTCAGCACCATGCAGGTTTATTGCAGTAAGCAACACGCAAATCATGGCAGTAATCGTTTTTGTACCCACTGCGGTGAACCTTTGCCGCTTGCTGTCAAGCAAGTTGTGGATCATCGTTATCAAATCATACGTCAATTAGGACAGGGTGGTTTTGGACGCACTTACTTAGCCGAAGATTTGAAAAAGGCTAATCAACCTTGTGTACTGAAGGAATTTGCACCCCAAGTAGAAGCGAAAGAGGACTTGCAAAAAGCTAAGGAGTTGTTTGAACGTGAAGCCAATGTCCTCAAAAAACTCCAGCATTCCCAAATTCCCCGTTTTCACAGTTCCCTACAAGCCAAGATTGGTACTAAAGATTTCTTCTTTTTAGTCCAAGATTATGTAGAGGGTGACAATTATTTACAACTTTTAGAACAGCGTCAAAGTCAGGGAAAAACTTTTACCGAAGAGGAAGTCATCACTCTACTACGGCAGATTTTACCTGTTTTATCTTATATTCACTCTCAAAACGTCGTTCACCGTGATATTTCTCCTGATAACTTGATTTGCCGACGTGCTGATAATTTACCTGTCCTCATTGACTTTGGTGGAGTTAAACAATTACCAGCGTCTCAGGGTTTATGGTTCACTAAGTTGGCAGGTAATAATACTATTTTAGGTAAAAAAGGTTACGCCCCAGAGGAACAACTACGACAAGGAAAAGTATTTATAAGTAGCGATTTATATTCTTTGGCAGTAACGGTTCTAGTATTACTGACAGGGAAAGAACCGCAAAAACTATACGACAGCTACCAAGGGGTTTGGCGTTGGGGTAAAGAAATTAATGTGAGTAAGCAACTAGAAAAAGTGTTAAACAAGATGCTAGCTTATAAACCTAGCGATCGCTATCAAAGTGCAGCGCAAATCATCACTGATTTACCCTCACCTCTAGCTGTTACCAAGCCACCATCTACCCATCTAACTAAAATTAAAACGATGGTAGTTTCCCCTGGACGGAAGGTAACAGTTCTTGCAGGCAAATTACAACGCCAAACTCAAGCCGTTAGCCAAAAGTTACCCTTACCTGTATGGCTACGTCCTTTTGCTATCAGTTTTGGAGTCACAGCTGTAATCGTCTTAACGGGGGCTGGGACTTTTGCCTTAGTAAATTCCGTGATTCGCGGTGTATCTTCAATTTCATTACCAACAATACCATCCTTACCATCCTTACCCAACCCTCTGGCGCAACCAGTAGGAGATAAAAATAAAAATAGTAGTAGTGATGTTCTTAGCCGTCGTCAACAGCTAGAAATTCCCGAAGGATTTTTTATCCAGATGGTAGATAGCTTATTCTACGCCCAAAAGCCAGAATTAAAAGGACGCAGCTTGACATCTGAGCCAAAAGATGCTGCATTAAGAAATGAGTGGCATACCATTGCCGGAGATTTTTTGAATAAAATAGAACAGGCTAACCTCAGTACAGCATCACGGCGAAAACTGGGAACCTACACCCAAAAAGATTACGAAAATTGGAGAAGACAAGCCCGTTCTGGACAACTAGGAAATTACACCCCCAACCAACTCACCAAAGACACAAATGAAAAATTTGATCAGTTGTTTCCAGGTCAACAGCGTGGGAAACTGAATCAACAAACTTTTGGTCAAATATGGTATGCGATCGCAGCTGATCAAGTAAGTAAGGCGAGAGGGAAGTAGGGACTGGGGACTGGGGGAAAGGGGAAAGGGGAAGGGGGAAAGGGGAAAGGGGGGAGATGGGAAGAATAACTATGGACTGTTGACCGTACAGACGCGATTAATCGCGTCTCTACTTACTAATGACTAATGACTAATGACTAATTTATATTGTTCAAAAGGACACGAAAATTATCCAGGGACTCGGTTCTGCCTTAAGTGTGGTGAGAAGTTAATAGATAATTTTACACCTCAAGGGATTCAGCCGGGGTTAACATTAAGCGATCGCTATCTGGTTGTGCGCCTAGTCGGACAGGGAGGATTTGGGCGTACTTATTTGGCTGAAGATATTAACCGTTTTCGGGAACTCTGTATTCTCAAAGAATTTTCGCCCCAAGTGCAAACACCCTATGTCTTACAAAAAGCAGAGGAACTGTTTCAACGGGAAGCTAATGTACTTTATCAGTTGCAACATCCCCAAATACCACGCTTCCGCGAAATGTTCCGCGTTAATCAAGCGGGGAAAGAGTATCTATTTTTAGTTCAGGATTATGTGGAAGGCGAAACTTATAGCACTTTATTAAATAATCGCCTACAGCAAGGATTAAAGTTCACGGAAGCCGAAATCCGGCAACTTTTACAGCAAATTCTCCCGATTTTAGATTATATCCATTCTTTGGGCGTGATTCATCGTGATATCTCGCCAGATAATCTCATCCTTCGCACCGTTGATCAACTGCCAGTATTAATTGATTTTGGTGGTGTTAAACAAGTAGTTGCGGTTGTCGCATCACAATATTATCAACCAGGGGAAGCACCATCACGACCACCCGCCACCCTCCTTGGTAAGGTGGGATTTGCACCGCCAGAACAAATGCAAACTGGGTCTGTTTCTCCCCACAGTGATTTGTATGCTTTAGCAGTCACAGCCCTGGTTTTACTCACAGGTAAACAACCACAGGAATTAGTAGATACATATAATTTATCTTGGCAGTGGCGACGGGAAATTACCCTGAGTCTGAGTTTGGGTCAAGTCTTAGATAAAATGTTAGCGCCTAGACCGGGCGATCGCTATCATTCAGCCCAGCAAGTTTTACAAGCACTCAACCCAGCCCCAGTATATTATCCGCCTACTCAACCTCCCTCACCTCCCCCAATTCCTACCCCTACCCCTACGCGACAGGAAACGGTTGCTGTTTACCCAGCACCACCCCCCTTACCACCCATAGCCAAAAGCTGGTGGACACCAACCAAGGTATTTTTAACAACAATGTTAGTAGTGGGTAGTGCTGGCTTATTGTGGTGGGGGATGAGTCAAGGCGATCGCAACACCATCTCTGTTAACCCTACACCCACACCAACCACAACCCAACCCACCAACCCCCTAGATAAATACTCCCCCGCAGAACGACAACGCAAACAAAGATTGAGCGATCGTCGTCAAAGGTTAGGTATAGATTTTAACTTTTATATAAATTTAGTTAATCAAATTTTTTGGGACAGAAACCCCAGTTTACGAGGTCGTACCCTCAGCGACGGCCCAGAAGATGAGGACTTACGGGCAGCCTGGGATACAACCGCCGCCGAAATACTAGATAAACTTACGCCACTGAGTTCTAGAGCCAGAAGAGCGCTAAGTACTTATACTGCCGCAGAACGCGATCGTTGGAAAGTAGAAGTCAATCAAATCAATGTTAGTAGCCGTGCTTTATACGATTTAGGTGATGCTGCTTTCTTTTTAGCCTTTCCTGAACAAAAAGGGAAAAGCTTTCTTGATCAACCAATTGGTCAAGTTTGGCAAGCCTTTGTCAGCGATAAACTCAGCGCCATCCTCGCCAATACTGCTTTTGGAAAAGTCGTCTTTGATCCAGATACTACAACTAAAACAGTCAGTGGTACACTACAGCCTGGTGGTGGTAAAGTTTTTATTGCCGACTTAGCTCAAAACCAATTATTAGAATTACAGCTACAAGCAAATCCCAGAGTTTTATTATCCGTCTATTCTCCATCTGGAAAAGTAGTCTTGTTAGAAGATTCTAACAAACGCAGTTTATCATCTGAACTCCCAGAATCTGGATTTTATGAATTCGTTGTAGCCTCAACAGCATCCTCACCCGCAGACTATCGCCTCACCATCACAGTAGAAAATCCCACCCCACCAGAACCCACACCGACCCAAACCCCGACAGAAACTCCCACCCAAACCCCTACAGAAACGCCAATAGAAACACCTACGCCTACACCAGTTACCACACCATAGGATTCATGATACCTACCCCACAAAAATCATCCCTTAATTCAGCAACACCAATAGGACTTACGCAAGCGTCATCATCAAACTAACTGTAGGGTGCGTCAGACCCAATAATTTCGTACAAATTAAGTAATTTTCCTCATCTGACGCACCCTACAATTGTGCCAGTTGCGTAAGTCCTGACCAAAAAAAGCAATAGCCTATTTAGCTACTGCCTTGATAGATTAAGTAGATACACTTAATTAAATATAAGTTTGTAGTAAGGACTTTAGTCCTTTCAAACCCAGCAATAGAGCGATAAATCGCTTACTACAAACAAAAACTCATTTTATATTTAATTATGTCTACCTACTTACCATCACATTAAAGATTGTTAGCTTGAGAGGTCATTTATAAAGTAAATATTAAGTAGGGCTTGGCAAGGCTAAACTTGTGAATTAGCGAAAAATCTCATACCAATTCAAAAAATCTTGGCAACACATCGATTATCTGTAGGGGCGCACAGATGTCATTAGTGTCAACTTAACGTGAAATGGGCGGTTAGAAACCGCGTCTACACAAACAAAACCCACCTTCGTGGGTTTTAATTTCGTTAGTCCGCGAAGGCGGTGAGACCAGTCCTGTAGGCGGGTTTCCCGCCGTAGGGAACTGGCGAACCCGGAGGGACTTCGCCTTTGTAGCCGCGAATTTAATTCGCCCAGGCTTAAGTTGACACCAATGAACAGCTGTGCGCCCCTACTCATCTGCGTTTATCTGCGTTTATCTGCGTTCAATTTTTTCCAAATCTATTGAGCCGCTTCTTTATCCCCGACCATACACCGTCAGGACTGATAACTGATTTAACGCCCGTATCCGTATTCATCTGCAGGGTCGCCATAAGGGTCTTGGCTAGCTGGGGTTACATCACCGTAGTATTCATCTGCAGGGTCGCCGTAAGGGTCTTGAGTTGCTGGCGTTAAATCCCCGTAGTATTCGTTAGCAGGGTCGCCGTAAGGGTCTTGACTGGCTGGCATTAAATCTCTGTAGTATTGATTAGCAGGGTCGCCGTAAGGGTCTTGGCTGGCTGGGTTTACTTCACTATCCCTGTAATCACTATCACGGTATTCTGAATCTTGATCAAACTCGTCGTTGTTGCTTCCAGAGAAAAGCTCTCTAGCTTTTTGAAAAAAGTTATCTACCATAATTCATCTCCTGACTTTAGTTTCCATTGCATCTAGTAAGCTGGTGCTTCCTGTGGCGCAATATCTGTTAAATCACGTCCTGTAGAGCGTCCGTTGTAGCCTTGAAAATCTCGATACTGTTGCGCTTCTGACTCAGGAACTCTAATTCCTCCCTGTGGTGGCGTTACCCAATGAGCGCGACCTTGGTTATCGCGGTAGTAAACACGTCCGTTTTTGGAAAGGTAATACTTACCATTTGGCCCCGCTCCTTGGGCGTTCTTACGCTGCTGATATAGGTAATACAAAGCCGCCGCACCCGCCAAAATTGCCACTTTTTGCCCTGTGGAAAGTCCTCTTCTAGTCTGGGGTTGGTTGGGAGAATTGGGATAATTCACATTTCTACCAACAGTGTCATCTACTGGTGGGGAAGGTGATGCTGTTCGGGAGCCATCACCGCAGCTACTTAATAAAGGAACTGATAGCAACACAGACAGAAATATAGCTACTGGTAATGGGACTTTTTTATTGTTAAGAAAACTTATACTCATTTACTTCCTCATCACCCTAAATTTCATGGATTTTTGTTATTAATTACAAAAAATTTCTACTATCTTTGATAGCATTTCAGGTTTCCTATAATTAGAATCATCATGAAATATGCAAAAAATTGACTCTTACTTATGAAGGAAACTTCATTCATCCTTGAGAAATAACTAGTGGCTCAGTTAAATAATTCCTGTCAGCGAAAAAGCTGTATTCCTTTTTACCGCAAATTTGGGTTGAAAACCCTGTCCTTATAGCAAGGCTGTTTCATTCTGGGGATAAAAATGGTTGAATAGGAGAGTCAGTGTATTGTTGAAGAGTAGTAATGGCAGTCAGCTTCATCACGCAACTGAAGAAAGTCAGGAATTTTCAGATAAAGCAAGGACAATGTCGTAGACAGACGCTCCGCGATCGCTCGATTACCGTGCAGTCGAACCACTACACCCATCCTAAACAGACAATCTTAGTGCGTAAGTCCTAGTTCTCATAAGGCTAGAGTTGGATATTTTTTACCGCAAAGGCGCTAACAGACAAAGCTCAAGGGTATTTTTACGAGTCTTTGGATAAGTCTAGAATTAAGCGATCGCACATACAACCCCAACATCCCCTATGACTAAGCAAAAATCTGGTTACTAACACTACAAAAGAGTAGATGTTTGATTTTGTTTAATTTTTGTATTTAATAGCCTACATATAGGATGGCAAATAGTACTTAAATGTTGATAATGCAATATATAGGACTCCGATCTGATTTTTGTAGCAAATTCAGTACCTATCTATTCCTTCTTAACTGTTACCTGTCACCTGTTCCCTAGCTACGCAAATCAACTCAGGAATCAGATCGGATACTATATGCTAATAAGACAAGCAATTAATGTCTATAGTTGTTTCTATGCCAAGTTGGCTTTCTACAAGATTGCTAATTTGCCCAAAACAGACAACTAAACACACACTGATCCCAGTTTATTTGCTTGAATAGCTATATTGAGAGACTTGTAATTTCATACTCTTGATTATGACCAGTAAGCTAATTGATGTTAGAGAATACACTGTAAGAGCGCATAAGCGACTGATTCACACTCGCGTTTTTAACTTTGTGTGTAAGCAGTGTGATGAACCCACAAAACGCGAGACTTTTGGCCCTCGTCCTTTGTATTGTGAAAGATGTCGTCCCCCACAAGCACCGAAGAAATCTCAGCAGCCATCTCGCAAAGCTAAACCTCGACCAACTACTTACAAAAGCGACATTGATTTAGGTTGATTTGAAGCATGATTAATCCTCAATTACAATTAGAACCTCCCCCTCAAGACTTTGTTTCGCCACTTTTGGAATTACGAGACTATTATGCGCGTCTTGTAGAAGAGTATGAAACCCTATTTACACAAGCGCGATCGCAGTTAGATCATGTAGAAGCTTTATTATCTACTTGGTCTGGTGACAACAAACTGCAACTACCAGCGAGTAAGATCACCCAAGAAGTTCGTACCTCTCTGGCGCAAGCTTCTCTACCCTCTTCAGCTAACGGTATTTCTCACAATCAGCTGAACTTGCTAGAGTATAGTAAACATGACTCTACCAACGTCGAAGACTTGGAAGCAGAAGATATAGAGACTCTAGAAGAGGATGAGGAAGAGTCCCCAGTCCCCAGTTCATCACAGACTATAGAAATTACTCCAGATACTATCAAGGGAACTGATATCCCGATGTTACCTGAGTATCATTCTCTGACTCGCATGGAAGCGATTAAAAGGCTATTGCAAGAACATCTAGGTTCTGTCTGTCATATAGATTTTATAGTGCGATCGCTTTATGGAGAGTTAGAGCCTTATATTTTTAGAGTAGTCAAAGGTCGAGTGCAATCATCTCTGACTCAAGGTAGAGAAAGACAGGCTTGGTATGGCATTCCTGACGAACCCGGATGTTACACTCTGGATTTAGGTTTGGTCACATCCAACCGCACTCATACCTACTCCCAAAATGGTAGGAGTAAGAAGAAGAAGCCTATACCTGCGCCTAAAGCAAGAGTTGTCCCGATGTTGCAACCTTACGAAGGACAATTTTTAATTGATGCTTTGAGTGTTTTCTTCAAAAAAAATCCAGGGAAAGTTTTTGGTGTAGCTGACGTTATCTCTGGACTATATGGAGAACTAGATGAGGAAGATACTAGAGAGGTGAAAAGCAAAGTCTTGAATGAACTTTCACGGGGTTATCGTACAGGTAGATTCGCTAGAATACCTAATAAAGTCGGCTTTTATACTTTGGATTTAAAGTTAGCTGGGAAGTAGGGGAAGTTAATCAGTTATCAGTTATCAGTTATCAGTTATCAGATGATGTTAACTGATAACTGTTCACTGTTCACTGACACACCCACCCCAAAGTCCGTTGCACTGCTTTTTGCCATGTTGTAAAATTCGCTCTGGCGCTGTTGCTGGCTTCTGTTGGCTCAAATATGCGGTCGATTTGCCGTTGGTTTACTAATGTTGTATAACTGTCCCACAACCCCACGGTTAAACCTGCGGCGAAGGCTGCGCCTTGGACTGTTGTATCGCGCATGGTGGGGCGTTCTACTGGTATACCTAAGACATCGGCTTGGAACTGCATGAGGAAATTGTTCTCGCAAGCGCCACCATCTACAATTAAGCGCTGCATGGGACTACTACAAGAGGCGTTGATGGCTTGTACTACTTCTAACACTTGATAGGCGATCGCTTCTAGTACCGCCCTCACTAAATGTTGGGGTTGGACGCTGGCGGTAATGCCAAAAAAGGCTCCCCTGGCGTTCATATCCCAGTAGGGTGCGCCTAGTCCACTAAATGCGGGGACAAAGTAGACTCCGCCGTTATCTGCTACCTGCTTTGCCATTGTCTCAGTTGCCGCCGCCGTTTTGATAATTTTCAGGTTATCACGCAACCATTGGATACAAGCGCCACTCGTAAACATACTGCCTTCTAGGGCATAGCCGACATTTAGCTGTTGCTGGTAATTGGCTTGTGTCCAGGCGATTGTGGAAATCAGTTGATGTTGGGAACGGACGATATTTGTGCCAGTGTGAGCTACTAAAAAGCTACCTGTGCCATAAGTACATTTCATTAATCCAGGGCGATCGCAGCCATGACCAAACAAAGCGGCTTGCTGATCGCCTAAAATAGCTGTGATGGGGATAGCTGCACCTAATAAGTTGCTATCGGTAATGCCAAATTTGCCTAAACTGGGTTGAATTTGCGGCAGAATATGGGCAGGTATTTGGAAGATATCTAATAGTTTTTCATCCCAGTCGCAGGTTTTGAGATTCATCAACATTGTGCGGCTAGCGTTACTATGGTCGGTAGCGTGGACTTGACCGCCTGTTAATTTCCACAGTATCCAAGTATCAATTGTACCTGCGAGGACGTTGTTTAAGTCTAAGCCTGAGATGTGATCTAATAACCACCGGAGTTTAGTAGCGGAGAAGTAAGCATCAATGACTAAGCCGGTGCGATCGTAAATTTCTTGGGCATAACCTTGTGATTGTAACTCATGACATAGCGGCGCGGTGCGGCGGTCTTGCCAGACTATGGCTTTATGTAATGGTTCCCCTGTAGTTTTGTCCCAGAGTAAGCAAGTTTCCCTTTGGACAGTTAAACCGATAGCAGCAATTTCACTAGGAGATATTTGAGCATTTGTAATAGCTGTTTGCATCACCCAGTATGTATCTTGCCAAATTTCCTTGGGGTCATGTTCTAACCATCCCGGTTGAGGATAATATTGCGTCAGTTCTTTATATGCTTGAGCTACTATTTTACCTGCGGCGTTAAAGATAAATGCCCGGTTCCCTGTAGTCCCCAAGTCTAAGGCGAGGATATACCCGGATGATGGTGTTTTGCTCCCCAATGTCTGCATAGGTGTTAATCAGAATGCGATCGCTCTACCTATGGTACAGATATTTGGGTCTTTGTACATATTGGAGTAGGTTGGGCGATCGTCAATTTTGTAGTGAAACTTATTGCCAATAGTTGTAGCATTCAGTGCTAAGGGCAAATCAAAAAATAAATTATCCAAATTGACTGTTAGTAGGGTGGGTCAGTATAAATATTTTCTTAGTATAGCTAGGGCTAATTGTAAGTATCACACTCTACATTTTGGATATTTCTTTGTCTGTAAATCCTAAATAATTTAAATGGCATACTTAAAGAGTTATAAAATTAATCACATATTTTTCTTTCTGTACTAATCTAAAGGCAAAGATTGCCAAAACTAATCCTAAGTATTTTTATTTATATAGTTATTTTAGTTACATGGAAAACTTACTTGTATTCTCTGTGATTTCTTTGACGAATAATTTTTGTCAATACTGTCGCATATATATGATAATACTGATTATACTGAGAGCTAATAATACTTTGAAAATCCAAAGTTGAGGAACAATGAACTATGTATTTCCAAATATGGAATTTCTTTTTAAAGGAAGAGCAATATCTTATATGGAAAAATAAAATTGATCTTTATAAGAAATTTGATACGTCTACATGGCAAAAAATTGTTGAGTTTTTTGCCTCCGTAGAGCAAGATTTTTTCCTAAAAACCCATTTAGGAGAGACTGAGAGCATTGAGAAGTTTATCTACTTATTATTAGAAAGTGGATACAATATAAACGCAGAAGAACTTGCTTGGTTCCTAGTTACCAGAAAAGAAATTTGGAACTTCTTTGATTTAGCACAGACAACGCCAGCGCTCAAAGAACAATTACTATCAACTAAAAATCCGCAACAGTTCAGCAAGATAGCTGCTGATTATGGCTATAATTTTTCTATAGATGAATTGGCTTGGTTGTTAACAGAAATTAAATCTTCTCCAGAGTTAATCTCAATTAACAATAGCGTAGGAGAAATTTTAACGGTATCCAACTATGGTAAAGTTGAAATAGGATACTGGATTTGGTTAGCAGAAGAATGGGGAATAGTACCACCATTCTGTCACAGAGTTCAATCGCCAGCTTCATTGCGCCAAAACGTAAATAATCCTTTCTTACCCGATCGCTGCTTTTTACCCAAGAGCTACTTTAATCAACATCTTGTTAGTCAGTTGACAGGTGACAGTTTTCCCTGAGCGTAGCCGTACCACTCCGTGGAAGCAAGCTACGCGTAGCGTCTCGTAGAGAAGGGTTGACAGTTATCAGTTATCAGTTGTTCTCCCCTGCTCCTCTGCTCCCCTGCTCCTCTGCTCCGGTTGGTGAGCGTAGCCGAACCACTGCTCCCCTGCTCCCCAATCCCAGATAATTCAAATGGGATTTTGGTTAAAGAAAGTTGTACATTGCCATCAAGAGCAATTAACAACTAACCCCTATATATGAATTTTCGTGAAGAGTTTAAACTGCTGTTGAGGGCGCGTTACCCTTTAATTTACATTCCTACCTACGAAGAGGAACGGGTGGAAACTGCTATCCGCGAAGAAGCGGCTAATCAAGGTAATCGCCCGGTTTATACCTGGGATTTTGTCGATGGCTACCAAGGTAATCCTAATGATGTGGGATTTGGGCGGCGTAATCCCCTGCAAGCTTTGGAATTTTTAGAAAAATTACCAGCTACAGCACCAGCAGTGTTAATTTTACGCGATTATCATCGCTTTTTAGATGATGTGGCGATCGCTCGCAAACTCCGCAACTTAGCCAGACTCCTCAAATCCCAACCAAAAAATATTGTCCTATTATCCCCACGCATCGCCATTCCTGACGATTTAACGGAAATCTTAACGGTGGTTGAGTTTCCCTTACCCAACGCCCCAGAAATTAAAACCGAAGTTGAACGTTTACTACAAGCCACTGGTAATAATCTCTCTAACAAAGTTACAGATGACTTAGTGCGTTCTTGTCAAGGGTTATCGATGGAAAGGATCAGACGGGTTTTAGCCAGAGCGATCGCATCTCATGGCGAATTGCAACCAGAAGATGTAGATTTAGTATTGCAGGAAAAGCGCCAAACCATCCGCCAAACCCAAATCCTCGACTTTTACCCAGCCACTGAGCAGATTTCTGACATCGGCGGACTAGATAACCTCAAAGATTGGCTATTGCGCCGGGGTGGTTCCTTTAGCGAACGCGCCCGTCAGTATGGACTACCCCATCCCAGGGGGTTATTATTAGTAGGTATTCAAGGTACTGGTAAATCCTTAACAGCAAAAGCGATCGCCCATCATTGGCATTTACCCTTACTGCGCCTAGATGTGGGACGATTATTTGGGGGTTTAGTGGGTGAATCAGAATCCCGCACCCGACAAATGATTCAAGTCGCCGAAGCCCTCGCTCCCTGCGTTCTGTGGATTGATGAAATCGACAAAGCCTTTTCAGGACTGGGGAGTAAAGGTGATGCAGGTACTACCAGCCGCGTATTTGGTACATTTATCACTTGGTTAGCAGAAAAAACTTCCCCAGTGTTTGTTGTCGCCACCGCCAACAACATCCAAGCCTTACCACCAGAAATGTTACGTAAAGGGCGATTTGATGAAATCTTCTTTGTTGGTTTACCCAGCCAAGAAGAAAGAAAAGCCATTTTTAACGTCCATTTATCCCGACTACGCCCCCACAATTTGAAAAATTATGACATTGATCGGTTAGCATACGAAACACCAGATTTTTCTGGCGCAGAAATTGAGCAAACATTAATTGAGGCGATGCACATCGGCTTCAGTCAAAACCGTGATTTCACCACCGATGATATTTTAGAAGCGGCTAGTCAGATTATCCCCCTAGCACGCACAGCTGTAGAACAGATTCAAGAACTACAGGAATGGGCCGCAGCAGGGAGAGCGCGTCTAGCATCAAAACAGAGTCCTTTAAGTGACACCTTCGGTAAATTACGTTAACAATATACAGTTGATAGTTGATAGTTGACAGTTGACAGTTGACCGTACAGACGCGATTAATCGCGTCTCTACTTACTAATGACTAATGAGGTTTTAGATTATGTTTTCTGCTTTACTTAAATTTATACTAGGAATATTGTTGGCGATCGCAGTTTTATTAGGTAGCGGCGTTGCAGTTGGGCTGTATTTTCTCAACAGAACCTCCATACCCCCTACCAAACCTATTTACGCTAATGATAGTCCCGCCCTCAAAGACCCAGATAAGAAAAACAAGACACAACCAACTCCTACATCTGAAGCCACACCTGAAACTCCTCCTACTCCTTCCCCAACTCCTACAGAAACAGAAGAAGCATTACCCAAAGGTGCTTACCGAGGAAAGATTACTTGGCCTCAAGGCGTGAGCTTGCGGGCTGAACCTACTTCAGAATCAGAACGTGTCGGCGGTGCTGCTTTTAACGAAAAAATTATTGTCTTGGAAGAGAACTCCGATAAAATTTGGAAAAAGGTGCGTGTTGAAAGCAGCAAAATAGAGGGTTGGACAAAAGTAGGTAACATTGAGCGCGTCGATGAATAAAAATTCCCAATGATAATGACTTAATGTAACTAGAAGAGACTCCAACTCAGCGTTACTCCGCGCTTACCTCAGCGCCCCTCTGCGTTTCAAATACTTAAATCTTGTACTTAGCTACACACCATTGTAACTAAGTGTTTTTGGCTATGCACAAGCCTAAACCGAGAAGGTGATATGTTTTTTCAAACAATACGTGCAGACATAGTAAGTAGGTAGACATGATTAAATATAAAATGAGTTGTTGTTCGTAGTCAGCGATTTATCGCTCTATTGCTGGGTTTGACAGGACTAAAGTCCTTACTACAAACTTATATTTAATTAAGTCTCTATACTTAAATATATTTAGATTTCCATCAGTAGCAGTGTATTAGGTTCATAAAATTATTAAGTATCTTTGCGCAATTACCGGAAAATAATCTAGCCGTTGTGATTTTAATCTTGACGACAACCCTGATCAGGGGATTTCTCTACCTCGAAAAAGCAGAATAGACATGGACACGATTAGTTATTCTCATCTAGCTTCAGTTTATGAATCAACTGAAGAGGTGAATTTTATCCCTATAAAAATTAATCTGAAATTTTGGCGAGCTTCGCTAACGCAGAAACTATCTAGTAATGCAGCCATCAGGCTGTTATCTGTAGCATTAACTATCAGCATCTTGGGCGTAGCTGGACAAGCCTTAGCCGTGCAGCAAGTAGGTAGCACTGGCCCAGAAGTAGCCAATATTCAGAGATGTCTAAAACAATTAGGCTTTTTTAACGGCCCTGTTAACGGTAGGTTTGCTAGCATCACCCGTAGCGCAGTCATTAATTTTCAGAGAAATAACAGACTCACTGCGGATGGTGTTGTTGGTGCTGGTACACAAAGAGCTTTACAAAGAGCTTGCCGTACTGCAACACCTGGGGGTAATATTGGCAGTGGATTGCGCTTAGGTAGTAGAGGCGCAGCAGTGACCCAATTACAACAGAATTTGCGGCGGTTGGGCTACTTTAACGGCCCCAACACTGGCTATTTTGGCTCAGAAACTCAGCAAGCAGTCATCAGATTTCAACGTGCTAATCGTATATCTACTACTGGTATTGTGGGTAGCCAAACTGCACAAGCTCTCATAAATGCTCTTAATGGCGTAGGTGGGGAATATCCTGTACTTTCTGAAGGTAGTACAGGCCCGGCTGTTACTAGGCTACAGCAGCGTTTACGCCAGTTGGGTTATTTCAATGCTAATCCCACAGGAAGTTTTCGAGGTATCACTAGAGATGCGGTCATGGCCTTTCAACGCAGCGCAGGTTTACCCATTACTGGAGTTGTTAACGCCCAGACTTGGAATGCTTTAGATAATGTTGGTCTTCCAGGCAGACCCAATTTATCAACTCAACAGGTAAGAGATTTACAGCAACGGCTACGGGACTTGGGATATTTTAACACCAATCCTACAGGCACTGTCGGGCCGATGACTAGGGATGCAATCATCCGATTTCAACGGGAATATGGATTGACCGCCGATGGTATTGCTGATGTACAAATTTTACAGGCAGTCAACCAAGCTTGGGAAGATAGATATGCCAATCAGCAGCCAACTAGAGATTTTCTCACTGTAGGCGATCGCGGTAACAATGTCAGAGCCGTACAACAGCGTTTATCAGAACTAGGTTTTTTTAACGGTAGTTTTGACGGTTACTATGATGACTACACCAGAGCCTCTGTAGTCGCATTCCAACGATACAATCAACTTAATCCCACAGGTAACGTAGACTGGCAAACTTGGAATGCACTCAACATCAACAATGGTACTTCCACATCAGAGGATTTTAACAATCCTGGGAATTTTGGAAATAATCGTTATGTAGTTGTAGTACCAGTTCGCAATGGTAGTACCCTCAATCAAGTACGCCGTTATGTACCCAATGCTTTCACAGCCAACTCCAATTTAGGAACTTACATCAACGCCGGCAGTTTTAGCGATCGCGCCTCCGCCGAAAGAACCTCTAAAATGTTACGCTCTAATGGGTTAGATGCAAGAGTGCAGTATTTTTAGGACAGTTGACAGTTGACAGTGGAAATAACCTGATAATTGATAACTGATAACTGATAACTGATAACTGACTAATGACTGATGTAGTTGTAATTGGTAGTGGTATTGGGGGTTTGAGTTGTGCTGCTGTGTTAGCACGCTATGGCTTTGATGTGATTGTTTGTGAAAGTCATACCATTGCAGGTGGCGCGGCGCACAGCTTTGAACGTCAAGGATTTAAGTTTGACTCAGGGCCTTCTCTCTACTCTGGGTTGTCTTACAGTCCTTCGGTTAACCCTCTGCGACAAGTGCTAGATGTGATTGGTGTTGATTTGCCTTGTGTCACCTATGATACCTGGGGCTGTCGTTTGCCAGAAGGTGATTTTGATGCCTCTGTCGGTGCAGAACAGTTTTGTGAGGTGTTGGCGAGGTTGCGGGGCGAAGATGCGGTGTTACAATGGCGACAGTTGCAACGAGTGATGACACCATTAGCTGAGGCGGCGATCGCACTTCCTCCATCTGCGTTACGCTGGGATTTAGGCGCAGCTTTAACAGTCGGCAAATTTGCCCCATCTCTAGCTAAACACGCTACCAATTTTATTAAGTTAACAGGGCCTTTCTCTCGCATCATGGATGATGTTGTCCGTGACCCGTTTATTCATAATTGGCTGAATTTGTTGTGTTTTCTCCTCTCTGGACTCCCCGCATCTGGTACTAACGCCGCAGAAGTCGCTTTTATGTTTGCTGACTGGTACAAGCCTGGGGTAGTTCTAGATTACCCTGTCGGTGGTAGCGGTGCTTTAGTCGATGCTCTTGTCAAAGGGTTAGAAAAACATGGCGGACAATTGCTTTTAGGTAGTCATGTTGAGCAAATATTGGTAGAAAATAATAGGGCGGTTGGTGTCAAATTACGCAGTGGTCGAGAAATTCGGGCGCGGCGGGCGGTTGTTTCTAATGCTTCGGTGTGGGATACACTGAAGTTACTGCCAGATGGGACTATATCCAAAAAATTCCGTAACCAACGCCAAGCAACACCAGAATGTGATAGTTTCATGCACCTGCACTTAGGTATTGATGCCCAAGGTTTACCCGCAGATTTAGCTTGTCATTATATTGTGGTGAATGACTGGCAATTGGGTATTACTGCACCGCAAAATGTTGTGTTGGTATCCATTCCTTCAATTCTCGACCCTTCCCTTGCACCACCGGGTAAGCACGTAATTCACGTATATACCCCTGGAAATGAACCCTACGCACTTTGGCAAGGACTGGATAGGAGAAGTCAGGAATATGAGCAACAAAAGCGATCGCGTGCTGAAGTCATGTGGCAAGCTTTAGAAAGAATTATCCCCGATATCCGCAGCCGTTGCGAAATCACCCTAGTCGGTACACCCCTCACCCACGAACGTTATTTACGCCGTCATCGTGGTTCCTACGGCCCGGCAATTTCCGCCGCCTCTGGTTTATTTCCCAGTCACACCACACCCTTAAGCGGGTTGATGTGCTGCGGTGACTCCACATTCCCCGGCATCGGTTTACCAGCCGTCGCCGCCAGTGGGATGATTGTTGCTAATACCCTCGCTCCTGTAACTCAGCATTTAACGATGTTGGAGAAGGCAAGAGTTGATAACTCTCGATACTTATAGTTAGAACATGAGGAAATGAAAAAACTAAGACAGCAAAAGACTTTTAACTGTGTCACCCTTCGGGTTCGCAGTTGCCTAGCTAGGTCGGGCTAACCCTCCTACAGCGCTGTCTCACCTGTCACCTGTTCCCTATCACCTGTCACCTGCTATAACTCAACCTTCACATTTACTAGCAAACCAATTTTCAATGCTTAAACCATTAAAAAATTCAAAATCAGAAACATTATTAGTTACCAAAATTAAATTATTACTATAAGCAATACTCGCAATTTGACCATCTACAAAAGCAGGTGTTTTGCCAATTTGGGACAATCTAACCCTTTCTTGAGCGTGCCATTGTGCTGCCTTTAAATCATAATCAAAGATTGGTAAATTTAAGACAGACTCATAAATATAATTTCTAAGATATTCTCGCCGTTTAGATTCTGGCAACCGCAAACAGCCATGTAGAAGTTCATGAACAACCACACTAGAAACAGCCACTTCTGACTTATGAATATCTAGTTGCTTTGACACTCCTCGCTCTAAAGAGACGAGGATTCTTGCTTCATCCGTCCTCTCTAGAAATCTGAATGCTAGTATTCAAATTTCTCCGTTTAGATACGTCCACAAGCTCACACGGACTGCCCGACCGCGTGTAAAACATTGGCATTAGGAATAGGACGTGCTGGCTCTGAGAGAATATTAGTATCAAGTAAGAACTTTAAACTCATATAGCCGGGGACAGGGTTAAAAGCTTTTGAAAGTAAAGGTTTGAAGATTGAATGATGGCTACTTATATAAGTTGACTGCTATAACTCTACTTCTCTACCCACGCTCGGATCTCGTAAATCAGCAAAATCTTCATCAGTAAAGATAATCCCCTCTCTTTGGATTACCTGCCTAAATTTTTGAAATCCTTGCCAAAAATTATCCCCTCTAAATTCCTCCTTTTTTTGACGCAGAAACTCAAATAAATAGTCTTGTTCTTCTTTGGGCAAATTGTTAATAGAATTAATAATTTCTTGTAAATTCATCCAATGAAGCTCCTCTAAACTAAACCGCAATGGTAACTGTAAGTTCCCAATCAAGTTAACAACCTGATATGTGACCCTTGCTGAGTCTTATTTACCTCAATTCTGGCTTGGAAGGCTTCTTTAAGATGGGGCATATGGGTGACGGTGAGGATGCAGGCGAAATCGTTGGCGATCGCATTTATGGCAGCAATTAGGCGATCGCATCCTTCGGCATCCTGTGTACCAAAACCTTCATCTACAATTAACAATTGTAATGCGGCTCCTGCTCTTTGGGCTAGGAGTTTCGCCAAGGCTAAACGAATCGCAAAGTTAATTCTAAAGGCTTCCCCACCAGAATAAGTTTCGTAAGCTCTTGTACCTCTGGCATCGGCGATGAGAATATCTAAGGTATCGATGAGTTTGATGTTCTTTTTAGTAGATTTACTACCTTTTCCTGCCCTTTGTGTAATAAATTGTACGTGCAGTTGATTCGCGGTTAATCTTGCCAAGAGTTGATTTGTCTCGGCTTCCAGTTGCGGTAACACGTTCTCAATCATCAGTGCTTGAATACCATTTTTACCAAAGGCTTGTGCTAATTCCTGATATACTCGATATTGGTGTTTGCAAGTTTGGTATTGTTGCTGCTGTTCCTCATACTGAATTTGCATCGTTTCTAGTTGATGCGCCAACTGTTCCAAACGTCCTAGCTGGGCAATTTGCTCATCAAGCTGTCGCCGTCTGCTAGCTAACTGCTGTTCTAAAGCTTGAATTTGCTCAATGGGGTTAGCGGCTTGGGCTAATTGTTCCACAAGGCTATCTATTTGGGTGGCGATTTTTTGCCGTTCTTGTAATCTCGCCAGTTTCGCCGCTTCTAATTCTTGCAACCTTCCTTGGAGTTGGGGATACTGTTGTTGGGCTGATAATAGCTGCTGGTAACGCAACTGCCAAGATTGAGATTGACGTACAGCTACGCGCAGGTTATTATGCTGTTCTGAACTATAGCCAATTTCGGTAATTTGCTGCTCTAGGGCTGCGATTTGTTGAGCGCATTCCGAATGGGTTTGTTCTTGCTGGCTTCTGGTTTGTAATTCGGCAATTTGGGCTTCTAATTCTGGTTTACGGGCTGTGAGTGCAGCTAAACGCTTAGTAGCATCTTTGATTTGCCCTTGCTTAATTTCTGCCCAGCGCCACCGTTCCACCTCACTCCGGGCGAGGGCATGGTCTTGCTCATTATAGTTTAATTTTTGCAGATGCTGTTCCAATTGTCGCAGTTCGGCTTGTTGATCTAGGGCATAATCACCAGCTTGTAGCGATCGCTCCAAATGTTCCTTTTCTGCTGCCAACTGTTGTAACTGTTGTTCAGCATCGCTAGTTGATTGTAATTGTGCAGCTAATTGTCCCCTTTGCTCCCGTAAAGCATCGTAGGCGTTTAATTTCTGGTGTATTTCCCGATATTCCTGGCGTAATAACTGAATTTCCCGATCAGAAACCGCCATTTGCTCACGAAATACCCATAATTGCCCCTCAGTTTCCTTATACTCATCCTTAGTTTTATCTACCACCGTATTCCAGTGATGCTCATCTAAGGGACGTTCGCACAAGGGACAGATAGCATCAGGGTTGCGGAGCATCTGCAATTTCTGCTCTAATTCTCCCAACAATCGCTCATATTCTCGTTGCTGGGCTTGCAAACGCTCCATAAAGTGCCTTCTTTCATGCCCTTTTTCCTGCACACGTTGCAAATAAACCTTATCCTTCTCCATCTTATCTATCTGCATCGCCACTTCCATCACCGCTTGTTGCAGTTGGGGTTGGCGTTGGGAAGCCCTTTGCAGTTGATTTTCTGTGGCTTGCAGTTGTTCCAGCCTAGCGACTAACCCCGCATGAACCCGATCTAAATGGCTTTGCAAACTTTGGCGCTGTTGTAACAAAGGTGACACCTGCATTTGCAACTCATCTAGATGAGCTAAATGGCGACGGGCGGCGGCGAGTTGGGATAGCGCTGCTTCTATTTCCCCTGACTTACTCAGGGTATGTTGAATTTCTTCTTCTTGCTGCTGTAAAGCTTCTAGTTGTCCTTGGACTTGTTGGAGTTGTCTTTCTAGTTCGTGAATTTGCTTAGTTAACTGTTGTTGCTTTTGTTGGCGGAGGGCTGTAGCGCGGGTATATTCCTCAAATTTGATGGCGTAAGCTTCTTCTTGCGCTTGCAGACTTTGGTATTGGTTGTAGCCGTTGGTAATCTCTGCTTCTCGCTGCAAGATAGCTTCTAACTCAGCCAACTGCGTTTTCACAGCTGACTGTTCTTGTTGGAGGCGATCGCCATCTTGGCTGAGATTTTGGTATTGTTGTCTAACAAAGTTGAGCTGTTGTTCTGTAGTTTGCCTTTGGTGTTGAATTACCTGCAAACTCTGCAACTTAATTGTCTCAAAAGCTTGCACCTGTTGCAGTTGATTTATTTGGGCTTCTAATTCTGCTCGTTGGGCTTGAGTATTTTCCTGTTGTTTGAGTTGCGTTTTCATCGACTCCAAAGAACGCTCTAGTTCTTCCGAGCGAATCTTAAATTGGCGTGATGATTCCTTAGCTCGTTCCTCTAATTCATCATACTGATTAAGCTTCAACAACTCCGCCAAAATTTCCTTGCGTTCGCTGGGGCGTTTGAGCATAAATTCATCCGCCCGCCCTTGGCGCAGGTAAGCAGAGTTAATAAAAGTATCGTAATCAAGTTTAATATGTTCTAATATCAAGTCCTGCGTCGCCCGGACACCTTTACCAGTAATCGCTCGAAACCCAGAAGGTGTTTCGATTTGAAATTCTAAAACCCCAGACGCACCCCGCACCCTAGAGCGAATTACGCGATATTTTTGCTGATTATTTTGAAAAGTAAAATCAACTCTTACCTCTTTTTCACCAGCATTAATCACATCATCTTCAGCCGCCGCCCGACTTTCACCCCACAGCGCCCATGTAATGGCTTCGAGGAGAGATGACTTACCAGCTCCATTGGAACCACAAATACAAGCCGTATGCAAACCCCGAAAATCTAAAGTTGCATCACGGTAACTAAGAAAGTTTTTGAGAACAAGTTGTACTGGAATCATCGAGGCTATAGCGCCGCATCTACATTTTAATAGGACTTACGCAACGAGACTCTCTGCTTTGGGAGGGTGTAAGGGTGTAAGGGTTTTGAACACCTATACTCCTATACCTTTCCTTGCCATAACAATTGATTTCTCGTTTTCATGCGTAAATCTTGATTTTATTAACTAGCAGTACAGATGCACTCTTGTTAGTGTAACTATGTAGCTATCAGGTTTCTAGTCTGAAAGTTAGTAAATTTACAAAAATTAACATTATTAGAAACCAGTTTTCTCGGATTAGCTAAAATATATGAACTAGGGGTATAGGGGTATAGGGGTGTAAATCTTTAAAACCCATACACCCATATACCCATACACCCTCACACCCTTGGTGGATCTTTGTGCATAAGGGGACGCAAACCATTTAACCCAGCCGCAATTGCTGAACCATTATGGACGACTGTGGCGGCTAGGGGATGTAACCCTAGAGTTGTTGCTAGTCCTAAAGCGGCTAAGTTGGGAAGGACGGCTACACTGATGTTTTGTTTAATGATTGCTTGAGTCTGACGAGCGATCGCTATTGCATCCACAAAACTTGTCAAGTTATCATCCATCAGCACAACATCGGCGGTTTCCCTTGCTACTTCGGAACCACTACCAAAGGAAATGGCAACATCAGCATAGGCTAGGGCGATGGAATCATTTAAGCCATCTCCGGTAAAGGCGACGGTTTTCCCTGATTCATGCAGTTTACGGATGATTTCGGCTTTTTGTTCGGGAAATGCTTCTGCATGGACTCGCGACAGGGGAAGATGCAGTTCCTCAGCCACAGCCATAGCCCGTTGTTGATTATCGCCTGTCAGCAGATGTATTTCCATACCGTATTGGGTTTGCAGTTTCTCAATCACGCTTGGGCTTTCTGGGCGCAGTGGGTCTGTGTAATAAATTACGCCTTGAAACTCCTGATTTACCGCTACATACAACAGCGAATCATGGGCAGAAATGCGGCAATTGAGGTGATGAGGACAATCTGCATGGTTGCAGCGATGGGGTTCATAAAGACAATCGAGGGGAATGCCACACTGACGCAAAAAGCGATCGCTCCCCACCATAACTTGTTCACCGTCAATTTCGGCGCGGACACCCAAACCAATCTCATAGACAAATTCTCGCCTGGGCAGAATTTCTATACATTGTCTATCGGCATAGCGTACCAAGGCTTCGGCGACTGGGTGAGTCAGGCGTTGTTCGGCGGCGGCGGCTAGCGCTAATAGTCTCTGGGTAGACATTCTCCCGCTTACTGTTTCCACCTCCACCACTTCGATATCGCCTTTAGTCAAAGTGCCTGTTTTATCAAAAACTAATGTATCAACCTGTGCCAATTTTTCCAAGGCGCGACCACTGCGGATGAGAACACCATGTCTGGTGGCGTGGTGCAAGGCGGCGAGGAAAGTTGTGGGGAGAGAAACACGGATACCTGTGACAAAATCGAGAGTCAGGATAGATGCAGCCCTAGCAGGGTTACGGGTAGCTGCGAATACTAATCCAGCAAAAATCAAGGCTGGTAATATGGCTTTATCGGCAATGTCTGCCGCATAATTGCCCATGCGTGTGTCGTGGACTGGTGCTTGCTGTACTAACTCTATACTTGCACCGGCGCGGGTAGCTGTTCCCACCCGTTCAGCTTGGATGTAAATTTCCCCTTCCCTCACCAGGGTAGACGCATAAACCGCTTGTCCCACCTGACGTAAAACTGGCATTGATTCACCAGTGAGTTTTTGCTGGTCGATTAGAGCCTTACCCCGTAATATTTGCCCATCCACGGGGATTTGTTCACCTGGATAGACTATCACTATGTCTTGTGGTTGTACTTCTGTCGCCAGGATGTGTTTTTTCAAGCCATCTGGTTGTTCCACCCAAGCATAATGTCCCAGAGAAGCGAGTAAATCGGCGGCGTGATTTTCTGTAACTCTGGCGGTGCGATCGCGGATTATATCACCTATTTCATGCAGCATCATCACCAAAGCCGGAGTTAACAAGTTGCCTTGGGAAGAACTCAGAGCGATCGCGATAAAATCCAGACAATCTATATTCAGTTTCCCCTTTTGGGTGATACTTGCATAAGCCCGTTTAGCAATAGGTAAAGCCGCAAGCGCCACCGAAGCAGCAATCATAGCCCTGGGAATGGGAAAACCTAAACCTAATACAGCTAATACGGTCGCTATGGCTGGTAACTTTAGCCCAGGATCATCTCCTTTGGTTAGTTGTTGACTGTTAACTGTTAACTGTTGACTGTTAACCGTTGACACTTCTCTACGAGACGCTCCGCGAACGACAAGCTCAGTGCAGCGCTCTTGACTGACTCTTGCCTGATACAGCAAACTTACCAGATACGCCTGCATCAGACTATCGCTAGTTGCCGATAATTGATATTTAATAGCAATAGAAGCAGCCCAAGGATTAATGCGTACCTCTGCAATGCGACTATCAGATTCTAGTAACTTTTGTAGACATTGAGCGTAACAGAAATCATGAGCTAGCAAAGGCACTCTTAATCTAATTCTGCCGGGAATTTTATGCACTACACTATAGTCAATTCCCGTAATAATTTTTAATTTTTGAGGCAATCGCTTACTGATTGTCGGCTTGGTGGCGATCGTCATGATTTCCCCTTCATAGTGGTGTAGCGGCGTGATGAGTGGGAACCCTGATACACATTTCTACATCCCACGAACATAGTTATGTTAAGTCAAGTCCTTATGGTGAATTTAACTGTCAACATAAATCTATTTAATACTGTGACTGGTTAATTTTTAGCGATCGCAATTATTTTTAAAGATAGGACTTACGCAAATGTCATAATCAAACTAACTGTAGGGTGCGTCAGACCCAATAATTTCGTACAGATTCAAGGATTTTCCACATCTGACGCACCCTACTATATGTGCCAGTTGCGTAAGTCCTGTTATAGTTTCATGTTGTTCTGTTTGCTTTACACACCCTGTTTAGCTACAGTTGCAACTATTCGTAGCGAGTCTAAAAGTATCAAGTTTACTTTATTATCCGTTGCTTATGGGTTAGTGTTGCCATGGGTTGTAAGTGTGACATTTTATCAAGGGGCGGGGTTATTAGGATGGAAGTAGAATATCACAAAACCCATATAGCAATTGGCTTTTGATCCTGTCCCCTGTCCCCTGTCCCCTGCTATAAAACTTAACTGAACAATGTCACCTTTCCGCTAGCTAAATCATAACGACCGCCAACAATTTTGAGTTTACCCTGTTTAATTAAACCTCTTAAAATGGTTGAACTTTCTCCTAATTTTTCCGCCTGATATTGGACATTAGCAATAATAGAATTTTCCTCCAAATCGCCAGTCTTATTTCTCACTCTTTCTACAGCAGGTTTTATTTCTTCCACAAAAACGCCAATTCTCCCTGGAAGAGGATCACCTTTAGCGGCTGCAATCACTGCACCACATCTTGCATGACCTACAACGACAATTAATTGTGCGCCTAACACAGCTGTAGCAAATTCTAGACTACCTATAGCAGTTTGACTGGCAACATTACCAGCAACCCGAACAACAAATAAATCTCCTAGTCCCTGATCGAAAACTATTTCCGCAGGTACTCTAGAATCTGCACAGCCAAGTATAGCTGCAAATGGATATTGAGCTTCAGCCGTTTCTTGTAAACGTAATCTTGATTGGTTAGGATTCAACCTCCTACCCTCAACAAAGCGCTTATTTCCTTCAAGTAACCTAGCTAAAGCCGCTTGTGGATTAACTGGTTGAGGTTTTTCTGTGGGATTTGATGGTTTTTGTGCAACAGCAGTCTCCCCTTGCAAAAGTACACTACCTACAGCACTAGCACCAATACCAACACCACCCACACCAGCTAATCTTAAGAAATTCCTTCTGCCAACAAATCCATTAATTCGGCTCATGATACCCTCATCTTTACCAGCAAACTTTGACTAGGTTGCTGTTAATAAAACTCATAAAATTTCTACCCTAAGACACTGTACCATTGGATAGGAAAGCATCTTTAGGGCAATAAAAAAGTTACGAATTATTGCAACCTAGTACTATCAAGCTTTGTTATTCTCTGGACTATAGCAAAATCTTGTCTAACAATTGTACTAATTTCTGATTTAAGAAAATTATGTTAATACGAGGTTTATATCATTTCCTTTTAAGTACCGATAATATCTATGGATTTAGTATCCATAATTGTTAATAAATATTACTTTTAGCAGATGTTTGAATTTTTCTAGTAATATGAGTCTAATTAAGAATAATAAGTTAAATTTTCTAAATTAGCCCAATTAGATACAGGACTTACGTAACTGGCACTTGGGGTAGGGTGTGTCAGATGTGGAAAATCCTTGAATGTGTACGAAATTATTGGGGCTGACGCACCCTACAGTGAGTTTGATTATGACACTTGCGTAAGTCCTAATAGATATTACAGCACTTTTCACCTTGATGAAGTACATTCATCTAGCCTCTAACCCCTAGTCTCTAGCCTTTGTTCCTTTGCAAAATGTACTGCACTCAACTGAAAAAGGCTGTATATGGGTGAGCAAATTTTTACTTACCCAAATATCCTATTAGAGGTTGT
Source organism: Leptolyngbyaceae cyanobacterium (assembly GCA_036704005.1). Lineage (GTDB taxonomy): Bacteria > Cyanobacteriota > Cyanobacteriia > Cyanobacteriales > Nostocaceae > Trichormus. The sequence continues at coordinate 1,266 of DATNQO010000043.1, read as the reverse complement.
TTTAAAAGCGATTAACGGTGATTTTAATTACATTGTTACCCCCCTTGCAAAGGCAGGGCTGTTTCATTCGCTCAGAACAGGATTTTGTCAAGAGTATCAGCTAGAAATTTTAGTGAGTCGGCAATCGAAAAATTACTGTTTCAAGCAGGAAATTTAAGTGCGATCGCACAACTGATGAGCCAGTAAAATTTTTAAACTACCTGATTTTTTTAGTTGATACGCTTGTAAATTATGGACTTTTAGGGAACGAAACAGCCCTGAGGGTTAGGGAGGGGTATAAAAGTATTTGATACATCACTAGAGACTTTTGAAACATCCTATTAGGAAATAATAGATACTTGTCCTGTATTGATGTTATAAGCAGCTCCAACAATTGTGAGTTTGCCTTGATTAATTAATTGGTCTATAACCGTTGATTTTCCTTTGAGCTTTTCTGCTTGATACTGAATATTGGCTAGAATTGCAGCTTGAGCAAAATTTTTGCTGGTAGATTTTACCATTGTCAGGGCGGGTTTGATATCTTCCACAACGTCCCCAATTTTTCCGGGAAGTGGTTCATTTTTGATAGCAGCAGCCACAGCACCACAGTTTTCATGACCCAACACCACAATTAACCTTGTACCTAATACAGATGTAGCGTATTCTAAGCTAGCGATCGCCATATCACTAGCAATATTACCCGCAACTCGCACCACAAATAAATCCCCAAGTCCTTGGTCAAACACAATTTCCGCAGGGACTCTAGAATCTGCACATCCTAATATTGCAGCAAAAGGATACTGTGCTTTGGCGATCGCTTGCAACCGTCGCCGTGATTGGCGAGGATATCTTGGTCTACCGTTCACAAATCTTTGATTACCATCCAGTAAAAGTTTTAAAGCTTGTTGTGGATTTACTGGATTAAGATTGATTGATTTAGCATCAGCACTAGCTTGTTGTTTAGCAATAAGCTGATTACAACCGCCAACAGCAACAGCCAAGCTAGCCGTACCTGTCAAGCTTAAAAAATGACGACGACCAATAAATCCATTAATGCGACTCATTCAACTACCCAACAACAGTTTTCCCGTTGCCAGAAAGATACCAAACTTAACAAAGGCAGGAGAGTACCTTCATATACGGTTTAGTTGACAGTTGACAGTTGACAGTTGACAGTTATCAGTTATCAGTTATCAGTTATCAGTTGTCAGTTGTCAGTTGTTATTCTCCCCTGCTCCCCTGCTCCCCTGCTCCCCTTTCCCCTTTCCCCCTTCCCCTTTCCCCCTT
>DATNQO010000042.1:0-7966 GCA_036704005.1 Leptolyngbyaceae cyanobacterium | reverse complement strand
CAAGAGGAAAAGGGGCAGGGGGCAGGGAGCAAGGGGGAAAACCGAGACGGAGCTTGTACTCCGCCCCATTCAAGCGCCCGCTTATGGGCGGGGCTTGTACCCATGTTCCGCTCCGCTCCACGCAGAGGGGAAGGGATTGCTTGCTCCCCCTGCTCCCTGCTCCCTTCCCCCCTGCCTCTTCCGGTCAACTGTCAACTGCCTCCTGCCTTCTTCCCCTTGTCTTAAAGAAAACTTATGAGTGAAACTTATCCCATCCTCATTAACCTGAGTGAAAAACTTAATCGAATTATTGTCGGACAATCTCACCTCATACAACAGCTGCTGATAGGGCTATTATCAGGTGGGCATATCATTTTGGAAGGAGTACCGGGAACTGGTAAAACACTATTGGTAAAAGTTTTAGCGCAGTTGGTTCAAGCCGAGTTTCGTCGGGTTCAACTTACGCCTGATGTTCTACCATCGGATATTACGGGAACAAATATTTTTGACTTAAATAATCGTAGTTTCACTTTAAAAAAAGGCCCTGTCTTCACCGAGGTTTTGCTAGCAGACGAAATTAACCGTACTCCACCAAAGACGCAAGCGGCGTTGCTGGAAGCGATGGAAGAAATGCAGGTAACTCTGGATGGCGAAAGTTTACCTTTACCGGACTTATTTTGGGTAGTTGCTACACAAAACCCCTTGGAATTTGAGGGAACTTACCCTTTGCCAGAAGCGCAACTAGATAGGTTTCTATTTAAGTTAGTAGTAGATTACCCCGATCAAGCTGCGGAAAAACAAATGTTACTCAATCGTCAAGCGGGTTTTGCTGCACGACGTGTAGATATTAGCAGTCTACAACCAATAGCAACGGTAGCTGATATTTTACAAGCAAGGCAGGCAGTCAAAGCCGTTAAGGTGTCTGAAGCTATCATTGATTATTTGTTAGCGCTGGTGAGGGCTTCACGTCAGTATCCTGATTTGGCTTTGGGTGCTTCACCCCGTGCGGCTGGTGCTTGGTTGCAAACTTCTCAGGCTGTAGCTTGGTTAGCAGGGCGAGATTTTGTCACTCCAGATGATGTCAAAGCAGTAGCTTCTCCTTTATTACGTCATCGTCTGATTCTTAAACCTGAAGCAATGCTAGATGGTTTACAAATTGATGCGGTAATTGCGGCGGTAGTGAATAAAGTTCCTGTACCAAGGTAAAGCATGGCTATGAGTAGGAAAATTCAACAGCAGTTGAGATTTCTTAAATCAGTATCAGTTATCAGTTATCAGTTATCAGTCCTGTCGGCGTATGGTGGGGGATAAAGAAGTGCCAAAATACTCCTTCCACCAATTGGTGTGGTGTTTCACCAAAGGATTTAACTGATAACTGTTTACTGTTCACCATTAAATCAAGGCTGATATATCGGCTGAGACTAGCTTTCTCTACGCTGCCTAATAGCCAAGCTTGGTTAACTACAGTTGTAATATACTGAGATTTTTATGGCTACGCTCCCTTAAGGGATACAGAAATCAAGTCGGATTGCTATAGTTACCCAATCAGCCTTAATTACTGCATTTATATTTCACAATATGGTTCCAGCTAAACGAGTTTATTTACTACTAATTTTAGGACTGGCGATCGCACCAATCCTTTCATTGTTAATTGGTATTCCTGCTAGTATCACTCTGACTGTGCTATTTGATATCACGGTTTTAGGCTTGATGGTAGTCGATGGTAGGCGAGTACTTCCCCTACGAGTAGAAATTCAGCGTCAGTTACCACCACGCTTATCTATTGGGCGTGATAACCCGGTATTGTTAACAGTCACATCAGCAAAGACTGACGCAGTAATTCAAATTCGCGATTATTATCCTAGTGGTTTTGGCGTATCTACATCCACGCTCAATGCCACAATTCCCCTACAAGGTAAGGAAGACATCAAATATACTGTCAACCCAACACAGCGCGGAGAATTTGCTTGGGGAAATATGCAGGTGCGACAGTTAGCACCTTGGGGTTTAGCTTGGGATAATTGGGTGATTCCCCAAAGTGTACAGGTGAAAGTATATCCTGATTTGATTGGGTTGCGATCGCTCTCGATTCGCTTAACACTACAATCATCCGGTTCCATGCGACAATCACGACAGTTAGGCATTGGTACAGAGTTTGCTGAACTGCGAAACTACCGCACAGGCGACGATTTACGGTTAATTGATTGGAAAGCTACCGCCCGGCGTGTGGGGCCGCCGTTGGTGCGGGTATTGGAACCAGAACAAGAACAGACGTTAATAATTTTATTGGATCGTGGTCGGTTAATGACTGCCAAAGTCCAAGGTTTACAGCGATTTGATTGGGGGCTAAATGCTACTTTATCATTAGCTCTAGCCGGATTGCATCGAGGCGATCGCGTGGGAGTTGGTGTTTTTGACCGCCTGATGCACACATGGCTACCACCAGAACGAGGTCAAAATCATTTAAGTCGCTTAGTTGACCATCTTACACCCATTCAGCCAGTGCTATTAGAGTCAGATTACCTGGGTGCAGTCACAAATGTTGTAAAACAGCAAACCCGCCGCGCCCTGGTGGTAGTAATTACCGATATAGTTGATGTCACAGCTTCTACAGAACTCCTCGCTGCACTTACCCGACTAGCACCCCGCTATCTCCCATTTTGTGTTACCTTGCGAGATCCCCAAGTAGACCGTTTAGCACAGACTTTTACCGAAGATGTGACACAAACTTATAACCGTGCAGTTGCTTTAGATTTACTAGCACAAAGACAGGTAGCTTTTGCCCAGTTGAAACAAAAGGGTGTCTTAGTGCTTGATGCACCAGCCAATCAAATTACCGACCAGTTAGTTGAACGATATTTGCAACTCAAAGCCCGTAATCAACTTTGATAATATTTGTTGTGAAACCGTTATTTGATAATATTTGTTGTGAAACCGTTAGATGTACATGAAATTGGTGTACAAGCTTTGATATAACAAATAATTCAAAGTTTTTTTAGTTAACTTTTGTTACTAGCTTGATGTAACAAACTTCAGCCAAAATCTTTGATAAAAAAGGGGTAGAAGTGATATGAACGAAAATAATTTTACAGATATCTTGCGCTGGACACCAGAAGCCAGAACAAAGTTAAAAAATATTCCCTTTTTTGCCCGTTCTCAAGCCAAAGCCAGAATCGAACAGTTAGCACGCCGAGCCGGACAAGATATAGTGACAGCAGAGTTAGTGGAACAAGCGAGAATAGAGTTTGGACAGTAACAATTTATTTTACACGGCAAACTAAAATCTCTAAGTTTCCTAAATACAAATTAAAAAAGACACAAACTATTTATTTGTGTCCTTTTATTTAGCATACAGCCTTTTTTAGTTGAGTGCAGTAAACTTTGCAAAGGAACAGAGGCGCTTAGACTAGGGGTTAGAGGCTAGATGAATGTACCTCATCAAGGTGAAAAGTGCTGTACGTACTTGAAGAGGGTTCCCAAAACTACAAGAAAAAATTTATAGCGATCAGCTACGCTCTTGCGGAACACCATCGCCAAATACATTAGGACACAACCTAGAGCAAACCTGTAAACTGTCCCCTACTATAACTAATCTGCTTGTCTCCAGCACCAATAAAATAGTGCGCCACCCGCTACCAATTTAATCACTTCTAGCAGAAAATAACTGCCGTGTAGTAGATTCATCTGTGCAGGAACATTAGAGGCTGTTGCAAATAAATTGAGATTAACTCCAACAGCACACATCTGGGGCGTTAAGAAATAAGTATTTAGGATAGCGATCGCAAACAGAATGACTGCAGCAATGGTAATGTTTAGGTTCCAATAGTCATGTGTTTTACGCCAAACTAGAGCGCCAGTCAAAACTACAGCCGCAGATAACAATTCTAAGCGGTTAAAACTCCAGAAAATTACATAACCTGCTGTAGTAAAACCTGCTTGACTCATCATACCTGATAGGTAAAGACTAGGCATAATTACCCAATCTAAAACTAGGCTAGCACTGAGCCAAAAGCCCAGAGCAAACAATATAGCCGTTTGCCAACTTGGATGCTTGAAGGCAACTTTAGAAATAGCATTCATAGGAATAATTGCTGGTGTTATATTTTTAGTTTCTTACCTTCATAGTAGCTTTGACAATAGATATCAATTATCTTTTACAAAACAATTGTATTGTTAAGTAACAATCGTGATCTTAATAATCTTTTGCTAAAAAATGTAAACTTATTTGCGAAAGTAGTTAACAATTTACAGGGGTTATAATTATTATCTACCTAGTTAGATATGTAGAATTATGCGCCTTGCAGTATTATTAAGGAGAGCGATCGCTAGCGTAGCCATACTCAACGGATGTATCATTGCACCGAGCCAAGCAGTTCAATTGCGTGATGGTACAGTCTATTTTGTCGAACCGCCAAGACTTATAGAAGCTGCAACCACCTACAATCAAATCAATATCTGGGGTGCAACTTATTACTTCACAGTTAGTTTGCCAGAAAAAGCCAGCGAACCCCTACAAAAGATCACAATTAACCAGCGTGAGGGAGTAGATAATATACGCTTCGACCTCAAAAACAGCTTTGCTTTTGAGGGTACACGCTCCCGCAGAGGAGAGAGCATCGGTTTAAAAGATGTAACACAGAATCATCAAACCAGAACAGTATCCATCACATTTGACCCGCCAGTATCCCCAGGTAAAACAGTTACCATGGGACTAAAACCTTGGCAAAACCCATCGATTTCAGGAGTTTATCTATTTGGGGTCACAGCATCTCCCCCAGGAGAAAAAAGCCACAGCCAATTTCTCGGTTTCGGCAGATTACAGTTTTACAACCACAGCAGTGGCTTTTTCCCTTTCTGGTAAGGGTGGTGATTATGTAGATAGTGCAAAAATTAAATTATTTACAATAGTATGGAATGTTACAGATGGTCATCTACTGCAAAAATTTAAAGATCACAAAAATTGGGTATGGTCAGTTAAGTTTAGTCCTCCTGATGGTCATAAATTGGCAAGTGCTAGCGATGATAAAACCGTCAAAATTTGGGATGTGAAGACAGGTGAACACTTAAAAACCTTGACAGAGTTACTTGAGGAAGAACAATCTCACGATGATTGGGTACGTTGTGTTGCCTTTGATAAAGATGGCTTGCTTCTTGCAAGTGGTAGTAATGATGGATGACCTGAGTGAACTACAGGATAGCCTCTTAAAGTAATTTCACCGTTCAAATCAAATTTTATATCTGGCAGTTGATTGATTCCTTTTAAGGGGACAAGAAAACAGGCAATCTCTCCTGACGGAAAGATTTGTTGTTCTCCCCAGCCTAACATTCCTAATTGTTCATGCCATCCATAATGCTCATTTAGATGACGGAATTCTGCTATAGTTTGATATTCTGTATCGATAAACTTTAAGCTATCAGTAGATTCGCAATGGTGAAAAAATTGCTCTGCCATTTTCTCTTGTTCTATGGGGTCGGTCTGTTCACCATATCTTAGAAAGTATTCAATAGATTCAAGTGATGTTGGCGCAGAATGACAAGCAAAAATTAATAGTTTACGTTTTGCTCCCAAAATATTTGGAGGAACAGACTCAAATAAACAATTTGGTGCAATTACAAGAATATGGGCTGGTTCAGTAATTTGAGTTTTTAGTATATTCAGAAAATTATCTTTTGAGTCATAAACAATCGTTTTAACTTGCCGATAATCTGTAGATATATCCAATTCAAATATATTAAGTAAAGGAGAATTCGTTACTAAGTAGAATATACTGTCTCTAACTTCTCCAAATTGTTTAAAACGAGCAGGATAAATTTTAATTCGTTTCATAATTAATTTTCTCAAAAAAATCTAGAGGCTTATCAACTGATTTTTTTACAAGAAACAAACCTCTAGCCAGAAATATACGAAATTAAGATTGAATCTATGAGTTACCCAATCAAAGAGCCTGTGTACTGTCCATTCCTTTGACGACGCAGCTTAATCGACTGAGTAGTATCAATAGGTTGAGTTACAGGTTGATTTACATCTGCACTTTTTAGTTGAGAAAGAGTTTCTTGCTCGTTAGTTTTAGGAGATTCCATCTTTACAAAATCTAATTGGATAAGTTAACTCTAGTCTAACTGAGAATATTTTCTGGACAAAACAGCATTTACTTCCTTGCTAGTCAAAAAATACCTATAAATTTCCTTCTTTGCGTCTTCTCTACGTTCGCGGAGCGTGTCGTAGACAGACGCTATGCGAATGCTCCTTTGCGTGAGCTAAAAATTCTCTCGGTAATCATCTAGCGAGAAGGCAGTATTTCTTAATGAACCACAGAACCTAGAAACCAAAATTGAGTCAGTTAACCAAACTGTAACTGAGCTTTTAGAAGAGGCTGTGTGATAAAAAAAGCTCTTGCGTCATAGCAAGAGCCAAAAAAGCGTTTGATTGTCAGTGATGAAAGAAAACTCGGAACCTAGTCAAGGTCATTCATGAACAATGCTGGTTCATTCTCACGGTCAATACCCTTCTCGAAACCACCAGCCGCAGCGCGAGCGCGTCCAGCGTGCCACAAGTGACCAACTAAGAAGAAGAAGCCTAAAACGAAGTGAGAAGTAGCCAACCACGCACGAGGAGATACGTAGTTGAAGGAGTTAATTTCAGTAGCCACACCACCTACAGAGTTCAAAGAACCCAGAGGAGCGTGAGTCATGTATTCAGCAGCACGACGAGCTTGCCAAGGCTGAATATCGTTCTTGATTTTATCTAGGTCAAGACCGTTAGGCCCACGTAGAGGCTCTAACCAAGGGCCTTGGAAATCCCAGAAGCGCATGGTTTCACCACCGAAGATGATTTCACCAGAAGGAGAGCGCATCAAGTATTTACCCAGACCTGTGGGGCCTTGAGCAGAACCAACGTTAGCACCTAAGCGTTGGTCACGAATTAAGAAGGTCAAAGCTTGAGCTTGAGACGCTTCAGGACCAGTGGGGCCGAAAAATTCGCTGGGGTAAACGGTGTTGTTGTACCAAACCATACAAGAAGCGATGAAGCCCATCAAGGACAAAGCGCCTAAGCTGTAGGAAAGGTAAGCTTCACCAGACCAGATGAACGCGCGACGCGCCCAACCGAAAGGCTTGGTGAGGATGTGCCAAATACCACCAGAGATGCAGAGTAAAGCAACCCAAATGTGACCGCCAATAACATCTTCCATGTTATTGACGCTGACAATCCAGCCTTCGCCACCGAAGGGAGCTTTGAGCAAGTAACCAAAGATTACTGCTGGGTTGAGGGTGGGGTTAGTGATTACACGTACATCACCGCCACCAGGGGCCCAGGTGTCATAGACACCACCAAAGAACATTGCTTTCAATACCAACAGCAACGCACCGCATCCAAGGATGATCAGGTGGAAGCCGATGATGTTGGTCATCTTGTTCTTGTCTTTCCAGTCATAACCAAAGAAGGAAGAGTACTCTTCTAAGGTTTCTGGGCCGCGAACGGCGTGATAGATACCACCAAAGCCAAGTACAGCAGATGAGATTAAGTGAAGTACACCAACTACGAAGTAGGGGAAGGTGTCGATAACTTCACCACCAGCACCTACACCCCAACCAAGGGTAGCGAGGTGAGGTAGCAGGATTAGACCTTGCTCGTACATTGGTTTTTCTGGAATGAAGTGAGCCACTTCAAATAGGGTCATGGCTCCAGCCCAGAAAACAATCAAGCCAGCGTGAGCAACGTGAGCGCCCAGCAGTTTACCGGATAAGTTGATTAAGCGAGCATTACCAGACCACCAAGCAAAACCGGAAGATTCTTGGTCGCGTCCGCCGCTTAAGGTATTAGAGAGCGTTACCACGGGGTAGTACCTCTTCGGGGAATACAAATTTTTCGTGAGGCTGGTCTTGAGGAGCCATCCAAGCGCGGATACCCTCGTTCAGCAAAATGTTCTTGGTATAGAAGGTTTCAAATTCTGGGTCTTCTGCTGCGCGTAACTCTTGGGATACGAAG
>DATNQO010000041.1:0-12298 GCA_036704005.1 Leptolyngbyaceae cyanobacterium | reverse complement strand
GCTCAGCAACCGGGAGATGAGGGAGATGTGCTTCGACTTCGCTCAGCAACCGGGAGATGAGGGGGATGTGCTTCGACTTCTCTACGAGACGCTCCGCGAACGCTCAGCAACCGGGAGATGAGGGAGATGTGCTTCGACTTCGCTCAGCAACCGGGAGATGAGGGAGATGAGGGAGATGTAACTTTAGCTTAAAGCAAGGTGGAGATTGAGGTAAACAATTAGTATAAACCCTTCCCCAATCCCCAATCCCCAATCCCCAGTCCCCAATCCCCAATTTATACCGAAATATACTATCCCCCAATCAATAACAATGTTGGATATAGTGGGAGGATTCTCACGGTCACTCGGCAAAGCCGGTATTAAAACTTAAATATTCTTTTAGAGCAATCAGTCGTGGCAAGTAACAAGATTCTAGTTATCGATGACACTACCGTAGTCAGGGTAAAAGTACGGGAAATGTTGCCTCCTGGCAATTTTGAAGTATTAGAAGCTAAGGACGGTCTGGAAGGGATAAATCTCATCAAGCAAGAAAAGCTTAGCTTGATTATGTTGGATTTCCTACTGCCTAAATTGAGTGGTTGGGAGGTATTTCAACAAATTCAAGCTAATCCAGAACTGAGAAAGATTCCTTTGGTGATTATGTCTGGGCGGAAGGAAGAGGTGACGGAAAAAATTCCCGAACCTTTTGAGTATTTTGAATTTCTTGGTAAGCCTTTTGATCAGAAACAGCTAATTAACGCCATTAAGTCAGCAATGACTAAGGCTAAATTACCGCGCCAAGAGTTAGTAGGAGTTGGTGCTACTGCTAGGAATGGCAATGTTGCCACTGCTGCTACAAGTGGCGCGGTAGCAACTATTGCTCCACCTCCGGTTGCTACACCCACTGTTGCTGCACCTCCTACAGTCGTAACTGCGGAAACAAACGCAGCCACGGTGGCGGAAATTCAAGCACTGAATGAAAAAGTTGCCAAAATGCAGGCAGAAATTGAAGGTTTGAAGAAACAGCTTGCTCAAGTTGTCACTTTTATTAAGCAAAAAGTTAAGTAGCTGCCGAGCAAAATTGTATGGTGTTTTATTTGCTTATCACTGACATAAAAATTTGATAATAGCGATCGCTATTCGTTTTTAGTGAAAATTCACACCTGTTTCCTAGTTAGCCTACGCTTTGCCGTAGGCTAATACTTTTGAGATACTCAATCCCCAATCCCCAATCCCCAGTCCCCAGTCCCCACCATTCCAACATAGGATCATTTAATGGTATGTATAGTGACAATGCGTCACAAAAAGCCATCAAGCTACTAGTGAGCGGTTTTGAGCCGAAAGTGACCATAAATTAAGAGCTGAAAAGATAAATGCAACTTTGGTCAAAGACAATGGATAGAATGAACTAAAGTGAGCCTTGATTTCTAATCGCCAAAACCTATATATCTCATGGATTTTGCTAATCTTGCAGCACAGTTAAATGCTGGAACAATTTTGCCAGAGGGAATTGTCATTGTTACCCTCATGGGGGTTTTGATTTTTGATTTGATTTTGGGGCGTACATCCGCACGCTGGATTGGATATCTGGCGATCGCCGGTTTACTGTCGGCGGTTGTGGCCCTGTATTTCCAATGGGATGCAGTCAACCCCATCGCTTTTACTGGTGGCTTCAATAGTGATGACCTCAGTATCATCTTTCGCGGTATCATCGCCTTGTCTGCCGTCGTCACGATACTGATGTCCATCCGCTATGTAGAACAGAGTGGTACTGCTTTAGCGGAGTTCATCGCCATTCTGTTAACGGCGACCTTGGGAGGGATGTTTCTCTCCGGTGCTAGTGAGTTGGTAATGATATTCATCTCCCTAGAAACCCTGAGTATTTCCTCTTATTTGTTGACAGGTTATACCAAGCGTGACCCCCGTTCCAATGAGGCGGCGCTGAAATACTTGTTGATTGGAGCTTCCAGCACAGCAGTATTTCTGTATGGCGTGTCACTTTTATACGGACTGTCAGGTGGACAAACCCGACTGAGTGCGATCGCTGATGGCATCGTCGCCGCTAACCTTGGTCAATCTTTGGGTGTAGTCATTGCCCTGGTTTTCGTCATCGCGGGTATTGGCTTTAAAATTTCCGCCGCACCCTTCCACCAATGGACACCAGACGTATATGAAGGCGCTCCCACCCCAGTCATTGCCTTTTTATCCGTTGGTTCCAAAGCAGCCGGCTTTGCCCTAGCTATTCGTCTGTTAACTACAGTCTTCCCCTACGTTGCTGAGGAATGGAAGTTTGTGTTCACAGCCTTAGCTGTTCTCAGTATGGTGTTGGGTAACGTCGTCGCCCTAGCCCAAACCAGCATGAAACGGATGTTAGCTTATTCATCCATTGCCCAAGCCGGGTTTGTGATGATTGGCTTAATTGCTGGTACTGATGCCGGATATGCCAGCATGATCTTCTACCTGCTGGTCTATCTATTCATGAACCTGTGCGGTTTCACCTGCATCATTCTGTTCTCCCTGCGGACAGGAACCGACCAAATCGCTGAATACTCTGGGTTATATCAAAAAGACCCACTCCTGACACTAGGTTTGAGTATCTCCCTGCTTTCCTTGGGTGGTATTCCTCCCCTAGCTGGTTTCTTTGGCAAAATCTACTTATTCTGGGCTGGTTGGCAAGCTGGGCTTTACTGGATGGTCTTGTTAGGCTTAGTTACCAGCGTTGTCTCCATCTATTACTACATTCGTGTAGTCAAGATGATGGTAGTCAAAGAACCCCAAGAAATGTCTGAGGTAGTCAAGAATTACCCAGAAATTAGTTGGAACTTACCTGGATTTAGACCGTTGCAAGTGGGTTTAGTAGTCACCTTAATTGCTACTTCCATCGCCGGAATTTTATCTAATCCACTCTTCACTTTGGCTAACAATTCTGTTACCAACACTGCCATCTTACAACCAGCAAAAGTGGTAACTACTCAGGTAAGTGCTATTCCTCCTGAGAAACCAGAAGGTTTGTAAGGCATAACTCAATCTTTACTTTATACCCCGATTTTTTCCTAAATTCGGGGTATAAATTAAAAACAACACGACTATTCAACAGGAATATTAATAATAAACTCTGCGCCTTTACCTAATTCTGAGTTTACCTCCAGCTTACCGCCGTGTTTTTGCACAATAATTTGCTGAGCAATAGATAATCCTAAACCTGTACCTTTACCCACAGGTTTAGTAGTAAATAAACTATCAAAAATTCTTGCTCTATTTTCCTGTGACATTCCCATACCATTATCTCTAATTTTAATTACAGCTTGACTTTCATCTTCACTCAACATTGTTTGGATAATAATTTGGGGAATGTTAGTTATCAATGCTTGAGTATCATCTGCATAATTACTACTGAATGATTCATCCAAAGCATCAATAGCATTAGCTAAGATATTCATAAATACTTGGTTTAATTGCCCTGGAAAGCAGTTAATTAAAGGTAGATTACCGTAATCTTTTTTAATTTCAATAGCAGCACGACTTCCCACTGCTTTCAATCGATGTTTCAGGATTAAAATAGTACTATCAATACCTTCGTGGATATTAAACTGAATCTTGTTTTCTGTATCTGCTCTAGAAAAAATTCGTAGACTCTTACTAATATCTCGGATGCGCTGAATACCTTCTTTCATGGAAAAAATCAAATTAGGTAAATCAGCACGCAGGTAATCTAAATCCATTTCTTTGATTTCATTTTGAATTTCTGGTACAGGATTAGGGTAATGTTCCTGATATAGGTCAATGAGATGAGTCATGTTTTGCAGGTATGTCAGAGTATGACCTAAATTCCCATAAAGACAACTAACTGGGTTATTAATTTCATGAGCTAAACCTGACATTAATTGTCCAAGGACAGACATTTTTTCTTGTTGTACAAGCTGGAGTTGCGATTCTTTTAATTCTTGTAATGCTTGGTTAAGTTCAGTAGTACGTTCAACCACCCTTCTTTCTAAATTTTTAGTCAAATTTCTTAATTGTAGATGTGTAGATATACGGGCTAATACTTCTGCTTTATGGAAAGGTTTGGTGATGTAATCAACTGCACCTAAACTTAATGCTTCTACCTTACTATTTGTGTCAGCAACTGCTGTCATGAAGATTACAGGAATATCTTTAGTTTCTGGATGATTTTTCAAATGCTTACAAGTTACAAAACCGTCCATTACTGGCATCATCACATCTAATAGGATTAAATCTGGTAATCTAGTTTGTATTTGTTGAAGTGCTTTTTGTCCATCCATTGCTGTAGCTACTTCAAAACCTGCGTCACTCAGCGATTCAGATATAATTTCGAGATTGGTGATGGTATCGTCTACAACTAAAATAAAGTTATTTTCAGCTGATGTATTAGGCATTTGATTTAAATTTGTTTATTTTCGGGAAGGGGAAGATTTGAATTACTCAGTTCTGAGTAAAGTAGAAAGCACTCTGATTACCCCTTAATTAAGTTTTCCCCAGGGATATGGGTTACTAACGAGTAATATCAAGTTGTAGAGCAAGGTAGGGATGGGGGAGTGGGGGGAGATGAGGGAGAAAGGCTTACTTAACACTCAGCACTCAGCTGCTTATAACATTCTCAAGAAACACAGGTGACAGGTGATAGGTGACAGATGACACCTGTACCCTGTCACCAGTCCCCTGTTATACTTGCTGAATGGGGATGGTAATTAAAAATTGTGCGCCTTCGCCTGGGGTGGATTTTACCTCTAGGCTACCACCATGTTTTTCTACAATAATCTCATGAGCGATCGCTAGTCCCAAACCTGTACCTTTTCCTAAAGGTTTGGTAGTGTAGAATTGCTCAAATATAGTCTGTTGTACATCTAGGGGAATACCCACCCCGTTATCAGCAATTTCCACTAATATCGATTTTTGATCATCTGTCACTACTGTGCGAATCCAAATTGTCAGTTTGTGATCTATTTTTATGTTAACTGCTGACTCTTCTAAAGCATCGATGGCATTAGCCAGCAGATTCATGAATACTTGGTTCAATTTTCCAGCGTAGCACTCTACCAAAGGTATGTCACCATACTCTTTGATAATGTTAATTTCTGGATTTGTGGCTGAAGCTTTGAGGCGGTGGCTTAAAATGATGATGGTGCTATCAATGCCTTCATGAATGTTAAATAGTTGAAATTCTGCATCTTCTAATCGGGAAAATAACCGGAGCGATCGCACAATTTTTTCCACACGCTCAGTCCCCATTGTTAGGGAAGATAATAAATTTGGTAAGTCCTGTTTAATAAACTCTAATTCAATATCTTGAGAAAATTTCTGTATCTCTGGAATTGGATTTACTGTATGATTTTCGTATAACTTGATTAATTTTAATAAATCTGTGATATAATTTTGAGCATGAATCAAATTTCCATAAATAAAATTGACTGGATTATTGATTTCATGAGCAATGCCTGCCACTAATTGTCCCAAAGAAGACATTTTTTCTTCTTGTGCTAACCTCAACTGAGTCCGTCTCAATTCTAAGTGGACATTAATTCTGGCTAATACTTCTTCATGTTGAATCGGTTTGGTAATATAGTCAACTGCCCCTAGTTGTAAGCCTTTGACTTTATCAACTGTATCAGAGCGAGCCGTCATGAAAATTACCGGAATATCTTTGGTTTTTGGATCAGCTTTTAGATTACGACAAGTTTCAAATCCATCAATACCAGGCATCATTACATCCAATAAAATTAAATTGGGTAATGATTCTTTTGCCTTGGCTAAAGCACTTTGTCCATTTTTGGCTACAGTAACTCGAAAACCAGCCTGATTGAGAATGTCAAACAAAACTTTGATGTTAATTGGGATATCATCAACGATTAGAATTGAGTTATTTATGGGACTGCTCATCTGATAATCCTGCTAAAACATCTTCGTTTCCGAGCCATTTTTATTTCAGCGATTTGTGAAAACCAACCTATTAATATAAAGTAAAGTTAACAAGATATATAAGGTTGAATCATCTCCGCGATCGCCTCATCCTCAAACTCGGCAATTAATTCGGCAACTTTATCAGAAAACCCGGTATATTTTTCATCTAATTGCCTAATTCTGCTGATTTCCTCTTGAATACCTGTAACATAACCAGCTTTAGCGGATTGATATAGATACAATAATTCTTTAGCGGGAGGAAATATAATTTCTTCTCTGTCTAGACACATACCTGTTGAAGAATCATCATCACAATCAATCCATTTTAAAAATAGATAACGTTGTAATATATCAAATAATTCCTCAGCATCGATAGGCTTTGATAGAAAATCGTTACATCCTGCTTCTTGACTCTGTTGACGGGTAAAGCTAGATACACTAGCAGAAGCAGCTATAATCACTATATTTTGAAACTCTACTTGAGAACGGAGAATTTTCGTCATTTGGAAGCCATCCATTTCCGGCATTGCCAAATCGGTGATAATTAGATCAGGCTGACAAACTTTTGCCTGTTTTAAACCCTCTTGTCCGTTACTAGCTTCAATCAATTTAAAACCTATTGGAGATAATAAATTAGTAAAGACTGAGCGATTTTCCCAAACATCATCAACAATTAAAATAGTTTTTATTTGACCTTCATAACCAATAATATTTTTTGTGATTTTAGATGATTTAGGTAATATCTCAGAATCAACTATTGGTAAATATAAATCAAACCAAAACTTAGTTCCCTGATCATAGGTGCTTTCAACTTTAATTTCACTACCCATCAATTCTATAATTTGGCTACTAATTGCTAACCCTAAGCCTGTCCCCTCTGATTTGTGTGAATTATTTCCTACTTGCTCAAAAGGCAAAAATATTTTTTTAAGCTGTTCGGTTGTCATCCCGATACCTGTATCCTCAATTTTAAATCTAATTTTACTGACTGGTAACTGTTGATGCTGAGTGGGGATTATTATTGTGTCCTCCCTACTAATGACTTCTATAGTAAAAGTGACTCTACCATATTTTGTAAACTTAACAGCATTACCTAAAATATTAATTAAAACTTGACGTAAGCGTTTTTCATCAGCATAAACAGCAGTTGGTAGCTGATGATCTGCATGATATATAAAAGCAATTCGTTTCTGCTCGGCTTTAAGACGAAAGATATCACAAACGCCTAAAAGTAGTCGTTCTAAATTAAATTCTGTAGAATACAGTTCTAACTTCTTGGCTTCGATTTTGGCGATATCTAAAATATCATTAATTAAAGTCAGTAAATGAGAGCCACAATCATAAATAATCTGACAACCTTCCAATTGCTCATCAGTAGCATTAGTATCGAGTAAGAGAATCTGAGCATAGCCAAGAATACCATTTAGTGGAGTGCGTAATTCATGGCTCATATTAGCTAAAAATTCACTTTTAGCACGGTTAGCTGCATCAGCAGCCTCTTTGGCGGCTGTAATTTCGGCTGTTCGTTCTGCAACTCTGTTTTCTAATTCTTGATTAGTCTGTGCTAAAGCTGCAAAAGAATCACGTAATTGTCCAGCCATTTTATTAAAAGAGGTAGAAAGAATACTCAGTTCTTTTAATTGAGAAATTGTCACTTTTTGGTCAAGGTTGCCAGAGGCGATCGCACTACTTGCTTGAGTTAATTGTAAAATAGGGCGGACAATCCAACGAGAAGTATATACACCCATTGCTGTGGCTACGATTAGCGCCCCCAGGCAAAGTATAATAGTTGTGCGATTATTAGTATTAATTTGCCCCATAAAATCACTTTCAGGCACAGTCACAACTATTAACCAATCTAAGCCTAATTGATCATTCCAAGGGTTTACTTGTACAAAATACTTTTTACCTTGCAAATCTATTACAGCTTGTTGATACTCCTTGATATTTTCAAATTTAGTGAACTTTTGCTGAAGATAACTAGCAGTTTTTTGAATTAAATAATCCTCACTTTGGAGTGCTGAAAGTCTGCGTGCTTTTCCATTAATCACATCGTATGGAGCATCATGAGTTGAAGATGCGACTATTAGCCCAGAACGCTCTAAAATAAATACTTGTCCTGTTTGACCTACCTTTAAATTAGCTAAAAATTTGCTTATTTGTGTGAGAATTAAATCGACACTCATCACACCAACGAATTTATTATCAGTATCATTGATGGGATAATTTGCAGATATAGATAAAATTTCGGGTTTATCTTCCCATTGATAAATTTGACTCCAAGCCTGTTTACGTACCCTCACCGCGTCTTTGTACCAACCTTCTACACGCGGATCGTAGTTTTTCACGGCTGTTAATTTTTGGCGATCGCCTTTATCATTAGTTTCATAAACATAAAGTTTGCCAATACCCTTGTTTTGGGACACCTCATTAATTAATAGGCTACCGTTGTTTAACCGTTCAACGCCAATAAACTCACCTTGGGGATTAGCAAAACTAATGTAACCAACGTTAAATACCTGCATTTGCCGCCAGAAATAACGCCCTGTCAGTTGAAAATCTTGGATATTTAGCATTCCCATCTCTTCAGCATCCACATTAATTTGATTAATCTGATGAGGAGATGCTAAATAACTGTCCAGATGTTGATCAACCAGCCCATTCACCTTCATCATCAACTGATCAGCTAGTTCATTCACCGCCTTCTGTCCATTTCTGAAAGACAGATAGCCTACAAGACTGACTGCGGTGAAAATTTGCAGCACAAAGGGAACTATTAAAATCAGGCGTAAAGATAACTTTTGGGCAGTTTGGGCAGGAGAATGAATCATACTATTAACTTGCAGCAGCAAAGAAGGCTTAGAGGCAATCATTAGGCATTATTTTGCCCAATCTTGAGCTGCAATATCACAAGGTGATTCATTCTTTGTAGGGACTGGGGACTGGGGAAAGGGGAAAGGGGGAAGGGGGAAAGGGAGAGGGGGGAGATGAGGGAGAGGGGGGAGAATAATTAATGTCAACTGATAACTGATAACTGATAACTGTCAACTGTCAACTGTCAACTGTCAACTGATTTAACTCTTTTGCCAAATTTTAATTGTCTTATCCAAACTACCACTGACTAGCATTTCACCGGAAGTTGTAAAAGTTAGTGCGGTGACAATATCGGTGTGTCCTGTGAACGTAGCTAATAATTCCCCCGTTTCCAAATGCCACAATTTGATGGTTTGATCAGCGCTTCCACTGGCGATAATTTGTTCATCGGGACTTAAGGCGATCGCATATACTTTATCAGTATGTCCCTTGAGGGTACGAATTAATTTCCCCGTCGCCAAGTGCCAAATTTTAATCGTCTGATCCCAACTACCACTAATCAGCAGTTGTCCATCTTTACTCATTACCAGAGAACGCACAATATGAGCATGACCTGTCAGGGTATGTGATGGCTGTGCATCCTTGAGATTTTTACCCACCCAAGAATCAGAAGTCTGCCAAACTTTGATTTTGCGATAGCTACCTGTAACTAAAGTTTGTCCATCTCTGCTCAAAACTAGCGAATGTGCAGCTGTATCATCTAAAGACAAGATAGCTTTAACTTGACGGTGCATCAAATCCCAAAACAAAATTCTTCTGTCATCGCCACCAGTCGCCAGCATTTGTCCATCGGGAGTGAAAGCCACACAGCGCACCACTCCATTATGCTTATGTAGAATATCAATTAAATCTATTGCGCCTGTATGCCAAATTTTAATAGTGGAGTCTGCACCGCCACTTACCAACATTTGCCCATCGGCACTAAAAGCTAGAGAATTGATTTCATCTACTATTCCCGATACATTCCAAGGATATTCTGATAAAGTATCGATTAATTCACCTTGACTTAAATCCCATAACTTTGTCTCTCCCCGACTCCCACTAGCTAACATAGGTAAGCCATTTTCACACCTAGAACTAAAAGATAAACAATTAATTCCCCTGGTGTGTCCTCTTAATGTTTGCCAACATTCCCAATCACCGATAATTTCTTTACGGGGGTGTTCTGAGGGTACAGTTTGAATAGTTTCCGGGATTGTTCTTTCAACCACTACGGGGAGAAAATCTAGTTGTGCCTGTTTTTTTGCCGTTAGTGATTCCAAATACCAACTTAATCCGCCTGCATATAATAAATGACTGGGAGTAAAATATATTTTTGGTTCAGTTAGGGCAATTTCACAAGTAGGTAAAAAGCCAGCAATCACAGCTTGTTTTTCATAACCAAGTTTACCTGTAGATGGATAAAACAAACACAGAAAAATTAATACTTGGTGACTTTTTAATTCTTCTTGAGTAACTGACCACTTAATTTTATCTTTCTTAATACCGTTAAAACTTTCCCCATCCGCTACATAAACTTGCACCGAGACTTTCGGGTTATCAGCTAACAAATAAGTAAACTTACTTTCACCGCGCAAATTGCCCTCATCATCTAGTACCATGTTTTTCACGGTATCTTGGGGTAATTTTTTCAGTAACTTACCCAAACGTTCAGTAATGATGCGATCGACAATTTGCTCTCGCAAGAAATAATCTTCTGCTTGCTGCTGGAAATAAATCGGAAAAGGAATTGTCCAGTCTGGCGGTTCAGGATACTCAGGCGGGATGGGAGGCGGATTTTTAGCGAGGATTTCGGCTTGTCGGCGAGAAACTTCCATAATTTTGGCAAATGGCTCCCCCCAAAATGCCATAATTTCGCTGTGACACCCTTTAACTTGACTTTCCAACAAAGACAGATCGTAAGTCTTGGGTTTTTTCACACGGAGAAGGAAGTCAGCTTGTTGAGCTTTGAGTAAGCTAATCCAATCCATCTGCATTCCTGTGGCACAATTTTGCATACTTAAGGTAGTTATACCAATGCAATTAATCAAGTTTATAACTTCTAGTTAATTAAAAATTCCGTAATCTTCGCAGTCTAATAGAACACAATCACAGACAAAATTCGCAGAGATTTTCCAAATCAAGAGGATTTGTAGCCTTGATTGCTTGATGTGACTGAGATAAGAAGAATTTCTCTGAAGTCCATCAATTCTAACTAATCTTAACCAAGAGATACTGTTGCTCTAGAACAGTTATCAGTTGTTCGACATCAAAGACAGTTGATACTTTGGTGTAGGCTGTTGACAGTTAACGGTTAACTGTTAACAAAACAATAGCTTTAGGTTAAGCTTAGTTCGCAGTCAATCAAGGCTATACTTGCAGTTTGTAATTAATGATATATGGTTAATGTTAAGCTTTGTTGTCTGGTGTAGTAGCTTGATTGCGTACATCAGCAGTCACATCAGACTCTAAGCGTTGAATTTTTTGATGTAAATAAGAGTCATCACTACTAACGATAGTTTCTAAATTAGCAATTCTTTGTTCTAATAATTCTATCTCTTGACCGGATAAATACGGTTGTTTTGATTTCTTCTCATCAGAACGCCATATAGCCAAAGTGCTAGCTGTTGCTCCTCCTAGAGCAGCTAAAGGAATCAGGGGGCCGCTTCGAGTCACCTTCGACAGAGGTATACAAATAACAAGCATACCAACCGTCAACCCCCAAATTTTTGTAGTGGCGGCTACTCTAATATCCTCAGATGGATCTAAATATTTTCGCGATCGCTTACCCATAACTCACCTAAGATGAATTACTTATTAGAGTGGCACAATTACTGCAAAAAAGCTCTCCTACATTTGGGTTAGGCATAATTACTTTGGGACTGGGGACTGGGGAGATGTGGTACTCTGCGGGAACGACTTCGTCGAACGACTGCGCGGAAATCGAGCGGAGTCGAGATTCACCAAGCGGGAGATGAGGGAGATGAGGGAGCAGAGAAAAACCTATAGACTGTTGACTATGGACTAATGACTAATGACTAATGACCAATGACCAATGACTAAAAATTATGCAGACAGTCAAAGCTTTTCTAACCGCCGCTAAAGTAGATAGTGCCAAATCTCCATACGACACTATCCACATTAAAATTCTTTACCCTGCACAAAATACAGAGAGTGATTTAGCAAAAAATTGGGGAATGCTACCTGTTGACACAACAAAAGCCCCTTTCCCAGTAGTGATTTTCTTCAATGGCTTTAACTGCGATGCTCAAAAATATCAATGGCTGGGTGTAGAACTAGCCCAAACTAGCGATGCCTTCGGCGAGCTTCGCTAACGCCGGAGGACAAGACAACAGCTATTTGCTAATCTTAGAGGGGGCAAATCACTATTCCATAGCTGATACAGGTCAACTACCTACACTGACACCTTCGGGTACAGTGTAGGCTTGCAAAATCCCTAAGAAATTAGGTTTACGGTATGCAACGCAAGAGTTGGTTAGGGCATCGAGATTTGGTAAGGCTAAACGTACAAATATTTCCCTAGTTT
>DATNQO010000040.1:0-16198 GCA_036704005.1 Leptolyngbyaceae cyanobacterium | reverse complement strand
ACTTTGCTCTAATGCCCGTCTGATTCACCTGACAGCCCCTAGCCGTTGGCAAGAGATTGGTGATCCCACAGAAGCAGCTTTGTTAGTCGCTGCGGCTAAAGCTGGGCTAAATTTGGAAACCTTGCAAACACAACTGCCACGGTTGCGCGAAGTGCCATTTGATTCGCGGCGGCGAATGATGACGGTAATATTAGATTGGCGAGCTTCAACGGTATGGACTGGTGACTTGCCGAACTTAGCTTTTACTAAAGGTGCGCCGTTAGAAGTCTTACGCCACTGCACATCTATTTTACGCAATGGGACGCTGGCAGACATCAACCAAGACGACTGGAATCAAGTGGTAGCAGCCAACGATGGTTTAGCCGCCCAAGGTTTTCGGGTGCTAGGAGTAGCGGCGCGGCGTGGTGGGAGTGAGATGTTAGATTGGCGATCGCAAGACCTAGAGCAGAATTTAACCTTCATTGGTTTAGTGGCGATGTTTGATCCGCCCCGTCCAGAAGTCAGTCATGCGATCGCTCAATGCCATGCCGCCGGAATTAAGGTAACTATGGTGACAGGTGATTATGGTTTAACTGCGGAAGCGATCGCCCGTCAAATTGGACTGGTCAACAACTCGGTACGGGTAGTCACAGGTGAAAGCATGGGGCATTTATCTGATGCACAACTGCGGCAAATTGTCAAATATCGTTCTGGGTTGGTGTTTGCGCGGATGTCTCCAGAACACAAGTTACGGTTAGTGCAAGCCTACAAAGATATTGGTGATGTAGTTGCAGTCACAGGGGATGGAGTTAATGATGCCCCAGCCTTAAGAGCCGCTCATATTGGGGTAGCGATGGGGATGAATGGCACAGATGTAGCACGGGAAGCCGCCGATATTGTGCTGACAGATGATAACTTTGCTACTATTGTCAGCGCGGTTAAGCAGGGACGTGCCGTGTATCAAAATATCCGCAAATTTATGACTTATATCTTGGCATCGAATGTAGCGGAATTAGTGCCTTTCTTGCTGATGGTAGCCCTAAAAATTCCCCCCGCCTTGGTAATCATGCAGATTCTCGCCATTGATTTAGGCACTGACTTAGTACCGGCTCTAGCCTTGGGTGCGGAAAAACCAGAAGTTGGTACAATGCAACAACCACCCCGGAAAAAATCGCGATCGCTTCTTGACCGTTCCCTACTTTTACGCGCCTATTGTTTTCTAGGATTGCTGGAAGCAATTCTAGGGATGACAGCATTCTTCCTCGTCTGGTGGAGTTACGGCTATAACTTACAACAATTACAAGCCGTCACGCCCAGTATTTTATCGCACTCAGCCAACGCCGCCACCGTTGCCATATATGCTCAAGCTACAACCATGACCTTAGCTACCATTGTTGCCTGTCAGGATGGTAATGTTTTCGCTTGCCGTTCGGAGCGCACTTCTATTTGGCGGCTAGGATTATTTTCTAATCCTCTGATTTGGTTAGGAATTGCGATCGAATGGATGTTAGTCATACTGATTACCAACAGCACATCCTTAAGTAGAATTTTTTCTACTGCACCCTTAGCACCTTGGCAATGGTTGCTGTTGCTAGTATGTCCGCCAATTATTTTAGGCGCAGAAGAACTAAGAAAAGCTGCTTGGTGCAGAAATCGTAGACATAGACGATAAGGTACATCTACTGAAATTTCTCAGCAAATACTTTGTGTACTGGCGTGTCAAGACTAAAATAGTGCATTAGCCAACAATCTATCATCTTACTCATCTGCGTTCATCTGCGTTCATCTGCGTTCGATTTTTTCCCAATCTAATGCCACATTTTAGCCTAGACACGCTAGGGCGTGTTTTCAAACTATTCTTCATTTAGCATCATAACTTTTCAGATCCCCCCTAACCCCCCTTATTAAGGGGGGAAAATGAATCAAAGTCCCCCTTATTAAGGGGAGCCACTGCGTTGGGCGGCTTTGCCGACTTAAAGCAAGTGGCGTGGATTTAGGGGGATCGAAAGACGCGCGAAAACACGCCCTAGTACCTTGGCGTAACGCTGCGTTTGATGTGAAACATTTTTTTGATACATCATCAATAGCACTTAAAGAGGGAGCTTAACGTAAAAACTGCTGCCTACTCCTACCGTACTCTCAACCCACATTTGACCGTTGTGTTGTTCTACGATACTGCGGCAAATCGCTAGACCTAAACCCGTTCCCCCTTGTTTACGGGAGTCAGAGGCATCTACTTGATGAAAACGCTCAAAAATAGCTTCTATTTTGTCAGCCGGAATACCTCTACCTTGGTCTTGTACTTTAAATAACGCAGATGCAGCTTCAGTATCTTTTGCTGGGATTTTTTCCACTGTCATCCATACAGTAGAGCCTGGAGGAGAGAACTTAATAGCATTACTCAAAAGATTTGTTAAGACTTGAATAATCCGATCCTGATCAACGAATAATTCCATTGATTGAGTTGAAACTGATAAATTAATTTCAGCTTTCTGGAACATTAATTGCATTAAATCTGCTGCTTTAGATAATAATTCACTAGCCTCAACCTTCTGTTTAACTAAATTGACTTTCCCAGATTGTAACCTTTCCAAATCTAAAATATCGTTAACTAATCTCACTAGGCGTTCGGCATTTTCTGAAGCAATTTGAATAATACGTTTACCTTTTTCAGAATCAAGCTTCACTAAACCTTTTACTAATAAATTTAACCCTCCCTGAATTGAGGTCATCGGAGTACGAAGTTCATGACTGACAACTGATACAAACTCATTTTTAATTTTATCCAATGCCTGACGTTGAGTAATATCTTCACCAATGCTCATAGTACCGATGACTTGCCCTTGTGAATCTCGCAGCAGTGTATTGTTCCAGGCAATTACTTTTTCTGCTTGCGATTTTGTCAAAAGTTGATTCTGATGGTGAGTATGTAATCCTTGCTCTAATATTTCCCCAAACAAATTGTGTATTTGCTGTTGCTCCTCCTGTGGGACAAACTCACTGAACCAATCCTTACCTAAAACTTCTTCCTGACTGTACCCACTCAATGCTAAAAAGAAAGGATTGGTATACTCAACTTTACCTGTACTATCAAGTCCTACAACTAACAACTGCACATTTTCTAGTAAGCTGCGCCAACGACGTTCTGCTTCACGCAATTGAGCTTCAATTTTAGTCTGTTGATTAATAGTTGTGGTTAAGACATTGATTAATCTATGCAGGTGTGTGTTGGCTTTTGATAATTCAGCAGTTCGCTGTGCAACTTGAATTTCTAATTCTGCTTTGGAACGGTGGAGAATTTCTTCTACTTGTTTGCGATCGCTAATATCCAAACAAATACCAAGCATTCGTACTGGTCTACCTTCATCATCATAGATACATTTGCCTTTAGCTGCAATCCAGTGAATGCTACCATCACTCCAAATAACTCTAAATTCCACGTAATATTCAGTTTTATTATCTTTAGCATCCATGACTTTTTGGTGAATTGCTGCTCTATCTTCTGGGTGCAGATAGGCCAGAAAAGCTTCGTAGTTACCTTCAAAAGTACCTGGAGTTATACCAAATAATTGCTGTTGACGCTTTGACCATTTGATATAGTTATTAGTAATATTCCAATCCCAAGTTCCCATCTGAGCCGCTTCTAAAGCTAGCCTTAAATGTTCCTCACTTTCTTTTAAAGCTATCTCACTTTGCTTTTGCTGAGTTATCTCCTTTAAAAATATTGATATCCCGTCTCCAGCCGGATAAATGCGATTTTCAAACCAACGCTCAATTGATGGATGATACTCTTCTAACTGCACAAAACTTTGCTCAGTCAAAGCTTGATAATAAGTTTGATAATAACATTGTCTAAAATCTTCGCTAACTTCTTGCCAAATATTTTTACCAATTAAATCTTCTGATTCTTTACCAAAAATTTCTGCTGCTTTGTGGTTAACGTAGGTATAACACCAATTACCATCTACAGCGATAAAAGCATCACTAATACTCTCTAAAATATTTGATAATCGTTGTTTAACTGCTTCCGCTTCTGCACAAGCAGCTTGCTCACGAATTACAAGCTGTGCTATTTTTTCTTCTACTTGCTTGCGTTCTGTGATATTTGTTAGTGTGATCACACTGCCAATAATTTTGTTTTCTGAATTTAATAATGGAGAAGCACCCAAAATTAAATTCAATTCCCCACCATCTTCCCTCCTTAATAATACTTCTATACCTTGATAAGATTGACCTTCCAGCAAACTAGATAATAAAAAATATTGTTGATTCTCTTGTTGAGTTACTCCTTGACTATTAGTAAAAAAACATGATTCTATCCTTTGGAGAACACTACAATAATTACATTCGAGTGGAAAGGCTATGTCAAATTGTTGAAATAATGGGTTCTGTCCACAAAATTGTTGTGCTGCTCGATTTGCACGCATAATTTTTCCATTTTGATCACAGACGATGATGCCTTCAACGGCTTGTTCCAGAATGGAAGTTGCTAGTCTTTCTGACGCAACAATTTCTGCGTTACGTTTTTGCTCTGTTAAGTCTGTTACTACTAGGCAAGTAACTGCTACATTGTCTATTTGCAAGCATTTAAAAGACAAATAAACAGGTATTTGAGTTTCATCATCAGTAATTAAGTTTAACTCACCACGAATAACTACTTGTTTTGCTTGTTGAAATAATCCTCTAAACACCTGTTTTTCTGATGGTGCTACGTACTCTTCAAAGTTAGAACCAATAATTTTCTGTAACGGCTTTTTGAGCATTATGGCTAAATGATGATTACAGTACAGAATTGTGCCATACTCATCAAGAGTTACAGAGCCTTCGTGCATTTCTTGAACAAAAACACGGTAAGGATAATCAGCATCTTGCAAGGTAAAAACTTTTTCACCTTGGGGACTAGACACAACTAAAGCGTCTACTTCACCCATTTTGATAGCTCTAAAAGTTTCTTCTAGAGTTTCTATTTGCTGACGTAAAGCTATATTCTCATTTTCAAGTTCTTGGAGTGTTTTCACTGCAATCACCCTCTCAACCTACATTCGGACATCAGGATTTTTTTAAACAATATCTAAAGCAATGATTACTTTATCAACATTTGTTAAGTCACCAATTAATTTCTGTAAAGGTGGCGGCAGTTCTTTGATTAGAGTAGGCACAGCAAATATATGGTCTTTTTCTAAAACTTCAGGTTGTTGGTATATATCAATAATTTCCATTTCATAGCGTTCTGGCAAGTATTTTTCACAAATGTTTTTTAACATGGAAATAGCACGCATCGAACGGAGACTATTACCAGCAACATACAAACGTAAAACATATTTTTGTAAATCTCTTGTTGCTAGCAACCTTTCAAAATCTTCTGTAGATTCTATAATATTATCTTCATGCTCATCATTAGTTGAGTTTGAAGTATTCATGGCTCTCCTTGACTGACATTTACATAATGCGACGTAAATCTAGACCGACTAAAACTTTTTCAGTATTGGATAAATCTCCAATAATTTGCTTGACAGGTTCCGGTAGTTTTCGGACTAAAGTAGGGATGGCTAAAATTTGATCTCCTTTAGCTAATTGAGGATTTTCTAAAAGGTCAATTACTTCAATGCGATACCTACCTTCGAGATATTGTTCACAAATTCTCTTGAGATTAGCAAAGGCTTTTAAAGATTTAGGAGTTTGTCCAGCCACATACAGCCGTAATTCCCAAATATCTATTTTTGTCTCGCTATCTTGATTGTGGTAATCTATAGATTCCATGCTGAAATTTCTCCTGAATAATTAGTATTCAGCTTGTCGCAATCTTGCTCTTTTTTTTTCTTCTGATATTAAAAAGCTTTCTTGATTTTCTTCGATAGCAATTAGCCTTTCAATTTCTTGCTTTTCGATTTCAAATTGAGATTCTATAGATTTAATTTGTGCCTCCATTAGTAAACGTTTGCGTTCTATATCACGCTGTTTTTGCTCAATTTTTTGCTGGCGGACTAAGGCAGCAGCTTTATCTTTAGCTTCTTGGACAATTCTAGCTGTACCTGTGAGTACCCCTTCTGCTCCTAAATAAACATCTAATAATTGCACTCCTTGATTTGTTAAAATAAATTCCCGTACTTGATTAGAGTGGGATGTACCGCGAGATTTCAGTACATAAATTAAACGGTTGCGCTCGCCATTACTTTCTACAGTTCGCAGTAGTATCCAAGTATCTGCTAATGAAGAAACTCCTATTTCTGTATATTCTACAAAAGCACTATTACCTTCGTTTAAATTTGTAAAGACTGTTGTAATATTTTTAGTTTTGAAATAATCAATCAAGCGTGTTATAAATGATTTAAACTGAATATCATTACTGCCATAAATGAGATTAGATATGGGATCGATAATGACTGCATCAGGTTGAAATTCATTCACTATACTCAGAATATTCACTAGGTGCATTTCTAAGCCGTAAAATGTCGGGCGTAAATTTTGGAATTTGAGTAACCCTTGATTAACAGCATTCTCTAAATCAATACCGATAGAGCGCATATTGCGAATAATCTGTTGTGCAGATTCTTCAAAGGCGAAAAACAGACATTTTTCTCCTCTTTGACAAGTAGCATCAGCAAAATGAGCGCACAATGAACTTTTACCAGTTCCCGCCGTACCAGAAAGTAAGATGCTACTACCGCGAAAGAAACCTTTTCCTCCCAACATGGTATCTAGGTGTTTGATTCCACTAGAAATCCATTCGGTGGTGACTGGATAATCTAACCCGACTGAGGTAATTGGCAGAACCGAGATGCCATTTTCTTGAATTAAAAATGGATATTCGTTTGAGCCGTGCCTAGAACCACGATATTTAACGATTTGTAACCATCGAGTTGAGAGTTCATTGGTAACACGCTGATCAAGTCGGATGACACAATCGGAAACATATTCTTCTAAACCGTGGCGAGTGAGGCTATTTTCACCACTTTCGCTGGTAATAATGGCTGTGACACCTTTGGATTTTAGCCAAAGAAATAGCCGCCGTAATTCCGATCGCACGATCGCGGCGTTCTCCAACCCACCAAACAACACTTCTAGTGTATCTATCACAACTCTTTTGGCGGCGATCGCATCAATTTCAAAACCTAATCTAATAAACAATGCTTCTAAATCGTATTCTCCTGTTTCCTCAATCTCACTCCGCTCAACACGCACATGATCAATGGCGAGTTTTTTTTCTTTAATTAGTTCTGCTAAATGCCACCCTAAAGAAGCAACATTTTGTGTTAACTCCTCGGTAGTTTCTTCAAATGCTAGAAATACACCTGGTTCGTTAAACTCTGTAGCACCCCGGACTAAAAATTCCATTGCCATCAGGGTTTTACCGCACCCTGCTTTACCACACAGTAATACTGGTCTTCCTTGCGGCAATCCTCCAAAAGTAATCTCATCTAGTCCTTGGATTCCTGTTGGACATTTGGCGAGCATGGTTGTTTTTGTTTGTGTATTATTTTTTGCTTTATTCATGTTTCACCTAAATACTTATTAGATAGGAATAATATCAAGCCCGGCTAATTACTTACGATATGGTTGGTTTAGTCGGTAATGGGTAATTGTTTGTTACCATTACCAATTACCCATTACCCATTACCAACCCCCAAGATATGACAAGTACTTAAGCGGACATGATATAACAATAAATACTCAGGACTAAAGTCCTTACTACAAACATAAATTAATCTTATACTATTAAACTACATAATCTTTGTGAAGAATTTGTGAGCCAATATATTACATTTACAAATCTCAAATTTTATGGTGAAAGAAATATCTGATTTCGTCCTGCTGCTTTTGCTTGATATAATGCAGCATCGGCAGCACGATACAACATTTGCACATCATGACCGTTTTTGGGATACTCCGCTAGACCCGCACTAAAGGTAATACTAAAAGTTTGATTATTAACCCCGCTAAATTGTAGCTGGCTGACAGTTTCTAATAAATTATTGAGTCGTTTTAAAGCATTTTTTGAGGTAATATCATACAGTCCAATCACAAACTCTTCTCCTCCCCAACGCGCCACAACATCCTCATCACGAAATGACTGCTTGAAGAGTTTACCTAATTCACTTAAAACTTGATCGCCGATATCATGACCATACTGATCGTTAATTTGTTTAAAGTGGTCTAAATCCAAAACTGCAAAATAAAAAGATTTTCCTTGACGTTCTGCTAAATGCAGCAATCGAGTGATATCCTGCAATGATTTGCGGCGATTATAAATTCCAGTTAAGGGGTCAATATTGGCTAATTTGCGAGTAATTTGGCTGCGTTCTAACCGACAGAGAACACGAGCTACTAATTCCGGCCCGAAAATTGGTTTATTGACATAATCATCTGCACCAACCGCAAATACCTGTTGTACTGTCTGAGCATCTGTGTGTGCAGATAAACATAATATAGGTAAGTTGCTCCAATGGGGGTCATTTCGCACTACTTGACACAAATCAATCCCACTGAAGTTTGGCATTTCCACATCCAGAATCAGCATATCGGGGGCTGATTTTTCTAAGGTGTCCCAAAATTGGCGCGGATCGTCTAGCAGAGTTAATGTAAATCCCCAAGGTTCTAGTAATGTGCGGATAATATCTAATACTTGTGGATCGTCATCTACAATTAAGAGTTTACCTTCTGGTGGATGAGATTTTTGTAAAACAGAGGCGATCGCTTCCATGACTTGGAACGGAAATACAGGCTTTTGTAAAAAACCTTTGCCTCCCATTCTCGCTACTCTTACCCGTTGGGCGAAACTCTCTTGAGATGTAAATACTAATACTGGTATTGGGGGATGCAATGCTGTTAATTCTGCTAGTAGTGCAAAACCATCTTCTGCTGATTCAGGAAAGCACAAATCCAGTAATACCACATCTGGCCGAGTACGAATCATTTCTTCCCTAGCCACAGATATACAATCAGCAACTACAGCCTCTATTCCCCACAATTTAGCTGCTGCGGCTACTTGTGTCGCCAATGTAGTATCGTCATCTACAATGAGCAATCGGTATTGTTGACTTAAATGAGAAGGTTGAATGGCTGGCTGTTCGGGAATTTCTATGAGTTGTTGCTCTAATACGTGGCGTAACTCCAAAATCAATGTTTGCAATTGTTTAGCTTGTACTTGACCTAATTTTGCTGCTGATTTCAAGATGTTTTCTATGTCACGACACAAGCAAGTCGCACTCTCAAAGCCGAAACTACCCAAAGAGCCAGCTAAAGTATGTGCTTGCTGTTGTGCTTGTTGTCGCAAATCTTCAGTTAAAGCGTTTTCTAACAAAGATGTGGCCGCTTGCTCAATCACACTCATCCGCGCCGCATACTTATCCTTAACTCGTTCCCAAATAGCAGCTAATTGAGAGGTCATTTTTTGTTTACCTCTAAAATTGGTAATCGGGACTGAGTGTTCAATAAAAGAAGAAACTTGCTGTTGGCTTGCTTTTTTACTAGCTAGTTTTTGTTCTTCTGCTGATTTTATTAATTCTTGAGTGTTTAACCGATATCCAAATCCATATACAGTGGCGATGACATCAGCCTTAGCTCCAGCTTCCCTCAATTTAGCTCGCAAACTTTTAATATGCGCTCTGACAGTATTCTCTGTGGGAGCTTCATCAAAAGACCATAAATTATCTAATAGAGAACTTTGGCTAAATATACGCTGGTGATTGCGTAAGAATAATTCCAATAGAGCGTATTCTTTAGCAGTCAGGCGTAAAATTTTTCCTTGATAAGTTATCTGACAGCTAATAGGATCAAGGCGCAAAGCTCCTAACTCAATTATCGGTGTGGTCGTCTCACTGCTACGGCGCAATAAAGCTCTAATTCTAGCTAATAATTCCTCTAAGTTAAAAGGCTTGATGACATAATCATCTGCTCCAGCATCTAATCCCTTAATTTTCTTTGTATTACTATCCTCAGCTGTTAATAACAAGATGGGAGTGAGACAACCTTGGCTGCGTAGCTGTTGGCAAATACTTATACCATCAACCATTGGCAATACTACATCCAGCAAAATTAAGTCGTAATCAGTCGCCAAAGCTAGCTCTAAGCCTTTTTGACCATCATTACACACCTCTACTAAATAATGCTGATCTGTCAGCGTTGTCCTTAGTAATTCAATAATATTTGTATCGTCTTCTACTAAAAGTATCTTCAATTTAATCAATTAGATATATAAGTTTTTACTAGTATTTTGCCATTTATGATCAAGTTTAAACACATCTTCAGATAGGATAGATTCTCTGTCTGATCTAAAATTTCTTGATTTTGACTAATTCACAACTACTTCACAATTATTATTTACCCTTTTGGTTATAGGAACACAAGGGAGGCTCTGGGACTTTTATTCAGGTAGTCCAAGATATAAAGAATAATTAATATATTTTAAGTTAAATTTAATATTTTTCCCAAGAAATATATTTAATCAGGGATGAAACCGATGACAAAAAGAATTTTAGTAATTGATGACGAAGATGGGGTAAGGGAGATTATTCAAATTTGCTTGGAGTCAATGACTGATTGGGAGGTATTAACTGCATCTTCTGGTAGAGAGGGAATAGAAATTGCCCAATCTGAGCATCCTGATGTGATTATGTTAGACGTGATGATGCCCTATATGGATGGCCCAACAACTTTTAAGCAGCTACAGGCAATTACAGAAACTTGTGATATTCCTACTATTTTGCTGACAGCGAAAGCTCAAAGTTGCGAACAACAAGAATTCCTTGATTTAGGCGTAGCGGGGCTAATAACTAAACCTTTTCTCCCAGAAGATTTAGTTATGAGAATTTGCGAGATTCTTAACTGGAATTACATGACTTATATCGTGTCCAGTTAAAGACTTATGATCAGAAATGAAGGTTTACAGGTTTACGACTTTTGAGCCAGTGCGGTCTTGACGGCCTCCTTCTTAGAGCAACTGGCGTGGCGGGAGGGCATCTGGCTATTGCTTGTGGACAACGTGTAAAACCATCGTCATGCTCTGCTTTTAGGGGCTATGTTGGTTAAAGGAAGAATCCCTGCCGTTTTACGGCGGGGAGTTGTCAACATTAACTCTTTTGTATCCGTTGCTGAAAACAATAATTAGAATAAAATTCTGGCAAGAACTTTGCCAATGCTATTGGACAGGTTTGTGGTGAGCAGGTGCGAGTGAAAGTGATTCAAAAGTTCGTATCGAGGTGAAAATAAGATTTTCTTCACGAGTTCCTCATGTTGTTTTTCTATAACTATATTCATGGAACTCAGAATTAGACCTAATCAAGGGGTTTGAGTGTTATGAGGAAAATAGGAGTTTTTGTGGCAGTGTTGACTGCTCTAGGCCTTATTCTTCCTGCACAGTCTTTTGCTCAACCAGGAATGCGGGGAAGAGGGTGTGGTGGCTGGGGTACACAGACACAGTACACCCGGATGTATAATCTCCAAACACTTGAGACTCTAAGCGGAGAAGTAGTCAGCGTCAACACGAGTGTGCCAATGCAAAGAATGTCTCATGGTGTGCATCTGGCATTGAAAACAGCTAAAGAAACCATTTCAGTGCATTTAGGCCCAAGCTGGTACATCGAAAATCAAGGTATTCAGATTCAGCCAGGGGACAAAATTCAGGTCAAAGGCTCAAGAATTAACTTTGCAGGACAACCAACTATCATTGCGGCTGAAGTCAAAAAAGGTAACGTCGTAATGAAATTGCGAGATAACAATGGTTTTCCTGTTTGGAGTGGCTGGAGAAAACGCTACTAGGGAGTATGAAGTTATGGACGAAAAAAAACCAAACAATCCAGAAAATATCCTGTTTGCTATGTCAGAAGTTGGAATTTGGCAAGAAACTGTGTTTGATAGTGACGCTGCGATTGTGTCATCTCCCACAAAAGATTCATGCTCTACGTACCCCACAGTACCTGGTATTAGTTGCAGAAACTTCGCTCTATCTTCAACAGGGTTGACTCCCGAACAACAAAGCACTGCTCTCTCGCAATTGCAGAACTATCAGTCTGTGCAGAAAAGTCACCTCCTGGGCTATCAAGTCAATCAAAGCTTTAACTACGAAGAAGACTTGAAGCAGTACCTCAATTATCATATCAATAACGTCGGCGACCCTTTCCAAAGCGGCAATTACACCATTAACAGCAAGTTTATGGAGCGTGCGGTACTGGATTATTACGCCTCACTGTGGAATGCACGCTGTCCACATGATCCCAATGACCCAGAGTCTTACTGGGGTTACGTCCTCTCGATGGGTTGCACGGAAGGTAACTTATACGGTTTGTGGAACGGGCGGGATTATCTAGCTGGCAAGTTCTTACTTAATGACCCTACCGTTGAAGAAGAAGCAAGAATTGCTAGTTTATCAGGTCAGCCACGCTCAGTACCGCCCCGTCTCATCTATCAGCAGGCACCTGTTTTAGAGGAAAATCCCAACGCCCACACTCCAGTTGCATTTTATTCAGAAGACACGCACTACTCAATTATCAAAGCCATGCGCGTGATGGCTATCCAGAATTTCTACGAGATTGGTACTGAAAAATATCCACAGGAAAATCCACTAGCACCCGGTCAGCCCTGGCCAAAAGAAGTGCCATCCCAAGGTGGTAACGATGGGCCTGGCTCGATTGATATTAAAGCGCTGTGCAAGCTCGTCGAGTTTTTTGCTGCTAAGGGATATCCGATTCTCGTATGCTTCAACTACGGCACTACATTCAAAGGCGCTTACGACGATGTAGAAGCAGCAGGCAAAGCTCTGCTTCCTATTTTAAAAAAATATGGTCTTGACGATCGCAAGGTGTATTACGACCCGGAAGACCCGACCAAGTACGATATTCGCAATGGGTACTGGTTCCATGTAGATGGGGCGCTTGGTGCTGCCTATATGCCATTTATTGAAATGGCGTATAACATGGGTAAAATCTCGCAGCGCGGGCCGAACTTTGATTTTCGTCTGCCTTTTGTACACTCGATCGCCATGAGCGGACACAAGTGGATTGGCGCACCCTTACCATGCGGCATTTATATGACCAAGACAAAGTATCAGCTGCGTCCACCCGACGATCCAGAATATATCGGTTCTCAAGATACTACATTTGCTGGTTCTCGCAATGGCTTTTCAGCTATGATTTTTTGGGACTACTTGGCAAAAAATTCTTACGCAGCCCAGGTTGATAAGGTGCTTTATACAGAGAATATTACTACCTATGCCTACTTGCAATTAAAGGCGTTAGAAGAGAAGTTGGGAGAAGATTTATGGGTAGCACATACGCCACTATCCCTGACTATCCGCTTCAAACGTGCTAATGATGATATTGTCTTTAAATATTCTCTCTCAAGCGAGACTTTGTATGTGAAAGGTCAAAAGCGCGAGTATTCGCATATTTTCCTGATGACACACGTTACCACTGCTCTGATTGATGAGCTGATCCAAGACCTCAGCCAGCCTAGTGCTTTCCCGAAGCAGGAAGAAGAACAGCCAGAATTTGAAACTGATATTTATGTGACTCACAAGTCGAAGAAACTTATCCACGTTCCACATATCGGTCGTGGCTTTAAATAATACTACGAGTGCGATCGCGCTTGAGAAACTTTTACTTTATCTTGTTGAACCAAGAATCCCCTGCCTTTTTAAGCAAGTGAGCGAAAGCGAAACTTGCTTAGGCAGGGGAGTGTCAAAAATAACTTCTCAATCCAGAGCAACTATTTTGTTATTTCAATAAAGATCGCTTTACCCTGTACGCTGCACTATACTACTTCGCCAATAAGAAACGATACAACCCTGATAACAAAATAACATCAACACTGAATAATTATACAGGCATTAGCCTAACCGTAGCAGCTTACTAACCTAATTACAGCCAATAGCCGCAGCGCCGCTCATGGTGGTCAAATCACCTGTGAAAACAGCCACATATTTAAAAGGTGATGAACCAGTACAACTCATAGAATTTCTGTCAGGACGGCGAGGAGACCACCAAGAATCTGCTAGCACCGTCAAATTTGTTCCATTCCATGACAAACCAAGAACTGACAAAGAGTTACTTGTGCCATCACTAGTCTTTCTACCAGATAAAAAAGTCGCGGAATTAACATCGCCATTTGTAGGATTAATCCGAGCAATTACCGCTACTTTTGCACCGCCACCGCTACCATAGGTAGGCATCCAACGACCAATGGCAAAACGCCGGAAATCGTTTCCAGTCTGGGTTCCTGTAGAAGTGAAAACACCATACAGAACATTTCCCCCATCCCACAGCAAGCCATAACCTGTACCATCATCGTTTGTTGTTTCGTAATCACTACGACACCAAGTTCTGACACCGTTATCAAAACGAATGATACGCGGGTCTTTATTTAAGGAAGTTACTTGCTGATAACCGATGTAGATACTTGTTGTCCCCCTCACTACTCTTGGGCCATTCTTAGCCCTGATAGTTGCTTCACTGTCATTACAGGTGAATGTCACAGAGGAACCAAAAGATGACTGAGTGACAACTTGAGCCGTAGCCGAAGACATCGCTAAATTAGATGCGAATACTGCTGCTAAAGACAGACAAGCCAGATGTTTTGGCAATTGGTGAGATTTAATCATTGAACCTATCCGAGTTATTTTCAAGAAACTATTTAAGAGTCAGGAGCCACAGATAGGTAGATGCACAGTATGTCACCCCAAGCTATTGTGAATCTTGGTTTACTGGGTGTCAAAAATAACTTAGCACATATTTTATAAAAAGCAAGTTTTTTTGATGATTGTCTTTATCGCTTTGATATTTAGTCTTTTTAAAATGCTTATACATCAAAGTTTTAAGTATTTACGCTATAAGTGTTTTTACTGTATAAAGTATATTTACTAATTATCTTGGGATTTTATTTTCTAGTGCTTCTACCTTTTCAGGATCATCTCAATTGACATAACGAGAGAGTATGCGGTAGGATTGTATGCTGTTCAAAGATTTATCCAGCTAAACTAGGCTAGAGTTTTATCAATAACATTCGTCGCTGATATTCTCTAAAAACGCCTAGTGGCAATTTTTTGTTGTTTATAAACGAGGTGAACATGGCAAAGCGCCGTAACCCGAAAAAAGAAAAGGCGCTACGGAACCAGGCATACGCCAGAAAGTTTCGTAAACGGACTACAACAGGAAGAATGCAAAGAAGGTTCCAACAAAGAACTCCCAAGAATGAGGAAGACGAAGGCGCAGCAGCAATTGATGCTGAATAATTTGTCTGTTTATAGCGAGTGACAGGGAACAGGGAACAGGTGAGACCACTTGCCGTCTTGGCGGTTCCCGTCACGATGGCAAAGTGGCGAACCCGGAGGGGACAGGTTCAAAAGCTGCCTGCTGTAAGGATTTTGTGATTTATCTATGTCCTAACCTATGTGACTACTGCTATAAAATTTGATTCTTGGATTGTTTTAGTTTTTAGGGTGTACATCTGTACACCCTAATTTTTTTGCACTCCCCATCCCATGAAATCATCAGGGTTTCAAGCTCACCTAAAAAGAACGAGAGATTTTCCTCTTCCGTTTAGAAAACGGAAGAGGAAAATCGATGCGGCAAATAAATTTGCCGTGATATAAAGAATTATAGACATAATTAATTGACAACAATCATCTTCTTTGATAATGTACCAATACTGGTAGTACAAAGGAGGTGATTTTGTTTGGCTAGGAGTAAAACTCCATCGTTTATAACAGAAGTAAAACTCAAAGTTTCGAGTCAACAAGAGAGAGAATTGTTAGCTAGATTTCAAGCAGGTAGACAGCTTTATAATAACTGTTTGAACGAAGCAATTAAACGCATGGAGTTATTAAAAAACTCTGATGCCTACAAACAAGCTAAAAAGATGCCAAAAGGCAAACAGAAAAACGAAGCATTTCAGGAATTGAGGAAACAGTACCGTTATTCAGAATATGACCTACATTCCTACGCAGCAATAGTAGCTAAAAAATCAAAATGGATGGCTCAAAAGGTTGACTCCAATACTCAACAGAAGTTAGCAACCAGAGCGTTTGAGGAGAGTGAAAAGGTACTATTTGGTATCGCCTCATCAGTTAGATACAAAGTGCCAACACGATTCCGTTCAATGGAAGGCAAGAGTAATGGCACAGGAATCAGATGGAAAGACAATCAGTTAGTCTGGGGAAAACTCCAAATTAATGCCATTCTTCCAGAAGATGACTTAGTTTTGTGGCATGGATTAAATTCGCCAATTA
>DATNQO010000039.1:0-3535 GCA_036704005.1 Leptolyngbyaceae cyanobacterium | reverse complement strand
CCAGAAACTTTACATGACAGGCCCGGCTGATCGGGTGTTCACTGGTAAACTGTAACCGCTTTACCTTGATTATTGAGGTAGTAGTGCCAGAGTATTCTGGCTGCTACTGCTCTCCAGGGTCGCCAATTTTCGGCGATCGCTACCAATTGTACAGGTGTAGGGCGTGTTATTAAACCTTTAACTTGCTGTGCCGCAATTACCAAGCCTAAATCGCCTCTAGGAAAAGCATCACGGTGTTGCAACGCCATCAGTAGGTAGATATCTACTGTCCAATCACCAATGCCTTTAATCCGCTTTAACTGGCTTCTAATAGCATTATCATCCATTGTTACCAACTGGCTTAAATCAAGCTCACCCCTAACAATTGTCTCCGCCAGTCCAAGACAATATAAGCTTTTCTGCCTACTAAAACCAATTAATCTTAATTGTCCATCATCAAGTGCCAAAAAATGTTCTGGCGTTAAGGGTTTGATAACCTCACATAAACGATTAAATACAGCCTTGGCCGCAGCTAAGGAAACCTGTTG
The DNA here is from genome assembly GCA_036704005.1 of Leptolyngbyaceae cyanobacterium. Taxonomy (GTDB): domain Bacteria; phylum Cyanobacteriota; class Cyanobacteriia; order Cyanobacteriales; family Nostocaceae; genus Trichormus. Next base: position 3,008 of record DATNQO010000039.1, on the reverse strand, counting down.
TTCTAGAATTATTTGCACGAGTGTGGGAAACCCCGCCTCTCGTTTCCACATCGGAGGCGGCCCCAGTGTCTCTAAAACACGCGCCAAATCACTATCAAGATTTGCCAGCACCGTCAAAGCATGATTGAAACTTGCGGGTGTCAGCAATTCTAATTCAGGCATGGGAGTAATATTTTTATCAGTTCTTTAGTACTATATTAGTAGCTTGTCAAGGCTAAAATGTGGCAATGCATTTGAAAAAATCGAACGCAGATAAACGCAGATAAACGCAGATAAACGCAGATGGGTAGGGGCGCACAGCTGTGCGCCCCTACAGATCATCATGTGTTGCCGAAATTTTTTTGAATTGGTGTAATATATTAGATTGTTGGCTAATGCACTATTTTAGCCTAGACACGCTACTACTTTATTGTGGAAAATTTCTCCAACAATGCTGTAATTTTTTCAAGCTAGTATTTTCTGCCAATAACTGACTGTCCAATACTCTTTTCATTTCTTTGGCAATATAAGTATACTCATTTTCAGATTCTTGTTTATCTTTAGTCTTTAAAGCATTCTGAAGATGGTCTAAATGTTGAGGTAATTCTTTGGCTACTTTGTCTGAAATTTTGTCAGAAGTTTCTTTAATCAGGTTTTTTAGCTTTTTTATTTCACTATCTATTTCAGACTGGCTAAGGTTTTCCGCTTCTAAATTCCTTTCTAAAATGGGTTCCTGAGTGCCTGTTTCATCCAATTTGACAATGTATTCATGCTGCCAAAAATTATCTTTAGGGCTAACTACCTCACCACGTTTATCCTTGGATTTTACAATTACGCGATCGCCTGACTTATAATGCTTCGTCATCTGATATTCCTCCGAAAGCATAATTACAATAACTTGTAAGGCTAGACGAACGAGAGACAAAAAATTTAGGGAACAGGTATCATAAACAGTTTAACCTAATTACGTAGGTTGGAATACTACCCATTCCCTATTAATTTCAGTGATCGATTGGCAGTCCAAACTTTTATTTACTAATCAATGCTGCTTCCTTAACTTCTTCCTGCGTCAACAACTGATTGTATATCCCATCCAGTTGCACTGCTACTCCATCCCAGCTAAATTTCTCGGTAGTGTGTCTCCTGGCGGCTAGTCCTAATTCATCTCGCCATTCTGGGTTGAGCAAAATTCTGTCAATTGCGGTTTTGAAAGCAGCCACATCTTTTGGTGGTGCTAATAAACCTGTTTTCTCAGAAATCACTGTAAACTGAAGTCCACCAACATCACTGGCTACTACAGGTGTACCACTCGACATTGATTCTATCGCCACTAGTCCAAATGGTTCATAATGGCTAGGAACAACGCAAACATCAGCCGCCGCGTAGTAGGACGGGAGGATATCTTGGTTGAGGCGACCAGGGAAACTCACGATATCACCCATACCCAATTCTTGCACAATACCTTCAATGCGATCGCGCTCTCTACCATCGCTATTACCAGGGGTACTACCACCACCAATAATTAGTTTCAGTTTGCCAGAGTTGCGTAATTCCGACTCATTTACAGCTCGCACTACAGTTTCTATACCCTTGCGGGGGTCGAAACGCCCTACATATAAAACAACTTTTGCATCTTGGTCAATACCTAATTCGGCTCTAGCTGCTTGTCTGGCGATGGAACCGAAGCGTTGAATATCTGTTCCACAAGGTACAACATCAATGTAACCTTTAGTGGAAACTAGCGATCGCATATGTTGTTGTTCTTGAGGACTGGTAGCAACAATTCTTTCTGCTGTTTCCAATACCTGTTTTTCTACAGATAAACGTTTAGTTGCAATTAAAGGAATAGTATCGACAGCTTTATACTTGACTGCTCCTAATGAGTGGTATGTATGAACTTGTTTGCTTCCTTGGATTTCTTTTAACTGCATCCCCACCCAACTAGAAAGCCAGTAGTTTGTATGCACTATTGGGTAAGTTATATTGTTTTCCTTTTGGAATTGCAACAGTTGCTTGACAAAATCTGGTAAATATTTAAAACCGTTATCTCTGGGTACAAATTCTTCTGGCCCAGCTGTCAACCTAATTGTACGACAAAGTGGGCTATGGTGAACAATTAACTCTTGTTCAGGACTCACTCTGCGGCTAAACATATCTACTTGCCATCCCAATTGCGCTAATGCTTTGCCCACTTCGCGCACGTAAACATTTTGCCCTCCAGCTTCCTCTTTGCCAATTTCAATGGCTGGGTCTCCGTGAACTGAAATTAAAGCTATACGTTTTTCAGTGTGAGAGTTCATAGTTTGTGTGTGTTGATGATTCTAAGTAAAGTTGCGGTCAGTTCTAGGTGTTATAACACCACTATTTGGTTAATTATGTAGGATCATTGAGTAATCTTTATTTTAATTTAATATGTGAAATATTTCTCTATATTCATTACATAAATTGCACATTTTTGTTCATTTTTTACATTTAATCTCTTTATATGTAGGTGTTCATACATATATCTAATGCTTGTGATAGATGTACTTCTATTTGGTTAGTGATGAATATGCAGATATAGTTTTTTGAACAACACAAATTTATATATTTAGTTACACTAATATAATGATATATTAGTTCAGCAAATATACGAATCTTTTTCAATTATTTAATTAGTAATTAACCATGTTTTTACTGAAACTATTTTATTTATTTCAGTTAAGAGAAAAATTAATTTCTAGCGATTTCTTAAGTTTTACTACAAATTACTTAATTTTGCCCATCAAATTAAATAACGACAAGTCATTAATAGTTGAGTGACCAATATTACTAATAATTAAATAAAATTTTTGTAACTTATAATACAGTTTATCTAGAAAAGTTCTAGACCAGTGGACAGTGGACAGTTGACCGGAAGAGGCAGGGGGGAAGGGAGCAGGGAGCAGGGGGAGCAAGCCCTTTCTCCCAACGCGAGTGCGGAGCGGAACACGGGTACAAGCCCCGCCCTTCCAGGGCGCTTGAGCGGGGCGGAGTACAAGCTCCGTCTC
>DATNQO010000038.1:0-22678 GCA_036704005.1 Leptolyngbyaceae cyanobacterium | reverse complement strand
TAGCAATCAATTCATTCCGATTCTTGGCTTTTCCTTCTTGCACCGCTTTTTCAGTTGCTTCTAGCAAATCGGTGGGGAGTATTATTGTAGTTTCAGTCATTTGATTGGACATATATTTGCTCTTGAATAGATATCTAACTTCTATATTTACATATACCCCAACCCCTGCAAAAACCCATCTAACCGCCTCGCCGCCTCATCCCGCTTTGCCTCAATATCTCGCAGCGTCACCCGATACTTATCCCACCAATTCTCAAGCGTAGCAATCACCTGCTGACGATGAGCATTAACATAACGATTTAATTGATTCTCTAAATCATCCTTAGCAATATCTAACACTAATCGCTGACATTGTTCCATAATCAACTGCTGTCTTGCAGTCTCCAAACGCTTAACTAAATCTTCCTTCAACCTAGTCAAAATCTTCTTCACCTGCGTCAATTCTTGCTTGAGTTTCTTAATCTCAGCCTCACTTAATTTATCCTCATCCTCTAATTCTGTATCCTCACTTTCCTCATCATTTTTTTTCGTCGCTGCCAACTGACTTTCTAAATCAGCCTTTTTCGCCTCGTAATCAGCTAACTCCTGTAAATAATCTGGCAACAATCGCACCACCAATTTATGGCTTAAAGGGTCAGAAATATTACCATTTTTATCATCACTATTTAAATCTGTCGTAATTGTTGCCACCCAACCTTCAATCAACCCATGAAAATCTTGAGCAGCAATAGTTTTGAGGTCATACTGAATTTCATCCCACCAACTAGCAATAACCCCATTCACTTGAAATTCATCCAAAAACAGAAGCATCTGCTCTTGTATAGCTTCCTTGCGTAAAGTATCAGCCTTTGCTTCTAGCTGATTTTCAACATACCCCTGATAATTTTGATGAGCAATAGCCTCTAAAGTTTTTTGTTTATCATCTATCAATCCAGCCATTGCACCAGCTAATTGATAAGGTTCTAAAATCTTGATAGGTCGAAGTGCCTCAGTAAAAGAAGTCAGAAAATCATTACGAATTTCCATGACATCTTTTGTTTCTGGTAACTTCAACAATCTGGTTTCGTGAGCTTCCCACCAATCAAAAAAAGCTGCCTTTAGCTTTTTCTCCTGCTCCACTATACCAGGGTGCGATTCCACAAGTTTCTTAATTTGATTTCGTTCCGACAACGTAGATAAAAAATCAAAATAATCCTGATTGCGCTCTACAAAAATAGCTTTAGTATCAAACCCATGAGCAATAAAAGGCTCTTGTTTAGCTTCTACCTCAACCTTGGGGATACCTCCCAAAAGATGCGCTCTCACATCATGAGGTTCTGGCGGTAGAGAATTATCAGCATAGCGGCGAATATTGCAATTGTAATCATTAGCAGCTAATTGTTCCTGAGTAACCACTGCTGCATAACCAGGAACATCCACAAAAGCGTTAAATGTCGAAACAATTTTTTCAATATGCTCTGGTTTGAGGAAATTCTGCGCTCGACCTGCTTGATATTCTGCATCAGCATTAATAAATAAAACCTTACCCCGACGTGACTCAGGCTTGGCATCTTTCGACCCACGCATCACCAAAATACAAGCAGGAATACCAGTACCATAAAACAAATTTGGTGGTAAACCAATCACCGCTTCCAGCAAATCATCTTTAATAAATCCTTGGCGAATCTCCTTCTCTACCCCACCACGAAACAAAACCCCATGAGGCATTACAGTCGCCATCATTCCTTGAGGTCGCAACACCGCCAGCATATGCTGGACAAACATCAAATCCCCTTTCTTACCACTTTCAGGACAAAAACCATAACGGAAACGCCAGTCAAAATTTAACCCTTTTCTAGAATAGTTTTGACTAAATGGTGGATTACTAATTACTCGGTCAAAACGCATCAATTCCCCACCATCTATATGTAGTGGGTTAGCCAAAGTATCATCATTCTCAATATCCGCGTCCGCAATTCCATGCAAAATCATATTCATTTTGCAAATTGCCCAAACCCCGCCGTTAGCCTCCTGACCATAGAGACGTAGATTTTTGGCATTACCGCGACGTTCTTCTACATACTCCTTAGAAAGAATTAGCATCCCGCCCGAACCTACACAGGGGTCATAAATCCGCATTCCCGTTTCTGGTTTAAGCAACCGCACCATTAACCTTGCTACATCACGAGGCGTATAAAATTCGCCCCCTTTCTTACCTGCGGAGTCAGCAAAGTGTCTAATCAAATACTCATAAGCCGCCCCCAGCAAATCAGGAAATTCAAAATCCTCATTACGAAGGCGATATTTACTAAAATGCCTAATTAAATCACGTAATTTCTGATCAGGAACCCGTGTTTTACCAACTGTTTTGTTAAAGTCGATGTGGCTAACGACCCCTTCCAAAATTGTATTTTCAATTTCTAATGCACCTAAAGCTTTATTCAAGCCGTTGCCAACATCACTGTGTAATTCCTTCTCAATATAAGACCAACGCGCTCTATCTGGCACAAAAAAAGTATCAGCATAGTAAGCAGGTGATTCAGCACGTTGTTTTGCTTCTGCATCGGTGCGCCCTTTAGCTTTATTTTCTTTAAAAATTTGCTCATATCGCTCATCAAACACATCAGAGCAACGCTTTAGAAAAAGCATTCCAAAAATATATTCTTTATAATCAGAAGCATCCATTTTACCGCGCAAAATATCAGCAGCAGCAAACAAATGGCGTTCAAGTTGAGGTAGAGTTATCTTTCTCATAAAACGATACTTAATATTATTAATACACTGATAAGATTGAGCATAATATTATATTAAAAGCTAGCTATTAAATTACTCAATAATACTAATGAATATCGTAGCATTGTATTAACCAATGGTCAATGATACAATACTTTATGAGCAGAAATATTCCAAGCTTCAAGAAAATTATCTATCTGCAAGATATTTGTAAATTTTTGATTTTAATTACTGTCGTAACACTTTAGTTTTTTATACTTATACTGTTATTTAATTAATAAAATAACAAATTAAAATAATCGTAAAATTGGTAATTAATCAATATCCATCAATAAGCTTTTGTAATTTATCTGCTTTTTGAGCTATGCAAAAACTTATGAAGTCATACAAATGATGCCTTTAAATCATTAATCTAGTATATTTTTGGACAATCAGACACCAAAAACAAAGCAAAGACTAGCTTGTGCTAACTGTGTAATAACCAGTTATGTAACAAAAATATGTCATTTTTGCATATTATTACAACAGTTGTAGCCTCCCAGCATGGGAGCTTCAATCTACTCAGTCAGGTACAAAGCATTTCTGACACGTCTACGAGACGCGCGAATTGAGGCTGGGCTAACTCAAACAGAAGTTGCTCACAAGTTAAACCAGCCTCAGTCCTATGTCTCAAGGTGTGAATCAGGAGAGAGAAGAGTGGATGTGGTCGAATTAACAGACTTTGCGATGATTTATAAAAAACCCTTAAGCTACTTTGTTGACTTTGCTACTGATAACAAAAACCACTCAACAGCAACTGAGTGAGTATCTAGTTAAAAATATTCATTTCACCGTACTCATGGACAAGCTTTAACTTTGCCCAGTTAATAGTCGTGATTCCACACGGCTATAAATCACGTTGAGCCATACAGGAATTACTGGTAGACCATCAGCTAGGTCAGCGATCGCTCGTTCTCGGTTGTACTCTAAAAGCTCAAGCGATCGCGTTTCATCATTCCACAACAACATATAACGCCCACCCTTACCTGAGTTAAATAACTCAGGTTCTTGTTCTTTCATCTGTTTCAGAGTCCTAGTGGCTACATCGAAATTTAATCCCATAGTCAGCCAATAAGCCATCGCCGCTAATTCCACTAGATTAGACCGTGAATAATAAATGCTGCGGCCAATCCCAGTGTCGCCAATCACCGGAACAACAACTTCCTTTTCTCGCCAATACTGTAACTGGCGAAGAGTGCAGCCTGTAATTTCAGCAGCTTGCTTACTCGTAAAAAATTCTTCCTGCATGAAATTGATTCTACAAAAGCAGGTTATTATACATATATGTTTTTATTGAAACAGATGCGTTTATAAAAAATGTTCCAAGTAATCCAGTGCCGTCTGGTTGCTAATGCTAATACTCGCCAAAAACTATGGCAGCTAATGGCGGATAAAAATACGCCACTGATCAACGAGTTATTGCTTCAAGTAGCTCAACACCCAGAATTTGAAACGTGGCGGCACAAAGGCAAGCTCCCAACAGGTATAGTCAAGCAATTATGTGAAAGTCTCAAAACAGACCCACGTTTTGCTGGACAACCAGCTAGGTTTTTTACAAGTGCGCTGGAACAGACGAATTACATATACAAATCATGGCTAGCTTTAATGAAGCGATGCCTTCTCTTTCAGAGACGCTACCGCGAACGGCAAAGCTTCGCTAACGCAATTTCAACTAGAAGGCAAAATGCACTGGTTAGAAATGCTCAAAAGCGATGCCGAATTAGTAGAAGCCAGTGGCGTTTCTTTAGAGACTCTTCGTATTAAAGCATCTGAAATATTAGCTCAATTGACCCCCCAGTCCGATACTTTGGAATCAAAACCAGAGAAAGGAAAGAAACGTAAAAAAACTAAAAAATTAAAAGGCTCAGAAGGCGGTTGCACGGAGCGCACGTTACGGGAAGCGAGTTTATATAAAACATTATTTGAAATCTATCGCAACACAGAAGATAGCCTGACTTGTTGTGCTATTAGCTATTTGCTCAAAAACGGTGGCAAAATCAATGAGCAAGGAGAGGATGTTGAAAAACTTGCTAAACGTCGCCGTAAAATTGAGATTCAGATTGAACGCCTGATAGAACAGCTAGAGGCAAGAATCCCCAAAGGTCGAGATTTAACCGATGCAAAATGGTTAGAAACTCTTTTGCTTGCCACTAATAATGTTCCTAAAAATGAAAGGGAAGCGAAATCTTGGCAAGACATTCTGTTAAAAAAATCTAGTAAACTACCTTTCCCTGTTAATTATGAAACCAATGAAGACATGACTTGGTTTAAGAATGAAAGTAGCCGTCTCTGTGTGAAATTCAACGGTTTGAGTGAGCATACTTTTCAAGTCTACTGTGATTCTCGTCATCTTCACTGGTTTGAACGCTTTTTAGAAGACCAGCAAGTTAAACGAAACAGTAAAAACCAACACTCTAGCAGCCTGTTTACTCTCCGAAGTGGGCGTATTGTTTGGCAAGAAGGAGAAGGTAAAGGCGACCCTTGGAACGTTAACCACTTAATTCTTTACTGTTCTGTAGACACTCGCTTGTGGACGGCTGAAGGAACAAATCTAGTTATAAAAGAAAAAGCAGGAGAAATTGCTAAAGCTCTCACCAATACTAAAGCTAAGGAAGACCTCAATGAAAAACAGCTTGCTTATATAAAAAGGAAAAACTCCACATTAGCCAGAATTAATAATACTTTTCCTCGCCCCAGTAAACCCTTATATCAAGGTCAATCTCATATTCTGGTTGGTGTGAGCCTTGGTCTAGAAAAGCCTGCAACAGTAGCTGTAGTCAATGGCTCTACAGATAAAGTGCTGACTTACCGCAATATTAAACAACTGCTAGGCGATAATTACAGGCTTTTAAATAGACAGCGAAAACAAAAACATACTCTATCGCACCAACGCCAAGTAGCTCAAAGACTCGCTGCGCCAAATCAAATTGGAGAATCAGAGTTAGGGCAGTATGTAGACAGATTACTAGCCAAAGAAATTGTAGCGATGCCTTCGGCGAGCTTCGCTAACGCACAAACTTATAAAGCTGGCAGTATTGTCCTGCCTAAGTTGGGCGATATGCGAGAACAAGTTCAAAGTGAGATTCAAGCCAAAGCCGAACAAAAATCAGATGTAATAGAAGTTCAAAAAAAGTACGCAAAACAGTATCGAGTTAGCGTCCATCAATGGAGCTACGGTAGATTGATTACAAATATTCGCTCGTTAGCTGCTAAATCTGGAATTGTAATTGAGGAGGCAAAACAGCCAATTCGAGGTAGCCCACAGGAGAAAGCGAAAGATTTAGCGATCGCTGCGTACAATTCCCGTCAAAAAACCTGATTGACAAAAAACAGAACCTTGAAAATAGAATACATATAACTAATAGCGCCGCAGTTCATGCTTTTTAAAAGCCTCTGTACTGCGTAAATGTGGGTTAGTTTGACTGTTGTCAAACAGTCTTGCTTTCTGACCCTGGTAGCTGCCCACCTTGATGCTGCTGTCCCTTGAGGGCAGGAATAAGGTGCGCCCCCAGTAATAGAGGTGCGGGTTTACCGCAGTGGTGGCTACTGATACCAAGTTGTGTTCAAAGATAGTTGTTTTGGCAGGCAAGGGAGCAGGGGGCAGGGGGCAGGGGAGAGTAAGATACTATTTTTGACTGCAACTTAGTATGAATCACCTCCGACCAAGGAGGAACCCACCTTAATTATTTTTGGCAAATCGAAGCAGGGTCGATTTCCCTGGGGATATGCCAGAATTTTAAATCGTTTGTTACGTAAGGTTTATAACCTTTAAACCGTCAGTTGATTTTTGTTTTTAACTGTTAACAAACAAGCGATTTTGGGAGATGTGGCAGAAATGCCATGATAACTCTTGATCTGTCATGAGTTTGAAGCGAAGGGTTTCAACGCCGCTCCCAGCTAAAGGCGGATTGAAAGCGTATGCGCTGACAAAGGCTTTGATGGACTCCCTAGTTTCAACGCCGCTCCCAGCTAAAGGCGGATTGAAAGACCCTTGTACCATCAGCACTGCCCTATACTCAGGAAAGTTTCAACGCCGCTCCCAGCTAAAGGCGGATTGAAAGACACTTGCTGTAGACATCAACTACTGGCAGTTATGGTTTCAACGCCGCTCCCAGCGAAAGGCGGATTGAAAGAACGTCTAGGACGATCGCCGAGGTTGCGTAACGTGGTTTCAACGCCGCTCCCAGCGAAAGGCGGATTGAAAGCACAATTCGGGGGAAACCAGATAGGCGATCGCTGCCGATAGTTTCAACGCCGCTCCCAGCTAAAGGCGGATTGGAAGTCTACAGAAATCAAAATTTACTGTAGCAAGCACTTTTTATCTCGCCTCGGAGTTTGAGAAGAATTAATAAACAATTAATTTTGTTTCAATGATTAATTATGAAAGTTTTTTAAAAAGGGTGGGTTGAAAGCGAATCCAGTTACGTCCTAATTCACTGGTTTCACTACAACAAAGTTTCTATAATTTAGAATAGATAGAAGCTAAGTCTCTTGCATTACCTAGTGGTGTTCAAGGACAATAATGTGTCAACGCGGACAATAATCTGGCAAAACGGACAATAATTTGTCAACGCGGACAAATAATTTGGCAATCGACAACTGTACAATCACTAAATTATTTTTCACAATGCAAACATGAATGGACGTAACTGGATTCGAACCAGTGACCTCTACGATGTCAACGTAGCGCTCTAACCAACTGAGCTATACGTCCTTAACCACACGATTTATAAGTATAACATACATTCTCAGTAATAGCAAAATTTTATTGTTTTAACCTCTGCTGTGCCAGAGCTATGAGCCTTTGCCCTTCTGGGTAGGCGGTTGTGCCGGGTTTCATGGTGTTGAGTTGGTTGATAATACCTTGTATTTGGGCTTTGAACTGTTGCGGGTCGGAGGGAGGGGAAGCAATCAGGCTTTGAATTTGCTCGTTAGCTTGTTTCAACGCAGATTGTGATTCGGTTTCGGCTTGCAGGCGAGTTTCGATAATGCCTAAGTTGGTTTGGTATGTGGCTAATAATTTCTGTGCTTCTACATAATCTGGATCTTCGACACGCACATCTTCTAGTTGGTCGATCGCTTTTGACCACAGTTTAGCAATTTGTTCCCATTTAGTGGCTGTATGTGGCGGGTTTTGCGATGCTTGCGCCGCAGCTTGGGCAAATTGTTTTGCACCTGCTATGATTTTGCTACTTTTAGGGTCAACTAGCCCCTGAATTTTGCTTTGGTACATCGCCATTAACTTCTGCGCTTCTAAATAGCGGGGGATCTCTAGGGGAACTTCATTAATGCGGTTAATAGCTTGTTGCCACAATTGGGATGCTGTTTGTGGTTGTGTTGGCTTGATTTTCTCGGCGGCGAGGTCAAATTCTTGCGCGGCGGTGATGAAGCTACCGATACGAGCGTTTTCAAAGTCGCGTTTGTAGGCTTTCAGCTTAGTTTTGGCTGTTTTTGCTGCTAATGTTTCGGCGGGAATTTCTTCTAATTGGTCAATTCCGGCTTGCCAGGAAGCGATCGCTTTTTCTCTATCCTGTGTAGTAGTAGCTTGCTCATATTGTTGCTTCGCCAATTGTATGGCTTGCTCACCTTGATTAAGCGGTGTTAACGCATTTTTGTCTTGAAAGGCGATCGCATTTATCCGTGCTGCTTTCTCGCGTGCGGTTTCAAACTCATCTACAGTAAATCGCCAACTACACCTAAACCAGGTACAGTAACCTTGAGGATAATAACCCAAAAACCAGACTGGTAGATTATCTAGATGTTTTTGTGCTTGTTGGACTTTCTTTCTCCCCTCCTCAATATCGACTGGACTGGTAGCTTTATTAATTAACTGATCAGCTTGCTCAAGATTTTGAATTACACCGCGATAGTGATAATCCATACTCATATAACTAGGTAACAGTAGCATTGGTGCTGTTCTCGCTACAGGCCAGCGAATCATGGGATCAGGTAAATTTGCTACCCAAACCACCCCAGCCGAACTACCTGCAAGAATTACTACCCATTTGATTTTGCTGAAAATTTTCGATTGTCGATTAGCTTTTGCGGCTTGCTTAAGGACTTTCTCACTAAATTGTGGATATATATCGACTACAGCTTCTCTTAGTTCATCTATCCCCGCAGGAGAACCTTTTTCTAAACGCAGCTTCTCCAAGCGTTTAATGACTATTTGCCGTTCAATTTGACTAACTTGGTCATTACCGCTACATTTTTCAATTTCAGCTAGTAATAGTTTCCAGGCTCTTTTATTCAAACGATACATATATATCAGCTATATTTTCTGATACTAGTATTCCCATTTTTGCCTAGAAAACTTTACTTATAAGAAAGTGCTGAGTTATGAAATAAGAGGAGAAAGCAAAAGAATTTGTTACCTTTGCTCTTTCTATAGACTCATGACTAGTAACCAATGACTGTTGTTAAACTTTAGAGGAATTATTAGGAAATATTTATTATTTACAATGTCAACTGCTTTAATCACGGGTGCATCTGCTGGGATTGGTAAAGCTTTTGCACAAGAACTAGCTGCACGTCAAACAAATTTGGTGCTGGTGGCGCGTTCAGAAGCGAAACTTCATCAATTAGCTCAAGAACTACAACAGCAATACAAAGTCCAAGTAGATGTGATAGTTCAAGACTTAACAGAACCAGATGCGGCTGGGGCTGTTTTTGATACCACCACAGCTAAGGGATTGACAATTGACACATTAATTAATAACGCTGGTTTTGGTGACTATGGTGATTTTGCTAAGAGCGATCGCACCAGACAAGTTAAGATGGTGCAGTTGAATGTTGCCGCATTGGTAGATTTAACCCACAGATTTTTGCCACTCATGCGTCAACGCGGTTCGGGAAGCATTATCAACGTCGCTTCCATTGCTGGCTTTCAACCCATACCCTATCTTTCTGTTTACGCTGCTAGTAAGGCTTTTATCATTAGTTTTAGTGAAGCGTTATGGGCAGAAAATCGCCCGTACAATATTCGTGTTTTAGTTACCTGTCCCGGCCCTACAGAAACCGACTTTTTTACAGAAGCTAATTTTCCCCAAGCTTTGGCGGAAACTACAAATAAAGTTATGGGTTGTAAAGAGGTTGTACTTCAGTCTCTCAAAGCTTTGGACAACTGGCAACCTACAGTGATTGTCAGTGATACTGGTACGCAATTTAGAAGCGCAGTTGCTAGACTCGTCCCACGCAAAACTTTGTTAAGTCTTTTGGCTAGGCATTTTAAGAGTTGACAGTTGACAGTTGATAGTTGACAGTTGTCAGATTGTGTTGACTGTTGACTGTTGACTGTTCACTGTCCCCTGTTCACTGTCCCCAGTCCCCTACTACATATACCTTGTTAGCTGGACGCGGTAACGGTCTTTTTTGGTGACAGCGATATCGCCAACTTCTAAGCGTCCTTTACCGCGAATGGCGATTAAGTCACCTGATTTAACTTGAGAACTGGCTTGAGTGACTTCTTTCCAATTGACGCGGACATCGCCTGTATCAATTAAGTCAACCATTTTGTTACGAGACATCCCAAAGCCAGCAGAGGCGATCGCATCTAGTCGCAAGGACGCTTCTACTGTAGTTAATTCTTTCTTCTTCGGTTCCCTGACTTTTAACTCAGCCAAATCGATCGCTTGAGTTTTCACAGGAACCGATCGCACTTGTTTCAGATTAAGTTCCAAAAACTCGGCTAACTCAGGAACTACAATTGCTTGTGCGCCTCGTTCACCCAAGACAATAATATCGCCAGTTTTCTCTCTGACAATCCCCGTTCCTAGCATTGCGCCTAAAAAGTCGCGGTGCGTCGCCGAATCAAATAGGAAATTACCTGCGATTTCTAACACGCTGAGGCTAACTTGGGACTGATCTAAGGGTAACTCAGCACGAGCGATCGCTAATCTTTGGCGTTCAGCTTGTGGATAGCCACCCCAAGCCACCAATTGCACTTCCGTTAACCGACTAAACACTCGTTTAATTTCTGCCAATTCTGGCGGTGACAAAAAATCTGTCATCACCACTTCCCAAGTTTTAATTGCTTGTTCTGCTTGGTCAATTACACGAGCTATACTATCTCGATTTTCAACACCCTTTAAAAGTTCTTCTCTTGGCAACATTTTAAATAGTCATTAGTCATTGGTCATTAGTAAGTAGAGACGCGATTAATCGCGTCTGTACAGTCAACAGTCAAAAGTTATTATCTCTCCAGTCTCCAGTTGTTTTTGATGTTGACGTAATAAGAAAATGATGAAACTATTCTGATTTTAGCTTTATGGGCATCGACAATAAAGGACTGTCATGGCTGTCCCCTGTCCCCCATCCCCTGCTTTAGTTCCCACTTCAACAGATTTGCATCTCTACCAATTAACTGCATTCCGAGTTTTTCCAAAATGTGAATTGATACAGCATGATCATCAGGACAGTGAGCAATAATCCTTTGAAGTTCCGGCTGCGTAAAAGCAAAATCCACCAGTGCGATCGCCGCCTCAAAAGCATATCCTTGGTTACGGTAAGCGGCTAAAACTTCATACCCCATTTCCACAGTTCCTTGCTCATCGGGTTTGCCACCAAAACCCAAGTCACCAATCAAGGTAGAATCATCTACTTGAATCATCAACCAGACACCCCAACCTAAATTTGAGGGGTCATCTGTGAGCATTTGACAATATAAAGGGAAAAAATCTAGTACATCTGATGCGTACCAATCATCAGGAACCTTAACCCCTAACAGCGTTTCTACTTTTGATTTATTTTGAGAAATGGCGGCTTGCGCCACTTCTAAGGAACAGGGAAGTAACTTCAGCCGCTTTGTTGTTATGTATAAACTATTCATTCATTACACAGGGGTTGTGTCAGCGTAACCTTGGAGATTTTCTGGCTCAAACTGCCTTAATATTTTGGTGGCTTGGCGCGATAGAGCTTCAGTACCTTGAACTACAACTAAGTATTTTCCCGCATCTAATCGGTTACGGTATGGTAAAGCATCACCACCACCGACAACTAAGCCGACTCCACCGCCAACAACCACACCCCCCAAAGCGCCGCTAGCAGCACCCAAAAGACCGCCAACAACGTGATTACCAATTTCACCCGCCCAAGCAAAGGTGTTCAAACCAGTGATGTAACTAAAAGTGAACCCAGCAAAAAAGCCGAATGGTACTAACCACAGCGACATCAGCTTGGCTTGCTTTCTCGCTTGCAAGTTGGGGTCAATTAAGCCAAACTCATCAGCAGTTTTATAGCCTCTTCCTAAGATGGTACTATTGATGCCCTCTTTTTCTAAGGCTAAGTAAGCAGCTTCTGCTTGGATACGGTCAGGTAATACGGCAACAAGGTAATTCATTGATAGAAAAATTTGTCTAATAAAAGTTTCGCCTTTATTAACAGGGTATCAGTCCTTGTTCCATCATAGGACTTAGGCATAAAAACAGGGGTATAGGGGTTTAGGGGTACAGGGGTTTAAGTAAAGTTTAAATTCTTCCCTTACACCCTTACACCCTTACACGCTACCTCAACAAACAACTCTGATGCTTGACACTCCTCGCTCTAAAGAGACGAGGATTCTTGCTTCATCTGTAATTGAAATGCCATGTCGTTAAACGATTTTGCCAGTTGACCTATTTCGTCTTTTGAGTTTATTTTGGCGCGGATATCTAAGTTACCTGCGGTAAATTGAGAAACTATATTGGTCAGGTAAATGATTGGCTTTGTTAGCACTTCCCCAATGGCAAAAGCAATGATTGTTACTACTGAAGCGATAATTGCAAATAGCAACATTGCATCATGAATTTGCCTTTCTACAGGTGCTAGGGCAACAGTCAAGGGCTGTGCGAACAACACAGACCAAGGTTGATATTTTAAACGAGAGATGGCAATCAGATTAAGCTGATTACCTGTTGCTTGCAAAGATGCTATTAAATACGAAGGAAATACCATCATACTTACCTGCACTGAAATTTGCTTGTTCCAATTTGGTGTATCGTTTATAAATTACTTCTACATCTACACCTTGAGCTTTGAAAAATCCTTTTTCTTGAGCAATGATAGCGGGATACTCACCAACAAAAGAGCCAAATTGTACTTTCAAGGGAGGGCGTTTGACTTCAGTCGGAGTCCAAGTATGACAAGCAAATAGCAAACAGGCGTTAATGAGACAAATACTAAGGTATTTGAGTAATTTCAACATAATCAGGACTTACGCAACTGCCACAATAGTAGGGTGCGTCAGATGCGGAAAATCCTTGAATGTGTGGGAAATTTAATAATATTTTATGGTTTCCAAATTTTGGAAAAATGCAGATTATACAGCAGATTTCAGCTAAATGAGGTAGAAATTTTCAGAACAAAGCCATATACAAAAAGCCTTTTAAACCGATCGCAGTGTAGGGGTGTAGGGGTTGATTAAACTATGATTCTCTGGTTAATTTGAGAGTCATGACTCACTGCTTGATCAAAAACCTACACTTGTGATTGTCCTACTCCCCCCACTCCCTATTACTTGAGCGCATCCAAAGGTTCACAAAAGTTATTTACACCTTGCTTGAGAATATATATCAAAACTGGTGTGGCTAAAATTTTAGGAAATGTGGGCATTGTTTGGAGATGTGCCATCATCTCGGTAATTGAACCGTTGAGTAAATTATCACGAAATTCTTGTTGACAAATGACAGCACGCCACTTTCTCGCCAAAGCATCTAACCACTCGGCGTTAGCTCGTTCTGGTTCTTGTCCGGCTTTGATGGCTAGCGTCATTGCTGCATCTTCTAAATCGCCTTCGCAGTCTTCTATTAAGTCCAAAGCCTCCATCGCTCCCAAGTCATCTACCAACTGAGAACGAAACAGTGCTATTTCTTGTGATGTAACTGTAGTCATGAGTAAGTAATCAGTAGTACTGAGTCAATAGTCCATAGTCCATAGTTTATAGGTTAGTTGACTGTTGACGGTTGACGGTTGTCAATAGTCAACCGTCAACAGTTAATAGTTAAAAGCTGTTTGGCTAATAACTAATGACCAATGACCAATGACCAATGACTACTGAGGAGTTAATGCTCTAGTAGTTACAGCACGTTGTAGATCAGCCAGAGCGCGGTTGTAATCTAGAATTGCCGTGATTCTGTTACCCTCAGCTTGTGTTAAGTCGTTTTCCGAGTTAATCACATCTGTTTGAGTACCAACACCAGCTTGGAAACGCAAACGCGCTAAGCGTAGTGCTTCTCTAGCTTGTTCTAGGGCAACATTGGCGGTTTGTACGTTCTCTAGATTGGAGCGTTGGGTTGTGAAGGCTTGTTCTACTTGGAAGCGAACTTGGTCGCGCTGGGTAGCAAATTGAGTTTCGGCGATCGCAATATTTGCCCTGGCTTGATCGGCTCTTGCTCTAGCTGCTCCACCATCGTACAAGTTTAAGGTAGCTCTCAGTCCTACAGAATAACCATCAGTTACACCAACGCCATCATCAAACTGATCTAGGAGGTTGTAGTTAGCTACGAAGCTCAGTTGTGGCCCTAAGTTTGCCAGTGCTTGTCTACGCTGTTGTTCGTTGATGTTCCGTTGTGCTAGTTGTTGTTGCAGTTCGGGACGGTTTTGATAGGCGAGGATGATGCTTTGTTCTAGAGTTTGGTTCCACAGACCTGCTAATTGTACAGGGTCGGCAGCGCTGATATTAACCGACTGTGGCAGGCTGAGTAAGGTTGCTAGTTGCCGTCGCCTAGTTTGCTGCTGTGCCAAGTTATTGGTGAGCTGTTGAGTGTTATTGGCTAAGTTTACTTGCGATCGCAACACATCAAACCTTGTCCCCACACCAGCCCTTTCCAACGCCTCCGCATCTCGCAAGCTAGCCTGAGCATTTTCTACCGCCGACCGAGCAATACGTACCTGCTCATCTGCCTGTTGCAAATCGTAATATGCTCTAGTGACATTCAAGCGGATTTCTTCAGACTGGCGCTCCACATCCAACTGTTGAAAGCGTAGCTGTTCCTCAGCCTGTTGAATAGCCGCGTTCCGTCTCCCAGAAGTAAACAAGTCATAGGTTAATTGAGCTTGACTATTGAAGGATGTACTCGGTTGAGTGTTTTCCCTAAATGCTCCCTGATTACGAGCCAGTTCATCCTGAAGCTGACTACTAGCCGACTGGCTACGGGTGAGATCACTGCTGAGAGACAAACTGGGCAATAAAGCCGCCTGTGCTTCTCTTAAGGCTCCTTGAGTGCGTTCCAACTCCAACAAGGACACTTGTAAGTCCCGATTATTCCGCCGCGCCAATTCCAAAGCCTGAGCCAAAGTAATCCCCTGAGTTTCCTGAATTGTCACTTCTCCCGGTTTGGTGGGAAATTGTAGCGGGTTGGCGTTGGGAATCAGATTTTGCGGTACTTCCACCTTCCCCGCAGGTGCAGGAGTTACTGTTGGCGCTGGAGTATCTGCTGGCGCTGTTTGCGTCGGTGCAGGAGTTACCTCTGGGTTTGGTGTAGTTGTGTTCCCCTGCGCTATCTCCATTCCCCTGAGCCGGGTTAATTGGCAGGTTTGTGATGAGCAACCACTGATTTCTAAAAGTTTCGCTGCACCGAGATTACTCACGGCTGGTAAAACCATTGATAACTGGGTTTTAAGTTTTTCTTGTGATGCTGAAGCTTGTAAATTAGACACCGACAAAGTCTGTTGTGCAGACGATGGAGATGTAAAGCGGGTAGAAACTTTTGTTGTTGCTAATTCTAGTTGAGACCCTGAGCGAATTTGTTTTTGTTGCTTAGGAGAAAGTTTTTGTTTTAGCCGTTGAGCAATAGTCTGATTGGATTTAGAATTATAAGTTTTACCTTCATCTTGTCGAGACTTTTGTTTTCCATTGATACCAGTATTTTCTGTCAAGATTACTGGGTGAGAGTGACTACTTAAAAATTGCCAATTCGCTGTAGTCACACCAGAATTGGGAATGATGTCTGGAAAAATTTCGCCTGTCGCATTAGGCGATTGTGTCTGGCTTTTGCCTACTAGCAAAGTTTGACCATTTTGGCTAGTCAAAACAGTAGAAGTAGGCACAATTTGTGCAATACCGACCTTCATTGTTCCAGCCATAGCTGGCTGAGTCGTCAATACTGCTGCTGTTACACCAGGTAAGAAGCTATAGAATAACTGTTGTCCTTTCACCGCATCCCCTCACACAAAAATCAATCTGGCGGCAGAAAACTTTTCTTCACCACAGAATATAGCACGATACTAAATTTTAAGAGGAATATAGTACGATACCAAACTTAGGAATCGGAACCCTGTTTGTCTTCAAAACGTCTGACGATGCGGGAAAGTTCCGCCTTTTCGTCAAAACTAACGCGGGTAGGAGCGCCACTGACAATTCTTTCGTAGTTACGGAACGAGTCTTTGATTTCTGGCCCGTCTGCTGTGATATTATATTCCCTAATTCCTTTATCGTGCCAGGAACCTCTCATTTTAAATACGTTAATTGCTCTTGACATTTCTCCACGAATTTCTACGTACTGTAGCATCAAGATGGTGTCAGTAATTGTCGAAATATGAGAGTCGGTAATTGAATGCGATCCCATAAATTGGTCTGTTGTATTGGTGAAGAAACCTGTAATTTCCTCTTGTTTAGCATAACCTGTAACACCAATGACAAACTGACGGAAGGCGTTATTACTTACACCCCTAGCTAATGCTGAGAGAGAATCGATCGCAATACGTGACGGTTTAAAGTGGGCAATTTCTGACTTAATAATTTGTAAATGGTCTTCTAAACCAGTTGATTCCGGGTAGGTACAAATAATCTTCAGTAAACCTTGGCTTTCTAATTCTTCAAAATCAATACCCCAAGAGTAAGCATTGCGAGATAATTGAGCGCGTGATTCTTCATAAGCAAACAATATTGCTCGCTCATTGCTGACGCAGCCATTTTGTAAGAATTTACTCACTAACAGGGTTTTCCCTGTACCTGTAGCGCCTGTGGCGAGAATAATCGAATCTTTGAAGAAACCACCACCACACATTTGATCTAAAGTTGTCACCCCAGAAGAAACCCGGATGTTAGAAGACCTTTGAGTCAGGCGCATTGCTCCCAAGGGGAAAATATTCACACCTTCATTGGTAATTGTGAAAGGATACTCACCTTTCATGTGAGTTGTTCCCCGCAATTTAAGAATTTCAATGGTGCGGCGACGACGTTCTCCTTCTAAAACGTTGCGAACAATTACCACATTATCAGAAACAAATTCTTCCACACCAAAGGAAGCTACCGGGCCATATTCTTCACCCCGTTCTGTGGTAATTACCGTGGTGACATTGAGCTGTTTGAGACGCGCTACTAAGCGGAATATCTCCCGACGTACCACCCCCACCGCTTCATACTGCTGGAATACGGCGGTAATTGAGTCTATGGATACTCTTTTGGCTTTATATTTGCGGATGGCGTACTGCAAGCGCTCAATTAAGGCGGAAAGGTCGAAGTTTCCCACAATATCTTGCCCTTCTGGGTCGGGAGACGCATCTAGAATAAATAACTTCCCCTCATTAATTAGGCGTTGTAAATTCCAGCCAAAAATATGAGCATTCTTGATGATATCGCTGGGGGATTCTTCAAAGGTGACAAATACACCAGGTTCATCAAAATGAGTGATCCCGTTAAAGAGAAACTGTAAAGATAATAAAGTTTTGCCTGTTCCAGATGTGCCACTGACTAAAGTAGTTCTACCAGCTGGTAAACCGCCATGACTAATATCGTCAAAGCCTTCGATCATCGTGCGAATTTTTTCTACACCATTACCCGGTGTATTTTTCGGTTCCTGTTGCTCGTTTTCACTCATCGCTTGCTAATAATAGGGTTCTATCCCCAGTTTTTATATCACTAAATTTGGTAAATTATTTTTAACATTTAAAGATTAAAGATTATTTTGTGCTTCCCAATCTTCTTCTGTTAATTCTTCATAGAGTAAATCTAAACCGATTAATACTCTCTCTCGGTCTGACAAGTCACCGATAATTTTACGGACTGGTGGCGGCAAAATTTTCGATAATGTCGGTGTAGCTAATATTTTATCCTCTTCCGCTAGCTGGGGGTTTTTCAGCACATCGATAACTTTG
This sequence comes from Leptolyngbyaceae cyanobacterium, assembly GCA_036704005.1. Classification (GTDB taxonomy): domain Bacteria; phylum Cyanobacteriota; class Cyanobacteriia; order Cyanobacteriales; family Nostocaceae; genus Trichormus. The sequence continues at coordinate 4,855 of DATNQO010000038.1, read as the reverse complement.
AGAGCATAAATACCTTTAAACTCCTGTTCTAAAATATTTTTGAGTGTCTTCAATGCTCGGACGGAATTGGGTGTGTTCCCGGCAACGTAAAGCTTGAGAACGTAAGTCTTTCTGGCTTTATTCATAAAAATATCAGATAAAAGTTAACATTTTAATATTAAAGGGTATCCATAAATTTTGTAGTGAATTATATTTTGTTTTTGGCTTTGGTTGGCATCACTTCTACTACTTAAAAATCGCCCCCCTATAGGTTTCACAAAGATGAGCTAGGATGTCTATAAGAGTTAACCGATAATCCATCAAAGTTTCATCACCTCTACCTTCTAAGCGTAGCTGATGAGAAAATTCATCAATCTGTTCCATATGAATTTCTATAATTTCTGGCACAGGAATATTAGCACAAAATACTGCATTGACAAATTTATCAATTTTTTCTTGTAGTGCTTTGTCTGTAGTAAAGTAACTTAAAAGTATCTGACGATAATCTGATCTGAGTTGCTGCAATAATACTTGCCGATCAACTTCTTGAGTCATGTGCTGACAAACCTGCTGTGCTTTTTGCTTTTGGCATTTATATAAATGGGGGTATTGACTAGTAGAATTTACATGATACTGTGAGCGTAACCGTTTCCAAAGATAGTAGATTCTCGTAACAGTGCCAGCAATTAGCGGCAAAAGGTATACGTAAACCTTAGTAGACCAATATATACTCTCTCGGCATCCGCTTAATACTGGATTAGTAGCTGGCTTTGGTGGCTGATCTAAATTTTCTTTAACATCTGGTTGGAAAATCAATATTAATAGTAGCATTTACATACTTGTATATTTTTGCAATCACCATCGCCCAGAGAGGAAGGATAATTAGTGATAATAATTGATATTTCTTAACTAGTAATCCCGTTACTAAAAAAGACCTCATGTCAAAATATATAGATGTAAATATCTACTCAATCGCCCGACCGGGTAAGTAAATAAGCGGAAAAATGACAAGTAGTAAATTTGCTCGTTGTCAAAAGTACATTAGTTAATTCATGATTTACAGATGTATATCTATCTAAATAGGGATTTATTCCACTGCTCCTTGATAAGATACTTAAACGAAATTAAAGTATTGTCGCATTCTCAATCATTATAATTCCTCAAGGTTCTAAAGCGAATATTTGGAGCCATAATTGTCTTAGCTATCACTATCGATCAAAAATTGAAACACCTGTAGAAAACTGCTGTGCTGTCCCTGCCAGAGTTATCAGGAGCCAGGAAAATGTCACTGCTCCTAAAACTAGTGACTTCAAACAGTAGTGTTCGAGAGAACTAAATCTATTGTTTCAATAGTGTTAAAGCTGTACCAAAATCGCTTATATGAGTCTTCTTAGAGGAAATTGCTGCTGGCAATAAAACTATCGGCTTCTGTGCTGATGGTGCAGCCAGAGGCTTTCATAGGAAGAATGACCCCCAAAGCCTTATGTCAATGCTACAGTATCCGCTTGATGAATTTCTAGCAAGTGTAAGCAGTTGCTCAGAAACAAGTACTCTGGCAAGGGTGCTGGAGGTTTTTGAGCAAAAGCAATGCGATCGCTTGGTGATAGTGAATGAACAGCAACGCCCCGTTGGGTTGCTGCACTCTGGCCAGCTAGCACAAAAGTTTTTAGCCGCCACAGGTGATGAACTATTTTTAAACTTACAACAGCCACTTTTAACCTTTAGTCAAGCTTTAATTGAACCAATACAGATATTACCAGCCAGCCATAGTGTTGAGCAATTAACCATATTTTGGCGCTATCACCAAGCCCATAACGCGGAGTATGCGCTAGTAGATGGAGACGGCAAGCTTTTAGGGTTACTTAACAGTGTACGCCTATTGGCAGTATTAGCCAAAGAGCAAAGTGCAGGTACTGGCTATGCCCCAACCCATAGCCCTAAGACAAATCATATCAGTGAGCCTGGATTCCAGCGTTCCCCCACAATGAGCGGAACACCCAGAAACAACCAATTCCAACCACTGGTACAGTTATTAGAAAGCCTGCCTTGGCCTTTAATGCTGCAAACAGGTAAGGGTGAAGTATTAACGCAAAATTTGGCTTGGTGGCAACAATTAGGGGCGTTGAAAGACCCGGAGGGAGTGCGCCAACAAGTCGAGTCTATATTAGCAGCCACCAAAATTAAACAACCAGAATATGTTGGGCAGAAAACTGTTACAACCACAAATTATACTAAAAATTACGAGTCATTAAGGGAAGAGTTAGCCCAAGTACCAACTACAGGTTTACTACCCCAGTCCCCCTACGAACCAGCCACAAGTGTCAAAACTGCCTCCAGTCGTTGCTTTTTAGATCATCAACTGAATACTTGTACCTGTGTTGTGGAAGTGCAGAACGGAAAAGAGCGAATATGGCAGTTTGCAAAAATTCCCTTTGATAGTCCTGATTTAAAACTGCCTAGCAGCGATGATTTATGGCTGGTGTTGGCGACAGACATCACAGAACAGCAGCAACTGTGTAAAGAACTAGCTGCCAAAAATGCCGACCTCATCCAATTAAATCGCTTAAAGGATGAATTTCTGGCTTGTATTAGTCACGAACTGAAGACACCCTTAACAGCAGTTTTGGGTTTATCCAGGTTGTTGGTAGATCAGCAGTTGGGAGAACTCAACGAACGCCAAGCCCGTTACGCCGGACTAATTCACCAAAGTGGTCGCCACCTGATGAGTGTGGTGAATGATATTTTGGACTTAACCCGGATGGAAACAGGGCAAATGGAACTGACTCCTGTACCTGTAAGCATTCGCTCTGTGTGCGATCGCGCCCTTTCCGAAGCCAAAGCGATCCATAATCAAACTAGTAAAAACACCGCCGCCACTAACCCATCGACCCCGGAATTTACCCTATCGATGGAACTGGAATTAGACCAGATAGTAGCTGATGAGTTGCGCCTGCGGCAAATGCTGGTTCATCTATTATCTAACGCCTTCAAATTCACAGAAATATCTGGCGAAATTGGTTTGCGGGTGAGTCGTTGGGAAGGATGGATAGCCTTTACAGTGTGGGATACGGGTATTGGTATTCCCGAACACCAGCAACATCTCATCTTTCAAAAGTTCCAACAACTAGAAAACCCCCTCACCCGCCAGTTTGAAGGTACAGGTTTAGGACTGGTCTTAACTAGGGCTTTAGCGCGTCTGCACGGTGGCGATGTCAGCTTTTTATCGCGGGAAGGCAAAGGTAGTCAATTTACCCTGCTTTTACCACCCAGTCCACCCAGCACTAGTTATGCTGAGTCGGAAGTGGGTAGAGAAAATGTCTCTACCCCCAGTTCCAGCATACACAATGGTGTAACGGCGACTGGAGAAAATTATCCTGTCTCTTGCCAAAGGTTAGTGCTAGTAGTTGAAGCAGTAGCTCGATATATAGAAAATTTAACAGATCAACTGAAAACTTTAGGTTATCGGGTGGTAATTGCCCGTTCTGGAACAGAAGCTGTTGAAAAAGCGCGACGTTTACAGCCAACAGCCGTGTTTTTAAATCCCCTGTTACCTTTATTATCTGGTTGGGATGTGTTGACATTGCTGAAATCTGATGGTGCAACTCGCCATATTCCCGTAATTGTCACTGCTACAGGGGCGGAAAAAGACCTAGCTTTTGCTAACCGCGCCGATGGTTTCTTAACTTTGCCAGTAGAACAGCCATCCCTCTCACCCTTGTTAGATAAATTATGTGGCAAACCAATGGTGCAGCTACGAATAGATCCTGGTGAAACGAGTCCATTAAAAAAAACCCTGCGGATTCTCAGATTAGTTAACTCAGAATTGGAATCGATTAATCCCCATCCTTCATTACAAGAACATCGCGTTATTGAAGTGGACGATTTAGACCAAGCAGAACTTTTGGCAAGGGTTTGGCAGTTTGATGTAATTTTGTTGGATGTAGAAACTTCCATAGCCCAAGTTTACCTACAACAATTAACCAAACATCCCCGATTGGCAGCTTTACCATTAGTAACTTGTGATGTCGAGACTACCTTGACTGCTTCCCAAATCTCTGGGCTTTCCGTTTTTCCTTGTTTAACTCCATTAGGTAAAGATAACCAGGATGGATTGATACAGGGTAAAGACCCTTTGCTATCAGTGCTACAAATTGCTTCTGGCGTTGGCTATCCACCAAACATCTTTGTTGTAGATTTGGCAATGCTAGAAGACTTACCACAAACCAGACGCAAATCAGTTAAAGGTTACAGTACAGTCAAAAATACGGCAGTGGCGCAGGAAGTGGTGGAACGGGGAACCGAATGGTTTCAAGCTTTAATCCAGTATTTGCAGACAGCTGGTTTAAAGGCAACAATGGCTCGCTGTTGGGCAGAAGTATTACAACAAATACGCCACCACAGTATAGATTTGCTACTCATTTATTTAGGAGATTCTACTATTCATCCAGAGGTGGTGAAAGCATTAAAAGCATTACCAGATTTACCGTTTGATTTGCCGCCGATTCTGGTGATCGACCAACAATTAAGCCGCAGTAGAGTGACATCTGCTACTAAGCTGAGTCATAGCAAAAAACAGGAATCGTCAGCGATCGCCAATGTTGTGCGGGCGATCGCTACTCAAATTGTCCCTCGTTCCATCTCTATGGAAGACTTGCTCACTCAGATTCATCAAAATTTAAGGTTTAATGAACGATGAGCCAAAGACAGTTAGTAAGGTGCGCTACTTATAAATACTTTCTTAGTACGGTTAGAATTTCTTGTAAGTAGCGCACCCTACATTTTGCTACCATTACCAATTACCAATTACCAATTACCAATTACCAATTACCAATTACCAATTACCAATTACCAATTACCAATTACCAATTACCAATTA
>DATNQO010000037.1:0-16080 GCA_036704005.1 Leptolyngbyaceae cyanobacterium | reverse complement strand
CAGGTCAACCATTATTTAATCAATCACCCTTTGTGATTCCAGAGGATTTAACACAGCCTAATCCAGGTAAATTTAAAGGACGTTGGTATCGCTTTTCGGAAACTAGCGCTGTTATAGATTTCCGTATTAGCAAATCCTCTAGCCCAAATGTAGATGAAACTCGGATCACAGACCTGACACCCAAAACTGCTATTCCTTACCCAGAACTTACGGCTGGTACATATAATTTCAATCCAGTTCTACCTGACCAATTTGCCCCATTAATCAATAATGCCTTCAACCCACCAGTCACAGTAGAAGTTGCGAATCAACAAGTCCCGGCCGGAGTCATTTTTGATGTAATTGCTACAGGTAATGGCTTAGGTCAAGCACCTAACTCACTGCTACTCACAACTGCTACAACACAAACAGCGCCTCCTGATGCTAATGGGTGTTATCAGATTGTGCAGTAAGCAATATCAACTTAGTGAGGCATTTTTAGCCATAGAAATCTTATTTAATTTTTGAAAAAACCTGATAACTATTGAAGCGGAAGCGGCTGATTCCATCAGACCCGCTTCCGTTGCTATTAATGGGGCTTGAGCCGAGATATAGCAGGGGACAGGTGATAGGTAATATCAAGTTCGGCTAATTACTTATAATATGGTTGTTTTGGTCGGTAATTGGTAATAGCTAATAGGTAATTGTTGTGAGCCATTACCGATTACCGATTACCTATTACCAGCCCCCAATATATGATAAGTATTTAAGCGGACATGATATCAAACATCAATCAAGGACTTGAATACACATATTTGCTTAAAGGTCAACCTTAATTGTGCCAGTTTAAGTGCGTTTGCCCTGCCCCTATCTCCTATCCCCTATTCCCTCTTAACGATGATAATAAAACTAATGTGTTAAGAATTTATACTATTTCAGATCATGTTACGCAAAATCTCTCTGGGAACACTTGGTTTAAGCGTTGGTAGCGTATTAACCCTCATTGGCTTCGTTGCTTATGCTGCAAATAATGCCACACTCAACTTAGTCGGATTTTTTTACGGTTTCCCCCTACTATTGGGAGGACTAGCACTCAAAGCTAACGAACTTAAGCCCATACCTTTCAGCCAACCGACAACGCCATCAGTGTTACTCTTGCGCGAACAGCAAGCAACGGTGACTCAGAATAAAATTCGTAAGGATATCACGCGATATTGTTACGGACAAGATGCTCATTTAGACGGTGCGCTGTCTTACTTGGGTTTAAGTCCTACAGATGAGGTAAGACCAACAGTTACAGGTTTACGAGAAACAGAAACTAATGGTGCTTATACTCTAATCCTAGAATTTGACTCGCCGGAAATATCACTGGAAGAGTGGCAGCAAAAGCAAGAAAAAATGACCAAATACTTTGGCCCTGGAGTTGAGGTGAAAATTACTCAAGTAGGTGAAGACGAAATTGAATTAGCACTAATTACTCTAATTAATCAAGAGTCTACAGCCATTAGTCAATAGTCTCTACTTTTCTAAGCGGACAGCGTACCACTGCAAATATTTGCCTGCGCCTACATCCAACTCACAACTAGTATCTATTAAGTGTTGGGCTTGGTCTGGCAAAGAATCAAATTTTTGTAACTCAAGGGGTAAATCAGAAAAATCAATTTTCTGTAATTCCTCCTTGAGCTTTTCTAACAATTCAGCAGCAGTCAGGAATTGTTCTGGTTGGTTGGTTTCTAGGACAACAAAGTTATCCTGTTGGTACATTAAGGGGTCTGGCATTGTTAATAGGCGATGGATGAGCTAAACCGATTTTACTAAAACTTAGCGGGAGCGTGAAAGCCCAGGAGGAACAGGCACGTAGTGGCGTATTCCGTGCTTTAGAGCGGGGATGAAACGCGACGCGGCAGGTTTTAACCTGCTGTATCTTCTTTCTCAAGCACTAGACTATCGATCCACTCTTCAATTAAAGCAGTGATAGTCCTATCTTTCTGGGCAGCATATAAATAAAGTTTATTTCTTCTACGCTCAGACAAGCGTATTGTTAATGTCTTCCCTTTCATGTTATACATACATTGTTAGTATTTAATGTTAATATACATCAAGGAGGTGAAATTAATGTATGGATGTCAACAAAATCTAATCAACCCCAATGAAGAGTTAAAAGCAGTTCTTGAATTTATTTGCTCAGAGTCTCATAAACTGACTAATTGCGGTATCTACTATGCCCGTCAGCTATATTTTAAGACATAAAGTATACTGTTTGATATTAGAAATTACTTAATTCATCTTAATCCTTCTGTGGTTATAGAATTGGTAGGAGATAAAAGACTTACTCAGCAGTGAACAGTTATCAGATGATGTTAACTGTTCACTGATAACTGATAACTGACAACTGACAGCACTATTAACTATGCTGTTGCAATCCCTTACTTTGTAAATTATGCTCAATCTGCTGCATTTCCTCAATCGTTTCGCCAGCAACTATACCGTAAATATCAGTATATATTTTTCCGTATTTAACCTTCTCCAACGCCGAGAGAATAATTAAATCCTTGCGCTCTAATTCTGCTTTCAGGTTAACTAAAATTGAGTCCAATGTTCCCTCCATACGGTAATCGCTGGAATATTTAGCTACCTCTTTCCCCTGCTTTAGTAAGTTATGACGTTGTAAACATAATGGAGTCGAACCATTGACGCGGAAATTAGCATCAATTACGAAAAGTTCTCCGTCTCTATCTTCCAGTACATCGAAGCCAATCACACCAAAATAACCCTGTTTATGAGCATAAGCACCAATGGCGGTAATCATGTCAAAAAACTTGCTTATATCGGTTTTGCTGTAATCAATCAGCCCCCCTAAATAATTACCTTCTGGTGTAACTAATTGACCAGTAACACCAATCAGGGTTATTTCTCCCGTCTTGCTGACATAGAACTGTACACAGTAGTTTTGTACCTCATTCTTAACGAACTCGGAAACAATAATCGTATCTAGTAACTGAATATCGAGATATTTTTTAACTTCCTCTAGACAATAGTTCAAATCGCTGGTGCTTTTGATAATGTATGTCCCTTCACCAGAAAGCCCATGAGACGTTTTAATTAAATAGGGAAATTGTGGTAACTCAATATCTTCGAGATTAGTTTTGTGTAAATTGTAAGTTTCGTAATTGGGACATTGCACACCCAATTCAGCTAAAGTAGCTTTACTAAGTAAGCGGTAATGGGTGTCTGGATTAACAGCGTGTTTCTCTCCTTTGAGGTGATCAAAGGGGAATAGGGAAATGAGTTTGTCAAAGCGATCGCCTTGATTCAAGTCGTCTAAATAAGTAGAACAATCCAACATTTCTCTCTTGGCATAGCTAAAGCCAAAATGTTCTTGCCAATAGTTAACCAAAGACTTAGACGGTGGAATAATGACAATTCCCGAAAGACTATCACCCAACACAGCCAAATTCTTCCAAGGTTCCTTCTGACAAATCTTATCAAAAGAGGTTTTAGTAGCTTCACTACTACCATCTTGGATAAAGTATTTTTGGCGATTAGAAAAAGCCGCCCAACTAGCAGTTGCAGGATAATTTAATATAAACCCGTAACGCCCATCTGTAATATCCTGAGCAAACAAATCAGATAGAGAACTTCCTCGAAAGTAATTAAAGTTAGTCATTTGTCAGTTGTTAGTTGTCAGTTATCAGTTGTCAGTTGTCAGTTATCAGTTATCAGTTATCAGTTATCAGTTATCAGTTGACAGTTATCAGTTATCAGTTGTTATTCTTCCCCATTCCCTGTTCCCCTCCTCTTAGGGGTTAGGGGTGGGTTTCCCTCATCTCCCCCCACTCCCGGTTGCTGAGCGCAGTCGTTCGCGGAGCGTCTCGCAGAGAAGCACATCTCCCCAATCCCCGCAACACATCCCACAGTTGCAGGACGGTCTTTAACTGCCTCCTGTTCTTCCCACTCCTGCCGTTGCTCATCGCTAATTAAGTCGCTGGGAGCGCACATATCATCCCCATGTTCTTCGGCGAAGCGTTCTGCACCTTTGGAAACTAACAACATGGATTTTTCTCCCAGAATTTTCCTGGCTACGGAAATAGGATGGCGTACTCCTTGAACTGCTGCTACTCCTCCCCATCCCAAAGTTGCACCCTCCATCATGGCCGCATCTAGGAATACCTCTCCGTCAGTATCAAGAGTTGCGCCAATGCTGGCGTTAAAAATTGGGTTATCTTCTAAAACGCGGATGGCGGCTTCAACAGCATCTTTTACATTACCCCCGCCAGTTAATATAGTCCAACCGGCTTCTACGGCTGCCAAGCAACCACTAATATTAGCTTTAGCTTTATCATCAGAGATGGTTTTTGCACCACCGTGAATAATAATACTTGGCATAATTATTCTCCTAGTTAAAAATTTCAAATTCTTGGAAGGGTGTAGGGGAGAAGAATTAGTCGGTAATTTAAGAGGATTGGTTTTTTTTTCTTTCCCTTACACTCCTATACTTCTACACCCTTCTTCTCTTCAATTAATTTCAACAAATGCTGTTTTAAAGTTTCTAAACCCAATTTTTTAGTTGCGGAAATAAACACAGCTTGAGGATAATTTTGTTGAGCGCTTGCCAAAGTTTCACTATCTACTTGGTCAATCTTGTTAAAGGCAAGCAACACTTTTTCAGGAGTCGCAGGCATATCTCCAAGTATTTCCTGCACGCTAGCAATATGACTTTCCCAAGCGGGATGAGATAAGTCCACCAAATGAAGTAAAGCATCTGCCTCACTTACTTCTTCCAACGTGGCGCGAAACGCATCTACTAACGATGGCGGTAGTTCGTGAATAAACCCTACTGTATCTGTTAATAAAATTGACCTGCGTTCTTGAGTTTCTGGTTCTGTAATTACTACCTTGCGTGTTGTTGGGTCGAGGGTAGCAAATAGTTGGTCTGCGGTGTAAACTTCTGCATGAGTTAATACATTCAACAAAGTTGATTTACCCGCATTGGTATAACCCACTAAGGACACAACAGGAATTTCTTGCTGTTGTCTTTGTTGTCTGATGCGGGCGCGATGTGCTTGTAGTTGATTAACTTCCTGTTGTAATTGAGCAATTCGGCGTTGAATTGTCCGGCGTTCTGTTTCTAGTTGAGTTTCACCAGGCCCTCTTGTACCAATTCCCGCACCTAATCTAGACATTTCTCGACCACGACCACGCAACCGAGGTAGGTTATATTCAAGCTGTGCTAATTCTACTTGTAATTTTCCTTCTTGAGTCCGAGCGCGTTGAGCAAAAATATCTAAAATTACTTCTGTGCGGTCAACAACTCGTATGCCAATTTCGTTTTCTAAATTACGGGCTTGTGATGGGGAAATATCACGGTCAAAAACAATTAAATTAGCCCCTAACTTTTGCGCCAAAAGTGTAATTTCTTCAACTTTTCCTGTTCCAACTACTGTTTGTGGATGGGGATGACTACGCTTTTGCCGCATTGTGTCTAAAACAATTCCCCTAGCACTTTCAACTAGTCGGACTAATTCAGCAAGTCCATCTTCAAATCGCTGGTTGGAAATATCATCTGTTTGCACACCAACTAACAAAACTCTATCTTGGTCAGAGTTGGTATCTTGGGGTAAAATTATTCCTCCTGCATCGGAAATATCTCTTTCCCATTCTGTAACTAATTCACCAAAATCTTGTTCTGTTATATCCTCTAAACTGAGGGGAGGCGAAACTATCCAAGGTTTTTCTAAATCAGGAATTAGGTAGGCTAAAAAAGCTTCTTCCGGTTGACTATCAACTACATTTAAACTTACTAAAGCATCTAAACGTTGAAGTGCCATTGCCACCAATGCCGTTTCATCGGGTGATTTTGATTGCAATTGAGTAGCAATGCAACGAATCCCACTTAAACGTTCTGCACTCCGCCGTGGTAATTCTTCTGTGGGGATTTGGGTTTGGTTTGGTGTTCCTACTGCTATGCGGAGAATTTGCCCACGGCGATTAATATAACAACAAATTGGATGATGAATTTCGCTGGTAATTGCTGCTAAAGTTTGAGCAAATTCTAGCGTCATAAATCTATCTGCTGGTTGTCGTTCTTCATAAAGACGTTGTAATTTTTTCAGATGGCTTGATTTTATACCTTGAAGGTTGCCATAAATGTTTTGCATAATTCTAATATTTGCAGTTGCTTTTAAAACTATTTACCTTATATGTATCTTTCTTTAATCTCAAGTTAATCTACCAGATGAAACAACTCAATAAATTTACTGACTACGCCAAAAGAAAGTTCTTGTAAACTTTGAAAAATGCGAACTCAACTATTAAGTTATTTCTAATATAGAGATTCCCGGTTAAGTGAGGTGCAGAATCATTTTTTTAAACGCAGAGGGACGCGGAGGAAAGCGCAGCGAAAAGTTCTGTAGGAGGGTTTCCCTCCGTAGGAAACTTTTCAAGACAGAGGAACGCAGAGTTTTTCTTAGTTCTCTTAGTGATTTATTCAGTTCCTCAGCATATTAGGAAACGATATAAATGAATTATTCATTTTGTGGATGGCTAGTCAAAAGATAGGACGGACAATATGCCCATCCTACAAGAAGATATTTCTTATCTAGCATCTAAGCTATCTGATAACTATGCAGTTTCTAATGCAGTGGACGATTGAGGCCGCTTACCGGGTAGAATAAACATGAGGGTTGATTTAAGACCCTTGATTATCCTTTGTCCGGTAGATAGTAATTTCTCCCAAGTGTCTACTTTATCCTGATGCTGAATAGTGTTACTTGCTTGGTTAAGATTACGTACACCGTTAATTAGATTAATTAGAGAATCAAAAATAGCTGCTAAGGCAGATTTGGCGGCTACTGGCTTTGATACCTTGATTTCTGGCGCAGTCTGAATCAAATTGATGAGGTGCGATCGCACTTCCTCATCTGAGACTGAGCTATTGTCATAATTGACGACAATAGAAGCAGCCATAGGATTCACTCTCACCTGTGCGTCTTGAATGTGGAGTTCTATTGCTTGCTTGAGTTTATCAGTATACTTGGTATCATGGCTTAACCGAGGAATCCGAAAACGAATGCGACCAGGAATTGCATGAACAACGCTATAGGATATATTTTGAGGTTGTTCATGCAGTTCTTTTAAACTGTGCTGATGAGAAGGAAAGATTTTTTGCAGAGACATAGTTTAGCTATATGTAGGGAAATATTTCCCTACAACTCCTTATGGCAGAGGATGGAACAGAAGGTCAGGAAAAATAAAGTTAAAGATTGCCCATGTAGAGAAGGCAATTGATACTGCTAGAACAGCAAGAACTGGAGCTAGGGAAAGATATCTGACAAAATAGCTTTTTTGTGCTTCTTTTGATTGAGTCATGAAATACCTCTAAATTCAGCAAACAACATACAAGGTTTAGGCTATTTGTGGTAAAATTATTCACAATAAAAATATATTTTTATTATCAAAAATTACATCACCACACAAGTAAAGATTATTTTTAATGAGCCAATTTTTTCCTTGAATTATTTTTGATGATAAAGGCTATGATTCGGGCAAAAATCTATCAAAGGAGTAGTTAAGGGCATCTTAAGGAGTAAAATTTCTGAGATTGTATAGTATTTAAATTAAATGTATAAAGTATTCGTAGTATTTGTAGGGTGCTGCACTGCTCACCAAGCCCTAGATACGGTGGCCATTGCCCATCCCACAGCTAAATCCCCAAATTTCTATTATTTTGCCAATTGATTTTTTAAATTGAAAATAGAATTAAGTTTTACAAAAATATGATAAGGTGGGCATTGCCCACCCTACATCTAGCCTATCTACCAACATATCGGCTCATTAACTGCATAGCGTCAGCAATATCAACATCACCGTCTCTGTCTGCATCTAAGAAGGAATTTAAGACAGAATTACCGCCACCTTGAGGATTTTGACTATTAGCGCCGGATTGCAAAAAATTTAATACTAAAGGTACAATGACTGGCAACAGTTGCTGAATAGTACCAGCATCTAGTCCTGTGTGTTGGGCAGCTACCTGTGCTACTTGCTGTTGAATGTTAGGTGAAAAAAGGGAATTAACGGCTTGAGGGTTGGAAGAAGTCCCTGCATATTGATTAACTAATGATTGCGCGGCTTCATTACCTTCTGTGGCTTGCTTTTGTTGTAAAGCAGAACGTACATAGTTACCTACCACACCTATAACAGATTGCATTGTGGAAGGATTTGTGCCTGTTGTATTACTCAACTGATTAACTGTGTTGATGATACTGCCCAATTGACCTAAACTCCCTTGTTGATTGGGATTATTCACAGCACCAAGAATTTGATCAAACAGTCCCATAAGTATTTCCTTCCTTTATTCTGCTTCTATAACTGCACAAAAGTTGTTGTTATTATGAATAAATTTACTTTACACTACCAGAAACTTAGGGATGAAAAATAAGTCAAAGAACTGGTAATGAGTAATAGTCATCAATTAATAGGGTATGAACTGGGAAAGAGCAAGAGAAAAACTTACCCAATCCCCAATCCCCAGTCCCCAATCCCCCGAAGTCATACTTGCAACTGATGCCAATATTACCAAAAGCTGCTCAAATGAATGTATAGTTACCCATACGGAGTAATGACAGACCGCGTATTAATCCTTGGAGGACGGGGGCGAATTGGTAGCAGTGTTGCTGAAGATATAGCCACCCATACCCAAGCCCAAATTACAATTACAGGACGCTCCCCAGCGACCGAGAAAGATATTACCTTACCGTCGGGGGGACAAGTACAGTTTCTGGTGTTAGACTTGGCAGAAGTTGACAAGTTGCGAGAGGCGATCGCTAACTCTGATTTAGTCATCCACTGTGCTGGGCCATTCCACTACCGGGATGCTAATGTTCTGAAAACTTGTATTGAACAAGGGGTTAATTATTTAGACGTTAGTGACCACCGTTCTTTTACTAGTAAGGCGCTTAAATATCATGAGGAAGCCCTTGCTGCTGGTGTAACGGCGGTTGTAAATACTGGCATTTTCCCCGGTATTTCTAACAGCATGGTACGCCATGATGTTGAGCAATTAGATCAGGTTGAGAAGATACATTTAAGTTATTTAGTAGCTGGTTCTGGTGGTGCTGGCATTACAGTGATGCGGACTACCTTTTTAGGGCTACAGCATCCTTTTGAAGCTTGGTTAGATGGAGCATGGCAGACAGTTAAACCCTACAGTGAAAGAGAAGTGGTTAACTTTCCCTCTCCTTACAATAACAGTGGGGTTTATTGGTTTGATATGCCAGAAACTTTTACACTGCCTGAAGCTTTCCCTGGTGTAAAAACAGTTATTACTAAGTTTGGTTCGGTTCCCGATTTTTATAATCACCTCACTTGGATTGCTGCTCACATTTTTCCGAAATGGTTAATGCAACGTCGCGGCATGATTGAATTTCTGTCTCATGTTAGTCATTTCATGACAGATGTCACTAATAATTTTAGTGGTATCGGTGTGGCAGTTCGTTCAGAAGTCACGGGGATAAAAAATGGTGAGCAAGTTGTTTATTGCTCAAATCTGGTACATGAAAATACAGCCGTTGCTTCTGGTTGTGGCACGGGTAGTATCGCTCAATTTTTATTGGCAGGTAAGTTAAAAAAACCAGGGGTTTGGCCTGTGGAAGAAGCATTATCAACGGATTTATTTATGCAAGCTATAGCCAGTCGAGGCATGAAAATTAATCATCATTGGTTAAAACAATAGGACTTACGCATGAAAACAAAAAATCAAGGGTTTGGGTAAGGGTGTAGGGGTGTAAGTCTTCAAAATCCTTACATCCTTACACCCATTCTCAACAGACAATCTTAGTGCGTAAGTCCCGCTAATCAAAAAACGGTATCAGTAGTTAAGTAGGTAGACATAATTAAATATAAAATGAGTTGTTGTTCGTAGTCAGCGATTTATCGCTCTATTGCTGGGTTTGAAAGGACTAAAGTCCTTACTACAAACTTATATTTAATTAAGTGTCTCTACTTAACTCATTTTTACTTTGTAGTGCGCTCCAAGGTTCCGCTCGTAGAAGACGATAGAGAACCATAGGAATAAGTATTAGCAATCAGGTTTGTACCATTCAAGGTCACAGTACCAGAAACCTGTGCATCACGATATTCACCTGTGGAGCGATAGCGCGTAACGCTAGTTGGTGTTTGATAAATGTAACTATTCTTACCTTTGGACGAAACATCCGTACCAGTCCACGTCAAATTCACCGCCACAGTTTGATTAGTATTTGATGAGTAGTCATAGACTGTAAACGTGTCGTTCAAAGTGGCTGAGTTAAGCTGGTTATCAATGACGAAGTTTGCGTTCGGGATAGAGCCATAACCAGATGAATACACCCCAGTGCAGTAATTGTAGCTGTAATATTCGAGGTTGGCTTGTACCTGTGAAATCGGCGCACCTGGGCCATCCTTAGTAATACTGTTATATGCCGAGATATAAACGCTGGTAGAGCCACACTGGTCATATGTGTAAAAAGACGCATATGCGTTGTTGCCCTTGAACTGAGATTTATTTGTAACCGCCGCCATTGCGGGAAGACTCAGAGTTAGCACAGTTAAAACTGCTCCAGCAATTGCTCTTTTCATAATTTGCTCCTGTGGAATTTCCACACCAATATTTTCCAAAATTAATTGGAATTTAGTTAGAAAAAATTAACTTTCAGCCCAAACTGACGCTGTTAGGCTTGCAATAAATCCTCAGCGTTAGTTGGTAATTTCAATACACCGAAAGCTTGGAAAATTAAGGTAATAATGGACGATTTCAGCCGTTTTCGTGGAATATTGCCATCATTATCATTAGCGATCGCTCTTCAGTCTACCCAAAATAAAAGTTCTTAAAACGCTAATTAAAAGCTAATTTTAATTTCTTGTATTACTAGGTGGAAATGAAGTTTTCATGCTCCTGAAAAAATTTCGGTCTAGTGAATTTACCTAATATCATTCTCTCTTGAATAAATCCCTGAGAACGGAAAAATCATTAAAGTTCACATGGATCAAAAAATAAGTCAAAAACAACAGCTTGCCTAATAATTAAATGTCTGGCTCACCTAATTATTTTCTCGGATATTCTTGTATAAATTAAACTAAAATAAACAAAATTACTTAATTTAAATGAAACAAGAAAATAGGTTATTTGTTCTAAGTTATAAAATTTACATGGTTATCCTTTTATGAATAAAAAGTATAAATTCTTACGTATCATTTAAGGCTTAATTATGAAGAAATGTGTAATTACTAACCTGCCAGCCAAAGATTACTTATAAGTATTCTTATTTGTTGATACTCTTTACTACGTGCTAGAGTTGCGTGCTAAAGGGTTGCAACTCGTGTGAAGATAATTAATATCTTGCACCTCCCTTGTGAAAGCAGGCGGCGCTGCACTGAGCAACGCCACTTGCCACAACGGGGAGGCTTTGATTTGTCTGTTTGCTTCCTCAGCTTGGCTAAATTTATCGTTTCTGCAACGCCTATTTAATGAACGTGTTGATGCGGTTGCTCACTTATTGGTGTGGATGCTGATGTATCACTCTTAACTACATCGTTTAAATTTGCCCCGTCTAAATTAGTACCACTGAGTTTAGTACCGATGAGAATTGCTTGTTGCAAATTGGCTTGCTTTAAAACTGCGTGTGTCACATATGCGGCAGTTAAATCTGCCCGAACCAATGCTGCGTCTGTGAGATTTGCGCCTGTCAGATTTGCTCCAACTAAGTTAACTGCCTCTAGGTTAGCTTTACCTAAGTCTGCACCAGAGAAATTTGCTCGTTTGATATTAGAACCGCTCAAGTTAACACCAATCAAATTTGCTCTTATTCCTACAGCCGCACTCAGATCAGATTGGGTTAAAATTGCACCGTTTAAATCTGAATCAGTGAGTTCTGCGGCATGGAGATAAGCTTTGTGCATCTGTGCTTGATTAAGCTTGGCTTTAGTAAAGGTTGCTCCAGCAAAGTGACCTGCTTGTAAGTTGGCACTGCTCAAATTAGCGTTACCAAATTTTGCCCAGAATAGATTTGCTTTAGTGAAGTTGGCTTTACTTAAATTTGCGTCAGTCAAATCAATCCCTATCATGGTAGCGTTGCTAAAGTCTACCTCACTCGCATTCACGCCTATTGATTTGGCTCCAAACAAATCAGCTTTATTGAATTTCGCTTTTGTTAAAATTGCTTGACCTAAATCTGCTGAATGCAAAAAGGCTCCACTCAGATTTGCCTCACTCAAGTCTGCGCCACGCAAATATGCAGTGATCAAATCTGCACCACTGAGATCAGCCTGTTTGAGATTTACACGCTCGTAACTGCCGGGAGTTTTACTATCTCCAGTCCAATTCATTAAGGCAGCAGTTAATTTTGCCCGGCTTAAATTGGCTTTATTTAGGTTTCCCCCACGAAAGTCTGCCTGAATCAAATTAGCTTCGCTCAAGTCTGCTTGGCTCATGTCTACCCCACGCAAATCGGCTTCTTGAAGATTTGCGCCTTTCAAGTTAGCACGACTTAAATCAGCGCCCCTGAGATCGCAACCTGGACATTGTTTAGTGTCGAGGAGTCGTTTGATAGTTTCTGGATTAGGTGAATAATTCTTTGATTGTTGAGGTTGCCCAGAGTTAGCAGCTTGTTCTTCGATTTGAGATGAACAAGCACAGATAAAAGTAAGCATTAATCCGGCGATCGCAATTGTTTTTAATTCCATATTTTTTGAGATTTTAGCTATTAATAGTAGGAGGTTTTTGTATGTCTAAGTTTGGATGAAAGTCTGTTTTTTGCTCAATGTTGCTGATTAATCAATTTATTAAATATGTTATTACTAACTTTGCTTGAATTTAATCTTTTTTTATTGAGAGATGCTATAAACACTTGGCTTCTCTAACAATTAAAAGTAACGTTAGCTGGCATATTTATGCTTTAATTATTGTCTTTAAAAATTACAATAATTAAGATGGAGAAGCAATGAATAATATTTTGATTGGGATACCATTTTTTTTGATAATTAATAATAGAGGGTAGGGGCGCACATCTGTGCGCCCCTACAGATAATCGATGTGTTGCCAATATTTTTTGAATCGGTATTAGTTTGCTTTATGAGTGCATAGTCTGTGCGATCGCCTATGCTCGTTACTTGATGGAGATGTATAAAATCAAGCTTGTAATAAGCTGACCGGACGCAGACAACCTTGACAATTCTACCCTTCAAACTGCCATGTTCCGGTGCAGCGATTTGTGAGATTGCATTTACCCAATCATTTAAAATATAAGTAAATCAGCTACTTTACAGCACTAATAACAGAAGTGCGGGAGTGATGCCGCAAACTATACCACTAATAGCGATTATTAGCCCATCTTTTTCAATCAAGCCTAGACAGATCAAAACGATGACGATCGCAGGCAACATATTACCAAAAGGAATCGGCAGGGCAATAATAAAGCTGAGGAAGAACAAAATTACACCAACACCCCGTTCAGCTTCAGGGCTGGTAAACAACGGCAAACGCGGTTCAACAAACTTTTCTAGCTGTTGTAAAAAAGGGATGGCTGCGGCAATCACCATTTCACAATGTTCTTTTTTAAACGGCTGATCTGCTATCCAGTCGGGTAGCCAGGGTTGCTCAAAACCTAGCACTAACTGACCAGAAACCAGCATTAAGGGCATGGCTACGAGGGTAGAAATTCCGGCGATCGGTAGAGGTAAGGCTTCAGGCAAAGCGCAGATCAATAGGGTTGTACCAAATGCGCGATCGCCCAACTCGTCAAATAGATCCCGTAGGCTTACCTCATCACCTTGATGCTTTTCCAGAAATCGTTGCAACAGTTCAGAGGTTCGCAGACTGTTGTCAGAATCCGGCTTTTGAACCAAAGGTACTAGTGTATTCAATTTCTTTAACCACTATACAAGCTGTGGTTTTGATTGTATCAGTCTCAGATACAGGGATATTTCAGTCTAAAGATTGACTTTAACTACAGCCCTCTTACCCTTCCTCAAGCAATTGGAAAATTGTCTGCACTAACTCCTCTGGTTCCACAGGCTTAGGAATATGCTTTTGGAATCCGGCTGTTAAGGCTTGTTGTTGGTTGAGTTCTCCAGCATAAGCCGTGAGTGCGATCGCTTTCATTGTCCCCCCTGCTTGCGGCGACCATTGTCTAATTTGCCGCATCAGAGTATAGCCGTCCATCTCTGGCATACCGATGTCGCATAATAACAAGTCGGGTACTGATTTACTCAAGATATGCAAAGCCTGCATTGCTGAAGCTGCTGTTGTGACTTGTGCGCCAGATTGCGTCAGGATAAATTCCGCTAATTCTCGCATATCTGCATCATCATCTACCACTAGGATTTGTACGCCTGTAAGGTCTGTCATACTTCCTACAATGCTGTCATCTGCTGATAATTGCTGGACGAACTTTAACGGTAGCCGGACGGTGAAGGTTGCGCCTAAATCCTGTCCTTGGCTGCTGGCTTGGACTGTTCCCCCGTGCAGTTCGGTGAAATGACGAACTATCGCTAGCCCTAATCCTAATCCACCAAATTTTCTGGTGGTCGCCCCGTCTTCCTGGCGGAAATACTCAAAGACGTGTGGTAAAAATTCTGGGGCGATACCTTTGCCGTTATCTTTAACTTGAATTTGGGCATATATATCATCAACCTGTTCTAGTTGTACCTCGATTTTTCCTCCAGAGGGTGTGAACTTGACGGCGTTAGAAAGCAGATTCCACACAACCTGTTGTAAACGGTTCTCATCACCAACAACAGCAGCCGCAATAGGGTTGAGTATGGTCTTGATGGTAATATTTTTGGCTTCTGCTGCTAGTTGTACAGTTTCTAAGGCGGACTTAATAGTGGTAATTAAATTAACAGGGGCAACGTTTAAGGTCATTTTGCCTTGGAGGATGCGGGAAACATCTAATAAATCCTCAATTAGTTGGGCTTGCAGTTTGGCGTTGCGTTCGATAGTTTCTAAGGCTATCTCGACTTTTGCCGCATCTAGGCGCTTTGCACGTAACATTTTTGTCCAGCCAAGGATGGGATTAAGGGGCGATCGCAATTCATGGGAGAGGACAGCGAGAAATTCGTCTTTGACTCGGTTGGCGGCTTCGGCTTTGGTGCGATCGCGTTGGGCTTGGCGATACAATTGAGCATTATCGATAGCGAAGGAAGCACGGTAAGCTAATTCCTGGGCTAGTTTTAAGCTATTATGGTCGTATCTTTGCCCAGATTCGGCGGAGGTAAAGGAAATTACGCCCAGAATCTGCGTTTGGGTGCGTAGTGGTACGGTCATTGCCGATTTAAACCCGACTTGCCGTAAAATTTCTAAATGTTCTGGGTCACGGGCGGCTTGTACAAGTAACTCATCGGGAATATCTGGTAATAAGTCTGATTCCCCAGTGCGTAAGGTATATGCAGTACCTCTTGGTTCATTCGGGTTGAGAGGATATTTATGTCTAATTTGCTCAGCCCATACCAATTTATCAGGATCAACGTGAGCTACGGCAATCTGCTCGATGTTTCCATCGTCTGCAACTATATGGACTGTACACCAATCCGCTAACTCAGGTACTGCCAGTTGTGCCACTCGCTCTAAGGTGGTTTGATAATCGAGGGAGGAGGCGAGAACTTTACTCGCTTCTGAGAGAAAGCGTTGACCTTGTTCTAGTCGTACTTCCTCTGTTACATCTACCACATAAGCTAATACCTCTTCTACCTGATTTTGGGAGTTTTTTGTCGGCAGATAGTAAACATTGTAGTAACCGGGTTGGCGATCGCTACGTTGAGCTAAATTAATCGCCAAGTTAGGGGAAATGAAGGGATTGCCTGTATTGTATATATTGTCAAATATTTGCACTAGTTGCGGATCGGATTGACCAAAGATATCGCCAATTGAACGTCCTAAGTGCTGTTCGCGGCTTAGTCCGTTGATTTGGGCTAAGGCTGGATTAATGGTTACCGAAAAACTGGGTTTAAAGCCCCGCCCTTCTAGGGCGGCTTTTGTGGTAGTATAACTAATAGCGGTAAAGCGCACAAATAAAAGACGAAGTAGGTCAAGCGGACTGCTCCTGATCCGGAACCCAGGTAGTATAAATC
>DATNQO010000036.1:0-7211 GCA_036704005.1 Leptolyngbyaceae cyanobacterium | reverse complement strand
TCTCGGAATGGGTGGCGAATATTTTTCGCCGTCGGGCAGCCGGTGTATGCTTGGCTTCGGGTAAAGTAATCTAGGATGTTGCTGTATGGATTCGTCCTTGGGATATTTTGGATCTCCCAATGAAGCAAGAATCCCTGAAATTCTATTTCAGGGAGTGTCAAAGTCCGCGCAGTATTTGGATTTGTCTTGAAAAATTTCGTTAGGGACTGGGTACTGGGGACTGGGGACTGGGACTGAGTAATTATTTTAATATTTTCATCTCCCCAATACCCAATCCCTAATACCTAATCCCCAACACCTCATCACGGTAGCCAAGGAAAATCTCGGAAATTTGGCGGACGTTTTTCCAAAAATGCTTGCTTGCCTTCTGAACCTTCTTCTGTCATGTAATAAAGTAGGGTGGCATTGCCGGCTAATTCTTGTAAACCTGCTTGTCCATCACAGTCAGCATTAAATGCAGCTTTGAGACAGCGAATAGCAATGGGGCTTTTTTCTAGAATTTCTCCAGCCCATTTAATTCCCTCTGCTTCTAGTTCGTCTACTGGGACAACGCAATTTACCAAACCCATTTCTAAAGCTTGTTGGGCATCATATTGACGACAGAGAAACCAAATTTCCCTTGCTTTTTTCTGTCCAACAATACGGGCGAGGTAGCTAGCGCCAAAGCCACCATCGAAACTACCCACTTTGGGGCCAGTCTGCCCGAAAATAGCATTATCAGCTGCGATCGTGAGGTCACAAATTAAGTGTAGAACGTGACCACCACCGATCGCATATCCAGCCACCAAAGCAATGACGACTTTGGGCATGGAACGAATTAGGCGTTGTAAATCCAGCACATTTAAGCGAGGGATACCTGCCTCATCCATATACCCTGCTTGTCCCCTCACGCTTTGGTCTCCACCCGCACAAAAAGCATATTTGCCATCAGTATGTGGGCCAGCACCAGTAAAGAGAACTACGCCAATGCTCGTATCCTCACGGGCATCACAGAAAGCATCATATAGTTCTACAACGGTTTTAGGGCGAAACGCATTGCGTTTGTGTGGACGGTTGATGGTGATTTTAGCAATACCATCAGCTTTGTGATAAAGAATGTCTTCGTAAGTTTTAACGAGTTGCCAGTCGGTTTGCATGGGAATGAAGTATGCTGCTTGAGAATTTTATCGCAGAGGTGGGGGCTAGGGACAGGGGATTGGGGATTGGGGAGATTTTCATCCTACTCACGTTGATTACCAATTACCAATTAACTATATTCATCCCCAGCGTTAGGGAAGGTGTAATCAGAGAAGAGGGGAAAATGTTGACTATTGACGCGGGTTTCTTCATCAAGAACTTTGACAACTTTGTTATAAATATCTTCTGCTTGTTGGGGTGAGTCACCAATGCTAGTTAGCCCCAATTTACCGAACTGGGAAAGACAACCCATCAAGTGAAACACTGTTCCTGTCTCGGTGCAACTATCAAAATGTAATCGATGATGGGCGATGATATCCATTAAATCATTGGGCAGTAGTCCGCGATAACGGTCTTTTTGTAAGTTGTCTGTGGCAATGTAGTATTTGGGGCGACCTTGTTGACTATAAAATAACCCGGTTGATAATTCATAACGACCGTTGGTTAATAATTTTAAGGTCATGAAGGGATGGGTTGTTCCACCTTTGCGGAGGTTGATTTCAATTGCTTGAATGTCCCATTCACCGTTGCCTTGGTCAACAGTGATAAAGTCTACACCAAATCTTTCCAACGCGCCTTTTTCTGCCAACTTTCTCCCGACTTGTAAGCCTAATTGTTGTAATTGCAGGCGATAGCTTTCATCTGCGGGAAACCGACAACCTAAGTAAATTTGTCCGTCTGGGCCGCCCAGAATTTGGTCATGAGTCGAGAGAATTTCTACTTCACCTGTGGGTGTGATGCGTCCTTGGACACTAGGCGATCGCTTAATTTCTCCTTCGACAAATGCCTCGACAATCGCCCCTAATTCAGTAATTCTACCGGAAAAGTTCTGCCAATTTTCCTGCTTGGCTTGAAAACGCAGTGAGGAAAAGCGATCGCTAATTGCGGCTACCCTCTCGGCTGGAGTAGCTTTTGCTGGTGCAACATCCATTATTGGTTGCAAATCTAACAGTGCGTTTCCTTCCCCAGAAATCCCTTCATTTAATTTCACTACCATCTTTTTCAGTGATGGTTGGCGTTCCCACAATTCACTAGCCGCCACTGCTAAATCTTGGTAAGTCCAAACTAGTTCACTTCCATCGGGATGGGGTACGCCACTTTCTGCAAAGATTTGCCGACTACCACTTTTTGTCCCCCAAATCTGCAATTCTGGTGCAGCAGCATACAAGGGGATATTTAATTTTACTGATAATTCTGCTTCTAATTCTGTTGAGTTATAACAAACTATAAATGATTTTTCTGCCCTTAAAGCTTGCTTAATTCTTTCCAATAACCGAGGACGTTCTAAAATTTTTTGACTTAGAGGTTTAGGAGAAGAATCATAAGTCGAAAGCAGTAGCAAGCGATTACGCGCATGAGAAAAGGGGATACCGGGTAGCAGTTGTAAATAATAATCAATAATGCTGGGATGTAAGGGAATTGATGTTACATAAATCAATCTAGTCCGGGGATTGCGTAAGCGCATCAAGGCGAACAGTAATCTTTCTTCATAATGTTCGCAACCCTCAACTTTTTGGATTTCGCGCTGGTCGATACTTAAGGAAGGAATAACGACAATATCGGCTTCACCAGTGTCAAATTGCTCGATAGTTTTCCAGCGATCGCGCAAGGTATATTGCAGGCTCCGAAATTGATCAACTGATGCCAATTCTGTATGATTTAGAGTTACCATAATCCCTTCCTCATTTGACCCCAATACTACCTGATTACTCTTATATAACCCAAAGCACTTTATATATTGCTTTTATGCAATAGTTCTTGACTCTAGCCACTTCTGTCATAGTATGTATTTTTGTTATTGATTGGCTATTCCCCCAAAGTAGGAAAAATGTTTCCTGAGCGTTGATTTACCCAATTAAAATTCAAAGGTCAGTATTCAAAATTCAGGATGATATAAAGTTATAAATTGTGTTTAACTTAAAACCTTCTAACTTTTGAATTATAAGTGCTGAAGTATGACAATAGGAATATCCAAATTTTATCCGTAATGATTTGTAGATGTTAAATGCTGGGCGTTTACTTTACATATATGGATAAACACCCTAAATCCTACTGGGATACAGATGTAATTTTGTCAAAAATCAAGTAGAGAGTATCTCTAAATGTATAGAGATGTTGCACAAAATGTCTTCTATTAAATGAACTGATACAATCCCCTCTAAAATAAAAAAACATTCTCTGCAAAATTTATTACTCACGTTGCTAATATCCGGGAGGGGAGTATGATGAGCCGTCCAATAATTCTTGGTATAGTTGGTGATAGTGCTGCTGGTAAAACGACGTTAACTAAGGGAATTGCTCAAATATTAGGGACGGATAACGTCACCCTCATTTGTACAGACGATTACCATCGTTATGACCGTAAGCAACGCGCAGAGATAGGAATCACAGCCCTACACCCTGATTGTAACCATTTGGATATCATGCAGCAGCATTTATCGCTGCTACGTACAGGACAACCAATTCTCAAACCTGTATATAGTCACAAAACGGGAACTTTTGAACCGCCACAATATATCAAACCAAATAAATTTGTGATTATCGAGGGATTGCTGGGTTATTCTACCCGTGCAGCCCGTGAATGCTACGATGTGAAGGTTTACCTCGCCCCGCCAGAAGACATCCGTGCTAAATGGAAAATCAAACGCGACACTCAAAAACGCGGTTACACACCCGAACAAGTGTTAGCAGAATTAGAGAAACGCGAACCAGACTCGGAACAATTTATTCGTCCTCAGAGACAATGGTCTGATATTGTTGTGAGTTTTTATCCGCCGTCTGATGATCATGATGAAGCCAACGGACACCTGAATGTGCGTTTAGTATTGCGTCCCACCATTCCCCACCCAGATTTTACGCCAATTATTAAATTAACTAATGGTGACTCTGGTTCAGCAATTCGCCTGGGATTAGACAGGGATATGGGTAAACCAGTGGATGTGTTAGAAGTTGATGGTCATGCGACTTTAGAACAGGTGAATAAATTAGAGCATATTCTCTGTTCTGATATGCCCTATTTAAGTAGTGTATGCGATCGCGAAAGTAACCCCGAACTAGGTAAAGTCGCAGGTACAACAGGCGAGACACTGCAAAGTTACCCCCTCGCCCTCACTCAGTTAATCATCACCTACCATATGCTAAAGGCGACGCAAATCTATCAGTAAAAATCAAGATTGCTATCAAAAATAGATCCTTTGTACTATGCTAGTGTTATGACTAGCCCGAAAAAGCATATACTACCGGAATGTCAAGCACTCACACTGGTATTGAATGGACTGATAAAATCGCTAAAAATTAAAGATTTGCTCAAGTTTGGGTGAATCTGGACGCAAACAGGGGATAACTAAAGATAACTGCATCTCTGAGTTTTTCTTTAGTTGTTTTATGACCTATTGCCTGAGAATTGCTGATATACCCACAAATGAACGTCCCCGTGAACGGTTAATGACACACGGGCCGAAAGTGTTAGCCACAGCCGAGTTGATAGCAATTCTTTTGGGTACTGGTCAAGGGCCTGGCAAACTCTCAGCCGTCGGTCTAGGACAATATATATTACAGGAGTTGAGCAAACATCAGCGCGACCCACTAGCGGTTTTGCGAGAAGTTACCCCGGCTGAGTTAATGCAAATTCCCGGTATTGGCCCAGCAAAAGCCACAACTATATTAGCAGCGATTGAATTGGGTAAACGCGCGTTTCAATCCCGTCCTTTAGACAGGACACCAATTGATAGTCCAGTGACGGCGGCTGCGGCGCTAAGTCAAGACTTAATGTGGCAAAATCAAGAACGTTTTGCTGTCTTACTACTAGATGTGAAAAATCGCCTACTGGGGACGCAAGTAATTACTATCGGTACAGCTACGGAAACTTTAGCTTCTCCACGGGAGATTTTTCGGGAAGTCATTCGCCAAGGTGCAACACGTACAATAGTTGCCCATAATCACCCTTCGGGTAACGTGGAACCCAGTCAAGAGGATATAGAATTAACGCGCCAACTATTAGCAGGAGCGCAACTTTTAGGGATTCCCTTGTTAGATCATCTAATTTTAGGTAATGGTAATCACCAGAGTTTGCGTGAAATTACTACTTTGTGGAATGACTATCCACAGGGTGATTAATGGGAAAAAGATGTGGTTCGACAGTTCCCTACGGGACTTTTATTGTGGTTAATTACCCTCCGATATAGGCTATTCTACCAAAAAGCCTTCGTATAACGACGGGGTTTTCAACCCAATTTTTCGATAAAAATTCTCCCCCACCTCCCCCCACTCCCCACCATGATTTATCCCGTTATCTGGCAAAATAACACCGTCCTCCTAATTGACCAAACCCGTTTACCAAATGAGTATGCGGTTGTAGAAATTCACCGTAGCGAAGATATGGCGCAGGCGATTAAAACTATGATTGTCCGGGGTGCGCCGGCTATTGGTGTGGCTGCGGCTTATGGGATGTATTTAGGCGCTAGGGAAATTGAGACAAGCGATACTCCAGGGGAGTCGCTACGCGAACGCCATGAGTTTTTGCAGCAGTTAGAAAAAGTGGCTGAGTTATTGCGCTCAACTCGTCCAACAGCTGTAAACTTATTTTGGGCAATTAGTCGAATGTTGAAAACTGCCCATGAAAATTTAGGAACCGTTGCCCAAATTAAAGAAAGTCTGTTGCAAACAGCCCAAGCTATCCAGGCGGAAGATTTGCAAACTTGTCAGGCTATTGGTGATCATGGTTTGGCTGTCTTACCCAAAACACCAAATAAACTCACATTACTCACCCATTGCAATGCAGGCGCTTTAGCCACAGCCGGCTATGGTACAGCCTTGGGGGTTGTGCGTTCAGCTTGGCGCGAGGGACGTTTACAACGTTTGTTTGCTGATGAAACCCGTCCTCGCCTACAAGGGGCAAAACTCACTACCTGGGAATGTGTGCAGGAAGGTATTCCTGTCACCCTAATTACTGATAATATGGCAGCCCATTGTATGAAACAGGGGTTAATTGATGCTGTAGTTGTTGGTGCTGATAGAATCGCCGCCAATGGTGATGCTGCTAATAAAATTGGCACTTATAGTTTAGCAATAGTTGCTAAAGCACACAATGTTCCTTTCTTTGTGGCTGCGCCTCTTTCTACTATTGATTTTGAGTTATCTGATGGTAGTCAAATTCCCATTGAGGAACGCAATCCTGAAGAAATTTATCAAGTTGGCGATACTATTTTGACACCTGCTGGTGTGGAGTTTTATAACCCAGCTTTTGATGTCACGCCAGCCAATTTAATTACAGCAATTATTACAGAGAATGGTGCATTTGCTCCTAGTAATTTAAGCAATGCTCAAATACAAGCAGTAGCTTTATAGGATTTGTACTTAATTGTTTAGGACTTACGCATGAAGACGAAAAATCAAGGATTTGGGCTAGGGTATAGGGGTGTAGGGGTGCAGGTGTTCAAAACCCTTACACCCCTATACCCTCACACCCTTATACCCAATCCCAACAAACAATCTGGGTGCGTAAGTCCTATTGTTGAAATTGTAGGGTGGGCAGTGCAGTGCCAAAACCATAATACATTGGGTTTAATTTGAAATTTTGAATTATTATGACTTTTCCATACACTGGTGGTTGTCAATGTGGACAAGTTCGCTATGAAATTCGTGCTGAACCGCTAACTTTATATGTGTGCCATTGTCAAGAATGTCAAAAACAATCCTCTAGCGCCTTTGGTATGTCGCTGACTGTAGCACGAGATGCTTTTGTCATTATTCAAGGACAACCAAAGGCTTGGAGTCGTAAAGCTGATAGTGGACGCGAAGTTAAAAACTGGTTTTGTGGCGACTGCGGAACACGATTATTTCATGAGCGAACTTACAGCCGAGATACTATTAATGTTAAACCAGGAACCTTAGATGATATAGCCATAGCCAGAAAGGTTAGGACGTAGACTATAAGAGTTAGCATTGCATCTACCTCATCCCAATGGCAAAAGCTTATAGTGACGATTTCCGGCAAAAAGTTATGCAAGCGATTGAATTAGATGGTCTCAAAAAGT
>DATNQO010000035.1:0-20391 GCA_036704005.1 Leptolyngbyaceae cyanobacterium | reverse complement strand
GATGTCGCGCATTTTACCCTCTAGCTATGAAACATTGTAGTTACCTACAATGCTCCTTCGGGCGGGTACTGGCTTTGACACTAACCAGAAGTATTTGAATTACTCACTTTCGTCGTGCGACCGATAGTCGCACCAATCCCTAGTAGGGATTAGGGGAGTTTGTAACCTTGAAGCCTCTAGAGGTCTTTCATATAGTACGGGATGTTTCAATCCCTAGTAGGGATTAGGGGAGTTTGTAACTTTAAAGCGCGATACCAACTACAGTGTGAGGGATGTTTCAATCCCTAGTAGGGATTAGGGGAGTTTGTAACTTGTTCTACTAATCGTTTAGCATCAGCTAGGGATTGTGTTTCAATCCCTAGTAGGGATTAGGGGAGTTTGTAACTAGGCGCTCTTTCAACCACGCCACCTAAAAGCAAGTTTCAATCCCTAGTAGGGATTAGGGGAGTTTGTAACAAACACCGCAAGCTAAATAGCCCACTGACTTACCTAGGTTTCAATCCCTAGTAGGGATTAGGGGAGTTTGTAACCGAAAAAATCCGCCAATCTCGTGAGAATTGGCAAGTTTCAATCCCTAGTAGGGATTAGGGGAGTTTGTAACATTTGTTGGCAGAAAACGGGCTTGGTTTATCTCAGTTTCAATCCCTAGTAGGGATTAGGGGAGTTTGTAACGCGGGATGTTGTTGGTTAGTTCATAAGTGCTGTGTTTCAATCCCTAGTAGGGATTAGGGGAGTTTGTAACAATTCGGGAATGGAGATTTATGGCTACTAAGAAGTTTCAATCCCTAGTAGGGATTAGGGGAGTTTGTAACCGCTTATTCCCCAAACTTAGACTATATTTGGTTTTCAAGGTACAGTTTGCGTAGACCTGGAACCAAAGTACCCTTTCGGGCATTGGCTTGTCAAGAGGTCGGCTCTCAAAAATGCCCGAAAGCCAATACTGGTATAGCTTTCCAGTGTTGCGCCAACCTCCTGTTACCAAAAAAATGCTGAAAACCATACAGTGCAAGCGATTGAACCCAAAAAAATCGAAGAGCGAAAAAAACACCTATAGGTTGGCGCAGATGATCCTTACACAGCCACAAACATTTCACTTGAGCTATCACCCAATTTAATTTATTTAAGCGTTGGTGATCAACAAATTATCGTCACAACAGCATCGGCTCTCTCAAAGGCGGCGATCGCGATCGCTTCCTGATGTTTGATCTTGTTTAAGGTGCTAAATTGTATCATGTGTTACAGTTGCTTCTTAACTGTTCTACAACAGTCCTACGCCTGCTCTACGACTGTTCTACGACTGTTCTCAGCCATGACTACCAGCGATCGCTCTATTTGCCTACGACAGTTCTACGACAGTTCTACAACAGTCCTACGACAGTTCTACGACAGTTGCTATCAAAACGTCGCTCATGGGTCAGAACAATTCTCTGATGAAATAATAATATAAGTGTACTCACTACACTTTTTCTACCCGTTTTCGGTTAGCGCGATTCTTATCTGCCATCAGGGGCGAATTTAGGCAGATTTTAGGCGGAAATTATCTTCACACAGCCACAGACATTTCACTTAGGCTATAACCCAGTTTAATTTATTTAAGCGTTGGTCATCAACAAATTATCTACACCCCAGCATCACCTATCTCAAAGGAGGCGATCGCGCCGGTTCATTGGTGATCAATTATTTTGGTGTTCATACCCCCTGATGATCAGTTTCTCTACTCAAAACAGTAGACTAGAAAAATTTTTCCCCAGTTTTTTGAAGTACGTTTGCAACACTTTAGTATTATGTTTTTTGGTCAAAATTCACCTTCAGCAGCAGAGCAATTTTTGAGAAAAATCGCTCTATTGCACTCAGCATAAGAGTTAGAAGCAATTTTTTTCAGAAACCGTTGGTGTCAAAATGCTACCCAATGACAGCTATTGACAGTCAACAGCAGTTGTACACTGTTAATAGCTGTAACTGCAATTTGCATCTCATAACTGCTAATGACTGCTAACAGGTAGCATAAATGCAGAAAACTGGGGTTTTTAGTCCAAATGGGCAGCTAAAAAGTAATTTGTAACTTACGCTACATTTTTCGCAATTGAATCTCCTTTAATCCTACGCAATTATCGGTGTTTATATGGGCGATGCCAAGCAAGAAATTCTTTCTATTAAACGAGACAGTAACAACATTGATGGCCAAGTGCTGAATTTTTTAAAGACCGACCCTATCTCACCTGGATCTACTTTGGCTGATGCAGTGATGGTAACTCTCAAAGCTCATTGGCTACCAATGGTCTTGTACTCAATGGGTGTGCGCGGTGAAAAATTGCGCTTGCCTACTCTGTGGGCGCTTCAGCAATTAGAAGCACAAGCGAGGCTCATTCGTCGCATTTGTGAGATTGATAATCCTAGATGAAATTTGATTGCTGTGTTAGCCACTCCTTAGTGGAATAACTGAGATTACAAGTTACATCAATTTACTATGATGAGTGCGATCGCCCTGGGGTGATCTGAAAGCTAAAGTAATCGGTAAGAGTTGGCGAATTAAACGCGATGACCTAGAAGCCTATATTGATCAGCTATTTTAAAACTCGCCAAATCTCGACCAATACCGGCAGATTTGTGTCTACTGGTTCTCTCTTGATTTTTTGGTGTCCTTCTAGGGTTTAATGGGAAAAGATTCAACATAACTTAGCCCAATGTTGAATAATCCCCCTACCCTCACCAACGCCTCACTCATCGACCTCTGGCTTCACGGTAAAAGTCCCAATACCGTTGATGGCTACCGTCGCCATGCCGAGCGTTTTTTCTCTCATGTCAATAAACCCCTCGCTGATTGCACCCTCATGGATCTTCAACTTTGGGTGATGACGCTAAGTTGTTCTAATAACAGCAAGCGCGTGGCTGTTGGGGCCATTAAAAGCCTTTTTTCCTTTGCTAAGGAACTTGGCGTGATCTCCTCTAACTTGGGTGTGTTAGTCAAGTCGCCCAAGGCGAAAAACAAATTAGCCGAGCGCATCTTAACTCCAGAAGAAGTACAATTACTCATCAATTCCACTACCAATCAACGTGATCGGGCGATTATCCGCTTACTCTACTTTGCGGGTTTACGGGTTTCGGAATTGTGTGGCCTTAAGTGGCGCGACCTCAAAGCCCGTGGCGACGGTGGACAAATCACTGTATTTGGTAAGGGCGAAAAAACTAGGGCGGTGCTTGTTGGTGCGGCAATGTGGCGAGAAATTCAACAGTTAAAGAACAATTCTCTTCGAGATGACCCTGTGTTTGTGTCTGGTAAAGGCGGTCATCTGTCTAGGTCAATGATATTTCATATTGTCAAGAATGCTTCCCGGCAGGCAGGTATTGAGGGAAATGTTAGCCCTCACTGGCTCAGGCATAGTCACGCTAGTCATAGCATTGACCGAGGAGCGCCTATTCACCTAGTACAAAAGACGCTGGGGCATAGTTCAATTGCCATCACTGAAATGTATCTTCACGCTAGACCGACTGATAGCAGTGGTTTGTATTTGCCCGATGATGAC
Source organism: Leptolyngbyaceae cyanobacterium (assembly GCA_036704005.1). Lineage (GTDB taxonomy): Bacteria > Cyanobacteriota > Cyanobacteriia > Cyanobacteriales > Nostocaceae > Trichormus. The sequence goes on along the minus strand of DATNQO010000035.1, from coordinate 16,867 downwards.
TAGCTTCCCTAATCCGTACTCATTGCCGTAGAACCTCGCCTGCGGGGCGACACAATTATTATAAGTGATAGATCATCAGTTGGCTATGTATTTTATATATCTCCAATAGTAAGTATCTAAGTAAATGTAAGAGTAAAAGGACTGGATATTATTTTTAATAAAAATCTCCAGTCCTTTGGGTGGTTTTCTGGCTATTGGCATACATCACAGCGTTTTTCTTGTCCCGAATTATTTAGGGACAATACTTTGAATACTTTGATTCAGACAGCAGTATAGATTATGCTCAGTAGTTGGGTCAAATCATTTCCTTTAACTATATACCTTCAAATTGCCCTATGTCTGCTTGAGGGTACATTTCCACGGCTTGAGGGCTAGAGATTCATCTAACGCTTGAGGCTTTGTATCCTTTGGTTGACTGGCGGCCTGTGTTTGCTTGATTAACCGGCGTTGCACGATGCGAAGAGTGCTGATCTGGCTTGCGCCCCCATCCGCGCTGTTTACCTATGCGCTCAAGTGTGCTTACTCCCAAGCCAAACCGCTCCCGCCCCTTAAGCATAAGTCTATGCCTCATCTGGCAGGTAAACAGATTCAATGAAGGGAAAGTAGCTACTCATCCAATTTTTTGGGCATGGCAAACCCTCAAACCCTCAATAACTTAAGCTGAAGATGCTCATCTTAGAAGGATTGAAGGTGATTGAGGGTAAGAAAATTTCGCCCTCAATGCTAACCGAGCGCATTTTTACTGGGCGAATATTTGATCAGCCATCGCTCATTTACCAATATTTCACCAGTGCGTGAAGCTATAGCTTTTAATCGGTTGTATTCATCATCATTTGGTGAATCTTGAAAGTCTGGGAGAAACACAAAATCATTCTCTACAGCACTTTCTAAGCGTTCTTTGAAGTGTTTTGCCGTCTCAATACCAATACAAGCCAAACAGGATGTTAGCGTTTGCCCTTTAAGAGTATCTTCAGTATCCCAGTCATCCTCTAGTACCCAGTTTGGTAAATCTGGGTCAAAATTTGGCAACCCATAGTTAGGATCTAATAGTTTTCTGCGCTTGCTTTCTCCCATATTACCCCCCTAAGCAGCTGTGACCCATCGCTTGATCATCTGTTTTTTGGCTGGTGGCAGTCGCCGCGCTGCTAATTTTAAGGCCGTCGCCGGTGCGATCTCCCTGAGTTGAGAGAGCATTTCTGGGCTTGAGCAAGCTTCAAGGTATGCAGCTAAACATTCCATAGATTCATCTGTTAGCCAGCTTTGGATGGGATCTACTGACTGTGAACTGTGGACTGTGGACTGTGGACTGTTGACCATATCTAACCCTGATTTTACCTCTATCTCTGGTAATTGTTGAAGCGCGATCGCTTCGGCCTCTGTTTGTCGGATTGCTTCCTGTTCCCTGGTCAATTGGTCTATTTGTTGTTGTTCATATTTGCGCTTTAGCGCCTCTAGTACGGCAATTCTATCTGGGTCTTGGGCTGATTGAGAGTCAAGCTTATAGTAGTTAGTGCCGTCCGTGCCTTGCCTAGATTTTTTGAGTTTCAGCCCAATTTTTCCTAATAATTTATTGATGAATTTAATAATTTGAGTATCTTTGGTGATGGAGATACCAAAAGCTGTTTTAATAAATTTGGTTTTACGGTTGCGCTTGAGTAGCTCGTTAAACCATTGAGCCAAACCTTGATCTTGATCATGATAAACGCTTGTGAAGTCGTCCGGCTTAACTATTTCTAATAAGCCTGATTTATGTATGGCTTCAACTTTGGGTGAGAAAGTGCGTACATCGTGAAGGCAGGCTACACCGCTTGAAAATTGTTTGAGCTTATATTTCCAGTGTTTTCTGTCAGCTTCTACCGTGGCTTCTGGGTTAGTGACCATCCAAAATAATTTAACCTGATTTAGCCAGCGTCTACCATCTTTAAAAACTGCCTTATAAACAAAATCTGGAGTGAGTTCTATTTCTGGTAACTCCTCAGTTAAATGTGCTTTTGTTGATTGATATTCCTCCTCAAGAGTTTTCTGAATTTTTCTGTCAATTTGCACTGCTGACTCAAGAGTAATATCAGGTGCATTGGCTACCATCAACGCTTTATGCTGCTTTATCTCATCCTTTTCATCTCGGATGTTATCGCCTGCGCTGGTTTGTGTTATGGCTGACCAATCGATTAAATTATGCCCCTCCTCTATCAATTCCTGCCGTAACTGCAACGCTAACTGACTAAGGGCATAATTACGCCTAGCTTTCTGTTTACAAACTAAATCAATATGTGGATTATTCCAAGTACCATTCTCCCCCATCATTCCTTGCAAGACTTGAATCAGATGAGGCAATAATTCCGCATCATTATCAATTCCTTTGGCTTGCTCTTTTGCTAGATATAAAGCTGTTTCAATTAACTCATGCGTGGTGTCATTATAGGCAAACATCTGTTTCTTAATGACATCTGGTAGAAAGGATGTATGGTCATTCTCGGCAGAACTAGCGCGAGATTTACACCAGACAATTCTATCTACAGGCAAGCGTACCCTCCCTAACATCTGCCTAGCTTGTGATGGTTCTAGATTGCCAAAAAACAAGCCAAACACTGTTTTGTAGTAGTCAACCTCGATAGAACAACCTACCCCTAAGCTTGGGGTGTAAATTAAAATTTTGGGCTGATATTTTTCTGTACTTTGGTTCGGACGTTTAACAAAATTCTTGCCAAAATCAGTTTGAGTAATTTTCGAGTCAATGCGGATAGCTCCCCCAATTTCTTTTTTTAGATATGGGTATTTTTTGCATAAAACATTATGTAAAGCTTCGGCTTCTGATTGGTTGTCTGTTGCTACGGCGATAGGTTCACAGTTTTCGTCAGCCAAATGGTCAATTATTTGCGCTAATATTTCATCTTTTTTACCGCTATGAAAGGTAATAGTCCATTTATCATCATCTGGTCTTTGGTAGTCATGGCAAACAATAAATGGTATGTTTCCCGGCGCAAGACTAGTTAAATACTCATAGCTAATATCCGTTAAATCAGCATCAGCGCCAATAACTAAACCACCATTATTTAAGCACTCTTTAAGTTTTAGCTCTAAAGTATGTAAAATTTGGGAGCGCCTATCTCTACAAGTTGAGGATGTAGAGACATGAGCCAAACCTAATTCCAACTCATCAATGACTACTAGTGTATTTGACCAATCCCGGTCAAATAATTTAGCTAGGCTGTCCCAACATAAGCCGATTTCATCAATTGTTTCTAAAACTGTAGCCGTCTGGACAATCTCACCGCCTGCATTAAATTCCAGAGATTTTTCAAAATCTGTATCCTCAATCCAGGTAAATTCCCATCTAATAGCCTGTTCCCGACCGAGCGCTATTCTGGCGTTAATGGAAACAAATTTCTTACCCGTTTTTTCATGCCATATCCTCTCTACTTTTGGCGGTTGTGGATTGCCTAATATATCTAACTGTTGTGGTTCATCAATTATCTTTTCTGACCAATACCCCCCTATCCACTGTTGTTTAATCTGCTTAATTTGGTAACTTTTACCGCTACCTTTAGCAGCTTTTAAAAGAACTATCCCCCTTTGAGGAATCCGGTCTTTTAAAGAAGGTAAATATTTCTCATAAGGATTACATTCAATATCAGCAGCATAGGAGAGTGTGTGTAATTGCTTTTGTACAGCGATTACTTGATCGTTATAATCTTTAAATTCTGGTTGTGCATGAGGATTGATATCGCCGTATTTTCGACATAAAGCTAAAAAGCGCTCAACACAGATGTACTCAATGTGTTCATGTTTTTCTATAGGTAACTCATCAATATCATCTTGTTCTTTGGTAACTTGACCCCACCAAGCAACACTGACTGAGTAGGTTCTATTAGTTAACTCTTCAATTATTCTTTTGTAATTGGCTAAGATGTGAGCATTGTTCACACTTCCCGCATCGGGGCAGAGAACCACCTTCTTAACTTGATTCAATGCCTCTAGTACAGCATTAATAGACCCTTGCCAATTACCCCCGGCAGCGCCAATAACTTGAATGTCTTTACGCCCACAGCGAAACCACAACTTGAGGGCAGTGATCAGCGATTTTAACCCACCTTCTACTAACCAAGTTTCGGTAATTTTATCAGCTTGTGGATGCCTCCAGACAAACACAGGCAATTCACCGCTTGGCAGGTGTGGCCCAAGGCCGCCTTTACTGGCGGACGATAACCAGATGTACTTGCCATACTTTACACGGTTGTCGCTGGCGATTTGAAATCCTGTAATCTCTCTGGTGGGATTGACGGCGGCGATCCCAAGACCAACAACCCCGGCTATTTGGGAACCAGCTACCCCAGCCAATGATGAGGAAGCATTGACCTTTACCCCAGGCTTCCAACTGCAAAGCCACTGCTGATTAATTGCGAAATCAATCTCATCTGGATTTAAGCCCCGGCGTGAGGATAGTTCTGTACTGTGTTTCTGATTTAACCCTAACGTGGAAATGATACGGCGGTATTGCTTGTCTCGTTCTGGAATGGGGAGTAGTTGATCCCGTTTGCGCCGTTCCTCTGCTTGTGCCTGTTCACGCCGCCTCTTTTGTTCAGTAGCCCATTCTTGCCGCCGTTCATCCGTCCATTCTTGGCTGTTATCAGGTTTGAATGAGGCTGTGTGTCCATTGCTGGCTTTAACGCATACAAACCCATTTATTTTTTCGCCTTTGGCGGCATCTACAAAAGTGTGGCATTGAATAAAATCAGGGTCTTTTGTATGGTAGCGGCAATCGCTGTGAGCTTGAGCGCAGACTGGGCAAGGGTTGTTTCTACTGAAGGGTTTAAAGCTCATAGCGCTACCCCTCCAGATGCCTTAATTTTGGCTTCAATTCGGAGTAGGTTTGATGCTACTACTGCACTCCCAAACCAGTTAAGCTTGGCTACTCTTTGTAGATAATTACGCTCATCACTGGTATGGCTTGCCGATCGCAATAACTTATCCGGGCTAGGGCATTGCCGCAAGGGACTATCGCAACAGCCAGCCCTTAAAAACTTAATTCCTGTGTGGCGATCGCTGACAACATTTAGACGAAAATCGCCGCCGCACACTTGGCAACTGCTCATACTGCCACCCCCAAGTTTTGAAGGTTAGCCAATATGAAAATTGCTAAATTTTCTTTAATTCCGCTTGCCTCAAGGATTCCAAGACTTGTTGTCAAATCCCGCCTATGTATCGCTTGGGTCAATTTGTCATAGCTCTGAGATTGACCCACTAGGGGGGATTTTGCTATAATGGTTATGTGATAAACTTTTTTGATTAATGCTGTGGGGGGGGATGTCCCCACAGCATTATTAATATTTGTCATAGAACTGCTGTTATCCCGTCCTTTATGCGGGTAGAAAAAATTGGCAGTTCCGGGCTTTGAGTTTGTGGATTAGTTAGGTAAGCTTGAAGTAATATGAAAAATTTCGATTCTTGCTTGGTTAGCAAGTTTCTAGGAACTCCTGACTGGTAATCAGTTGTTCTTTGTGCTAATGGCACTCAAAGCCTAGAACTCGTTAATCGAGCTTTTTTATTGCTGATAAATCCAGCAATAAGCTGATGTATCAAGATTAGAGCGATCGCCTACATAAAAACAAGGTAAGTAGGTAAAAAGATATTGTGTAAACTTCCTTGTTTCGCAAGGCTTGCAATCTTAAGGTCAGTACAAACTGAATACTGAAGAGGTGATCGCGGTCAAGCCGCCCTTTTATTACTCTAGTTGGCTTGCGTATGTTTTGTTTAGGGGTATTACCTGAAAATCGAGTAAAGCGATTAACATTATTAAAACTGATGCGCGGTCGTGGCTAGTTTGGCAAGCCTCCAGCTTGAAAAATCTGTTCAGCCGTTAAATTCAATTCAGGGAAAGTAGGTGAGACAATATTGGCATCACCTCTAAATTGAGTAGCTTGGTACTCACCATCAATTAGTCGATAAATTGATAGAGTAGGCAGTTTAGGATTACCAATAAACTTTCTAGCACCAAAAGCCGCGTAATCTATAATCCAATACTCAGCAATACCTATAGCTTCATAGTCAGCTAATTTTTTGTAGTAATCATCCCGCCAATTGCTACTAACAACTTCAATAACCAATGGAATAGATGCAGATTGAGATACAGTCGATTCCTTTTTCCATAAAGGCTCATTCACTAAATTTGGTCGATTGATTATTAATATGTCTGGTGAATAAGCTGATTCACTTTCAGGTGGTTTGACTAATACAGTTTTTGGGATGTAATAAGGTAAATTTAGGCGCTTGATATCAGCAGATATTTCTAGTGCCAAAAAACCAACAATATCTTCATGGTCGCCCGTAGGTTGTGCCATTTCAACAATCACGCCATCATGTAACTCATATCTTCCGCTTTCGGGTCGCCAAGCTGCAAAATCTTCAAAGGTTACTAGTTTACGTAAGGCTTGAATCATAATTTATTGCCCCCAATAGTTATTTTCGGTTATGCCACTCCCTTATCCTCAGTTTTGGCAGATGGTTCATTTTGTTTTAGAAAATCATCGATAAATTCAACCAGAATCTCGTTCATACTCTTTCTATGTAAAGCACAAGCCGATTTAAACCTTGCCCTCATATCTTCCGGCAAGTAAATCGACAACTTAACATTTTTTTCCTCATCATTTGTAGACAATAGACTACTCCTTCTTTAGCTCTATAACTCTATAGCTTGACATTATTTCTAGTCATACGCTATAGCGGCATAACGCTAAAGAAGAAAATAGTTTTACCTTATTGCCGTTATAGCGGCATAGAGGTATTATGGCATAAGAAGCAATCGATCAACAACAAGCTACTGATTAGCGTCCTACGAGTAAGCCAAAGCATTACCCCATCTGGCTTTTAGCGATTTGACGCTACACATAAGCTAATACTCTATCGATTGCTACTTAGTTAATACCTGATTCAAATCGATTGTTGTATGAATCATGAAACCTCGACGCTGTAAGCATTCCACCGATTTAGATTTATTTTTAGAATTTCCCGCCACCAAGACACATTTAGCTGATTTGTTGGGTGTTGCCCGTTCTACGCTTTGCACTTGGGAAAACCTAGCATTCTGGAGAATTGAATCTTTTCGCAACGCCTACCCCAAAGCCCATGACGGAAGCATTGACCGAGAATCACCCCTGTCACCCTATCAAGCATGGGTTTTAAGCCGTGTAGGTCGGTTAATGGCTCAACTACGACGCGGTGATCGGGTCAAAGGGTACATCCTCAAAAATCAACCTGATTTCAGCCGATACCGCTATCAGCAAGCATTCCAGCAACTACAGATAAAGAAAGGAGCGTAAATCATGGTTCGTACATCCAAGAAAACAACCCCACCAGCAACAGACAGCAACACAATTACTGTGGCTGCTGCTGCTGAACAACTAAAAACCACAGAACAAGCCCTCAGACTGGCACTAATAGACATTCGCCCGGATGACTTCGACACAGTAAAAGCCTTGCCAACACTTGACTTTGAGGCAGTGGCTAAGAAATTAGAGCAACAGCAACAGCCACAGTTGCCAGCACAGAGCGAAAATTTAGAATCGTCTGAAACTCCTACCCTACAAGGCACACAGACAGCCACACAACAGCCACAAAACGCCCCTATAGTACCCCAGGCTTCACAGCAACAGTTAACCAACCCTACCCAATCCCCAACGCCCAATGCTGGCTTATCCCTGGTTGAGATGGTAGCCAAGCAAGCTACTGAGGAAATCACCGCCGTCGATGGCATCTTACAAGTGAGAAACGCCCTTGTACTCAATAACTTGGCTGTGAGGGATGCAGAACTAGCAGAGGGCATCAACCAACGCTGGCAAGGTCAAAAACAAAGCTATGTAGGGGTGATTCGAGACTTAGCCGGACTAGCCCAATCTTCACCCCAATTCACCCCAGACACTACCGATATCAGCGCAGAGATTAACGATGTACTGGGAAAGTTGAAAAACTTCGCATAGTCAACGCTTTTCTACTTCCTCTCGACGTTCTCAACGCTGGCTTAGAAAAAATATTCAACCTGATCCATTGAGGTAAATATGCTCAAGGTTTTCGATAGCTTCAATAATCTTTTGTGTGCAACTATCAACGCCCTTTTACAAGGTAATTATGCTAATTACTACTAGGAGCAACAATCATGAACACTCAACCACTACCAGAACTTATTGCCCAATCTCAGGAGCTACTATCAGCTATTCGTAAGCATCCCCAATTCCAAGGGTTACATTTTGATTGTGATGTAAGCATCGGTGATGTTGTTCAGTTTTTCAATTTTTTACAGTACGAGACAACAACTAATGTTGTAAATTCCCGTGAAGGATTCACACAGTAATTAAAAGCCCACAATTGTTAACTGTGGGCTTCTAAAGCATCATGTACACCCTCAATATTACTACTATGCAAGACGAGTTAAATAGCAGGATTGAGGACGCTAAAACCGACGAAACCGAACTAAACCAAGTGCTAAAAAAATATGACCTTGATGAAGTCTTAGCACTTGAATTTGGGGAAATAGACAAAGCTTTCAGGCAACTAGAAATTAAATACCAAGCCCTACTGAATACTAGAAATTTTTTGAACAATGGCTAAAATTGATACTACAAAAGCAGCCGCGCAAGCTGTAGCCGAAAAGATAGCAAAGGGTAAAGGTGGAAGTGCTAACACTACCACTGCTACAACTGCCACAACTCCCACCGCAATAGATACCCGCATCCCTGGATTGTTGAGCGTAACGCCCGATTTAATACCGGGAATGATGCCCATATTTCACCCCAATCAATACCATGTAACTGATCCCCTTAATCCCTCCGAATCAATACCACAGGCAACAGAAGCCCAATTTGATAAGGGGATGAAAATCTATGAAGGTGCTACAAGGGCATTGAAATTAACAGGAGCCGCGCTAGACCTTACCCGTGAGAAATTTACTGTAGTTGGTAAACATTCAAAAGCCATCGGTGCAGGTATCCAAGCCGCTACAGAAATTGAGAAAGTCAGAGGGAATTATCTTGATTATCTCAACCAAAAAGAAGTTACTAGCCAAAAGCAAGTGACTCTGGATGTTAACCAAGTTAAGACTGTCACTGATACAAATATCGCTGTTTATAGCAAAGATGAGTTAGTCCAAAAGCTAAAACAAGCTGAGTTGAAAGCTGAGGAATTGCGACTAAAAACAATTGAGACTGAGGGCAAGCTAACCAGCTTTAAACAGCAGTTGGGTGATTATCTGGAGGTATCCAAATGAAACCTTGGAAAGTTGGGGACACGGTTCAGATTGAGCGAGATACCTATACAGCTACCTATAAGGTAACTGAAATGCAAGACGGACGAGCAACCATTGAGCATGAATCAGGTCAATTGAAATCCTACGCTCGTCAGTCATTTTTCGAGAAAGAAGGATTTAAAAAAGTATGAAGACTGTTTACAGTGTGGGCTTAGGGCTTTTGGGATTGGGTGTAGGTTTAGCGATATCTACCTCGAACATAGACAAATCAAAACTTCTAACTATGGCGGCTGTTGGTGCGATTCCTGCCAGCTTCATCACCCATTTAATTGTTGATACCAGAGCGCAAAGGTTAATCAATGCGGCTGAAGACAAGTTGAAAAATGCTGGCAGTAACTTACACAAAGTAATTAGCCAGTGTCAGCACTGCGAGAGTGAAGCTAATACACTTAGGGAACAGTTGATACAACTGAGGGAAGAACTCAAGGAAGCAAGAAATACTATTAACAATTTGGGACAAGCCAAAATCGAAAATAGTGTGATGATTGCTCACCTAAATTCAAAATTAGATGAGTACCAAACTAATTGGAATAAAGCCTGTAGGGAACATCAATTAAGCCTTGATACCATTTCACGGTTAGAGGCAGAGCTTACAGAGTGGGAAAGTACATTTCACGCTCAAGTAGAAGTAGAAGCTAACAAGCGTTTTCAAATAGCCAAGCAAACCGAGTTAGAGAAAATTTACTCAGAACATGACAGCATCACGGCTGAAGCTATGGCACTCTTTCGCCGTCTACAGTCGTGGGGTGAGAAAGTAGCTCACGGGCATCAGAGCAAGGCAGAAATTATTAAATCTCTGGCATCTAGTTACAACGAAAATTTAGACGAAGTTTCAATTGCAATCAATGACGAGCGTCAAAACTACCTTGAGCAAATCGAAATCCTAAACATCAGAATTAGTCAACTGCAACAACAACTGCAAGGTGACTTAATAGAACCTGTTTACTTAGATTGTGGTTTTGATGCCAACGGAAGGATAGCAAATGCGATCGCTCAGTGGTTATGGTTCCAAAAACAGATACCCCTGAGAGTTACGGGCATAGATGAGACTGATGGAGTAGTGACTGCTGGCTACTCTTACAGCCGCAGTCATTCCCCAGAGGCTCTAGCCAAACTAATTAAAGATTGCTCACAAGAAATTATCCGAAACTTGGGAATTTACAGCATTGAGTCAGCCAAAAAACTGGCTGTGACTGATTGCCTCGTGGTGAAGTTCAGACGCGATCGCCCAGCAAGGAAAGCTGACAAATCAAGCTTGTATCGCAGTCAGCTTGATTTCATCAACTATCTACTCAGCCAGCCTATAAGGTGGCGAATTGTCGGTGAGCCGGGAAGCGGTAAAACTCCTACTGTTTTAGTGCTGATATCACATCTACTAAAACGTGGTTTTCTCACTGGCAATACTCCCAATGGTAAAAAGTTGGATTATACAGAATTTGCTTTCTGTAACCCGTTGGCAGGTATCAGCGTCAAAAACTCAACTGATTTAGACTTCTGCCTACGCTGGAAGGATGCCACCAAAGGATTTAAGGGCTTGGCTGATGAGTATCAATTCCGCAAATCTCCCGCCAACGCAGTCTATAAAGATTCTGTAGGCTACATTTGGGCTTGTGATGAGTTTGATATTGCAGTTGAGCAAGCCGGAAGCGATAGCGCGAAACAGTTTAAGTCAGTGCTTAAAGATGGTGGCCACATCAATATGGGTGTCATTATCCTTGGGCAGTCAGGCATGGTTAGCACTACTAAGGGATTGAGTATTGACGATCAAAAAATGCTTACCAACGTCTACATTGATGCTGTTTCTATTCGCACGTTTTTAACGCAGTATGGCGATCGCTTCTACTCCAAAACCACTGTAGAGAAAGCACTAGCCACACTAGAACAGCTTGAGCTAGAAGCGGAGGAGCAAAACGAGTTAGTTTGTGATACAGCCAGAGAATTTAGATTCTGTATGGTGTGTGCTGACCGTTCCCCCGTCTTCTATCAGTTGCCATATTTTGATGGGGTAGACATCGATGTAGACGCTTATCAGCAATCACTAACCCAGGTTGAAGCGATACGCCAAGCCAAACCAACTGTTACTGCTTTGGCTTGTCCTGAGTGTGGAAGTAACAACATTAAAAAGAATGGGCGATCGCAGAACAAACAGCGCCTACAATGTCGGGACTGTGGTAAAAACTGGTTAAGTTAGATAGCTCCTTTTTTCAAGAAATTGAATATGTTCTATGTTTTTGAGGTTTACTATGTTGAAAATTCTTGCCACATTCATGAAGTATTGGCAGAGAATGAATTAACCCACTACGGGTTTAAGCCATTCGAGGCTTTATTCTCATCAGGCGATGCTGATGAATGCTGGGAATGGATATATACCCACCATCCAAGCGATACCATTGATCTTGAGTATGGCTTTCAATGAATACACTGATTTCAAGCGTAAGCCCATCGCCAAAAATTAAGGGTAGGTTCATCGCCTACCCCAAGGTTTATTTAGAATGGAGCGTTACCAGTTTTGGCTGTGTACCCCAGATATCCTTGCCAGTATTCGCCGTGAGTTTGCTTTGGTGGGAGTGCGTTCGCATAGCGTGCCGTAGGCAATCGCCGCGTCAAATTCACCAGATGCGTAATCATTTTGGATATTGGCTTTTGTTGGGGCTTGAGAAATTGTTAGAGTAGTCATGATTAAAAAAATCTTTTTGTGTGTGGGGTGTTTTTAACACCCCATTTCTCTTTACTCTAATAATATAGCACCCCATTTCACTAATAAGCTAGATAGCTTGCATAGAACTTACTGATGGGGAATCTATAAACACCCCATTTCTTTTTATGGTTAACCCCTGTTTATTAAAGAAATGGGGTGTTATAGTAAATGCAGAGACACACAAAAAGGTTGTAAAGCTTATGGCACGCTCAATACAAGCAATTCAAGATAGTTTCGCTCATCTAGCCAGCAAGGACAAAGCAAAAGCAATTCGCAAGCAAGCGGCTGATTTATGGGAGAAATATCACAATTTAGTACCCTTAATCCGTGACGGTTACGAAGTTGAGAAAAAATCTTTTATTACTACTAATGGTCGTCAGGATGAATGTATTAATTACATTTCAGCCGTTGAGACTGCTTTAGAGGAGCGAAAAAAGCGAAGAGTAAAACCCGTTGTAGAAACGACTGTAGAACCCACCGTAGAAACGACTGTAGAACCAAGTGTAGAACCAAGTGTAGAACTAGGTGTAGAACTAGGTGTAGAAACAGGTGTAGAACCCACTGTAGAACCAGGTGTAGAACCCACTGTAGAACCAGGTGTACAACCTGTAGTAGAAACACCAGCACAACCAACAGTAGAAACTGAATACAGCGACTCAGAAGCCGAAAGAATGGCGATCGCTAAAAAACTCTACTTTGCAACTGCTGATAAGGATGATTTAACAGGCTTGCGAGAATATCAGCTAAACCTGTGCAAAACTCAAAAATACTTCTTACCTGAGTTTGCAATTTTAGTGGCTAGGACTCGCGTAATTATCGAAGATTATGCCAACGCTAAATCACCAGAGGGCAAAGCACACCCCGGCTCAATTCAGAAAATTAGAGTAGAGGTAATGCGCTATTTGGCACAGATTATCAAGCCAGAAAATGATAAGTTTCCCCCAGTTAATGACCGTACCCTAGAAGATACATTTAATGATTTTGAGACGGCTGTTAGGGGTGCGTTTAGTGATATTGGTGCAATTAAGTACAAGCTTAATAAAGCCAGGGCGGAAGCGGCGGAAGAGGATGTTAGAGCTATTAAAGTCTTTCCTTATCTCAGTTGGGCAATCGATACAGTCAACAATCTCCCCCAATCAGCCGCTAAATGGAAAGAAATTGCGATCGCTGTTATGGTTCTGACTGGTCGGAGGCAATCAGAAGTAATGAGTAGTGGCATCTTTACTTATGTTGATGATGCTCACGTAATCTTTGAGGGTCAGCTAAAACGCCACATTGCAGAAGTTGTGCCACCTGAGAAAATACCCGTGTTAGGTAAAGCGGCTCAAGGTGTAGTTAATGCTGTAGCTTGGCTAGATAAATTTAACAAGCGTACACTGCCAGAGTCGAGAACGGTTGAGGCTATCCAGAAAGCGGCTAAGGTGTCTCATGATAGATGCTCACGCTATATCGCTGAAACAATGGCTACTCTGTGTAATTTATGCCAAATTACCAACGGTAAGGAATGGGTAGTCACAGAAGCCACTAAACAGGTCAATAAGTTTAAAGGACACCTTAACCGTCAGATTTACGCTCAAGTATGTTCCGCTTTATTTAACGACGCTAACGAATCTAAGAAACGGGCATACATCAGCCGTATATTACTTGAGAACCGTGACGCGGCGTTGAGCTATGACCGTGACATTGAGATTCAAGATATCGATGCGCTAGCAAAATTGTGTGGCAGTTTTAAAGATGAGTAGTTAGCGATCGCTACATGAACAAGCGAAAAACAATTTATTAAACTGATATTAAGAAGCTTACAACCTGCTTAAATGTCATTGTATCTTTATAACAGGGCAGTAAAACTACCCCTTATAAAGTGTTTAAAAATACAATTTTAAAATTGTATTTTCTACATTTTTCAAGCTAGACGCTTCAAGCGACAGACTATATCTGCTATTGCAGCTATTGTTTGTTTTTACCTACACAAGTACGTTCAGTAACAAAACTAGGATTTATTAGGAGATTCTTCCTTATGACACAACAACTTTTATGGCCAAGTGGCTCTCAGAAATCTGCTACTCACAGCACATCTGATAAAAAGATAGATATTGAAATTCAGCATAAGTTTTAGCCGGATACGTTTTTAAAACAATCAGGTGGTTATATTGCGAATCAAGTGACAGTAAAAAACATCGGAAATGTTCTTCTCAAAAACGTGCAGGTTTATATTGATGTTGATGATAACTCAGCACAATTCGATGCACGTATCGTTGATAGAAATGGTCAGATTATAGACAATGCTAGTGCGCCTGTTCTAACTTTTGGTGATCTTACACCAGGAGCTTCGTTGAACCTAACCTACTGGTGGACAGTCATTGCGCGTTTCCCTGATGCTCAGGGTTCAGAAACAAGGACAGTTAATTTTAACCTGTATCCTATTTTTACTGCTGACTTTAGGCAAAGTGGTGTATCTTTCTTAGATCAATCAAATCTAGCTAACGCCTAGTAGTAGTCCACCACGGCTTTGTTGCATGAAAGAAAAAAAGACATACCAATCAGCGATCGCAGTTGAAACTAACCAACGACTTTATAAGAGTCGGGCTTACCTAACTGGATCATGCGATTGAGGGCCGCACATTGTAGAAATAACTCGACAGCCTGATTGTCAAAAAAGCGTCGTCTCAACTTACCCCCAAAAATGGCTTTGAGTCGAAAGATGGCAGTTTCAGATAAAGAACGGCGGTGATAACCAGACTCTTGAATCCAAAAGCTTACGCCCGACTTGGTTCACTCTTTGCAGATTTTCATCTCTATCAATCGGGTGGAGTACTAGCTACAAATCTGCGTCTGTCCAGATTGGAGTCTAACTTATTGCAAAGACAAGCTGATTGGATGCTGTACCTATTTTCAAAGATATTCAATGTAGCTGTGTGTTGCCTTTTATAAATCAGTAATCAACACCAAAAACACTCAAAAATGGAGGCATAAAAGGATGGGTTTATTTCCTTGGGAAAATGTTTTTTATAACATTGCACAACGCTATCGCACATTAAATGATAAATACAATCAGTATCTGCACATCCGTGACAATATTATTGTAAACGGAAAACAGCACTCATCTAGGCTTGAGCAATTGAGACGACAGCTGACTACTAATTATGCTTTGCTAATTGTTTTAACAATTGCTGATAAGAATCAGTCAGATTACGAAAATTTTATCGAGGGTGTAAATGTAGATCGGCCTGATCACCCACAAGGATATGATGCAGCCCCTTGGCTGGAAGGCACTTTTGAGCTACTGGGTTTCGCTAATGCCGGTCGTTTTTTATGGCTCGCAGGTCGAGCATTATATGCTGCCCGCACTGCTTCTGGCGCAGCGGTGATTACAAAAGAGTCAGCTCTCGAAATGGCGAACTTGGCTAAGAACGCAGGAATTGGTGTGGCAGAAGTAGGTGCAGAAGTAGGTGCAGAAGCAGGTGCAGAAGCAGGTGCAGAAGCAGGTGCAGAAGCAGCCGCAGAAGCAGGTGCAGAAGCAGCCGCAGAAGCAGGTGCAGAAGTCGTTGCCGGCGGTGGTGCTGTCACTGCGTCTCAACTAGCTTTTAGCGCCGTTGGGGTATTTGCCGCCGTTGGAATAGATGCGATTATTGGAGCGATCAATGGGGCAAAAGAGGACGAAGAATTAAAGAAGCATGAAGCCGCTCTGGGTGAGGCATTGACAAAAGTTGATAAATTCAACGCTGAATTGCTAAATAGCATTTCATTGCTTGAAACAGAAATTGTCAGTCAGCAAAAAATGTTTCAGGAGAATATGGTAAAATTAGACAATATTCAATCCGCCGCTTTTGAGTGGAATAATTTTAAACCCAGCCTAGATAACATTCCAAAGTTTGAAACTTCATCACATGCAGCAGTAACTCAATATGGCTTTCTATCGACTATCAGACTAAACTGGACAAACTTTAAGGCTAACGCTCTTGAAGATGGATATACGCCAACTTGGGACTCTTTCAAACAATCGCTATTACAGAATAGACCCTATCAAATGTCCTCATCGTTAGCTAAGGGTCTACTAGATTATGCACGCGAAAGAATTTTTTCTTGACGGGACGGTTGATAATGTTGAAAATGCTGTAGATCCAATTCGCTGGGTTCTAAAACCGCAAAGGCATTAAGAAGCTTGACTCTCAAGAAACACATTGCGTTGAGTTAGAAATGGGGGTAAGTTCCAAACCAAAAGCGAAAGCTTTTTTCTTGAGGTTGTTAACTACACGCTCTCGATACCGTTGCTCATAAGCATCAACGCCAGGGTCAATAAATTGATCACCACTCGTCCAAAGGCGATAAAAAATACGTGCTAACTTGTGAGCAGCAGCAGTAGCAGCTTGGATGCCAGCACCTATCGCTTTTGAATGTTTACCCACTACGGTAAATTTCTCACGGGTTAGGTCTAACGCGGCTCCTGTTAATTTCAATGCCCTAGTGGTTCATCGCATTAGTTATGAAGGCTTATAGATCCCCGACTTCTCAAAGAAGTCGGGGATCTGAATACCCATAACCCAACAAAATTAATGCGATAGACCACTAGTTGCTTTCAGCTTATTTGCATTTGACCAATCTATCTGGCGGATTCTGCCAGATAACGCTTGCATCAATGGGGTGATATAAAAGTTTTTGTTTATGAGTCAAATGTTGGGTATTGGGTGCGATGGTCGTTCGATCCACCGTAGGTCATCGCTACGGTTTGGGCAGATATAGCCATAGCCAGAAAGGTTAGGACGTAGACTATAAGAGTTAGCATTGCATCTACCTCATCCCAATGGCAAAAGCTTATAGTGACGATTTCCGGCAAAAAGTTATGCAAGCGATTGAATTAGATGGTCTCAAAAAGT
>DATNQO010000034.1:0-5510 GCA_036704005.1 Leptolyngbyaceae cyanobacterium | reverse complement strand
TTAATTGAGTGTCTCTAGTTAATACCTTGAAAAAATTACAGCAGTTTCGCTATTCGTGAAATACTGTAGAGACGTTACATATAAAGTCTCTACAAGGTTTTGGGTTTTACGCTTGTACCTCATTTACCCAAAATATGCTGTAACTAGCACCTCCCTATTTCCCTCGCAACAGACCTTGCAAAAAGTAAAAGATATTCACCAAAATTTGTTCAACCCAGAGAATAATATAATCTAACCCTTCAAGGATGTATTCTACTGGATGTTTTTCATAACCTAGTACAGTTGCTGTCGTATCTATCCAGTCTGGTTTAGCTTCTGCTTGGTTTTCGGAAGAAGTTTGTTTTGATGTATAAGCGAGGGCTTGCTTTTTAGATGTTTGTTTCTGCTTCTTCCCTAAATTAGATGCTGCTTTTTGTTGAGTTTCAATCTGGTTTTTATTACCAGTTGATTTACCAAGAGGAAAACTAGATTTAATTGCCGATGACTGCATGAATTTTTTACTATCATTTCCAGACTCACCATACAAATCATGCCAATCTAGCCAAGGGTCATCCGTAAAATATTCATGCTGTGAATGATAGGTAATATCAGGTAAATCTTGTTGAGAAAAACCAGACTCTAGTAATTTATTTTTGGGTACACCAAAGAAATAATTTACGGCTGCTTCCATCAATGCAGAAATATTGAGTTTCTGATTTGCCAAACTCTGGGAATTACCTACTATTTCTTTTCTAGAGTTTAGCTGTTCTTTACCATAAAGAAAAATGTTCAATTGAGCTTGAGCAACTCGCACTATTTCTAAACTGCGTTGCTGTGCTGGTACTATAGCAGTTTCTTCCAATTGAGCGATCGCCACATCTAGCAAATTAAATATCCTCAGTCTGTTGAAGACACCTGTTGCTACTGTATCGCTGTTTTCCCCTGTCAGCTTCGCTAATATCCGATTAATTTCCGGTAATAACTGCGCTTGCTGTTCATCTGCAATTAACTGCTGTTCTTGCCAATATTCCCCAATTTCAGTAATAATTCGTTCTGTTAATTTTGCTTGCTGCTGAGGTGTCAAAATATCTAAAATTTGATTCTCAATGCTAACAAGTACCAACTGACGATTGACTACATTTGAAGCCACACCTATCACCATTGGTAGATTACGGCTGATAGTATCTGTTTCTAAAGTCTTGTTGGGAATGATTAAGGATTGAGAAATTTTCTGTTGAGTTATGCGACGGGGAAAAAATTTAGACCTGAATAACTCCAAACTATGGGATAATCTCGATTTTGTTGAGGTGGCGGCTATTTCTGCATCTGGTAGATACTGGACTGACTCTATCACGCGCAAAATAGGTCTATCAGTAGTGAGGGGTTCTGATAACACAGTATCATCAGGCGGTAAAAGTCGGCTAGATGGTGGTTCCTTGGTGTATAGCTTTTTCACCGATGAATCAGTTGATTGCAAAAATAGATACACAGGATAAAGTAATGCTGACACACCCCACTTAGTAGCAACTTGTAAATTGCGGAAGGTAGTCTCCCAACGCTGCGTCAACCGCCGAGATTGCTGGTTGACAAAGTTGAAAAATCTGCTTTGATAACGACCAGAAGAACCAGATGACATGATAGTAACTAATTAGTTTGAGCCTTGTTTATTTGTGAGACTCCCGCCAAACAATATCAAGTATTCAGGATTTGGCATGAATATACCAAACACTGGAGAGGGAAAAGCTAAAAATTCTTAACTCTGCTTTTCTTGTGAGGGATAAAGTAAGAAAATCTAGCCTGCCAATAGTTTTACACAACTTTAATTTTAAATTCTGACTACTGACTACTATTTGAAAAATTCCCTTAATACTTTAATTTTACCGAAAATATGACCCCTACCATCTCTCAATCCCAGAATAATTTAATCTCAGATGCGATCGCTCAATTACGCAGTTGTTGCCAAGTTAATGTCCAGTCTACTTGGTTATACCAGGATTCGGACAGGGAAATTACAGATGTGACTGCATCTAATTTATCAACTTGGCAATCAGTAGATTTAAACAGCAAAGGTAACATTGCTTGGACTGGTGGTCAAAAAGTCCTGTGGTTAGCGCAGAGGTTTGTCGTTCCCCAAGCTTTACATGATTATCCCATAGGGGGTTTGTCTTTGCGGCTATCGCTGCTGTGGTGGGCAGATTCTGCCAAAATTTATGTAAATGGGGAATTGGTAGGCGAAGGAGATTTATTTGACTGTTCCCCCAGGGTTTTACTCAGTCCGCAAGTCACACCAGGGGAAGAATTTGTAGTGGCTTTGCGACTAGTTAGCCCTGGACATTGTGATGGTGCTTTAGTGCGATCGCTCCTCATCTACGAATCCACAGA
Source organism: Leptolyngbyaceae cyanobacterium (assembly GCA_036704005.1). GTDB lineage: Bacteria > Cyanobacteriota > Cyanobacteriia > Cyanobacteriales > Nostocaceae > Trichormus. The sequence goes on along the minus strand of DATNQO010000034.1, from coordinate 3,149 downwards.
CTATAATCATCCTGACCCCGGCTTCATTGCCGATGAGTTAGCAATATTACAACTCTATCTAGAAAAGTTTGCCCCAGCAGAATTAAATATTCTCACCCAAGCAATACAACAAATCACACCCATCAACCAAGAATCTTTAATTACCCTACGCCAAAACCTGATCAATCATCTATCTATCAACGACCCGAAATTTAAAATCTACTTATTAGGACACGCCCACTTAGACTTAGCATGGCTATGGCCAGTCAACGAAACCTGGAACGCAGCCCAAAACACCTTTGCATCAGCCCTCAAACTCCAACAAGACTTCCCCGACTTCATCTTTTGCCATTCCACCCCAGCCCTATATGCTTGGATAGAAGAACATCGCCCAGACTTATTTACAGCCATTCAACAGTCTGTAGCGGCGGGAAAATGGGAAATTGTCGGTGGCTTTTGGGTAGAACCCGACCTCAATTTACTGTCCGGCGAATCTCTAGCCCGTCAGCTATTATATGGTCAACGCTACGTGCAAGAAAAATTTGGCACACTCACCACAGTAGTTTGGGTTCCCGACACCTTTGGTTTTTGTGCAACCCTACCGCAATTTTTAGCAAATGCGGGTATAGAGTATTTCGTCACCCAAAAATTGCGCTGGAACGATACCAGCAAATTTGATTATGGAACATTTTGGTGGCGATCGCCAGACGGTAGCCAAGTCTTAAGTCTCATGTCTGCACCCATAGGCGAAGGCATTGACCCCATCAAAATGGCAACCTATGCTTTAGAATGGCAAGCCCAAACCAACTTAAATCAATCTCTTTGGCTTCCCGGAGTCGGCGACCACGGCGGCGGCCCCACCCGTGATATGTTAGAAACTGCCCAACGCTGGCAAAACTCCCCCTTCTTCCCAGACCTAGAATTTATCACCGCCGAGAAGTATTTGCAGCAGATTAAAGAGGGAGTAGGGGGAGATGAGGGAAAATTATTAACCCTACGGGAAACAAAAGCTTCATCCCCCTCATCCCCCTCATCTCCCTCATCTCCCTCATCCCCCTCATCCCCCCCAGTCCCCACTCCCCACTTCCCCACCTGGAACGATGAACTATACCTAGAGTTTCATCGCGGCTGCTACACTACACACGCAGACCAAAAACGCTGGAATCGGTATTCGGAAAACTTACTCTACCAAGCGGAACTATTTGCTACCTTAGCGACTGTTATTTGTGGCGCGACATATCCCAAAGCCGAAATCGAGACAGCTTGGAAGCAAGTATTATTTCACCAGTTCCACGATATTTTACCCGGTTCTTCCATTACCCAAGTATATGTGGATGCCTTGAGCGAATGGCAGCAAGTAGAACAAACGGGAACCAAAATATTAGAAGCATCATTAGAGGCGATCGCATCTCACTTTACCCTACCAGAGCCACCACAAGCCGACAGCTTACCAATTTTCGTATTCAACTCCCTCAATTGGCAACGCTCCGAGGTTGTATCGCTCACCCTACCCCCATCACCAGCCAACCAACAATGGCAAGTCTACGATACCAACGGCGAACCAGTAATTTCTCAATTAACTGAACCATCAACCCTCATATTTTTCGCCCAAGAAATCCCATCCGTAGGCTATCGCCTGTTTTGGCTATCCCCCTCATCCCCGGTTGGTGAGCCTGTCCTGAGCGTAGCCGAAGGGCGCAGTCGTACCACTCCGTGGAAGCAAGCTACGCGGAGCGTCTCGCAGAGAACCACATCCCTAGACTACGTTCTTGAAAACGAACACCTACGGGTGACTGTAGATCCCGATACCGGAGATTTGTCAAGCATCTATGACAAAACTCATCAACGAGAAATATTGTCTGGTGCAGGAAATCAACTACAAGGCTTTAAAGACAGTGGACAATATTGGGACGCTTGGAATATCGATCCCAACTATAATAATCATCCCCTACCAGCAACCCACCTCAAATCTATCCAATGGTTAGAACAAGGCCCAGTGCAAAGTCGCCTGCGGGTATTGCGTCAGTTGGGTGACTCAGAATTTTCTCAAGACTATATCTTGCAAGTCGGTTCACCCTTATTAAAAATCACCTCTACCGTCAACTGGCAAGAAAACCACATCTTAGTCAAAGCAGCCTTCCCCCTCAATATTACAGCCGAATTCGCCACCTATGAAATCCCCTGCGGTGCAATTCGCCGCCCAACCCAACCCCAAACCCCAGAAGACAAAGCAAAATGGGAAGTCCCCGCTTTACGTTGGGCTGATTTAACCCAAGAGACAGATGAGGGTATTTACGGGGTTAGTTTACTAAATGATTGTAAATACGGCTACGACAGCCAACCCCAGCAACTAAGACTAACATTACTCCGCAGCCCCACCTGGCCTGACCTAGAAGCCGACCGAGGCGTACACGAATTTACATATGCTGTGTATCCACACGTGAACACCTGGGAATCAGCCAATACAGTACAAAAGGGATATGAATTAAACATCCCTCTACAAGCCAAACTAAACTTTACTTCCCCACTCCCTCACTCCTGGTTGGTGAGCGTAGTCGAACCACCAGTCCCCCAAAAAGACAGAGTGAGTTTTTTAAACCTACCAGCCGAAAACTTAGTCTTAATGGCTTTCAAGCCATCCGAAGACGACCAACAACAATTAATTCTCCGATGTTATGAATCTCATGGTGTCACAGCAGAATTATCATTACACAGTGACCTACAGTTAACTTTAGATGAGCCAGTAGATTTATTAGAACGTCCCACTACCGAATTCTCATCTGAGCAACAAAACTCCACAATTCAACCTTGGAAAATCGCTACTTATAAAGTTTTGTGGGTTAAGTGAGGGGACTGGGGACTGGGGACTGGGGACTGAAAATAAAAAATACTAGTCCCTAGCCTCTAACCCCTAACCCCTAACCCCTAACCCCTAACCCCTCCCATGGATTACGCTTCCTATTTCTTTCCCCAACCTCCCTATTTCTTACTCGTTGCGGGTTTGCTTGCCAGTCTCGCGTCTGGACTAGCGTTCCAGGCAGTGTTGAAGCAGTCGGTCAAAGAGTGGTCAGAGCATCGATCGACACGGACGCTGGCGAATATGCGGGGCATGAAACTGCTCACCCCATTTCTGGGCATGGCAGGTGGGTCATGTTTTTTCCTAGCTGCGG